>NZ_JALCZD010000002.1:0-628118 GCF_024586945.1 Chryseobacterium sp. WG14
GAGATTAATAGATTCTGAATAGTAAGTTTTGGCTAAAGCCAAATGATGAATCCTTAAAGAGAAAGTGGGCTAAAGCCCACTCCTATTGATATTAATTCTATTGTTTGTACTATAGACGCTATGCTTTCAGTTCTTCCTACAACACCCCACCTAACTCCTAACTAAAAATGCACCTGCTGAATTTTAAAAGTTGATATAGGTTAAGAAAGGAAGTTTATGGCGTAAAAATGCTGAGGAAGTGAAAATATAGATATGTTGGATTACACAAAGACGCTATTTTTCTACATTCGATATTTTTTAAGAGGCAAGGGTTTTATCTGCGATAAAATTTCAAGCCCGAATATGCTTTTTTTCCAAAGATTGAGCAGATTATATGAATAAGCGCAAACATCTGTGCTATCTGTGGGAGATTAATAGATTCTGAATAGTAAGTTTTGGCTAAAGCCAAATGATGAATCCTTAAAGAGAAAGTGGGCTAAAGCCCACTCCTATTGATATTAATTCTATTGTTTGTACTTTCAGTTCTTCCTACAACACCCCACCTAACTCCTAACTAAAAATGCACCTGCTGAATTTCTTTTTCAATTTCTTTTGGTGTTTCGTTGTCTGACTGAATAAAAATCATGGTAACCACTGCTCCAATCAGCATACAAATACCTCCTACTACTACATAATCCATTGCCTGATTTCCAAAGATATTGCTTACGATAGGTCCTCCAAACAAGCCATTGATGATCTGTGGGATTACAATAAAGAAGTTGAATATTCCCATATAAACTCCCATTTTCTTTTGTGGAATTACCTCAATCAACATTGCATAGGGCATTGCCAGGATACTTGCCCAGGCAAATCCCAGGCCGATCATTGAGATCCAGAGATTGTTTACATCTTTAATAAAATACATAGAAATCAGTCCCAGCCCCCCACAAAGTAATGCCAATGCATGAGTCTGTTTTTTACCAATCCATTTGGCGATAGGAGTTAATAAGAAGGCAAATGGAACTGCCCAGAGGTTATACATTCCGAATAGTTTGCCGGTTAAATCTCCTGCATTATTAAATTCTTTGGAATGGGTATCCTCCGGGGAGAGACCAAAGTGATGAGTAGCCAGCGCACTTGTAGTAAATACCCACATGGTAAACAGTGCAAACCAGGAGAAAAACTGAACAATACCCAGCTTTTTCATCTGGGTTGGAATGGTGGCGAAATCTTTAAAAATATCTGAAAACCTGGAATGTTCTTTTTCTTTATCATCTTCTTCGAATTCGGCAAACTCCTTAGGAGAGTATTCCCGGGTACTTATAATGGTATATAGGATAGCTACCAAAAGCAATGCTGCCCCCACATAAAAAGAATAAATCACATTATCTGCCACAAAGCCTTCTGGAGCAACGTTAGAAACGCCTAGTTTGGTTAACCAATCCGGCAGGTATGAGCCTAGTACCGCTCCAATACCAATTAAAATCGTCTGTATGGAAAACCCTAATGTTCCCTGATGTTTCGGAAGCATATCTCCCACCAGCGCCCGGAAGGGTTCCATGGCAATATTAACAGAAGCATCCATCATGGCAAGAAAAATAACAGCTAACAGCAGTGCATTGGCAGCAAACATCTGAGTTACGGAAGCTGCATTAGGAAGTAATACCAATCCTATGGCACACAAAACGGCTCCAATCAGGAAATAGGGTTTCCTTCTTCCTAAGGGACTCCAGGTATTGTCTCCCATATGTCCTATAATGGGTTGAACAATCAGTCCGGTAATGGGTGCTACCAGCCAAAACCATGACAACTCATGAACATCGGCTCCCAAATTGGCAAGGATACGGCTTGCATTTCCATTTTGCAGCCCGAAAGCCATCTGGATTCCCAGGAACCCCATACTCATGTTGATAATCCGGTTAATTGACAGCTCCGGTTTTATTTTTTTAGCCATTATTTGATGGTATTATTTAGTTTTCAGTTGTTGGATCAGCACATCCTCAAGGGCTGTTTTTTCGGCAACCACTTTATCTACCACCTCATTAGGAACTGTTACAGAAAGAACATATTGCTTTACTTTCCAGTTTCCATTAATTTTTTCTACCACTCCTGAACCTCTGCATATTTTCATTTGAGTATCCAATAACTCATCAAACCAGGCCAGCTTTCCATCTTTACTGAAATAAATGTTTCTTTTAAGAGAGGTAAAGTTCCAGGTTCTCTTTTTGTCAAAGTGAGGTTTTGCCCAAACCATGAATTCTTTTTTATTCCAAACTTCAGTAGCATCTGTTCCAATAAAGGTAGATTCATCCGCAAAGAAATTAAAGTAGGCGTTGTAATCTGCTTTTGCGGCTGCTACATTAAAGGCATTAAGCATGGTACTGATTTCCGACTTTTCTTTTTCAAACCCATTTTTTGATTGTGCAGAAAGTACAGAAAATCCCAGTACAAAGAGGATTAATATGTAAGCTGTCGTTAGTTTTTTCATATGTATTAATTATTTTTCAAGTTCAATGATCAATGGCGTTTTTGCAGAAATATTGATCGTATTTTGCAACATAAATTCTTTTCCTGAAATAACATCTTTTCCTTTTGAAAATCCTTTGAGTGATTCTTCAAAACGTTTTAAGTCTAACGTCTGATCTTTTTCATTATTATTCACAATCACCATTACGCTTTCTTTTTCGTTATATCTGAAATAAGTAAAAATACCATCCTGAGGAACGTAATTTTTAGTTTTACCGCTATGGATCACCTCTTTACCTTTTCTCCAGTTCAGTAATTTGCTGGTGAACTGAAAGAATTCTTTTTGTTCAGCGGTTTGTGAAGATGGGTTGAATGCATTCTGTTTATCTGATTTCCATCCGCCGGGAAAATCTCTGCGGATATCTGCATCTCCTCCTTTGTTTTTATCTCCACGCATTCCTATTTCTGATCCGTAATAAATCTGGGGGATTCCGCGAACTGTGGAAATCATGGCAAGACCCATTTTATAGGCTTTAGGATCAGCATTGAAGATCTCGTTCCATCTTTCGGTATCATGATTTTCAAAAAATACCAGCATATTATTAATATCCGGATACAGGAAATCACTGGTAAAGGAATCGTAAATTTTTATCATTCCTGTATTCCAGCTTTCTTTCTCTTTAAAGGCTTTAGGCATATCTGCAAACAGCATAAAATCCATTACTGACGGTAAATTGGAATTATAACCTGCCGCTTCTCCTGTTTTGGAATTTTTCTGCCAGGCTGAAATTTGCCCTGGTGTATACAGCCAGGTTTCGCCTACGATATTAAATTTGGGATATTCGTCGGTAATCGCTTTGGCCCATTTCGCCATTGCTTCTTTATCATTATAAGGATAAGTATCTACACGAAATCCTCCTAATCCGGCATATTCTATCCACCAGATCGCATTTTGCGTCAGGTATTTTAAAACTAAAGGATTGTTTTGATTGATATCTGGCATTGTTTTATCAAACCAGCCATCCAGCGCATATTTTTTATCAATATCTGAAGCATTGGTATCAAACTGTGTGGTGGTTTTATAATTGGAGCGTTTGAAACCTTCATCTCCGTCCTTAAACCAATGAATCCAGTCTTTTGTTGGAAGATCTTTGATCATCCAGTGTGAAGTTCCCCAATGGTTGGTCACATAATCCATCACCAGCTTCATATTCCTTTTATTCAGTTCGTGGGATAAACTTTTGTATTCTTCGTTGGTTCCGTATCGGGCGTCTATTGTATAGAGATCAGTTTGGGCGTATCCATGATAGGAATAGACTTTTTCATTGTCTTCATTCACCGGAGTTAACCAGACTGCTGTGGCACCAAGGTTCTGAATATAGTCCAGGTTATTAATGATTCCCCGAAGATCTCCGCCATGTCTGCCATTGGGTAAACTGCGGTCTACTTTCTCTGTCAGTTCCGGTTTGGAATCATTCTTTTCGTCACCGTTGGCAAAACGATCCGGCATAATCAGGTACATAACATCTTTTGAGGTAAAAGATTCCCGGTTTGCAGAATTAGGTTCTCTCTGTTTCAGTTCGTACATATAAGAGGCTAGATTCTTCTTCCCTTTTTTGATATTGATGGAAAACTTAGGAACATTTATTTCACCGGTATTGACAGTAATAAAAACATAGTTTGGATTTTCAACTTTCTGAACACCCTTAATCTGTATACCATCTGAAAGAGTGATTTCATGATTCGCGATATCTTTCCCGTACACTAAAAGCTGTAGTTCGGGGTTTTTCATTCCCTTCCACCAAAATGCCGGCTCTACTTTTTCCAATGTTTTTTGAGAAAAAGCGGCAGAAGCTACGGAAAGGGCTAATGCTGCATAAATTGTCTTCATAGTAATGGACAATTTAGCATTAAAAATTTAAATAGAGGGTATTTAATAATGACTAAAATTTTACAATTCAATTCTACCAGATTATAATGACCAATTGATTTTCATAATTAAATGATCTCTAAAACCTATATCAATAAAATAGCCAACTCAGAGAGCTGGCTGTTTTATGATATGCTATTGAAGGTATGAATTTATTTTTTGAGGATTATTTTTTTTAGAATATCCAGTCTCTGATCTCCATTTATTTGTTTTCCGGTAAGATCATTCTTAAAAATTTCACTAATAGTATCATTTTTAGTAAAAAGTTGAACACTTTGTCCTGCATATTTTCCTGCATAATTTCTGTTAAAATAATCTCGTGACCATACCATTATACTATCATTGAATATATACTTAACATCTACTTTGGAGAAGCTTGTAAAAGCTTTCTCAGAATTGGCTAGTGGTAATTGATGTTCACAATACCAATATTTCCCTTTATTCAAATATAAAATAGAATCAAATTTATAAAAGGTAGTATTCTTTTTATTGATTGAGATTGTCTTTACTGAATCTTTCTCTTTAAATATCTGATAAAAATTTCCATTATAGGAATCAATATCATTTATTTTTTCAATACCTGATAAAGAAAACTCATTAAAGTACTTATAATTAACCTCCTTAGTTATGTTCTTGTCTTTTTGGGAGCAAGAACATAATACCAAGAGCGCGAGAATATTACTTAGTGCTATCTTTTTTATTCCAATTGAACCATCCATTTTGTCTAATTTTTAAATCATATACTTCTTTTGATTTTTGATTGGGTGAAAAAATATGATAATCATTTACATCACCACCTTCACTTGCCTCGGGAGAATTTAAATAACTTGAATTCCCCTTATAGGTATAACCAGAAGGTACACTATGATCAGAGGTAAACACCATTGATTGTGTAATATCTGAAAATGACTGCATCATTTTTTTCGCATCAGCATCATTCTGGGCTGTAACGAGACATTCTCCAATAAACACCAATTTACCTTTTAATAAGTTACCTAAATGTTTAAACTGAGAGCTTGTACTCTCCAGTATTTTCGTTTCTGTACCATTTGGTGTTTGAACCTCCACTGGACCACCGTTTGGCATTTTTGCATGATATGCAGATTCACTTCCTATTTGGAAAAACCCCTGATTACCATGTTGAGAGACAGACAAGGCACTGAAGTCCACATTTTGACTTTTCAATTTTTTAATTGACTGGGCAAGGCCATTTATTCCTGATACAAAAATCATAGGCATGCCCTGTTGCTTGGCTGCTTTATATTCGGACAGCATAGCAGCATCTGATTTATAATTTAAAGGCAGGACTAAAACAGTACCATAGTTTTTATTTTTACTGATATTTTCATATCTGTATCTAGGGCGAGGCTCTCTTCCATCGGGATCTATCAGATTTATTGGATTGTCAAATGTATAGGCATATGGATTCCAGCTAGCATAGCTTCCTGCCATAGGATCCACTCCATACCAAATACTCAACCTAGGATTATAATATCTTGCTCCATAATAATACAAACTAGTTTCTTCATCTAGTTCTTTAGCATTAAATTTATAAGGATTATTATAAGCTCCAGTCATCTGCTCTGCCATAGTTTCTCCAAAAGGTAAATTTAAGAAAAACTGAGTAGGTTTCATATCCTGGTTCGTCACAAAAGTAGCTGTTCCCAAATGATCTCCATGCAGATAATAAACACCTGCCTGAAGTTGTGGTCCCTTAGCTAATTCAATTTTTACCTGACTGAAATCTATTCCTGCTTTTTCAAGATACCGCTTCAGATCAGCTCCATTATTTTTATCTTTTGAAGCAATCCCGGGGTTAGCCTGCTGTCTCATGGTTGGAAAGTCAAAGTCCATAATTCGGCTTGCTACTCTTTCTGATCCTGCAAAATAGTGTTTTGTGAGCATTTTATTTGAATTCTCCACATGATAAGCATTAGGATATATCTTAAAACTATTGACCTGGATTGTTCCTGGATCTATAACCTGTCCATTCTGGTAGAGTTGCGCTCCTTGTTCCAGGTTACATTTAATTATTCTTTCTCCTTTATCATCGTAAACATAATACTGGAAAACACCTTGACTTTCTCTGTTAACAGCCTTCAAACGATCCTGCTCGTCCCATAATAACTGATCGGATTCTCCATACTTATTATATCTTGTTACATTCCCATTATAATCGTATTCAAATTTTTCATACTGCCCGGTACTTGCATTTTCAATATGCTCTACTTTATGGGTACCTGATACATAATAATATCTGTTATCATATGAATTCAAATCATTTACATTACCATCCTGATTATGTTTCTGATACTTCTGTTCAATTCCACCAGCATTATTGTATGCCATAGTCATTTCAAAATCTGAAGCGGTTGTACCAAAATGAGTCTGTGGATCTCCGGTAAAGCTTCCATCAGAAGAAGTAAGCCTGTTCAAATGATCATATTTATAATTGAAAATATAATTCCCTCCCATTTCATTATATACTCCAGCAGTATTTTTCAGCTCTGTGATATTCCCTACATAATCATATTTATAATCATTTCTCAGAAGATCCGTTCCATAATAATCTTTAAGACGGTGGGTATTCAGTTTTCTGTCAGCTGCAGTGTATGTAAATTCCGATTTCGTACCATTACCTAGCTCAATAGAGGCTCTCTGCTCATATTGGTCATAAACAATCTCTTTAACATATTCATACCCCTCCTTGTTGTGTATTCTTTTAAGATTACCTCCAAGATCGTATTCATACTGTACAAGTTCTCCATCTGCATACGTAAGGTTTTGGATTCTGTTCCAGCTGTCATACTCAAATAAAGTCCTGAATTCCATATTGGGAATTCCATATCCTGAAATCGTTTTATGCTCCATTACCACTTCCCCCATATTTCCATATTCAAACTTGGTTGTTCCGGAATTATCTGATTGGAAAATAACTTTTCCAGCATTATTTCCTGAACCTGGAGGCCCATATTCATAATGAACATTAGAAGGATTAGCTCCTGGCAGATCCGGGAATTTCACATCAGAAAGTCTGTTAATATCATAAACATAATGAATATACTGCTGAGCAGAACTTGTGTTTTCCATATTAGTAGTAAACAATCTGATCATATTTCCAGCAGGGTCATATTCATATTTATTTACACCATGATCCGGATGTTCCACCTGGGTTCTTCTCCCTCCCTTGTCATAAGTATACAATGTTTTAATACCTGTTGGATCTTCAGTGGACTTCAATTCTCCAATCGTATTATAGTTGTACTTCGTAGTCAATGCCTGTCCATTCAGATAACTTTTAACCTGCATCGTTTTTCCTTCTGAACTTGTAAATGTTTCGGATTTAAGCTGAGTATTACTATTCTGAAATAGAACTAACGTACTCTTTAACATATTATTTTCAACAGAATACATTGTATTAGCTGTATGGAATAATTCATCGACCGTAACTGCAACTCTATCTTTAGTATCTCTTTGGATTGAGGAATAAAAAGGTGAAGGCGCACTCATATTAAGCCACACATTTGTATGATTCGGATCATTAGGAGGATACTTATTTTCAAAGATCGGATGATGCTGTGAAATAGCCCTTCCCACCACGTCATAAATAGTTCTTCCTGACACTGACATTTTCTCCTCTCCATTCAGCAGTATATCTTTTTTAGTCTGCACCACTTTCCCCCAACCATCTGAAAACGTCATCGTTTCTATCGGATTGGATGGGTCCTGTGGATTATAATTTTGTGTTAAACACCAATAATAATTACTAACATATCCCAAATTTGGATTGGGTGTTCCATATGTATTATAAGAATATTTAACGGTATAGGGTGCCCCTGCTTCTTTTTCTTTAGGAGCCAGTATTTTGGCAATACGTCCTTTAGCATCATATTCATATTCGGTAGTATTCCCAGAAGCATCGGTAGTTTGTCTTACCACATCAAATTTTGGATCATAATCTGATGATGAAGTAAACCCAAAAACATCCTTTGTAGTCACTACATACTTATGGGTATCCGTATCATATTGATAATCTAAAATATACCGTTCTCCGTTTTCATTCTCTGGATACATAATGTTCACTATATTTCCAAAAGAATCGTAGGTAATATCGGTATTTGCTATTTCTGAACTGTTCAATTTAGCGGAAACCTGAAGTATTAGACCTGTGTTAGGATCTATCTTTGTTGATCTTTCACGGATTGGATTGGATGTGGATAATGCTTCATAGACCTTTATTGATCTAGGTATGCTTATAATATTGTTAGGAGACGGATAATTATGATAATCAATCACGGTATTATAAGTAGCAGAATTGCTAAAATGCATCATTTGCTTAACAAAACCTTTATCCGTATAATCTAATCCTTCTCCCACTTGGGTATATCCTCCATTTTCAATATTTTTCTTTCTGGTATTCACCAATAATGCAATGGCCATTTTTCGACCTTCCTTACCTCCTGTATCAAAAGTTTCAGCAAGGGAACTGTTCATATCCAGTCGTGTGTTATTATCCTTAAATTTATAAATATTGTAAGTATACTCTGTTGAAGCATTAAGGTCATTTACACCTGTATACATCTCAACTTTTTTCAATTTACCATTTAGAAAATAACTCTTATTTTCATAATAATCTATCTGTGACCTGTAGATATTATTGCTATACCACATATCATAAGTAGTTACTTTTTCAAATCCAAAAAACTCACGTTCACGTCTGTCATATTTTCCCCCTTCATATTTAAATGTTTTTACAATATCCTTATTATTTGTTGGTGATAGATACGTTGGTGAGAAGATATCCGGATTCATCACTCTGACTTCTTTCATCACCAATCTTCCATGAGAATCATTATAAGTGGGTTTCACAAACTCGTAATCCAAACCAAAAACACTAAATGGCGCTTTATCTTTGAAATTGGTAACAGTTTTCAGTTTATTGGTTCTTCCAATTGTTGAATAATTTACTACAAATCCGTTGTCTTTAGAAACTACCAGATCCGGGAAGCCATCACCATTCATATCTTTAAAGGATTTATCTACTTCAGCAATGGAAAGCCCCATATTTCCGGTCACCTGACCTCCTATTTTCAGATAGATCAGTGGAATTGGTGGGAATGGCCACCATACAATCGGGAATGTGTAGTAATAGCCTGCTCCTACAGAAACTCCCCCTCTATAGGTTTTAGATTCGTTATTATAGTCTAATCCTCCACCATTTCTAAACAGTTCAACAGCATTAGAAAATCTGTTTCCAAGGTTGTACTTTACATACGTATTAGAACTTCCAACAATTAAAATATCTGCCAACCCATCAGCGTTGATATCTTCAAAAGTGGTTTTAGATGAACCTAATGCTGCAGATGCACCCGCACTCGCACTTACTACCAGTCCGCTCATCCCTCCAAAATCAAATCCCAGGCTGAAACCAAGTGATCCTACAGGACCCGATGCAAAGGTTTCTGCGTTTTTATAACTGTAGCCACTATCCAAACCATATCCTAAATTAAGGTAATACTTCATATTGCTTGAACCTCCGCCTGTGATTCTATCTGCTAATCCATCTCCATTCACATCCATCCAATAAGATTCTCCCGAATCTTTAGAATCATAATTTACGGAAGCCTGTGCAGACCATGATGCAGAGGTTTCGATTCCACTATTCATTGCTACATTAGGGCTATATGAGTACTGATTGGTATTACTTCTTACTTCTCCGTTTCTGGATGAAGCCCCTGTCTGGATAAATTTAGCCGCTGAATATTGTGGAGACAATGATTTGGAATAACTGTCTGTGTTCGATATATAAGCATTTACAAAAGGATTACGCAATCCTCCATGTCCTCCGGTAGAATTAGTGATCTGCATAGCATCTTTATACACCACATCTGGATAACCATCACCATTCATATCCATAAAGTCCTGTAGTGCTATATTCCCATCTCCTACTAAAACAGAGCTTGCATTTTGAATTCCAAAATTAAATAAGCTTCCGCTTAATGTATTCGTTCTCGATTTACTGTAATATTTTTTATTAATAGAGAACATTTTGGTGTCTACATTACCCTGAAGAAGCAAATTATCCGGTAAGTCAGGATTTGCAGTCTGTGGATTAAAGAAACCACTGGCTGTTTCATTATCCTTAAATGAATCTGCCATTGCGTATTGTTCAGGACCTACCCCAATCCATTTTTCAGTATAAGTAGTAACTTCATTGTCTCTTGGACCTGTTACCTGCTTATATACAGTTGGGTTTAATACCGTTACCGGTTTAGGCCCAAAATTAGCAGGGTTTTGATAGAATCCTGTATTGCTGATCTGCTGGGCAATACACTGTGCTGTTTCATCCTGTGTAGCAAGGTTATTGCACATCGGGAAATTAAGGTTTACCGGTATATTCACTTCCTGCATGGATGCAAGATTGATCAAACGTCCATAATTATCTGAAGGAGTTGCCGGATTCAGCATAAAACCATCAGTATTCCCAGTAGGAACTACATCAGCATATTCATTATAAAGGAACTGGCTCCAGTTATGATAAAACTGACCTATATTTTCTAATGCTGAGGAATTTATTGAGGTATGGTTAGCAGCAGCTATGAATGTATTGGCTCCATAATAAATATTAAATGGATTATTTTGAAATAAAGCACTGTAAGCTTTATAAAAATCATAGTCTGCTTTAGTTTTACAATATACCTGAATATTTAAAGTGACTCCACCTATTGGTGCACTAAAAATATCACCTGTATAAAATTCAGCAGGAGTGTTTCCAGAAATTATCTGATTATTATTGACCATATCTAGTTCAACAATACTTCCAGAGCTATTCATAGGAGACATTATTCTTCTTTTAGTGGCAATAGCTCCATTGCTTTTAACAATATAGTAAAAGCTACCCGCAGGAAGACCTGGGTTAGAAGGAATATTTTTATTAATCCCAATTTTATAAGTATTCACACCACTTGGGATATTAAGATACTGCATGTCTATCACAGGATTAAATTCTGTAATAACATCAGAAGGATACCCTGCTACAGCAGTATAATTTTGTGGATTTCCTGATGTAGGAGAATAATCTACATTAATTCTATTCCAGTTAACATCTCTAAAAGTAGTGTGGGAATCTGATTCCACAACAAAATTAATCGTAGCCGGAACATCATTTGTACCAAAGGACAAACTTGTTACATTTGCTACCCCCGGGTATAATGGAACGGTATCAAATGGAATATTGCTTTTAGCATAGGTCTTAGAATATATGACCTCTCCCGTAGTGGAGCTTGCCGTAGTTTTAATAATTTTAAAGGTAATATCATCCTGAGAATTTGGAAACGTAATTTTTGGAACTGTAATGCTAATGTTTCCCGGCGTATCTATAGAAATAGGTTTGGTATGATTATTTAAAAGGAAATTATAACTGTATGCACCATTATTAGCCCTGAACCCGTCCTGAGAAAGTCCTATAGAAATAGGTTTAGGAATTCCCACATAGCTTATCGTAGGATTAGACATCACTTTAAAGCTGTAATTGTCATTTTTATGCAGCCTTATAAATACTTTATCTCCCGATTTCACATATAATTTTGAAGCATCATTAATTCCTAAATGATCAGTACTTGAAGGTGGCAGAGCCTGTATTTGAGAATAATACGCATTATAGCCGGTAATTGATATATATTCTGACGGCATTCCTGCTGTAAATTCTTTTAAATAAATTCTCCCATTTTTATCAGGAGTAGCAGGGTTTTTAATTTCCACCGAATACTGTGCTTTAGCATTAGGTACATTTTCTACCTGCACATTATCTTCAAACCTGATGTATCCATCTCTTGAAGCTACCCAGACTTTAACAACATCATTCTTAGAGATATCCTGCCAGGTTCCTTCCAGTGGAGAATTATGCTGGATCATGGTATCTGCAACAATCACCATATTTTCTGTATTGTCACTATATTGAGTCATTTCAACAAATCCATCTGTTGGATTGATTCTTCCGAAAAGGACCCGCCCATCCTGGGCTACATCCATCACTCCGTCAGAGTTGGCATCCAAAATAAAAGATGAGGTTTCACTTTTACTGGTGGCCCACATCTGTGAGAAGTTGAATCCAATACCAAAAACGTTGACACCAGCATCATAACCTATATTCTGGGTTTTGGTTTTAGTAAGGGAAAAATTACTGTTCAGATAGCGTATAGGTCTTTCCTGTCCGAAACTGATATTCGCACCCGAAAGGTTTCCTGAACGAAGAAATAGTCCGCTACTTGGCTTTCTATAAATCAGATCTGGAATTCCATCGCCATCAAAATCCATAAGTTCCTGGGCTTTTTTAGCTTCTGCTTCTGAATGGCCCAAATTAAAAGATGCCATTACATGGCCATACGCTCTGGTAGGACCAGGCAGAAGAAAGTCTAAACCAACCCCTGGTACTCTTCCGTTCACCCCCCATTCAAATGTATTGTTAGCTGAAATCTTAGAAGGTTTCAAAAAATTAGGTAAAATGGGAAATGCATCTCCCCCACCTCCGGCATTAATATCTACAGAACCTCCAAAATTGACAGGACTGCTATTGGGTGTACTTTTGATATCATCAAAATATTCAAAGTCAAATTGTTCGGTTAGTAAGCTATTGTAAGCAACATCATTAGATGTATCCTTGTGTACTACACTTCTCAATAATGTTTTAAAAAACTGACCTTCCTTATAGGTGAATGTATAGGTTCTTATCAGCTCGCCATCATATTTTACATATATTTTAGATAGTTTATAGGGTTCTACTTCCTTCACTCCTCTTTTAGCATTGATACTGATATCCTGTCTGGTAATCCTGCTTTCTTTTTCAAATTCAACGGTATAATACTTGAGGTTTTGACCATCCATCTTCGTATAAGTGATTTTACTGATATGGAAATATTGTCCTCCGTTTAAGTTTTCATTTTCAGCAGTAAGCCCCTGTAATTTTATATTTTCATATTCATATTCAATGTAATTTTTGAGAGCGTCCTGCTCTCTCCATACTCCCCAGTGAACAATATTACCATTGCCATCTTTAATAACCGTATTTTCAATAACTCCAGATTCATTACCTCCATAGTAGACTTTACCTCCCTTCGTATTGGTAACTACCCATCTGTAATCTTTAGGAGTCGTTCCATATCTCTCAATTTTTGAAAAATCGTGATTTCTTCTAAGGAAAAAAGTCTTTTTATTATCGATTAACAGAGTATCCCGTTTTTGCTTCCTAGTAGTGAATATACTGCTGGTTTCACTGATATCATTATGCCTATGAGGCAAATAATTACCGTCATATACTAGGGTTTCACCATTTAAAGAATATAATTCAGTTTCTGTCTGACTATCAAAGCTTGGTGCACCCCAACGAGTATCTATACTGAGCGATAAAATGCCATTAACATCCCATCCTTCTCCCATCCAGCCATTAGATTTATTACTATCATAAGAAACACTGATATTAGGCTGCATCCCTTTCCTTCCAGATGGAATTACAATAGGGTACGACACATTTGATCCTCCCTTTTGATTCGCACTTGGAGGAGAAATAAAATTCCTCGCAGCTGCTGCATCACCTGCTTTCAATCCACTTATTCCCGTAGGATTAGAGGCGCTGAGTTGTGGAGATTCTGGTACGGAAATAATTCCATTGATATAATCTCCATCCCCGTCTGTTTCTACTGTTACCATTTTGGTATCCGTATTCACTACAGAAGTAGGGTCTTCAATCCATTTTTTTGAATTATAATCAAAATGGAATGCTTTAATTTCTTTAGCGGATCTTACTCCAAGCTTTTTCTCATCATAAGGAAAGGACAGTTTCACTTTTTTGGTAAAATTTCCTGACTTGGTATTTATACGATACGCAGTAGCATTTACAGATAGATTTTTAATCTCTCCGACAACAGAAGGGTAATCCTTTTTTCTCAATTTCAGTATTTCAACCTGCCCGGATTCTGCTACTGAATTCTTTTCAATGCTTACCGTAGCATTCTCATACTTTTCATTGTATTCCGAATCTTTTGATACAGTGACAATGAAAGGTACAAACCTGGCTTCATTTACAATTTTAAAAGAAGGCACACTTTGAGAAAGCGGATATTGTTTTGTTCCGGCAGAAGAAGAAACAGATACAAATCCTCTTTTCTTATCTTCATCCGAAAGTTTAACAAGTGTTTCAAATTCTCCTCTGGAAGATTCGACCATCTGGCCATTGATGTTTACAGCCTGGGATCCCCAATGGCTATCCGAACCTTTTACATATAAATGGTCTTCGGAAAGAAGTGTAGAAATCCCGTTTTGTGGATTCAGATTTTTTTCAAGTACTATTTTTACATTCTTTACCCGATATTTTATTCCGTTCAATGAAGAAGTAAAGAGAATTGTATTTTTTCCCTGATGTAATGAATTTAGGCTGACCTCTTCTTTTTGTACGCTCCATTTATTCCCCGGAACAATAATATCCCCACCGAACGCAACATTTTTGTTGATGGATCTGGAGACTGATTGGTAAGAATCAAGCCCAAACAGATCATACTCCAGATATGCTGCAACATTTTGGTTTTTAACTTCCGGAAGGTTTATGGTGAAGAAATTATCTGTTGCATCATCTGATTCATCATCAGAGAATTCACCGATAATACCTTGTTTTTCTATCGATTCAAATACATTCGCCGATTTTTCAATACGTGCGGATACTATTTCATGGAATCCTTTATTCTGAACACTCAAGCCTTCTGTGGGAGAAGGAGCTGCTGATATTTTATTCAGCAGAGGAGTGGAATGATTAATATGATCGGATAAGGAGGATGCTGTAGTGCTATCATTTTGATGATAGACATATTTCTTCATAAGCTGAAGTTTGAAAGCCCTCACTTTCTGTCTGTCCTCTTTCGTAAAACTTGCAAAAGTAAATACTGAAGCAAAGAATACTAAGATGAGAAGATGCTTTCTTCTCAACCTAATGGGTAATTTAGTTTTCATATATTAAGGGAAATAGTATTAATTAATCAACGACCACTTTGAAAGCCTTAATCAGTTTTTTGTTTTGAGTAAGTACGACCAGGTAGGCCCCTTGTATCTTGAGGCTCTTTTGATATATCGTAATTTTCGAATCTATTTTTTCGGTAGAAAGAATTCTTCCTCCGCCATCATAAATGGCAATCTCCAGTCCTTCTGTCGGCGGGAATTTTACTGTAAAATTATTATTCATTTTCACAGGATTCGGATACAGCATGTATTGGAAATCTGAAGTAGCATCGCCCGGTCCTTTTGTATAGGCAGGATCGTGAATATTGTTTTTATCGGGTTGCTTTTCTCCGGTAATATTGGTGGCAAAAGTAAAAACAGCTGAAGTTTTTTCTTCAGGAAATTCCACCCCTGAATACTCTATCATTTCATCATTCGCTTTTCCTTGTATTTTTTTTAAACTGCCATCCTCATTTTTAATAAGCATCCAGTAATTCAGCTGCAAATTTTCAGGGTTCATCAGCTTTTTAGCGATCTGCAGCACATATCCTTTTTTAGGAATCGTCTTGCCGATAAAATTGATTTCCCAATTTCTCTTCAATATCCTTAAGTTTTCTTTCTCTTCAAAACTGAGATCTTTATTATCATCAGACCATATCGCAAATGTATAGTTGTCTAACGGAGCATTATTTTCAAAATTAGTTCTTGAAATTTTTTCCCTTCCAATACTGATTGTCTTATCCTCCTGGTTGCTGGATTGCTTCTGGTTAAGCTCATTGGCGTCATCCCTACCTATACCGGTAGGTCTGTTCTTAAAATCTTTATGTTTTTCGGGATCCCAGATCACATCCCCTTTACTGTTGAAATATTTTACACCTACCAGCGAGATCCCGTATTTAATAGACAAATAGGTATGAACCCTTTCTAAATCACTTTTTGAAAGTTTCCTGGGAACAAAAATAGCCTCATAAAGATTTTTATCTTCAAGGCCTATATTCAAACGGTCTTTAGGGTTGCTGGAAATTTGTTTAGATCCCAGATAAGAAAAAATACTGGGTTTCTTTTTCAGTTCGATGAGTTTATCACTTCCACTGCTTTTAAAAGAGGTATTGCTAAGCGCTGCAATAATATCTTTATTATACCAGATGTTTTCGTCTTCATCTGAATGATGCACAACGATTAAGGATTGGGCATCATTTTTACTGTAGGTAATAGGCTTCGGAAAATGCTGCCTTATATTACAGTTGAAGTTGAGCAATGAACCATCATCGCATTTCGAGGTTTCTCGCAACGATTCGGGTTTTGCTTTTTCCCAGATCTTATTTTTCTGATCAATAAGTTGTGCATTACCATAGAAGATACCTAAGCACAATGCAAGGCAGCTGCACACATTTAAACGGTACTGAGTTTTCATTCTCTATGAGGGTTATTAGTACAGCCAAATTAGCAAAAATTATGAAACGAGCATTAAAAATTTAAAAAAAATCAATATTTTAATAAAAAATAACCTTTACAAACCAATAAAATAAGTAAATAAATCTTATTTCATTATTGTAATAAAAAACTGAAAACAGCTTCAAACAGGACATTTTGTTAGAAAAAAATAATAGTAAGAGTTCAGAAATCAGTTGGTTTGAAAGTAAAAATTTTTTTTTTACTTTCAGAAAGAATTTTGAATTAATATCATACCTATTTAATAAAAAAAGCCTTAAAAACCCATTTACACATTGAAAATCAATTTATTAAATTCAAAAAGCATTACTTTACATAATATAGGCCTATATTTTGGATCCTGAAGCAAATATTCCAAAATAATGATCATCCTCAGCTTTATTATCCTATTTTTATAAAGTTTTAAAAATAGATAACAGCATATAAACTGGAAATATATTTTAACTGATTTCATTTTTCTTATTAAACAACAATCTTTTATTCATAAAACATCATCACTTCCCCGTTTTAATTCATTTATTATGGATTTAAATAAAAAATATGGTATGCGGGAGAATATTTTTTCTAAAAAACTGGTTTACAATCTGTTTTATTTTTAGTTTTACAGAAAAAATGTTTGATTTTAGTACAATGTTCCATACTGAGGGCCCAGACGTTGTTTACACGTGGACCATTCCTGTATTTGCTGCTATAATTTTTATGGAAATGGCCTACAGTCATTTTAATAAAGAGAAAATTTATGAAACCAAGGATGTAGCAACTAATGTTCTTTTTGCACTGCTCAACTATGGATTGGATATTATCATGAAGGGCTTTTCCCTGTTTGTTATGATGTTTTTTTATCATCACCGCATTTTTGACTGGCAAGAAGGGATATGGTACTGGATTGCTGTATTTCTTGCCCAGGATTTCGCTTATTATGTCCATCATTATGTAGACCATCACTCACGGGTTTTCTGGGCTGTACACATTACCCATCACAATTCTGATTATTTCAATATCAGTACAGGTTTCAGAAGCCCTGTATTCCAACCTTTGTACAGATATCTATTTTTCTCCCCGTTAGCATTCATGGGGTTTCATCCATGGCATATTTTGGTAGCCTACTCGGCTATACAAATCTATGGTACCTTTGTGCATACCCAGTCTATTAAAAGCATGGGCTTTTTAGAGTACATTTTAGTAACTCCTTCCCATCACCGCGTACATCATGCCTGTAATATTAAATATTTAGACCGTAATATGGGAATGGGACTGATTATCTGGGACAAAATCTTCGGAACATTTGAAAAAGAAGATCCCGAAGTCCCTGTAAAATACGGAGTATATCCAAAAATAAAATCTAAAGACCCGGCTACGATGCTTTTTTATGAATGGAGAAGAATAGGAAAAGATATCCGCCAGCCAGGACTTTCCTTTAAAGACAGGATAAAATATCTTTTTTACTCTCCGGGATGGAAGCACGACGGCTCCGGAAAGACGGTAAAACAATACCAAAAGGAATATAACGAAAAGATAAAAAATAAGCCATTACCCGATAAAATAGAAATTTCAGAACCAGAATATCAATATTCAGATAAATAAAATATTCAATGGAAAATCAATACTTTATTTAAAAAAATAACTGCCCCGGCTCAGAGAGCCGGGGCAGTTTTATAATTGTTATAAAAATTTATTTTACAGGTTTGATAGAAACTGCGAAACCACCGCTTCTTACCATTTTAAAATTAATCTTAGACTTGCTGGTAATCTGTTTTTTGTAGATATTATAGCTTTGAGGATTGTCGATATAATCAGCATCTTTTCCATCTTCATAGATTGTTGCTTCATATTTCTTTCCTTTATCCAGGAATGAAAAATCTACAGTATACTCACGCTTATTTTCGTCCGTAATACCTCCTACAAACCAGTTTTCGGTACCTTTTGCTTTTCGGGCAGTAATCACGTAATCTCCAGGCTCTGCAGATAAGATTTTAGTATCATCCCAGTCTGCAGCTACATCCTTGATAAACTGGAATGCATCCATATGCTTTTTATAGTTCTCAGGAAGGTCAGCTGCCATCTGAAGCGGCATATACATCGTTACATATAATGCTAACTGCTTAGCCAATGTAGTCTTTACAAAACGCTTATCTCCAGGGAAATAATAATCTAATTTGGTTTGGAAAATTCCTGGGGTATAATCCATTGAACCCCCCATCCATCTTGTAAAAGGAAGAACGGTCTGATGATCTGGCTTATTTCCTCCAAAAGCCTCATATTCCGTACCACGTGCTGCTTCTGCAGAAATATAGTTTGGATAGGTCCGGCTTTCACCTGTAGGACGTACAGATTCATGAGAATTCACCATTATCTTATACTCATTGGCTTTCTCAGCGATTCTGTAGTAATGGTTGATCGTCCATTGAGAGTAATGATGCTCCCCTCTCGGGATAATATCTCCTACATATCCTGTTTTTACTGCATCATACCCATATTTATTCATCAGCTGGAATGCTTTATCAGACCATCTTTCGTAGTTTGCTGCCGAACCGGATGTTTCATGGTGCATGATCAGCTTTATTCCCTTAGAATGAGCATAGTCATTCAGCATTTTGATATCAAAATCCGGATAAGGAGTAATGAAATCGAAAACAAAATCTTTAGAATGCCCGAACCAATCTTCCCAACCGATATTCCATCCTTCGATCAACAGTCCCTGGAAACCATTTTCAGCTGCAAAGTCGATATATTCTTTAACTTTTGTATTGTTAGCAGCGTGTTTTCCGTTTGGAGTCAGTTTTGAGAAATCCGTTTTATCAATATGAACATTCTCCGCTGTGGAATATGCCCACTGTGATTTCCCGATGATCATTTCCCACCAAACACCCATGTATTTTGTAGGGTGAATGTAAGAAGTATCGGTATACTTTGTAGGCTCATTAAGGTTAAAGATCATCTTAGAGTCCATCACCTGTTCCGCTTTTGGAGCTACAATAATTGTTCTCCAAGGTGTTGTTGACGGAGTCTGGATATATCCTTTTGCTCCCTGTCTGTCAGCTGTCAGATGTGTTTTGAATCTGAAATGCTGTGAATCAACTTCCAGATGGGATGCCGGATAATCTAATACTGCAGCTTCCGCAACGTTGATATATAAAGGTTCTTTCCCTTCTCTTTTTAGCATTAATGGTGACTGAACTGCATTTTTCACTAATGACTGTGATGCATTGGCGTCAAATGCCTGATCCCATTTAGCAGGAATCTCAGAAACTTTTGTTTCCTGATACTGATATTCCTGAGAGTCGTAATCTGCTACCAACCACCAGGCTTTCATATCTGTAGGGAAATCGATTTCAGAATCTTCTTCTCTGATGACGAAATAATTAAGGTTTTTCTGTTGTGGAAATTCATATCTGAACCCCAGACCATCATTAAACAATCTGAATTTTACCACAATACTTCTATCTGTAGAAGCCTGGTTCAAAGTAACCGCCAACTCATTGTAATTGTTGATGTAGTTTTTCTTTTCCCCAAGAACCGGCTGCCACGTTTCATTTTTAGAATCTCTCTTTTCATCTACCTTTGCAAAACCGTTGTTTAAATCGAATTTTGCATCTTCCGGCTTAGCAATTTCGGAAGCAAATTTTATGGCTGTGTCTTTAAATAATCTTAATCCTAATTTAGAATCTTCAACTACTACTCCCCCATTATAGGTAAGGTTATAGTAAGGTACTCCATCTTTCAGCTGAAAATTCATTTCAAACTTCCCATCCGGAGATTTTAAAGATTGGGCTTTCACACCTACAAACATCATGGAGAGCAACACTGCTCCAACTGTAATTTTCTTCATAATGACTATTTATAATCTTAAAATAGATAAAGTGCTGCGGTAAAGCAACACTTTACTATATAATTCATTTAACTTATTATAATGGTTCGATTTTGTAGATTCCCAGTTTCAGGTCTACAGAAATTTTATAGTTTCCTCCGTTTCCGTTAAACGTAATATTTCCATTACTTCCTTTTGGAGCAAGATATCCTGTATTGCCATCTCCTAAAAGATTTCCCCAATCAAGATCTCCAAAGCTCTGCTGGCC
Source organism: Chryseobacterium sp. WG14 (assembly GCF_024586945.1). Lineage (NCBI taxonomy): Bacteria > Pseudomonadati > Bacteroidota > Flavobacteriia > Flavobacteriales > Weeksellaceae > Chryseobacterium > Chryseobacterium sp. WG14. Next base: position 20,887 of record NZ_JALCZD010000002.1, read on the forward strand.
CAGAAATTTAAACTGAGAGCCTGCCGGAAGGGCAAGGGTATGCTCAAACTTACCATCCCCCATGTTGGTCATAGCAATTGCTGTTGCAGCACTCCATGAGTTAAACGTACCTACGATGTATAGGTTTGCAGGATTCCAGACTGTGATTGGGGATGCAGATACTGTGATTGTTTTTTTTGTAGCTTCTGCATCAATAACAATTTTATACATTCCGCTGGCTCCGTTAAACTTAATATTTTCCGCCGGTGCAGCAGATAAATTGGAAGACCAGGTTTTAAAATATTTGTTTTCCTGTTTCATTCCTGCGAAATCTAAACTGTAATTTAATGGGTTCCAGTCCTTCTGTCCCAGGAATCTGAATGTTTTACCGATTTCCAGATAAGTATATATTGTAGAGATATTCTCGTTTTTATACAACAGCTGGGCCTTACTTGCCTCCCAACCTATAGCAGAGGCATCGCCTACTAAATAAAAAGAAGGGTATGTAGTCAAATAAGGAGTTACCTTCATTGAAATCACATTGGAATAAAATACCGCATTCCCTACGGAAGCCTTCATTCTTATTTCAATGTTTTCTTCAATTTCAGGCAGAAATCCCGCATCGATAATAATTTTATTAAAATCTTTTACGGTATAAGTGGTAGTCAAATCACTTGCTGTAAGATCTGTACTTTTAGCATCTTTAAAACCCGTTCCGGCTTTGGCAACCTCCAACGCATTATTGTTTACGACCGCAAGATTAAATTCCGGATTGGTCCAAGTAAATTTTACAGCTTTATCATTTTCGTTAGCTTTAATCATAACCAATGTGGTAGCATCCGCTGATAAAGTCGGAGTTTTCGTTATCTCCAGTACAGCTTTATCTTCATCCTTCTCACAAGAGATCATGAATATCCCAATGAAAACCGCAGCTAATATCTTGAATAAATTTTTCATTTTAAACGGTATTTAAAGGTTAGTAACCAGGATTCTGGATAAGATTAGGATTCGCAATAATATCCCTGTTCGGAATAGGGAAAAGGTTTCTGTAGCTTTCCACGGCTTTTCCTTCTTTTACATTTCCTTTCCAAGGCCATAGGTAATCACCTGTGGTATATCTGTTGAAACGGATAAGATCTGATCTTCTGGTGGTTTCCCAGGACAATTCTCTTGCTCTTTCATCTAAAATGAAATTCAGATTGATAGAAGTTACATTTCCATTGGTATTGCCATACGCACGCTCTCTCAATTGGTTAACGTAAGTGACCGCAGTGGCAACACTTCCACCAGCACCACCTCTGAGAACAGCTTCCGCATACATGAGGTAGATATCTCCCAAACGGTATAAAGGAATATCCGCTTCTACCCAGTTATCGTGGGCGCCGGGAGTTCCGTTACTTTTAATATTTTTATACTTGATAAATGCATATCCATTCGTAAAAACACCTAGGTTATTAATTTCCAGATTCTGCCCTGAGGTAAAGAATCTTCCTCTCTTATCAGCCCCATCGGCAGGAAATAAGCCTACAAATGCCTTTGTAGTTCTTAAACCACCCCATCCGCCACTGACTCCAAAATCAGAAGCCTTCATATCTCCACCTATTGCCGCATGAACCAAATAAGTAGTTCCGCCGTTGGTTTGAGTATTGATTCCGTCAAAATTTACACTTAGAATCTGCTCAGGGTTATTGATATTGTTATCTGCAAGGAATAGCTCGTCATATTTTGGTTTTAGAGAATATCCTGCGGCAATTACTTTGTTACAGTAAGTGATACAGTCTGTATTTCTCTGTGTTCCCGTATATACTTCTGCATTCAAATATAGTTTTGCAAGCAGTGACCATGCCGCTGCTTTATCTGCTCTTCCATACTCATTCGTTTTAGGGTCTTTTAGTTCGCCAGCTACTGCTAAAAGTTCAGACTCAATAAAGGTAAACAAAGCCTTTCTTTCTATTCTTTGTGGAGGAGTTAAGGATCCCGGCACGTAGGTTTCATCCACAAAAGGAACATTTCCAAACATATCAATTGCATGATAATAGGATTGTGCTCTCAAGAAGCGTGCTTCAGTTCTCATCAGCTTAGCTTGTACAAGATTGTCACCGGTAATATTATTTTCCGCTAATTTTTCATCCGTCACATTTCGCAGGAATTCATTACAGAAAGCAATTTCCGTGTACACTCTGTAGTACATAGCTGTAATAAATTCGTTGGAAGAATCCCAGGTCATTTTATGAAGCGTGTGAAGATTCCCGTCATTCCAGCCGATTACAGCTTCATCCGTCGTTAAAACATTCAGGTTGTACATCAGCCTCGTATACTGGGAAAAACCTCCGTTAATTCCGTTGATATCACTGTCAGGCTGGTCACCGTCACCGCTTATCTGCCCTCCCATAGCGAGACCTCCATATAGTTTTGCCAGAATATTTTTATAGTTAGAAAAATCTTTATAGATCACCTTTGCTGTAACATCCGTAATAGGTTCTCTTTCCAAATCATTAACGCATGACGCTGTGGTCAGTAGAAAAGCAACAGAAAGAGGCAGTACTATATTTTTAAGTTTGATTGTATTAAGTTTCATCGTAATTATTATTTAAAATTGAAAATTAAAGCCTAAAGAATATATTCTAGGCATCTGATAGTATCCGTTATCGATTCCGCCAAAAACTTCAGGATCTACTCCTGTATATTTTGTGATCACAAAAACGTTTTGCGCCATAGCGTATACTTTCAGATTACTTCCTTTAGAAAAAATTTCTCCGAAATTATAACCTACGTTGATATTGTCAAGTCTTAGAAATGATGCATTCTCTACATAAATATCTGATTTATATTGAGGTACCGAAAACTTATATTCCGGTGCTGTAGAAAATACATTCTGAAGATATTCGTTGGTAGATGCAGACTGTAAGGAACTGTTGGAGGCCATATTGTTATACACATAGTTTCCTAGCACGGCTCTTGCACTAAGGGCAAAGTCCCAGTTTTTATGAGAAACCTTTGTAGAAAAGCCTAAAATAGCATCCGGAGTAGTTGATTTATAATAATACATATCTTTCGTATTGATTACACCGTCTGCATTTCTGTCTACATAAGCTCCGTCTACAGGTTTTCCGTTCGTATCATATACCTGCTGATATACCCAGAATGCGTTTGGAGCATACCCTACTGCATGAGCCTGGATTCTATTTCCAGATCCCCCCTCAATACCTCCAACTTCCATATTAAAAGATTCATCAGCTCTGTCTTTCAGCTTGGTTATTACCGGCTTGTAATGGGTAGCATTGAAACTTACTTCCCACGTTGTTTTTTCATTTTTAATAGGAACAATGGTAATACTTCCTTCGATCCCTTCATTTTTCATATCACCTACATTCTGCCAGCTGGCATTACTCAGACCCCCTGCAGGTTCATCAGCATACACCAATAAGTCTTTAGTATCTTTTCTGAAAAGGTCGATGGATCCCGTAATTCTATTACTAGCAAAACCATAATCTATCCCTATATTCTTGGTAGTAGTAGTTTCCCAGGTAAGATTTGGGTTATAGTTGGTAGGTCTGAACATAAAATAATATTCATTCCCAAATTGATAACCTGCTCCCGGATAACTTGGATTGTAAGAAGCAAAGGCAGGATAATTATTAGGTTTATTCCCATTAAGAGCTGGTAATTCCTGCTGTCCTGTTTTCCCCCATCCTGCTCTCAGTTTCAATGTACTGATTGATGAAATATTTTTGATGAAACTTTCTTCGTTAAGCTTCCATGCTAAGGAAACACCCGGAAAGACACCCCACACATTATCTTTCGTTCCGTTAAAGAATCTGGAAGAACCATCTCTACGTACAGATCCTGAAATAACGTATTTGTTAGCTACTGTAAAAATTGCTCTTCCATAAAAAGAGATCAGTGTGTTTTGCGTTTCAAAATTCAGGTCCTGTGCGTTGATTCCGGTTCCTTTATAGGTAGTCGCTCCTGGAATATTCAAACGGAAGTCCTGATAAGCATATCCTGCTGTAATGTCTACACCAGTATTGATTGCACTTATATTCTTAACATAATTAAAATAGGTTTCCAAGAGCTTGTTATTCTTCTCCATAGAATAAAGATTCGAACTGCCCTTATCGGTATAGCCTTGTCTTAAATTAGCATCTTTAAATTTATGTCCTTTACTTTTTGTATAATCGTATCCGGCATTTACATTGAAATGCAGGTCAGGAAGAAAATGAAATTTATAATCTAACTGAATATTTCCCAATCCTCTTGTTACCGATGATACATCTCTTACCCCGTCAATCATCCCCAGCGGGTTTGAATTGGCATTTGCGTTAAATCCGGTTGCGGCTCCTGGATCCAACCACTCATAGTAACCTCCATACTTGGTATTTCCTGAATAAACAGGCTGTGTAGGATCAAAATACGTAGCTGCCTTGATCACTCCACCGTCTACAAATTGGTTATCCGTAAAAGTCCCTTTTGCATTTACATTCACTGATAAATGATTATCAAAGAATTTTGGATTTAAGTTCAAACCTACTGAAGTTCTTCGGAATGAATTTGATTTTACAATACCATTCTGCTCGTTATAGCCTAATGATAAACGATAAGGCAGTCCTTTAATACCTCCTGAAAGGGCGACATTATTATCCGTACCCCATGCTGCCTGATAAATCTTATCCTGCCAGTTGGTATCTGCATTTCCCAGTTTTGTTTTGTAGCTGTCCGGAGCATAAGTGTTGACAAAGTCTCTAAATTCCTGTGCCGTCAGTACATCTACATTTCCCATTTTGGTAGACACTGAGGTTACAGTAGAAAAATTCAGTTTGAATTTTCCGGAAGTTCCTTTTTTGGTTGTAATCAGGATAACACCATTGGAAGCTCTGTTACCATAAATAGCGGTAGCTGAAGCGTCTTTCAGGATATCAAATGTTTCGATATCGTTAGGATTTATGAGGGATAACGGGTCAGAAACACCATTCATTCCCACAAAATCCTGAGGAACACCATCAATAACGATCAATGGAGAGTTTTCTCCACTTAAAGAAGAGGTACCTCTGATTCTGATCTTTGTTCCTGAGCCTGGAGCTCCACTGTTATTGGTAATCTGTACGCCAGGTGTCTTTCCCTGGATCAGCTGTCCTGCAGAGGTAGCTCCTCCATTGAAGTCCTTTGCAGTAACTGAAGTTATAGACCCTGTAAGGTCAGATTTCTTCTGTTTTCCATACCCAATCAACACTACCTCCTCAATTTTCTTTTCCTTTGTGACAGAGTCTGTTGTCTGCGCATGCATTATTGTACTGGCCAATAAAAAAGCAGGCGCGATTTTTAATACTGTTGTAAAGTTATTCACAATCATATTTTTTTATAGTTTCGTTTTTTCAGTCATATTTTGGCTTGAAGCCAGACTCGCAATTTATAAAAAAAATAGAATTATTATAAATTTAATATAATTTTAGTTAAAATTATGTATATTACGAAACCTATTTTAGTTAAAATTTTAAATTCCAATATTTTACAACGACTTATGCATAGCATAGTATTTACGCTAAATTAGCAAATTGTTAAACGTTTGTTTAACTTTATTTCATATCCACATGGAAAAAAATAAAGGAGTAAGGCATAATAACTCCACAAAGAGCGGTATTCAAGAGATAATCCTTATCTTTGCAGTCAAAACTTTACTATAAATGTCAAACAGAAAGATGATTACGGCAGCTTTGCCTTATGCAAACGGACCGGTTCATATAGGGCATTTGGCAGGTGTCTATATTCCTGCGGATGTTTATGCAAGATTTCAGAGAAGATCAGGAAAAGATGTAGCGTTTATCTGTGGTTCAGATGAGCACGGAATTCCTATTACCATAAGAGCTAAGAAGGAAGGGGTTACCCCACAGGATATCGTAGATAAATATCACGAGATCATCAAAAAATCCTTTTCAGATCTGGGAATCTCATTTGATGAATATTCAAGAACAACTTCCAAGAACCATCATGAAACCAGCCAGGACTTCTTTAAGGTTCTTTATGAAAAAGGAAAATTTACTGAAGAAATTTCTGAACAGTATTTTGATGAGCAGGCGGGAGAATTCCTTGCTGACCGTTATATTGTAGGAACCTGTCCCAACTGTGGCAACGAGAACGCTTATGGTGACCAGTGTGAGAAGTGTGGGTCTACCCTTTCTCCTTCAGAACTGATCAATCCGAAATCTATGCTAAGTGGAAATGTTCCGATCCTTAAAGAAACAAAAAACTGGTATCTTCCTTTAAATGAATATGAAGACTTCTTAAATGAGTGGATTATTGAAGGGCACAAAGATGACTGGAAACCGAATGTATACGGACAGGTTAAGTCATGGCTAAATGACGGACTGAAACCACGTGCAATGACCCGTGACCTGAACTGGGGAGTTCCTGTTCCTCTTCCGAATGCAGAAGGAAAAGTTCTTTATGTATGGTTTGATGCGCCGATCGGGTATATCTCTTTCACTAAAGAATGGGCCGCGAAAAACGGAAAAGACTGGAAGGATTACTGGCAAAGTGAAAGTAGTGACCTGGTACACTTTATCGGAAAGGATAATATTGTATTCCACTGTATTATTTTCCCAGCTATGATGAAAGCTCACGGAGATTATATCATGCCTGACAATGTTCCGGCTTTTGAATTCCTGAACCTTGAGAATGATAAAATCTCAACCTCAAGAAACTGGGCGGTATGGGCACATGAATATGTAGAAGATTTCCCTGGCCAGCAGGACGTATTAAGATATGCGCTTCTTTCTTCAGCTCCTGAAACAAAGGATAACAATTTTACATGGAAAGATTTCCAGACTAAGAATAATTCTGAATTGGTAGGGATCTTCGGAAACTTCATCAATAGAGTTGCAGTTCTTGTTCACAAATATTATAATGGTGTTATTCCGCAAGGGGATGTAAACAGCTCTGAATTGCAAGAGATACACAAAGCAGCAAAAGAAATTTCAGGATTCCTGGAAAACTATGAATTTAGAAATGCTTTATCTGCATTAATGAATCTTGCCCGTTTTGGAAACCAGTATCTTCAGACAGAAGAACCTTGGAAAACGATTAAAGACAGCCCTGAAAAGACTGCACAATCTTTATTTGTGGGAGCACAGATTGCTGTAGCTTTAGCTCAGTTGTGTGAACCTTTCATGCCTTTCAGTTCCGAAAAGCTATTGAATATGTTCAATGTGGAAAAGAAAACATGGAATGATATTGAAACCCAATCTGTTTTAATTGAAACCGGACACAAAATCAACGAATCATCCCTTCTTTTCTCAAAAATTGAAGATGATGTGATTGAAGCTCAGATTCAAAAACTAGAAGATACCAAACAAAACAATAAAAAAACAAACCCTAACGCAAATCCTATGAAAGAAGAGATCTCTTTTGATGATTTTACTAAAATAGACCTTAGAACAGCAACCATTTTAGAAGCTGAAAAGGTAGAAAAAGCAGATAAACTATTGAAACTTACTGTAGATACAGGAGTAGATGTAAGAACTGTTGTTTCAGGAATTGCCGAAAGCTTCACTCCGGAGGAATTGATTGGGAAGCAGGTAATGATCTTACTGAACCTTGCTCCAAGAAAAATCAGAGGAATTGAATCTCAGGGAATGTTATTATTAACGACTAAACCTGATGGAAAATTATCTTTCGTAACGCCGGATGACAGCAATGTCGAAAACGGTATTGAGATCGGATAATTACCCATAAATCAATATTTAAAGGGGCTTTCTTTCAAGATAGCCTCTTTTTGATTCTATACAATCCGGATGATCAATTAATCAATACAGGATAAAGCAGGTACTTCAATATTGAAACGTTTTTTAGAAATAATATATGGTTAGCAAAAGCGTATTAAGGAAACTCTCAGATTTCGAACTCGAAAAATACATAAAAGAAGACAACCGTTTTGTTCCGGAAGCTATCTCAATGGCTTTTGAGATATTAGTAGAACGAGGGCGGATTTTTACGGAAGAGGAAAAAACCGCAGTTCAGGAGTTGATTCAAAGTAAAAAAAATGCAGAAGAAGCAAAGCTTAGGGAAGAGCAGGAGCTTTGGAAAGACCATATCACAGAAGACCCTGCTGCTATCAAGCTGTATTCGAGAACAACCGTTTTTGTAAGCAGTGTTGTTCTGGGGACCATTCCCGGAGCTATTTTACTCTGTCTGAATTTGATAAAATTAAAAAAATATTTTCCAGCCCTCCTTACATTGATATTTGGTTTTCTTTTTTTCTTTTTGCAGGAACACGTTTTTCAATCTTATTTTGATTTCAACACCACATCACGATACAATCCGGCAATGGCAGTTATAGCCGCTGGAACATTAAGCCTGGTTGGTATCTGGGTCGCAAGCATTCCAAAAAAGCTGCCTTACAGAGCCAAATCTTATGTTTTCCCTGTCATTTTATGCATTGGAACCGCTGCTCTGATGTTCTATTATTATCAGGACTGGTTTTCCATTTATCCATTACTTGGGCTTATCCGTTTATTCAGATAAAATATATTTTTGAAACTTATTTCGTTACCCACTTTACTCATCGCGCCAAAGCTAAACAAGCCGAATCTGGCTGTGGGGTAACCGTTTTTATCAGGATTAAAAAAATCATTCCATGAGATACAATCTTATGGAATGACAATATATATGATCATCGAGAAGTAGCTTCGTATACCAATGATTGCTATTTCTTAGTCAGTTTTGCCAGATAAGAGTCCTCATCCTTCAGAATCCTTTCTATTCTAAATCCATTATTCTCCGCTGCATTTTTCAGGGTATCGAAATCCAGGTACAGCCATGTGATTGGTTCTTCAGATTCACCTTTATAATGCACTACATAGTCTAATTCCCCATAATATCCGCCGGCAGGAATATACACTCCACCGTCTTTATCCCGGTCAAACATATAGAGAATATCAGTGCTGTCGATCAGGATCTGTCCGTTATCATTTAATAAAGCATGTAATTTTTGAAGATAAGGATCTATTTTAGAAAGACTTTCAAAAACCCCTGTGCCATTCATCAGTAATAAAATAGTATCGAAAGTTTCTCCTGAAAAATCAAGGATATTTTCACAAACAGCATTTTTGATCCCTCTCAGTTTACAAACCTCAACAGATTTTGGTGAAATATCCAGAGCCATCACCTCAAGGCCTTTTTTATTTTGAAGATACAAAGCATGAGAACCGGCTCCGGCTCCTATATCCAAAACTTTTCCTTCGGATAGCTTCATTGCCTTCTGCTCAATATTATTCATTTCTTCAAAATCTCTGAATAAGTAATTTACAGGAAGTTCATCCAGTTCAGAAATTGATGTTTCAGTCTGCAGATCTTCAGGATTGTCATCGTGATAATAATCCCAGATCGCTCTGCCCATTAAATCTTTCATAGTGCAAAGATACAAGTTAAAAATGGAGAATTAAAAGTTGAAAATTGAAAATCTACCGTCCCAATCTCAGTAATACAACATCTACAACATCGTCAATCAAAGTTTTGCTTCGGTCTTTCGATGATAAAGATGAGTAGAATAATTAATACTTTAGGTTTTGGCTAAAGCCGGATGACGTTTGATGGATATGGTAAGCGGACTAAAGTCCGCTTCTATTGAATTTTATATTGAATTTCAATACTAATTCTCCTGTAAAAAGTATAATCTTCTCTTCACCACCTATGACCTATCAACTATTCCATCGAATCCTTTTCCCGATGCCTGTCCGCCTGGGACTCATTTTCAGCAACTCCTGCTTTCCAGTAAGAATAGGCATACAGTTCCTGGGAAGTCCAGTTTTTATCTTTTCTCAGATAAGTACGGATTTCTTTAACACTTGAAAACTCACAGGCCACATATCCAAACTTCCGGGTTTCGGGAATGTCAATATTTTTTACTGCTTCCGGCATCTTACTACCAGCTTGAGGCTGTGCATTATGAAGCCACTTAAAATCAATATCAGCTTTAGTTACTAAGATCTGTTCATCTTCTTTTCCATGAACTTCAATGATACAGATTCCTTTTACAGTTGGAGGCAGGGTTTCTAAAATAGCACTTAAAACAGGAATTGCCGTAGCATCTCCCGCCAGCAAATACCAATCAGCCTCAGGATACAACTCCTTTCCATCCAGACGCATCATGACTCCCAGTTTTGAGCCTGCTTCCGCATCCCTCACCCATTTCGAGGCGGGTCCACCGTCTCCATGATCTACAAAATCAATGATCAGCTCATTTTTCTCAAGATCAATTCCTCTGTGTGTATACGTCCTGATAGCCGGGGCAACTTCCTTAGCAGGATATACCCACTGCTGATTTTCATCCAAAATTGGAAAATGAATTTCGTTTAAACCAGCTGGAGGAACTGCAATTTTATTGTTATCTCCTACTACCGTATTTTTGAACAAATGAACTTCAGGTGAATAGAGATAAACCCTGATAAAATGGTCAGTGATGTATTCTTTTCTCGTCACTTCGGCAACAATCTGCCCTGTTGAAATTTTCGCCATAACTGAATTTTTTTTAAAATTAATATCCGGTTTCCAGCTAGCGTCAGAAACCGGATGTCTAAGAAAATATCATTCAGATCAAGGCTGTATACCCTAATCTATTTTTAAAAATCAAATGTATAAGACAGATTGAATGTTCTTCCTCTTCCTTTGTAATTAAACAGTTCCGGAAGTCCGTAAGAAGAATATAAAACCTGAGAACGCTTGCTCCAAATCGTCTGATAATCTGTATTAAACAGGTTCTGGATTCCTAAATTGAATTTACCCCAGTTGAATCGGTATCCAATCATTAAATCGGAGGTATTATATCCCTCCACTACATTATTAAGCTCATCTTTCTGTTTGAAATTCTGCAGCGACTGGAATCTGAACGACCAGTCTTTAATATTGTACCCGATATAAGTTACTAATTTTGATGGTGAAGCATTATAGATCTCCTGTTTTTGCCATTCTCCTTTATTGTCTACCTCAGATTTAATCAAAAGTCCGCTGGCTCCAAAGTAAACGCCGTTGCTTAAAGCATAGGAAACCTCAGCTTCGATTCCCATATTTCTTAATTTCAAATCGTTCACCAAAATCTGAAACGTCTTTTTATCTACTGCAACACTCTTATCAGAATTACTTAAAAATCCTGCAATCTGTGCTCTTAAACCACCTTTATTGACACGGTATCCCACTTCAAACTGGTTGGTTTTGATCGCCTGTAATGGCTGGTCTTTCACATTGATACTTGATACCACATCCCAGTTCGTGCCATTCAGTTTATAAGTACCGATTCCATAAAACTTCGCTGGATCTGCCAAACTTGCTCCCTGAGAAAATGTTCCCCAAACCTGGTGCTGTTCATTGAATTTATATAATAATCCTGCGTTAGCAAGGGTTACATTATAAGAACTTTCACCTCCGGGAATGGCAGATGCTGATGCTCCATATCCCATTGCCACCTGGGTTTGCTGCTCAGATCCTACAAAATCATCCATTTTCACAGTGATGTTCTGATAACGGATTCCTGCATTAATCTGTAGCTTGGGAAGGACATTATACTTTGCCTGTACATATCCTGCGTAACTCTGAGAATGGTTGGTAGGATATCTTCCTAACCTGTATTTTGTTTCATTGATCAATCCACCGCTTGACATTGTTTTAGCCATATCATAAACCGACTGGTTTCCTTCAAACTTTTCAAAATCTATGTCTGCTCCATAAGTAATATTCAGCCCTCTCCATGATTTTGATAATAAAGCTTTTATCCCGGAATAATAAGTATCCTGCTGTGAAGAGGACATGTAGGCTATTTTTCCGCTCTGCAGCGTCACATTTCCGGGGAAAGGATAAAATCCTAATTTCTCACCACGGGTAGCAAACTGTACATATAAGTCCTGTCCGCCAAGAATTCCGTTTCCGGTATAGGCTACCGTTCCCATATAACGTTCTGTTCCTACATTTTTATCGGAAGAAAACCCGTCTCTCATTTCCAGCAAAGAAGCATTTTTTGTAGTGAAAGCACTTAAATTTTCACCTAAAAAAAGACTTCGGTCTCCATTAAACTTGGAGTTATAATACTGAAGGGAAGCTGTTATTTTATGTTTATTGTTAAACTGATATCCTCCTGTAGCCAGAATATCTACAGACTGGTTGTACTGAAGGTCAGTTTGGGTAATATCGGTAAAAAGCTGATTCTGATCTGCACCATACACTCCTCCATTTTGCTGGTAAGCAATTCCCAATCTTCCGAAGAACTTCTCTCCTTTTCCTGCAATAGACTGTGCAGCACGGAAGTCATGATCATCTTTACCCATAAATCCTGTGCGTGCTCCCAGTTCAGTCTCTCCACTGATTCCTTTTTTGGAAGGTGTTTTTGTAATAATATTGATGATACCGCCGGTTGCATTACCTCCATAAATAGAGCTCGCTCCGGAAAGCACTTCTATTCTTTCAATATTAAAGGGGTCAATGGCATCCAGCTGACGGCTGATGGCACGGATACTGTTCAATGAAACACCGTCAATCATTACCAGCGCAGAACGTCCCCTCATATTCTGTCCATAATTGGTTCTCCCCTGTGGACCGATATCCATACTTGGAATTAAGATCGAAAGCATTTCTTTAATAGGAACTCCGCTTTTAGCCTGTTCCTGAATTTTTTCTTTCTGAACTACCCAGACTGTACCGGGAATTTCAGAGATTTTCGTAGGTTTTCTGGAGGCTACGATCACTACATCGTCAATACCTTTAGAGGCTATAGAATCCTTAGCTGTCTGGGAAAATAGTAATCCCGAAGCCAACAGACCTATGAATACATACTGCTTTTTCATTCTTTCTACTCGAAGTTTTATAATCCCACAAAGATAATTTTTATTACTTCTAAATAAAAATAACTAAAGATAAAATTATTCATGATTTTAAAAACCAAAGAGTATGAGACTCATTTATAAAGTTCATGAAAAACGTAAAATCCCAGCCTGCAAGAGGTCCGGGATTTTACTCGTGAAAAACAAGGTTATTTTTTATACCGCAGGTCCGGCTGCGTCTTTTATTTCTTCTAATAATTTTTTTCGTTCATGAAGTCTTCTTCTTGCAATAACGGATTTTCCTCCAATTACCCTTACAAATCTCAGGTATTGGAAACGTTTTGCTCCAAAATGATGGGTGATTACATACAACAATACTCCGAATCCCACCATAATGATATACCCGAATATCTTCTTGGTGGCGATAATAATAGCATTCAGCTGGATAACCTTCATATTGGCAGCAACATTCTGAGGGGTAACCATCATACCATCCATATAAACGGCAAGATCTCCTACTGCTGTAATCTGAAACCGGTATTGAAACCAGGAATACAGGGTTGAGAAAATACCTACTGCCAGAAAAGTTCGCCATACCAACACAAGTCCTATTGCTGCAAGCATTTCATCCATTTCAAGCTTATCTAAAGTATAAAACCATACTGAAATAAACAGTGAACACATTCCATAGCCTTTTAGGAACATCGGCAGATACCAATGATCATAACTAAATTCCAATACCATCGAAAAATACATAATGATGGCATATCCTATCATCCCGGCAAAACCTGAAAATATATACATCTTCAGCGGTTTTTCTTTTTTAAACCAGAATACAGCAATAGCTCCGGCTAATATAATTCCGGGAATCATAAGTAAACTAAGCACGGCATTAGTCACCTGATCATATCCCAAAACTCCCACGGCAAAAGTCGTCTGAAGAGAGGCTGTTCCTAAAAACATTCCCAGCCAAAATAACATAAACAGACCATGCTGCACGTTATTTTTTGTAAATATTTTAAATGAAAGATAAGGTCGCTTTAAGGTTAACTGACGGATACTAAGCAATGCAAAGCTTATAAAAGCTGCAATACTAGCATTAATAATGTGTTTTGAATTCAGCCAATCCTGTTGTCTGCCGAAAGAATACACATATGCCGAAAACATAAAAGTGGATATAAACAGCAGTATACTTAGCCAGTCGATATAATGCAGAGGGACTTTCAGCGCAAAATATTTATTATGCATAAAGATCCAGTGAATAAGTGCCAACGCAAAACATAAAACTGAAATAAAGATGTAAAACTGCTGCCAGTTATACAGAAGGGAAAATTTGGCAGCATAATAGGCTGCTATCTGATTCATTACCAAAACAAATGTATAGAACAGTCCATAAAACATTCCCCGGTTACCAATCATCATCATGAGTGGCAGGAACAATTCTATAGTGACCATCATTTTCATAAATCCAATCAGAAGAGAGGTAGATACAAAAATCATTGGCTCTAAAGTGGTGGCATTCACATAGCTCAACAGCCCTAAAAGCACAAGCAGCAATACCATTTTATCTCGTACTTTGAATCTCATTTTCATTCTGAGAACAACCGGCATACATGCTCCCATCCCAATGGTAGTGGCATAATTGGCCCACATGAAATATTCTGTTAACGCTCCGGTACCGCTCACCAAATGGCTGATATTCCCAGTATAGACCCCGCCAAGCGGCATTACCACTGCAAGCAGTAATACAATCAGCAGCAACTGTATGGGTTTAGGTACCCAGTCGTTATATAATCCTTTATTGTACATGTTTTTTTTGATCATAGATATCAGATAACAGACTTTTTACATTCATCTTCAGTTTCCATCATAACATTAGGTCTGAAATCTGACATCTTATATCTTTTAGTCTTCATTAATATTCACATTCATATTCATTCCTGCACTCAGTTTATCCATATCTTCTTTTTTATTGGAAGCTGTAAATTCTATTCTTACAGGGATTCTTTGCTGCACTTTAATGAAGTTTCCGGTAGAGTTATCGGTAGGTACACTTGAATATCTTGATCCGGTAGCCGCAGACACTGCTGTGACAACTCCTTCAAACTTCTTACCACCCAAGGCATCTGCCGACATCGTTATTTTTTCACCAATTTTAATAGTAGGCATCTGACTTTCAAGGAAGTTAGCAGTAACCCACTTCTGACCATTCAAAACAATGGTAGCCACCTGCTGCCCCGGCTGAATCAGCTGGCCTTCGGAAATCGTTCTTCTTCCCATTACCCCATCATAAGGAGCCGTGATTACCGTATATGAAAGGTTAATTTTTGCCATGTCCAACGCAGATTTCGTTCTTTTGATTTCTGCATCATTAATCCCCAGCCTGCTTTTCACTTCCGTTGTAGATAGATTTGCTGACTGCTTCTGATTAACCAGCGTTTCATAAGCTGCTTTCTGAGCATCATATTCTGTTTTTACCTGGTCATATTGTTGTCTTGTCACCGCTTCAGCTGACAAAAGATTTTTATACCGGTTTAAGTTTTGTTCGGCGTTCCAAAGTCGGGCTTTAGCACCGGCAATATTGGATTCCATTACGTTGATGTTGTTGGAAACTGTATTTACAGAAGAGCCCGTAGCTGTTTTCTGAGCTATTGCATTCTGATAAGCAGCTTCAGCCTGTCCCAATTGTGTCAGGATTTCACGATTGTCAAGAACCACCAGGGTATCTCCTTTTTTTACCTTTTGGTGTTCGATAAATTTAATGTCTTTGATATAGGCAGAAACCCTTGTATTGATTGGATTAATAAATTCCTCAACCTGAGCGGCTTCTGTATAGGTTTTATTCCCGATATGGAAATATTCACGGATTAACCAGAACAGCCCGAAACCAATCAACATAAAAACGATGATGTTGGAAATGATTGCTCTGATTTTATTTCTTTTATTTTGCTTCTTTTTACCTTCCCCGCTTGGTTTTGCAGGAGTTTGAGGTGTATTTTGAGTCGTTTGTTCCTTGTTTTCCATTGTGGTGTTTTCAGTTTTAAAAATTAAAGAGTTCCTGTAGATTTCAAAAGGTTATAATACTGATACAAAACATTGATCTCCGCATTGGCATAATCAAGTTCTGACTGCAGTTTCTGGTTCTGGGCATCAATCATTTCTGCCTGTACGGCCAATTGGTTCAGATACTTGGCTTCCGTAATCTTGTAATTCTCTTCCGCCAGTCTTTTTGAATCGTTCAGAATATCCGCCTGCTGAATTGCCTCCTGGTATTTTGTATAGGCAGCATTCACTCCCATATCGATGTTCTGCTCTGTCAGTGTTATGGCATCATTAGCCTGGTTCTTTTGCAGCTCACCTAATTTTACCTTTTCTTTTGTTTTATACAGTGTATCTATATTGTAGCTAAGGGAAACCCCCGTCTGCCACCCTCCTGAATACATATCCAAAACAGGGTTTCTTGTGGTAATTGGCCTCTGCAAAGTATAGCCACCAAATCCAGCTATAGTAGGCATATTATCGGTCTTTATAATTTCAATATTCTTATCTGCTATATCTCTGTTTTTCTGTGCTGATTTCATCAAAGGGTTACTATCGTGAGCCAGGCTCATATAATATTCCATTCCTATTCCTGATTCTTTATTTTCAATACTTTCAGTAGGAACAATCTCTGTGTCGGATGATAAACCTAATGCGATATTTAAATTATAGTTAAGGATTTTTTTATTGTTTGAAAGGGTTAAAATCCCCTGATCCAGGTTTTTAATAGCCAATTCACCACGAATCACCTCATTTCGTGTCACCATGCCCTGCTGATAGAACTTCTGGATATTTTTAAGACGTTCCTGAGCCAGCTTTTTGTTGTTTTGAAATACTTCTTCCTGATTCAACGTTTTGTATATATCCAGATAATTTGAAATCACTAAAAATTTCACATCCTGTTTATTCTTCTCCAGATCCAATTCAGAAAGCTGTTCCCGGAGACCTGCCATTTCAATAGACTTACTCACCAATCCTCCTTTGAAAATCAGCTGTGTTGCCTGTACCGCATATGAACTTCCGTAATGGGGCATAGGAATAGTGGTGGAATTTGAAAAATCTTTGTCAATAGCTACCGCATTTCCCAAGTAGAACTGGCTTGTAGAAGCCGTAATGGTGGGTAACTTCTGAAGTTTTACAACATTAGTGTTCTGTTTGGCGATGTCAATATTCTGAGCAGAAACTTTTAACTGCTGGTGGTTTCGAACTGCCAGTTCGGCAACCTCATCGGCAGTCATCTGTTTAATCTGTTGAGAAAAAAACAGCGCAGGAAAAGCTGCTATCAAAAGAGATAGTGCTGTTTTTATTTTCTTTGTCATTTTACCTTGTTTTACGAATACAAAGTTAGGGCAATAACAAAATCAATCAAATGTTTGATTCTTGGAAAAAGATGTTCAAATGTAGGATTTTAGTTTTCAAACTGATGCCTATATTGTTTAGGGCTTACCTCAAGATGTTTTTTAAAAAAGTGCGAAAAAGAGTATTGATCGCTAAATCCGAGGATAGAAGAAACCTCTGAAACCGGTTTATTGGAAGAGTTTAAAAGCACTTTTGCTTCATTGATGACAATAGCAGCAATGATTTGGCTTGCAGATTTCCCTGTAACGGACTTCACCACCGAAGAAAGATGTCTGGTTGTAATGGATTGCCGTTCTGCATAAAACTCTACGCTCCTTTCTGTAAGGTGGTACTCTGCAAGATCGGTAAGAAATACAAAAACAATCTCTTCCTGCCTGGACATCTGATTCATAGAGTTGTTATCTTCTTTGGAGATAATTCCCGCCATCTGGTAACAGAAAACAGAAAACAGATGCTCCACCATTTCTTTTTTGTACAGCATTTCGGTTTCAGAATCCAAAATATATTTTAGGAAATTGACACTTTTCCATACTACCTCCATTTCGCTTTCCGGAAAAGGCACTCCTTTGTTCATCTGCTGTCTGAAATAACGGTAAGTAATCAGGCGGTTGAACTTCAATGATAAAGTAGAAATAAATTCTCTTTTATAGGAAACCATCCGGGACTGGAAATCCCCGCTCACCGCTACTACTTCATAAATCGTTTGTGGATCGGTCACCATAAACATATTGGATGAAAGCTCCAGGTCATTGAAATGCTGCCTAAGCTTTAGGGTTCCGGATTTAATAAAAATAAATGCTGGATTTTCAGGACGGAATGGTTTATCAACAGCAATTCTCTCAAAGATATTGCGTTGGGTAAAAATTTCAACTCCGAATTTTTCTAGGGCAGACATATCACAAATTTAAGCAAACTTATTACCGATTACAAAATTTTATTATTTTAGCGTTTACCAAATTCACTATACTATGAGAAAGGTTGATTTATTATTTGCAGAATATAGCAAGAGCCATAGAAACGCAACCAACAAATTGATACACTGGATCTGTGTACCTTTGATTTTCTGGGCTCTTCTGGGCTTCATTTCCCTTATTCCATCGCCTCATTTCTGCTTCTCTTACTTTGGATGCATCAGTATTGTAAGTATGATTACTGTTTTATTGGTTACCTTTTTCTATCTACGGCTCTCCCTTCTGATCAGTATCATCATGGTTTTCATGATGCTGGTAACAGAACACTTTATCTATCTTACCAATGTTCATTTCGGAAAACAATCATGGATCATCTATCTTACCATATTCATTATTACCTGGATCTTCCAGTTTATCGGACATAAAATTGAAGGTAAAAAGCCTTCCTTTTTAAAAGATTTACAATTTTTACTGGTAGGGCCTATCTGGCTGCTGAGTTTCATCCTTAAAAAAACAGGAATCCGGTATTAATCTTCCAAAACGTACACTAAAACCCGGATAACTTCTATTCTCCTTCCAAAGTTCCGTAAAAGTATTATTTATTAAAATAATTCCAGCCCTTTACAACCTTTACAACAATTAAGTCATCTTTTATAGTATATAGAGAGTATTGCCTTTGAAATAAGTATTTCAAGCATGCTTTTTGATACCATCTTAATAAACTAATTATGAGAACTCTGTTTTTACCCTTATTTTTCCTTGTCTTTATGAACTGCAGCAAGTCAAATGCTGACAAGCAGGCTGTGAATGCTGATTTAATGGAAGTTATTTCTGAAGATAAGATTGTTTCTGATGTCGCAATACCTCCACCACCTGCTCCTGCTGAAATTTCAAAAGCATCTGCAGTAACCTCTACCAGCATTCCAAAAAAAACAGATACTATTTCAAGGAAAGTGATCAAAAACGGAGATATGAGAATCCAGGTTGGCGATATTAAAAAAGCACAATCTCAGATCAATGATATTCTAAAAAAGAATAATGCTTATATTCAGAAAGAGCAGTTCCAGAATACAGATACTGATGATCATCTGAACCTTACCATTCGTGTTCCTCATAAAAGTTTTGATGAACTTGTTAATTCTTTTTCAAATGGAGTGGGTTCTGTTCTTTCCAAAAATATTTCATCCAATGACGTTACTGAAGAATACACTGACATTACCATAAAACTGGCCAATAAGAAAATATATCTTGAAAAATACCGCGACATGCTTAAAAGTGCTGCCACTACGAAAGACATGCTGGAAATCCAGGAAAATATCCGGGAACTGGAAGATGAAATTGATGTAGCGGAAGGAAGGCTTCGTTTTATTGGCGACCGGGTTAATTACAGTACGTTGGAAGTAATTTTATATAAAGAAAAGGTAAGAAGTTCAGCGACCTCCAACATAGGATTTGGGAGCAGATTTGTTGATTCCCTGGCAGAAGGCTGGAATAGTTTTGTAAGTTTCTTCCTGGGAATTATTTCTTTTTGGCCGTTTTTGCTTCTTATTCCTATCGTCATCTTCTTATGGAAAAAATGGAAGTCAGGAAAAACAAAATAATAAAAATACGTTTTTTACAAAATAAAATTCCAGGTATCAGCTATAATACCTGGAATTTTATTGCATTTTCAATGATTTAAGCATTATAAAAATCTTTAACAGTTTCAAGCACCTGTTCCTCTGACATCTTCTGTGCTGTATCTAATGTTATCTTAAGGTTTTTAAATTGGGCCGTATCATGGAGATACTTCTTAAGCTCTTCCTGAATGGTTCCCGGGCCTGTAATATAAACTTCCTGGGAATTGGTCAGGAGATGCTCTATTTCTTTAAAAAATTTTACTCTGTTAGTACGTTCTGCATTATTTCCTGCATTTTCACTTGAATTCCCATGCTGTATTTCTGCTTTTACAGGACTGCACAGGAAAAACTTGAACGCATTCTGGGCATCATGGTTCTTTACAACAATTGCCTTTTCTGTATCCATCCACAGTCCGGCTAATTTCTTGTCTGACATAATTTTATTTTTTGGTGTTATGAGCTAGATCAAACAAGAATGGTGCAAAGGAGATGTTAATAGCTGTTAAATATTCTTCATGAGACTGTAAAGTGATTTTGCATACTTATATTTACTTTACTGTTCTCTCGTTGAAAGGCTCAGTATAATATAACAAAATAATTTCTAAGGTATAAATAAAATTAACTGTAGAGATGGCTTTACCTCGCAATGACGTGTGAAAAACTATTTACCCAGCACAAATACAGCAGGAATTTTGTGGAGCTCCGGCTTTTGTTTTTGCCAGTCTTTTATTGTTTTTGTTTTTATAAATTCATGTTCAGGATCGTTGATATTGGCAGCAATGCACAACTTTGTGCTGGATGGCAAGAATTTCGTCAGATCTTCAAAAAGCTGATTGTTCCGGTAGGGTGTTTCCATAAAGATCTGTGAATACCCCGTTTTCTGCACCAAACTTTCCAGGTGCATAATCTGTTTCTTCTTCTCTCCTTTATCAATAGGAAGGTAACCGTGGAACGTAAATTCCTGTCCATTGAATCCACTTGAAATCAATGCAAGGATAATGGATGATGGTCCGGAAATAGGAATTATTCTGATATTCTTCTCATGACACCATTTTACAATCAGGTTGCCCGGATCAGCAATGCAAGGCAGTCCAGCCTCTGAAAGCAGTCCAAAGTCCTGTCCTTTTAGCATCAGATCCTGTGCTTCTTTAATATCAGCCCCTTCTGTGTATTTATCTAATAAAAACAGCTTCAGATCGGCCTGTTTCTTTTCCGGAGCAAAGAATTTAATCACCTTTCTTGCTGTTTTTTCGTTTTCTACAAAGAAATAGTCCGTCTGCATGATATAATCCTTTAAAACAGGCGAAAAATGGTTAATAGAGGTATTTTCTGATAAATAAGCTGGGAGTAAAAAAAGCATTGTATTATTTTTTTGTTCTTTCGTTGAGTGAGGGTTGTGGGAAGTATTTGGTAAGCTCCATAGAAAAGGTAACGGAAGTAATTTTCCAGACACCATTGATTTTCATGAGTGTCCAGATCTCTTTTCCCCAGTTTTCCATTTTGCCGTCATACCAAAAGCTGTAATCAAAATTGGCAGATGCTATGGCTCCGTCTTCAATAATCTTAATATTATCAAATTTTTCTTCAGATTTGTCATCCGAAAAACTCTTGATAAAGGTCTTATAATCATCGGCAAAGTAAGCTTCGGCTATGGGGCTTTTTTCCAGACGTTTTGCCTGGCTTCTTTCTTTATAAATTCCTGTCCAGAGTACCGGTTCCTGGAATAAAGACAGGTATTTAACCTCATCCCTTGTTTTGATGCACGTCATAAAGTCATCCATCAGTTTACGGATTTCGGTTTCATTTTTCGTCTGGGCAAAAGAGAAACTGAAGCTCAAAAGACATAACAGCAGCAGTTTTTTCATGACTATTATTTTAGTATTTGTTCTATGATAGCATTACAACCTTTTTCCAACAGCTGAAAAACATCTTCAAAATCTTTCATATCCCCCCAATAAGGGTCCGGAACTTCTGCATTTTTATGATCTCCAACGGTTTCTAAAAACAGGGCTACTTTCCGGCGTTCGGTTTCGTTTTCAGCTTTCGAGACCACATCGGCATATACATCGATATCCATACAGTACATCTTATCAAAGGTCTCAAAATCAGCCCTGGTAACAGGTCTTGATCTTTGCCTGGAAATATCTATTCCGTGGTTGGCAGCTGTTTGTATTGCTCTTTTATCGGGATGCTCGCCTTCATGCATAGAAATGGTTCCTGCTGAATCTATAACAAAGTTTTCAGGAACTTTTGTTTTCATAATCCCCTCTGCTAAAGGGCTTCTGCATATATTTCCCAAACAAACCATTAATATTTTCATCCTGAAAAAAAATTAAGTATTAGATCCCTTTATTTTAGCAAAACTAAATAAAAAATGAAGAATAAACCTATTCTTCATTTTTATTATTTTAATCAATGATTATTTTCTACTGTTTGATTCTTTCTGTAAGGTCTTTTACATACTTCTTCACTTCCTTATCTATTTTGGATACATCTTTAATCGTATCACAAGCGTACATTACCGTTGAATGGTCTTTTCCGCCCATTTCCTCACCAATTTTACTAAAAGTAGAGTTAGTGAATTCTTTTGAGAAATACATGGCCAATTGTCTTGGAAGGGCAATTTCTCTTTTTCTTGTTTTGGATAAAAGCTGTTCTTTCTTGATTCCAAAATAGTCACATACCACTTCCTGAATATAAGGAATATTAATGATCTTCTTCTGGTTGGCAGCAATCCTGTTGATGGTTTCTTTTAACAGCTCTAAGCTTAGATCTGTTTTATAGATCGTAGAATAAGCAATTACAGAGTTGATAATACCAATAAGCTCTCTTACATTTGTTTTCGCTTCCGAAGCAAGGAACTCAAGCATATCGTCAGGAAGGACAATTCCGTCTCTGCTCAGTTTATTCTCAATAATTCTTTTACGTGTTGTTAAATCCGGGGATTTAATTTCTGCAGAAAGCCCCCATTTGAAACGGGAAACAATCCTGTCCTGAATATCCATAATATCTGCAGGAGCTTTATCAGAAGTAAGGATAATCTGTTTTCCGTTTTGATGCAAATGATCAAAAATATGGAAGAAACTGTCCTGAGTTGCTGATTTTCCTGATAAGAACTGGATATCATCGATGATCAATACATCTACCATTTGGTAGAAGTTTGCAAATTCTGTTTGCTTATGTGCTTTAGCAGCAGAAATAAACTGCTGAATAAATTTTTCTGAGGATAAGTACAGCACCACTTTGTCCGGAAACTGGCTTTTTACTTCAAGACCTACAGCCTGCCCCAAGTGGGTTTTTCCAACACCATAACCTCCATATAGGAATAATGGGTTGAAAGCGGTTGCTCCCGGTCTCTTTGCAATTGATCTGGCAACTGTAGCAGCAAATTTATTACTTTCTCCTTCTACATAATTATCGAAAGAAAAATCTGCCTTAAGATTAGAATCAATATTTACTTTCTTAATTCCGGGAACTACAAAAGGGTTTACAATATTGGAAGAAAATCCCTGAGGCATAGTTTCCTGTACTTTTGGGGTAGGAACACTTTTCCCTTTCATATTCATGGTAACAGGTTTTTCCAGTCCGCTTGGTCTGTTTTCCATAACCGAATACCATAATTTCACTCCTTTTCCGATATTTTTTTTCAGGGCTGCAGAAAGAAGGGATAAGTAGTTGTCTTCTATATATTCTTTGTAGAAATCACTGGGAACAATTAATGTAAGGTTGTTGTCAGCAAGGGTCAGTGGCTGTACTTTATCAAATAACAGGTCGAAAGATTTTTCAAGCTTTTTCAAATCAGAATCATCCTCAGCTGCGTTTAAGTTATCACGCATAAACTGAAGACACCTCTGCCATATCATCATTAAATTTTCGTCCATATTTGGGCCCCGATTAATTGTTTTGTTAGTATTGTTTTTAGAAGGATGACAAAGGTCCAATATTTTCTTTTTAAAAAAAAATATTGCAGGTATTGATTATTTAAAAATATATTTGTATGTATAATTTACCATTAAAAATGATACACACAACACACTCAATACGAGTACGTTACGGAGAAACGGATCCTATGAAATATGTCTACTATGGGAACTACGCAGAGTATTTCGAAATAGGGAGAGTGGAGCTCTTCCGAAGCATAGGAATTTCATACGATGAAATTGAAAACCAAGGAATTTGGTTACCTGTCTCAGACTACAAAATTAAATATATTCGTCCGGCTTTATATGATCAAAAACTAGAAATCCATACCTACATTAAAAAAATTCCGGGCGTAAGGATTGAATTTGAGTACGAAATTTACAATGAAGAAGATATTAAAATTACTGAAGCTTCCACTACTCTGTTCTTTTTAGATGCTAAAACCAATAAGATCATAAAGTGTCCTGATTTTTTAATGAAGTTTATTGAAGCCAACTGGAAATAGGCTGTAGGTAAAAGATACAGTAATTAATTTTCAAGGAAACTGCAAAGAGCTTATTTTCGGGAATTAAAAATATTACTAAAATATAAGGAAACAGAAACTAAAAATAAGCATTACTCTTCTTTTCTATAACAGATACCTGAAAATTTCACCATGTAAAATATTAATATTTTACATGGTGAAATTTTCTTTTAGCTTCTAAAGAAAACGCAACTATTTATTCTTTTAAAAAATATAAATATATTATTGAAAATCAGATAAAAATTCCTTAAAAGCAAGTAAGTTAAAACGAAATAATAATTCAAAAACTTGTGAATAATTGTTATATTTTTATTGTAATTTAAAAATATATCAAATGAAAACAAAAACTTTCCAATTAATTTGCATTTTTATTGTTATATTTCAATATGCACAGATAGGAATCCTTACAAAGGATCCCAAAGCAGCCCTAGATGTTAATGGGAATACCGTCATAAGACAAGTTCCTCAAACAAACACCTTGCCTGGATATCAATTTTTACTCATGAATCAAAGCAATTCAGAAGTATCCCAAATAAGTCCGGGCAACATAAATTTTTCAGATACGTTAAATCCATCAGTGTATGCAGCAAAAAAAGCTTCAGGTATCAGTCTGCTAAGTTTGGGAATTTTTCCGTCGGGATTTAGATCCGTAAATTTTACAACAACTGAAAAAACAACAGGAAATCCCACTTTATTCTCTGATGCAGAAAGCGCTTATACTGCTCCATCCAATGGAGTATATCTTATAGGCTATACCTTTCGTTATGGTACCGGATTACAGGCATCACTATTAGCCGACACCCCGGGTATCGGAATAGTACTAACAAGAGCAAACACAGCGACTATACTAGACAGCCGTGTTTTCAGTGGCATCAATTTGTCGATATTACTTAGCGTAACCATTTCAGAATCCACGATAAATTCACTGTATACTTTGCAGGCAGGTGATAAAATTTCTTTTGGGCTTATAGGTTCCGGTTTATTAGATGTAGGACTATTAGGATCCAGTACATCATCTTTTTATATTTACAAAGTGTCTAATTAATGTAAGGGAGAAATTTCAGTAATTCAACTACCCTGTTTTTTTAAGATGTTAAAAACAATAAGATCATAAAGCGCCTTTTTTAGAGTATAGATGGCAAAAAAACAGCTCCTATTCTATGATTACAAGTTTAATATTATAATCAGTCATTAATTTTAGCTCCTTTATATCTGAATTAATTTGCACCTTTGCAGTTCAGTTTAAACAAAACCTTATATAATTTATGAAGATTGCATTTTTGGGACCTCATGCCAGTTTCACACAGCTTGCGGCCGCCCAGCTTTTTCCGGAAGATGAAATTTTACCTCAGGCCAGTATTTTGGATTGTTTTAATGCAGTGGAAAGCGGTGAAGCTGTAAAAGCAGTCGTTCCATTGGAAAACTCCATAGAAGGAACAGTTTCAATGACACTGGACTATTTATATAAGACACCGTCTATCAAAATAGAAGCAGAAGCGGTGATGCCTATTGCACATCATCTGATGATTCATCCCGGGAATACCATAGAGGATATAGAAAAAATATATTCTCATCCCCAGGCTTTAGCACAGAGTTTCCATTTTCTGGATACCCATTATAAAGAAATCACCAAACAGGACTTTTCATCTACTGCTGCTGCTGCAAAATATGTTTCAGAAAATAAAGACCTTAAGATTGCTGCAGTTGCCAATCAG
The DNA here is from genome assembly GCF_024586945.1 of Chryseobacterium sp. WG14. Lineage (NCBI taxonomy): Bacteria > Pseudomonadati > Bacteroidota > Flavobacteriia > Flavobacteriales > Weeksellaceae > Chryseobacterium > Chryseobacterium sp. WG14. The sequence goes on from NZ_JALCZD010000002.1 coordinate 46,753, forward strand.
TTTGCAGCCAATTTATATGGTTTAAAAATTATCAACCGTAATATCCAGGATTTTGAACAGAATCATACCCGGTTTATTATTATTTCCAAACAACAGAACCAGTACCAGAGTGATCGTCTTGAAATTTTAGGTGAAAAATCTGGTATGCTTATTACTCTTCCGGAAGATCATGCCGGAGGATTGCATCAGGTTTTATCGGTTTTTGCATGGAGAAAGATGAACCTTAGTAAAATTGAATCCAGAACTTTGAAAACAGGTTTGGGCAATTATTTCTTCTTTATCAATGTGGTGGGCAAATGGGAAGAAATCCTTCATGGGAATGCGCTTAGGGAGCTTGAATCTATCCATGCAGAAGTGGATTTTCTGGGGAATTACAAAGAATTTCTATTAGAAAGCTAACATTATAATTTTCAGCACAAAAAAGCACGAAAACACTGTCATTATGACAGTGTTTTCTGTTGTGAAATATACTGAAAACCACTGATAATCAAAAAGATATAAATACCAATCCTCAGCTTTAAAAGCAGTGTTAAAAAAAATACAATTCAAAACATCAAGATATATTATATTTTTTATTAAATTTGATACAGTAAAATTTAAGGAATCAAAAACCGTAACCAAATTATGGAATATACTAAGACATGATATAATTATATGTTTAATATATTATCAAATAATTAATATTAAACTTATATAATCATCAACCCAAAGCAAATTACTGCTTTTACCCAAAAAAGGAGAAACTAATTAAAAAAATTCGATCATGAAAACTAAAATTTACAGCTTATTACTAGCGTGTTCTACTTTACCCCTATTTTCCCAGGTTGGTATAAACACATCAGCTCCCACAGCAACATTAGATGTCAATGGAAATGCGAAAGTACGTATTACTCCCGCAGCGCCTTCATTAACAGGATATCAGGTCCTAGGTCTTAACACGACAACTTCGGAGATGGCCAGCATAGACCCTCAGCTTCTCTACGCCGGAGCCAACACCAACTCTTCTCTTTATGCTGCAAAGAAAACTGCAGGAATCAGCCTTTTGAGCTTAGGATTATTTCCATCAGGATTCAGAGCAGTCAACTTTTTGACGGCAGAAAGAACCATTGGATCAGCAGCTCTGTTCAATGACACAGACAACACCTTTACAATTCCATCAACGGGTGTTTATGCTATAGGATTTGCTTTCCGTTATGGAACAGGACTCCAGGCTTCTATATTAGCAAACAATCCCGGAATTGGTATCGTAAGAACAAGAGCCGGAGTTTCTACTACTATTGACAGCCGTGCATTTAGCGGAGCCAATCTTATCCTGCTAAGTCTGACCATTTCTGAAAGCTCTCTTAACTCAGTGTATTCATTCCAGGCAGGAGATAAAGTTTCGTTTGGCCTTGTAGGATCAACAGCTTTGGATGTAGGATTATTAGGATCCAGCGTCGCTTCATTCTATATCTACAAGGTATCGAATTAATAAAAAAACATATTGTTAGTTATTTATATAGTTAATCCATCACATGAATTGTGGTGGATTAATTTTTGCAGGTGATTTCAAACATTTAGCTATATTTGATAAAAACTATGAAATGAATGAATATCTCTTTGCTATATTAATTATTATCATTGCAGTTATTTTCAACAATCTGAATACTAAAATCAGAAAACTTGAAAAAGAGGTATCGGATCTTAATTCCAAAATTAACCCGTTATCAAATCATTCTCAGCCTGTTCAGGAAGAAATTTCTTCTGAAAAAAGCAATTCTCCGCAACAGATTCAGCCCCATGAAATTTATAACACAGAAAGCCCGGTTACTATAATCCGTGAAGATCCTCCTGCTACTCAAAAAGACTGGTTTAGCCCGGTTTTCGAATTTTTAAAACAAAATGCACTCACCATTGTAGGTATTTTTACCCTTGTCCTGGGAATCGGTTATTTTGTAAAGTATGCTATTGATAAAAACTGGATTGGAGAAACAGCACGCGCCGGCATAGGGCTTTGTACAGGTATTACCATTATCCTTACCGGACATTTCCTACGAAAAAATTACGCCACTTTTGCCTCAATTATCACTGGAGGAGGGATTGCTGTTCTGTACTTTACCGACACGATAGCCTTTCGGGAATATCATCTTTTCACTCAGAATACAGCGTTTATTATCACTACTTTGATTACAGCAGGTTCTATTGCACTCTCCTATTATTATAAAAGTGAGGTACTGATTATCTTTTCGTTATTAGGTGGATTTTCAGCTCCTTTGATGATCAGTAGCGGCCAGAGCAATTATACTTTCCTTTTTATTTATATAAGTCTTTTAAATATAGGAATGCTTGTTACCGCTTTCCTTCAGCGTTGGAAAAGTGTGGGCTGGACAGCCTTTATTTTTACCAGCCTTTATTTGTTTTCCTGGACCACAGAAAAGCCGGAGCTTTTAAGTATTGTATTTTATAGTATCAGCTATATTATCTTTTATATTTTTGCCCTTCAAGACTATATCAAAAAGAACATCCTGTCAACTTCAGGGATTTTAATGCTTGCGTTAACTAATTTCTTCAGTGTTATAGGGCTTGTTTATATTTTTAATGAATTAAAATATGAACCTGTTATCATCTTTCCAGTAGCATTTGCCATTCTCAATGCAATGCTTTTATTCAGGGAATATGGAAGAAAAAATTCAGGCATTTCCTATTCTGTTTTTGCAGGAATAACGGTAAGCTTAATTACCATAGCCATCGCTCTTCAGTTTGAAGCTCACCTGATTACCAGTGTATGGGCTATAGAAGCAAGTCTTCTTCTTTTTATCTGGAAAAAAACTGGGCACAAAATTTTCAAAAACTGTTTTTACATCTTATTTCCTCTTGTTATTATTGCCCAGATCATCACATGGACAGAATATTTCAATGCAAAAAATCTGAATATTATATTTAATCCTGTATTTTTAACCAGCCTCGTAACCATTGCTACAAGCATTATCAATCTATTTTTATTAAAAGAAACACAGGAAAAACAACCACGAAACAGCAATGTCCCTGAAGAGCTCATAACCATTATTAGCTTTGGTGCCATCTATACTGCTTTATTGTCTGAAATGATCTACCATCTTTCCGGAATGCCCTGGGAAGCCATCATCAATGCAGCGTTATTATTCAGTATGTATTACGTTTTTACCTTATTGCTTTTCAGAAAAAAACTGAATATCCAAAATAGCTTTCAGACACTATTTATTTATTTTTTCCTTTTTTTACTGATCATCACCTCGTCTGCCTCCACTCTATCGGTGGTTACAGCAATACTGTCAAAAAAACTTCAGACCGGATTTTATTTCATCCATCTGTTGCAATGGATTCCCTTTATTTATATAGGTATCAGTATAATTCCATCATCAAACTTTAACAGGACAAAGATCTCTTACTGGATTTTTGCACTGGCACTGATCATTGCCGTTAGCTGTGGCCTTCATCACTCCTATCTACTCGTTAACGCCAAGGACATGCTACACTCTTATGAAGTAACAGAGCGCTTCAATATTTTATATTTACCTATAATATGGACCATCTTAGCCAGTATTTTCATCTATGCAGGGTTAAAAAAGAATATTCAGGAATATAGTAAAATAGGTTTTGCCCTTATTGGCATTATGGTACTGAAGCTGTATGGCTATGATGTATGGCAGATGGACAATATCTCCAGGGTAATTGCATTTATTATCCTTGGAATAATCTTATTATTAAGCTCATTTACCTTTCAGCGTCTTAAAAACATGATCGTGAAAATAGTGGATAACAAAGATAAAAATGCTAATGGAGCAGATTCACCATCTGAATAAACTTCATTATCGGTAAACAAAATTTAAAACATCTTGAAATTACATCCACATTTCACAAAAAAGAACTATATTTATCACGTTTTTAACAGTTACATATTCTGATTATGAAAAAAATACTCTACTCTTTTTTACTTCTTTCATCTGCAATGTTATTTGCACAGAAAAACACATCTGCAAAGTTTGCAATTGCACATGATATCATCGGGACAGTAGATATGTTTAATGCGAACAAAAGCATTATTCAAAGCTCAAAAGTGTATAATACTCCAGCCAGCCTACCTCAAAATCTGAAAAAATACAGCTTTATTTCAGAAAATGGTATTACAGAATACAAAATTAAAAGTAACTATGGGCTAGACAGAATTTCATTAGCTTCTCTGAATAAGCAAAATAATCTTCCGGAGACGAATCCTGTATTTATTGAAGGCTATGAATTCTCAGATACCAATACTCTGGTATACGGAGATATTCTTGGAAGATCAGAAGTAAAAGACTATAACGGCCAGAAAACATTGTATATTTATACCAGCCGTTAATTTAAATGATATTAAAAAGGATACTGCGCTACAGTATCCTTTTTATTTTAATATTTATTATTCCATTTTTTCTTAAGCTCTTCATAGATCTTCTTTTCTGTAGAGTTATTTCCGGGCTCATAAAGTTTTATATCTTTTATTTCTTCCGGAAGAAAATTCTGTTCTACAAAATTTCCTTCATAAGAATGGGCATATTTATATTCTTTGCCATAATCCATATCTTTCATCAGCTTTGTTGGAGCATTTCTCAAATGAAGGGGTACAGGCAGGTTCCCGGTTCGTTTTACCAATGCCAGCGCTTCATTAATGGCCATGTATGCAGAATTACTCTTAGGGGAGACCGCAAGATAAACTGCAGCTTCACTTAATATGATCCTTGCTTCAGGATTTCCGATAACATTGACCGCCTGAAAACAGTTATTGGCAACAACCAGAGCATTAGGATTGGCCAAGCCTATATCTTCCGCAGCCAAAATAAGCATTCGCCTTGCAATAAATTTAATATCCTCACCTCCCGCAATCATTCTGGCCAGCCAATACACGGCTCCGTTAGGGTCACTTCCACGCATGGATTTGATAAAAGCTGAAATAATATCATAATGCTGCTCACCATTCTTATCATACAAAGCCATTGTTTCCTGAAGAATCTCAAGCACATTGGCATTATTTATTTCTTTAATTGCTGAGTTTTTATACTGATTCAAAACCAGTTCTACAGAATTGATCAGTTTTCTGGCGTCTCCACCCGAATATTGTATTAAAGCTTCGTTTTCTATAATTTTAAAATCCGTTTTCTCATCTTTGTTATACCGGTCAGAGGCTGTATCAATAAGCTCTTCCAGCTTTTCATAACTTAAAGCTTTAAGAACATATACCTGACTTCTCGAAAGCAAAGCCGAGACTACTTCAAAACTTGGGTTTTCTGTGGTGGCCCCTATTAAAACAATCCAGCCTTTTTCTACTGCATGCAGTAATGAATCCTGCTGGGATTTATTGAAACGGTGAATTTCATCAATAAATAAAATAGGTGATTTTCCGGAAAACAAATTCTGCTTTTTGGCATCATCAATCACATCACGCACATCCTTTACTCCCGATGAAACTGCAGATAACTTATAAAACTTTCTCCCTGACTTCTCAGAAATAATTTCCGCCAGTGTGGTTTTCCCTGTTCCCGGAGGTCCCCAAAAGATCAGAGAATTCAGGGTGTTATTTTCAATCATCTTCCTGATCGTCCCCTTTTCTCCGGTAAGATGCTCCTGTCCCAGAACTTCATCCAGGTTTTGGGGTCTTAATTTTTCAGCTAATGGAATATTTTGATTCAAGGTAAATTTATTTTTTTAAGATCAATACTTCAGATTTCAGATCCCTGAAACTTCTAACAAAATTAAACTAATTTTAAATTTTTTACCCTATTTTTGCATTGTTTTGAAACTTACATTCAATAAAATCATTACATTTCCTTTGGTAATTTTGATAAAATTTTACCAGTGGTTCATCTCGCCATTACTTCCCAAAAACTGCCGTTATGAGCCTACATGCTCTCATTATATGTTGGAAGCTCTTAGGGTTCACGGTATTTTTAAAGGATTCTGGCTGGGGTTCAAAAGAATTTTAAGGTGTCATCCCTGGGGAGGAAGCGGATATGATCCTGTTCCCCACAAACATAAAAATCAGTAAACAAACTATTAAATCAATAGAAATGAATAATATTTTTTTCAGACTTTACCTCGTAATGCTTGCATTCGTCACACAATTTCTTTTTGCACAGCAATATCCGGGAGGTTTATCTGACGGAACTTTAGAAATAAACGGAAACAATGTTCCTGTAAAAATCTATTCTACAACGGAAGTTGGCGACCTTAACGCTTTTCCGGAAAAAGGAATCAATAATGTTCTGGTTATTCTTAATGAGTCTAATTTTGAGCCTGCCTATTTTAATTACAGTGCAGAAACGTTAACAAGATTCAAGGATTCCAGATACCAGTTTTTTGATAAAAATTTTAAATTGATAAATTCCCCGGTTACGCAGGATAATATCACAGATTATAAATATGCTGTAAAGTCTGATAAAGTTATTACCCCATCTGATAAAGTAGAACTTGAAACTCCTTTTAAAATCTGGGACCCTTCAAAAGGGATTAAAATCTTTTCATTTACCCTGCATTTCTATAGCCTGATGTTTGTTTTTGCGTTTGGTTTCGGATACATTGTAATGACAAGGATATTCAAAATCGACAATATAAACCAAAAATACCTGGAACCTCTTTTCACATGGACATTGATAGGAACCATTCTTGGAGCAAGATTAGGACATGTTATTTTCTACCAGCCGGAGCTTTTTAAAGAAGACTTCTGGAGTGTATTTTTACCCATCAGCACAAAAAACGGTTTAAAATTCACCGGTTTTTCCGGACTGGCAAGCCATGGAGCAGCTATCGCTCTCATTATGACTACTTTATACTATTCATTTAAAATCATCAAGAAAAACCCTTTTTGGGTATATGACAGATTGGGTATTGTAGTAGCTTTAGGGGGAACTTTTGTAAGAATGGGAAATTTTTTCAATTCAGAAATCTTAGGAAAACAGGCAGATCCCAATTCGCCTTTCGCTTTACTTTTCCCTCAGCAAAGCAGTGAATATGGTATTACAGTACCGCGCTACCCAAGCCAGTTATTTGAAGCTGCCGGATACTTTGCTCTTTTCATTTTATTATGGGTATTGTACAGAAAAACAGATAAAAAATACCAACAGGGTTGGTTATTTGGCTTATTCTTTATCATTCTTTGGGCGATCAGATTCTTTGTAGAGTTCTTAAAAGAACCACAAGGGGATGAATTTATCCAGATAGGAGGTTTGAATACCGGGCAGGTTCTTTCTATTCCATTTATGATCGCCGGAGTTATTATCATGATTGTTTCTAAAAAATTCAAGATTACTCCTGAAGAAAACGGAAAACCGGAGTAGGCTAAAAGGCAAAAAAAAACAGATTTATTCAGCAGGATGACAGCATCCAATACTGAAGATTTCAGATATTATATAAAAAGGCAGATTTGTAGTTACAAATTTGCCTTTTTATTTTTCTATAATTGATCACCGATTTTAAAGGTTCCTAGCAGCTCTTCTGTTCAGCTCATTAAAAACATTTCCTAATTCATCAATAACATCCGTAGGAAGCATCGCTTCTTTTGAATGTTTTGCAGAGGCAAGATCAGCAGCCTTTCCATGAAGCCATACTCCCAATATGCATGCATGCTCTTCAGAATATCCTTGTGCTAAGAGAGATGTGAGAATTCCGGTCAGGATATCTCCACTTCCTCCTTTTGCAAGCCCTGCGTTTCCGGTTATATTATAAAAAACATTCCCCTCGGGGGTAACAACCTGCGTATGATGATCTTTTAAAACGATATAAATATTCAGTAATTTCGCTTTTTCCCGAGCCAGCTCCAATCTTTCAAGTGAGTTTTTTGTGCCTCCGAATAATCTTTCAAATTCTTTTGGATGTGGGGTAATAATAGATTTTTCGGGAATTAAACTACTGTTTTTCTCCTCTTTTGAAAGGATATTTAAAGCATCAGCATCCAGAACCAATGGGTTGGAATAGTCTTTCAGAAATTTCAACAAATTTCTTTCTGTCTCCGGGTCGGTTCCTAAGCCAGGACCAATTCCACAAACCGCATCTGAATCCGTATCAAAATTCTTTATAAAATTCTCTCCTCCTTTTATAAACATCGCTTCCGGGCAAACGGTTTGTACTATTTCATAACCACATTCAGGGGCCAGGGTAAAAGTTAAGCCTGCTCCTGACCTTAAGGCAGCTTTTGTAGCCAATACTACAGCCCCTATTTTCCCATAGCTTCCGCCAACAATATTCACTTTACCATAGCTTCCTTTGTGAGAAAACTCTTCTCTGGGAATAAAAATAGAATCAACAATTACATCATCAGTCACGAAGTAGCTGGTACCTGCTGCTTCAGCATATTGCTTATCAAGCCCAATATCCAGAATAATTACTTTGCCGGTATATTTTCCTGCTTCGGGATGCAGAAAACTTCTCTTCCAGCACTGAAAGCTTAAGGTATAGTCAGCTTTCAGAATTACAGAATCTTCCTTAAACATTTTATCAGCAGGCATTCCGGAGGGAATATCTATTGAAACTTTGCTGTTCTTTTTTGCATTTAACTGCTCCACAAGCATTTTATATTCGTCTTCTAAAGGTCTTGATAAACCCGTTCCCAGAAGGGCATCCACCATCAGTGTTTTATCATCATAATAATCATCAATATCGCTGAACTTTCTGACAGAAATCCCGGAAAAATCCCGGAGCCGTTTCATATTCACCGATGCATCTCCTGACAATTTTCCTTTGGGATCATGTACAAATACATCTACATCAAAACCTTTCGTGTAAAGCATCCTTGCAACAGCCAACCCATCACCTCCATTATTCCCGTTCCCACAAAATACAGCTACTTTTTTATGGCTGTTACAGTTTTCAGATATCCAACCGACAACTGCCATAGAAGCCCTTTCCATCAGCTGAACCGAGGTTATGGATTCCTTGGAAATACTGGCCTGATCCCAGTTCCGTATTTGTTCTGTAGTAAATATTTTCATAGAAGACCTTAAAGTTGTAAGCAAATTACAAAAGATTTTTCATATGACTTATTCAAAGAAATAGGACCTCAAAAGACTATTACTTCATGATCATTCGCTTATTCATATCTTTCTTTATCATTTTGAGGTAAAATATCAGCCACCTTAGACTTTATACCATTTATTGAGGTGCCAGCCTGTAATACATCTGTTGTACCGTGTAAAAGATTATGGGGAAAAGGCAATTGAGGCATTGACAATAGGTTCAGTAATTTTAATTCTTCTTCAGATAATTTCAGTGCTGAGGCTTTTATATTCTCTTGTAGCTGATTCAATGTTCTTGCTCCAAGCAACGTTGAGCTAATACCTTTCTGCTGCATCACCCAGGCAATGGCAATCGCAGAAACAGGAATATTCCTTTCTTTCGATATCATTTGAAGCGTGTCAATTATTTCATAGGTTCCTTCGGTAAGCTCAGGATTTACTCTGCTATCATTCCTCTGACTCATCTTCTGCCCTTTATTTTCTCTGCTATATTTACCACTCAAAAGGCCTTCCTTTAATGGAGACCAGGGCATGATCCCTAATCCCATTTCCAAAGCCATTGGGATTAATTCATTTTCTACCGAACGTTCTAATAAAGAATATTCTAATTGTAGACCAATAAAAGGTGCCCATCCACGGAACTTGGAGATCATCTGGGCTTCTGTTATTTTCCACGCCGGTGTATCAGAAACAGCGATATAGCGTATTTTACCCTCTCTAACCAAGTCATTAAGTGTTGAAATCGTTTCTTCAATAGGGGTATGCGGATCAAATGCATGCATCCAATATAAATCAATATAATCAGTTTTCAAACGTCTTAAAGAACTCTCCAGGGCCTGTATAATAGTCTTTCTTCCTGCGCCTCCACCGTTGGCATCGTAGGGAAACATATTTCCCCAAAACTTGGTTGATAACACCAATGCATCCCGGCGAATAATTTTCTTAGCCAGAAAGTCTCCGATGATTTTTTCTGAATGCCCCTTTGTATAAATATTAGCTGTATCAATTATATTTCCACCCTGATGAATATAATATTCTAAAATCTGATGGGCGTCTGCGGGATTTGTTCCCCAGCCCCAATCTTCACCGAAAGTCATTGTACCTAAAGTAAGCGGACTAATTTTTAATCCCGACTTCCCTAATGTTCTATAATCTGCCAAACTCATAAGATATTTTTTTAAAGTTTTTACCAAAATTATAGCAAGCCTAACGATGAGAATAGCTGCAATCAATCCAAGTCTATCGAAAATCAATCCACAATCAATATACCGATCCTCTATTTTAATACATTTGCAGAATGAACACTTCTGACGCCATATATGATTTTTACAAAAAGAAAAACACCAATATACCCACTCATTATCAATGGGGTACGGGATATTTTGACGTTATAAAAATTAACGATTTACAAAGGCGGGAAGAGCTTATTTCGTCATTATCCTTTACCCGAAAAAATCTATACAAAATCAAATTGATAAAAGGGAAATGCAGGTGTCATTATGCTGCTAAGACTATTGAAATCAACCAATATGCACTGATGTTTATCAATCCCATTATTCCTTTTTTACTGGAAGAGAGCAATGAACCCATAGAAGAGTTTTTCTGCCTATTTAATGAAGAGTTTTTCAGCAATTACGGAAATATAAAAGAATATCCTGTATTTCAGAATACACAGGAAAATATTTTTGACCTATCAGAAATACAATATCTTGAATTTGAAAATACGCTGATCAAAATACAGGCAGAACTTTCATCAAACTACGATTTCAAATTTGATGCAGTCCGGAACCTGACCTACGACCTTATTCATACTATTATGAAGATGAGTAAAGTTCCTGCTAAATCTACTGTAAGAAAAGATGCAGACAACCGTATTACTTTACTTTTTGAAGAACTTCTTGCCATGCAGTTTCCACTGCACTCAGCAACAGATTATATCAAATTCAGGAAACCCCGGGATTTTGCAGCCCAGCTTTCTATTTCTATCAATCATTTAAATAAAGCTGTAAAGCGTACACGCAATAAAACCAGTTCTGAAATCATCACAGAAAGAATCTTACAGGAAGCCCAGATTTTGCTGAAACTAACAGATTGGTCAGTTTCTGAAATAGCTTATCTGTTAGGTTATGAAACACCATCCCGTTTTACTTTTACATTTCGAAAAAAATTTGGTATTCCTCCACTGCTTTATAGAAAGTATCAGGTCCGATAAAATAATAATCCTTGAATATGCATACGTTTATGCCTGTTTAAAAACCTCATCAATTAGGATTACTTTTACTTTAAATTCTTATTTTTCCATAATAAAAAACATTATAAAGTAACGTTTTTTACATTTTTAAATTATATTTTTGTGTGTATACTAATTAAAAAATATAAATTATGGGATTTATTAAAGAATTTAAAGCTTTTGCTTTTAAAGGAAATGTTCTCGATCTGGCTGTCGGTGTTATCATTGGGGCTGCATTTGGTAAAATTGTTACCTCTTTAGTGGAGGATGTTGTCACTCCTTTATTACTAAACCCTGCACTGAAAGCAGCGGGAGCTGAAAATATCTCTAAGCTTACCTGGAATGGTGTTGCCTATGGAAATTTTCTTTCTGCCGTTATCAGCTTCCTGTGTATTGCAATGGTTCTTTTCTGGATCATTAAAGGGGCCAACAAAATCAGCAAGAAGGAAGAAGTGGCACCTGCAGGACCTACAGAAGATCAAAAATTATTAACAGAAATCAGAGACTTACTGAAAAGCAAGAGCACTCTATAATAAAGGTATTGATGCCTCTAACCTGGCATTTATTAAATATATAACCGGAGAAGTTTTACTTTATCCGGTTTTTTTATAGTATGAATTCATGTCTGGCTATAACTTATTGAAAAATTCCGTCCTTACACAAATATCACGTAATTATTTAAACATAATAACAAATTAATAAGAATTATATATATAAAACAGTAATTAACATACAATTAATATGTACAAATGAAATAAAAATAATAAATTCATAAAATGATTCAAAATATAAATTATGAGAAAATTATTTACATTCAGCATGTCTGTATATCTGTTTGCAACTATCATATCCTGTAAAGGTATTGATAATACCATGCCATCTAATGAGGATTCCGTTATAACAGAAGGAACGGTAAATGTAAAAACCTTCAACAAGGTGGTGAATGCTTTTGGGGATAGGCTATCGCAAAGTGCCGAGGGTTCTTTTGCTCTTCCCTCAGATATTGAAAACGTGAAAACAATTAAAATGTTCATTAAAAATGATTGCCCAAATAAAACCTGTGATGAATGGGATCGCTATGCCAATGTATACGTTAAAAATAAAACTACAGGAGACTGGTATGAAATTGGCCGTTTCATCACGCCTTATTGGGTGGGGACAGAAAAATTACAGCGTGGACTGGAAATTGATGTTACCGACTTTAAATCATTATTAACTGGAAATACAGAGTTGAAAATTTATACAGAAACCTGGCTGGCAAAAGGAAGAGAATACAGTGTAGATTTTGATTTTATCTATGGAAACCCTGACTATAAATATTCGGCAGTGATTCCCGTCATCCAATACAACAAATCATCTATAGACGGTGTTCCTTATGGAAAAGCACATACTCTTACTCTTAAAAAGAACATCAAACTCCCTGTTAATACACAAAAAGCATACCTGAGAACGATTGTATCAGGATGGGGACAGGCCGCACCTTATGATATTGGAGGAAGAGGCTGTGCCGAATGGTGTTTCAGAACTCATAATATTGCCATCAACAACATCAATCTATTCCAGCATCAGCTTGGTCCAATTGGCTGCGCCAATAATCCGATTAATAATCAACAACCTGGAAATTGGGTACCAGACAGAGCAGGCTGGTGCCCGGGAATGGTTGTACCAACCCGTACTGATGCATTAGACAGCTCATTGTTTGCCAATACATTCAGCTACGAATACAAATTTCAGAATTGGACTAATAATGGAACCAATGGAGACGCGTATTATGCTATTTCTACCTTTGTAATTGTCAAAAGTAGCACTCCAATTAATCCACCTGTTGTTACAAACTAAACCAAAATATAACGCTCATAAAAAAAGCGGGTTCATTTTTTGAATCCGCTTTTCTATTTCATTTATTGATATTATTGAATCTGTAGAATGCTTGAAATCTGTTCTGCTAAAGAAAGTCCTATTCTATCCTGAGCCTCAAGTGTAGAAGCACCTGTATGAGGAGTCAGAGAGATTTTAGAGTGATTCAGAATTTCCTTAGAAGGCGTTGGCTCATTAATGAAAACATCCAATCCTGCAAATTTCACTTTTCCGGAATCCAATGCTTCAATTAATGCTGCTTCATCAATAACTCCCCCTCTGGAACAGTTAACAACAGCAACCCCGTCTTTCATGATATCAAACTCATTTTTACCAATCATATAACCGTCTTTCTGAGCAGGAACATGCAAGGTAATAAAATCTGAATGTTTCAGAACCTCCTGTAAAGGCTCCGTTTCTATATCTACATTAATAAACTGGTTATTATAGAATTTCACCTTTATACTGGCCTTTCCTACGTTATTATCAGCAGCAACGACTCTCATGCCAAGTCCCAGCGCAATTCTGGCAACTTCCTGTCCTATCCTTCCCATTCCTACAATTCCAATGGTTTTTCCTCTCAGCTCGATACCGGCAGCATATGCTTTTTTAAGTCCCGCAAATTCTGTATCTCCTACTAAAGGCATTTTCCTGTTGGAATCCTGAAGAAACCTTGCTCCTGAGAATAAATGTGCAAAAACAAGCTCAGCCACTGATTCTGAGGAAGCCGATGGGGTATTGATTACATGAATCCCTTTTTCCCGTGCATAAGCTACATCAATATTATCCATACCAACTCCTCCTCTTCCTATGATTTCAATAGAAGGGCAACCATCGATAATATCTTTTCTTACCTGTGTTGCACTTCGTACCAATAAAGTACGGATCTTATGCTCATTAATGTAATCCACCAAAAACTCCTGTGGAACTTTTGCCGTAATGACTTCAAAGCCTTTTTCTGCTAATGCATCAATTCCTGATTGATCCAGGCCATCGTTTGCTAAAACTTTCATAAATACAACTATATTTAAAATTAAAAAGATTTAAAAATTAAAGAGATAGGCTCCCATTTAATTTTTAAATCTTCGAATTATATTTTTTTATTCCCCGTCTTCTTTGAATACTTCGATAGTCACTTGCTTTTCTACCAAATCCGTAAATCTGCCTTTGTATCTTGTAGCTCTTACCAGGTGATTATCTATCCAGTGATAGTTTCCGCCTCTTGGTTTTCCGCAGAGTACACTGTGGTATTTGAAGCCGTGCTTATCCAGCCAGTCAATAGTAATTTGTTTAAGATTTTCTGTTCTTGAAGTAAAAAAACAGATCTGGTGTCCTTCATCATACCATTTGTTTACTGTTGCTAATGCATCCGGGTAAGGTTCGCAGGTAACCATTCTTTCGGGTTCTTCATTAGGAACATCATCTGTAATGGTTCCATCAATATCAATTAAATAATTTTTTACTCCATCCTTAAGAATAGGACTTAAGTGCTCTATGTATTCTAATTCCATCGGTTAACATTAAGGAACAAAGTTAGCGTTTTTACAACTATCACGCACATGAATCTTAGTTTATGTTAAAAATTTACTACAAAAAACACTATTTAATGAATAATATAAACATTTTATTCACCATTTTATCACTTCTGATTAAAAATTTTCGTTTCATAAATTCATTTTATATTGGAAAATATAATATTTAGACCAGAAACAAGTTTAAAGTTCATTTTTTAAAATAAACCCCAGACAATAGCTTCTCCGTAAAAACGAGGTCACTTGATTTTTTTCATTTTTTTTAACGTTATTCTCACCGCTTATTTCTGAATTTCGTTACAAACGCATGATGTTTATCTAAAAATTTCCAAAATACATTTATTACGCTTACATTTGTAGAAATGGAAGAATTAGTAGTTTTAGTAAATTCTGAAGATGAAGTTCTGGGTTTGATGGAAAAACAGCAGGCTCATATCAACGGCTTATTACACCGTGCTTTTTCTGTTTTTCTATTTAACAGTAAAGGAGAAATGCTTCTTCAAAAAAGAGCTTCGGGAAAATACCACTCCCCCAATCAATGGACCAATGCTGTATGTTCTCATCCCAGAAAGGAAGAAACATACCTGGAGGCAGCAAAACGCAGGCTGTATGAGGAATTGGGTATTGAAACAGAACTTTCAGAAAAATTCAATTTTATCTATAAAGCTGATGTAGGTGGAGGCCTTTGGGAGCATGAACTCGATCATGTCTTCGTAGGAAACCATGAGTCTGAATCTGACTTTAATCTGAATACAGATGAAGTGCAAGAAGTAAGATTCATATCTCCGGAAGATCTGGATAAAGAAATGACTGAAGCTCCTGAAAATTTTACCGAATGGTTTAAGATCATTCTTGAAGAATACAAACACCATTTTTAAAAGATGAAAAAAATACTGCTTGTATCCGCTTTATTTTCCGGAAGTTTATTTTTTGCTCAGAAAGCAAAAGCTTACGACAGCCCCAATTATTCTATCAATGTTCCGGAAGGCTGGAAATCTACCAATGACAGTGATATTGTCAACATTTTTCCTACCAACGAAATCGGAGCTATTACTATTTCGGAATATCACGATCTGGGCCTTCCAAAAGAAGAAATGAAAAAATTTATTCTGGCACTGTATAAATCAGAAGATCCTGAGAATAAAATAAAGGAAAATAAAAGTAAAAAAGGATATACTGAATATTTCTACGAATATTTTGATGAAAAAGAAAAGCTTTTCTGGATTACCAGAGCTTTTCAAAAAGACAAAGATCTTTATCTGGTAACGATCAACTGTGGCCAGAAATTCTGGAACGGAAATTATATGACCCTTTTTAATGAGACTTTCAACAGTTTTAAAATAAAGAAATAAAATTAAATATGAAGAAAACAGCCTTGTACGACACTCATGTTTCTTTAGGAGCTAAAATCGTACCTTTTGCAGGTTTTGAAATGCCTGTTCAATATTCAGGAGTAACGGAAGAACATTTTGCGGTAAGAGAAAAAGCAGGATTATTTGATGTTTCCCACATGGGACAATTTTTCATCGAAGGTCCCGGCTCAAAAGAACTTTTACAGTGGGTAACCACCAACAATGTAGATGCTCTGGAAAACGGAAAAGCTCAGTATTCATGTCTTCCTAACGAAGATGGTGGTGTTGTGGATGACCTTATCGTTTACAAAATGGAAGATGATAAATATTTTGTGGTTGTCAATGCTTCAAATATAGATAAAGACTGGAATCATATTTCAAAATATAATACTTTCGGGGCAACAATGACCAATGCGTCTGATGAGATGTCTTTATTGGCAATTCAGGGGCCTAAGGCTACGGAAATCCTTCAGAAGCTTACAGAAGTTAATCTTTCTGAAATCCCTTACTACCATTTTACAGTAGGAAGTGTGGCTGGAGTGAATGACATTATTATTTCAAACACAGGATATACCGGAAGCGGAGGTTTTGAGATCTATTTTAAAAATGAAAGCGCAAAACAGCTTTGGGACGAGATTATAAAAGCGGGTGAAGCTGAAGGAATTATCCCATGTGGATTAGCTTCCAGAGACACTTTACGATTAGAAAAAGGATTCTGTCTGTATGGTAACGATATTGACGATACTACTTCTCCTATTGAAGCTGGCTTAGGATGGATTACAAAATTTGATAAAGATTTTGTTTCCAAAGATATTTTTGCAAAACAAAAAGAAGAAGGCGTTACAAGAAAGTTAGTTGGATTTGAATTACAGGATAAAGGGGTTCCAAGACATGACTACCCTGTTGTAGATGCAGAAGGCAACGTAATTGGAAAAGTAACTTCCGGAACGCAGTCTCCAATGAAAAAGATCGGTTTAGGTCTTGCTTATGTAGACAAGCCTCATTTCAAATTAGGTTCTGAGATCTTTATTCAGGTAAGAAATAAAAATATTCCTGCAAAAGTGGTGAAAGCTCCTTTTGTATAGTATCAATACACAAAAAAGCCGCAGTTTAATTAAACTGCGGCTTTTTTATTTTACAGAGAAAGTACATTAAAACAATCTCTACACTTTCAGATTTCACAATCATCTGCAATAGCAGCAGAAAGATCCGTCTGATGTACACATATCGCCAACTCCGGGATGACCTGATTCTACACCACCAGCTTCTCCACAAAGTGTATAGCAGGTTAACGGAATTTTTATTCCGCCGCTTATCTGTTTCAATTCTGATCTGTTAAGATTCTTTGACTTTAAAAAGTTTTTCATAGTAATAATTTTTTGATGAAAACAAATGTAATCAATTAATGGATTCAAAAACTTTATTATTTCAAAAAACTAGTTAAAAATCAATCATTTACCTATATTAAAGCATAAATATTTCAAAATAGGTAGCTTAAATTAATTTTTAAAAAAATCTTGTAGTGCCTCTATATTTTTCTTATCATTTCCTATAAATATCTCCTTATCAGTAAGGAAAACCGGTCTTTTTAAGAATGTATAATGGTCCAATAGCAGCTCTTCAAAATCTTTTTCAGTTAAAGACTTCAGATCCAGTTCTCTCAGTTTAATCTGGGTTGATTTTTTACTGAACAATGCCTCATAAGACTTCGCTCTCTTATGCATTTCCGTCAGCTCTTCTCTTGTAATGGGTTCTTTTTTTATCTCGCGAAGCTCCCAGCCTTTAAGATCAAATTTTGCTAAAATCTTTCTGCAGGTATCACATGTATTAAGGTGAAATACTTTTTTCATTATTTTTCCAAATCTTTTATTGTTAAAATTCTCATTCGTAAGAATTTCCTTTTCCAAAAGTAGGATTTAATCTAAAACTTTGAAAATTATTAAATAACTTTATTAAAATTTTATAAGATGCAGAACAAACCTATTACTTTTCAGTTTATTTCAGAGCCTTCGGATGTTAATTATGGGGGAAATGTACATGGAGGGAGTGTTATGAAATGGATTGATCAGGCAGGATATGCCTGTGCTACAACCTGGAGCGGAAATTACTCTGTGACAGTATATGTGGGCGGCATTCGTTTTTATGATCCTATTAAGATAGGTGAGGTAGTAAAAGTAGATGCACAGGTCATCTTTACCGGAACCTCAAGTATGCATATTTCAATCAATGTTTTTTCACGAAATCTGAAACAGCCCACCTTTGATAAAAAAACCCATTGTATCATCGTCTTTGTTGCAGTAGATGAAAACGGAAAAAAGCTTCCTGTTCCTAAATGGATTCCTGAAACTGAGGAGGAAAAGCAGCAGGAGAAGTATGCCAAACGTCTGATGGAGCTGAGAACGCAGATTGAGGATGAGATGAAGCCTTTTCTGTAATACAGGATAAAAGGCTGAATAAGGAGTACATATAAAAACTGCTATTTAGATTGATACCCGTACCACATCATTTGATATATAGTATGAGAAATGCTTTCACATTATCTGCTTTGCTGATCATTATTTTATGCCAGTCCCAGACCTATCGGTTCATCTATGAAATGCAATATAAGATGGATTCTACAGAAAACGGGCTTGAAAAGCTGAATATGATTCTGGATATCGGCTCCAAAGAAGTAAAGTTTTATGGGCAAAACCTGACTATTACGGATTCTTTGAATAAAAAATTCGGGAAAAATTCCGGTTATACAGACATGTCCGGCCAGGTGATAAAAAGGAAAATCAACTCTTTTGATAATGAAAATTACATCAATATCAAGGAAGGATATTATACTTTTAAGACAACGGATAAAATCAATTGGACCATTTCTAATGAAATTAAAAAATCTGAAAATTATACCTTGCAAAAAGCCAGCACAAAATTCGGGGGAAGAAGCTGGACGGCCTGGTTTTGTAAGGATATTCCTTTTAATGAAGGTCCATTTAAATTTCGTGGTCTTCCGGGCTTAATTTTTGAACTCTCAGATACAAAGAAAAATTTCATGTATACTCTTCTCAAAAGCCAGAAACTGCCAGATGCCTATTCTACTGAAAATTTTGTAGAATCCAACTTTGGAAATAAAGCAGTTCCCATTAACGAAAAACAAAAATATAAGCTGACCATGGACTTTTACAATGATCCTTTTGCCTTTGAAAGAAATAATTTCAGCAAAACAGATACTGATTTAAAGATTAATATTAATGGAAAAGAAATCCATAATGTTGATGAGCTGAATACCCAAACCAAAAGCATGCAGGAAGTGATCAGGAAATACAATAACCCTCTTGAAATTGATAAAGCGGTGCATTATCCAAAATAGAGAGCGAATTGCGGAAACCTCTCAACCACAAAAGTCACAAAAGCTTTATTTTAACCACTTCAGTTCATTTAAGCCAGTTAAAATAGTGCTGTATAAAAGTTCAAATAATTTTTGAAAATCTATGATTTTCTTTTCTTTTGAGTTCAGGGGGTAAAATTCAGTTTATATTATTGTTCATTGTATGGGCCATTCTTAGGTGAACAAAAAGGATACACCATCTTTATCATTCCGGTAGTAATCTGAATTGTTTCTCCAATAATACTGTTGAGATTCCTACCGGAGTGGCTAAGCATATGAATAAATGGAGTGCCAGTTTTGTGGCTAAAAATTTTAATACCTCTGTACCTTTCAAATATTTTTTGAAAAACAGATTCTTCTTTTTATATTTGTATCATCAAAAGGAAATGGTGTTCTTCCTTCCCCAACCGCTTTATAAAAGCTGATGACGCCTGATTGAGAGATTATGAATAATAACTAATCAGGATTATCATGTCAAAAAATAAAAGAACATTTGGTAAAAAAGCCGTTTTCCACACTCATTTTTTCTTCAGAAAATTCCCTGCACTGCCTTACATTTTAAAATGGCTGTTGATCAGCAGTATTATTGGTATTCTGGCAGGAACTGCTTCGGCAGGCTTTTTACAATCGTTGGAATGGGCAACCAATTTTAGGGAAAACCATCTTTGGATGATTGCATTACTTCCTGTAGCTGGTTTTCTGATCGGGCTTCTATACTATTATTTTGGAAAAGATGTTGAGGCAGGAAATAATCTTCTGATCGATAGCATCCATAATCCAAAAGAGACTATTCCCTTTAAAATGGCTCCATTTGTTTATCTTGGAACAGTTGTCACTCATTTATTCGGGGGTTCTGCGGGCCGTGAAGGGACTGCTCTTCAGATGTCAGCCGCTATTGCAGACCAGTTCAGTAAGCCTTTTAAACTTGACAGGAATGAAAGACAAACAGTACTGATTGCTGCCATTGCTGCAGGTTTTGGATCTGTTTTCGGAACACCGTTGGCAGGGGCCATTTTTGGGCTTGAAGTTTTTCTTATCGGGAAGATACGTTATAATGCTATTTTTCCAGCTTTTGCTTCGGCTATATTAGCAGACTGGACAACCAATCTATGGAATGTTAAGCATACCCATTATCATATTGACTTTATTCCTAAGCTAGAATTTCTGCCCATTTTGTACAGTATTCTGGCCGGAATAGCTTTTGGGATCTGTGCTGCAGGCTTTAGCAAGGTTATCCATTGGGCAGGATCGTTTTTAAAATCAGGAATTCAGTATCCGCCACTTCGTCCGGTGGCCGGAGGTATTATTGTAGCGCTGGCTGTTGTTGCACTGGGCACCACCAGGTATATTGGACTCGGTGTTCCTGTCATTGTAGAGTCTTTTGAAAAACAACTTCCCTTATATGATTTTGCTTTGAAAATGATCTTTACCATCGTTACCCTCGCAGCAGGATTCAAAGGGGGTGAAGTCACTCCTCTATTCTTTATAGGGGCCACGCTGGGAAGCGCTTTATCTCTATTCATCCCGCTTCCGTTTGGGTTATTGGCCGGAATGGGCTTTGTAGCGGTATTTGCCGGAGCCACCAATACACCCTTGGCCTGTATATTAATGGGAATTGAGCTGTTCGGAGCTGAATGTGGTGTTTATGTAGCAATTGCCTGCATTGTTTCTTATCTTCTTTCAGGAAATAACAGTATTTACAGTAAACAAAAAATAGGAGCTGCTAAAAACAGAAGATTCGAAAGCCGGCAGGATCAATCTATTTCGGACTTTTTGTGATGTAAAATGTGAAAGTATAATGTATAATGTATAAAAATAATACTGTTATAGTATCACATTAAAACTCTCACACTCTCAAACCCTCAAACTCAAATAGCACTCGTATCTTCTAACTTATAAGTATAATTCATACCTTTGCAGCATGTTCGATTACAGGTTAAAAGTTTTCCATACTGTGGCTTCCAGACTAAGCTTTACCAAAGCTTCGGAGGAACTTCATATTTCTCAACCGGCTGTCACAAAGCACATCAAAGAGATTGAAAATCAACTGTCTGCAAAATTATTCGACCGTAAAGGAACTTCTATAGAACTGACCCAAAGTGGAAAAATCCTCTATGAATATGCTGAAAAAATCAGGGGACTGTATCGGGATCTTGAATTTGAAATCAGCCAGGTTAACCAACAGCACAAAGGAAAACTGATTATTGGGGCGAGTACAACCGTTGCCCAGTATATTCTTCCTGAAATTTTAGCAAAATTCAATACTTACTATAAAGATATTAAGATTGAGCTTCTTACAGGAAATACTGAAGCTATTTCTGTTCTTTTAAAAGAAGAAAAAATAGATTTAGGAATCATTGAAGGTGAGTCCCAGTCTTCTTACTTCGATTATAAGTCTTTTAAAGCTGATGAAATTGTATTGGCCGCAAAAACCAATCATTCATTAGCCAACAAAACGTTGAACATAAAAGACCTGTACACTATCAATATGATTTTCAGAGAACAAGGTTCTGGAACACTTGAATTTATACAAAACAGGCTCAGGGATAACGGAGTTAATATCAATGAATTAAATACTGTTATACAGCTGGGAAGCAGCGAAAGCATCAAAAATTATCTCCTTCATTCAGACTGTATGGCTTTCCTCTCCATCAGTACCATTCTTAATGAACTGAAAAATAATATCCTAACCGTCGTTGATATAAAAAGCTTCAGTATTGAAAGGGATTTCCACTTTATCCTTCCAAAAGGGGAACAATCTGAGCTGATAAAACTTTTTCTGAGGTTTGCTGAGTTATAATGTACAATGTAAAAAGTATAATGTATCATGTATCATGTAACCTGATTAAGTATTTGAATTTTAAATTATAACTTCTAGTTATCCAATATAACAAAATACAATTTACTTTGTAATACTATATTGCCGAATTTTGAAGCATAATTTAAAGTTCGCAATATGAAAGATTTCATTCAACATGAAACAACACGGAAAATCGTTTTTATCATACTGGCAGTATTATGCCTTACTCCACTGATATCCTCTCCGATAGCCCTTGCGCTGGGTTTTCTACTGGCCGTTTTCATCGGAAACCCTTTTGAAAAGCATCTTCATCAATATATCCATTTGCTATTACAAATTTCCATAGTCGGCTTAGGATTCGGATTAAAGCTGGACGAAGCTTTACATGCAGGAAAAACAGGGTTAGTATTAACGGTAGTGAGTATTCTGACCGTTATGATTTTAGGGTATTTTTTAGGAAGATTATTCAAACTTGAAAGACCGCTATCCTATCTTATTTCTGCGGGAACTGCCATTTGTGGAGGGAGTGCTATTGCAGCCGTTTCCCCTATTATTAAGCCGAGCACAAAACAGATTTCCCTGGCATTAGCAATTGTTTTTACCTTAAATTCTATTGCTTTATTTGTTTACCCGGCCATTGGACATCTGCTTAATCTCTCTCAGGAACAGTTTGGCCTGTGGTGTGCCGTGGGAATCCACGATACCAGTTCTGTAGTAGGGGCAGCCAGCAAATATGGGGATGAAGCTTTAAAAATTGCGACAACCGTAAAGCTGGCAAGGGCATTGTGGATTATCCCTGTTTCGCTGATCACCATGTTTATTTTCAAAAATAAAGAATCAAAAATAAAGATCCCATGGTTTATCGGGTATTTCATCCTTGCGATCCTGCTGAATACTTATTTTCCTTTGATGGACCGTTTCAGTAGTGGAATAACCGCCTTTGCAAAATCAGGATTGAATCTGACCTTATTTTTTATAGGCTCCAGCCTTTCTATTCAAACCTTAAAAACAATAGGCATTAAACCGTTGGTTACTGCCGTACTCCTTTGGATCACCATCAGCATAGGCAGCCTTCTTTATATCATTCAATAAAAGCAGCGGCACCCTTTTGAAATCAAAAGGGTGCCGCCTGTTAAATGTGGAAATGTTTATTTCAGTTGAATAATATCTTAAAATAACCAATCGGTTAGCAAGTCATAACCTGTGGACATCCAATTAACTCAACACAGTAT
The DNA here is from genome assembly GCF_024586945.1 of Chryseobacterium sp. WG14. NCBI lineage: Bacteria > Pseudomonadati > Bacteroidota > Flavobacteriia > Flavobacteriales > Weeksellaceae > Chryseobacterium > Chryseobacterium sp. WG14. The sequence goes on from NZ_JALCZD010000002.1 coordinate 70,128, forward strand.
TTTGGTCCTGTTACAGCCCCTGTACAACTGCATCCGCAAAGTGAAGCATCCGGAGTTCCAATTCCGGAACCTCCAATACCACCTGTAATATTCTTCAGATCTTCTTTTCTTAATTTTTTAGCATTTTTAATAATGTTCATGTGATTTGATTTTAATTAAACAATATAATTTAGTTGTCTCCCAAAGTTAAACAAATATTAATTATTCGCAACATAATTTAATACAATTTTAACTAATACACTGATTTAAACCTTATTAATATATTAAAATACAGAAATAATATTTTATTATTTATTAAACAGATGTAAATATTTTATAATCCAAGATCTTATTACATTCCCTATAGGAGAAAATTCTATTCCGTAAATTCAAGGTCCTTATCATGGGTTTCTGAAATCGTAAGTGCAGAATAAAAGGCAAGCCCAAATACAACTACTCCCACAATAGCTGCGCTCCCAATTACAGAAAAATGAGCTTTAAGGGAGTCGAAAGCTAGAATCATGACAGGTACCAACCCTCTTACCATATTCGGAACGGTAGTGGTTGCCGTATTTCTGATATTAGTTCCGAACTGCTCTGCCGCTAATGTCACAAACATAGCCCAGTACCCTGTTCCAAGGCCCAGCCATATGCAAAACAGGTAATATTTTGTTTCTGTATTCGTATTTCCAAACAACATAATTGCTGCTCCAATCAGCGTGAAAATCAACATATAAAATATAGCCATTTTACGTGATTTTAATGCATGAGAAATAAAACCACTCATCAGGTCACCGACAGAAATACCCACATAAGCCCACATAATTGCCTTTCCGGGGTTAAGATCCTTTATTCCAAATTCAGGAGCAAACTGATTCGCTAAAACGGCCAGAATACCTATGCAATACCAGGTGGGCAACCCTACGGCAATACATTTTAAATACCTTATCAAACGGTCTTTATTGGTAAAGAAGGAGAGAAAATCCCCTTTGGAAACACTTTTATGTTCAATATTCTTATAAATTCCGGATTCTGAGACGCTTATTCTAAGCACTAATAGCAAGATCCCCATAACTCCACCAATGATATAAGAGATATTCCATCCTCCAGATAATTCTACGGTCAGCTGAGCAACCACCGCACCCATCAATCCAAAGCCGGCGACAACGGATGTCCCAATTGCCCTCAGACTCTTCGGCAGGCTTTCAGAAACAAGGGTAATTCCGGCTCCAAGCTCCCCGGCTAAGCCAATCCCTGCTATGAACCTTAACCCGGCATATTGATACACTAAATGCTCTTTTGGAAAATACGGTAGAAAACCACATGCTATATTGGCTAAAGAATACACCAAAATGGAACCGAAAAGTACAGAAAGCCGGCCTTTCTTGTCTCCAAAAATACCCCAGAATACTCCCCCGATCAGAAGTCCTACCATCTGACAGTTCAGAATGAAGGTTCCGTCAGCATCAGGATTGAGCCCTAATGCCTTCAGACTGGGAATCCTTACAATTCCAAATAAAAGGAGGTCGTAGATATCTACAAAATAGCCCAGGGCAGAAATAATAACGGGAATAGAGAAAATGTACTTCATTTTTGAAGACAGGGACAGTTCTTGCATTTTTAAATTTTGATAAAAATAGAAAACCTTTCAATTTCTTGAAAGGTTTTTATAAAATATCTTAATCTGATTATTATCTTGCAATATTCACAGCTCTCGTTTCTCTGATTACTGTTACTTTCACCTGTCCCGGATAGGTAAGTTCATTCTGGATTTTTTCGGAGATATCGTAAGATAGCTGATTAGCTACTTCATCATTCACTTTACCGCTTTCTACCATTACTCTTAGCTCTCTACCTGCCTGAATTGCATAAGCACTGGATACACCGTCGAAGCTTAATGCTGCAGATTCAAGATCTTTCAGTCTCTGGATATAAGATTCCAATACCTGTCTTCTTGCTCCCGGTCTTGCTCCTGAAATAGCATCGGCAACCTGAATGATCGGAGATAATAATGATTTCATTTCAATCTCGTCGTGGTGAGCACCAATAGCATTCACTACTTCCGCGTTTTCTCCATATTTTTCAGCCCATTGCATTCCTAGTAAAGCGTGAGGAAGTTCAGATTCCTGCTCAGGCACTTTACCGATATCGTGTAACAGACCTGCTCTTTTGGCTAATTTTACATTTAATCCCAATTCAGCAGCCATTGTGGCAGCAATGTTTGCTACCTCTCTTGAGTGCTGCAGTAGGTTTTGTCCGTAAGAAGAACGGTATTTCATTCTACCCACAATTTTAATCAGTTCAGGGTGTAATCCGTGGATTCCCAAATCAATAATTGTTCTTTTTCCTACTTCAATGATCTCCTCTTCAATTTGTTTTCTTGTTTTTTCTACTACTTCTTCGATTCTTGCAGGGTGGATTCTACCATCTGTAACCAATCTGTGAAGTGACAGCCTTGCAATCTCCCTTCTTACAGGATCAAAGCATGAAAGAAGGATCGCCTCCGGAGTATCATCAACAATAATTTCTACTCCTGTGATCGCTTCTAAAGCACGGATGTTTCTACCTTCTCTACCGATAATTCTACCTTTTACCTCATCAGATTCGATATTGAAAACAGATACTGAGTTTTCGATAGCCTGTTCTGTACCGATTCTCTGAATCGTCTGAATAACAATCTTTCTGGCTTCATTCTTAGCATTCAGCTGAGCTTCTTCCATAATACCCTGAACATGAGCCTGGGCTCTGGTTTTAGCTTCAGCTTTCATGGTTTCTACCAATTCAGCTTTTGCTTCTTCAGCGGTATAATTAGCAATTTTTTCAAGAACTTCAACCTTTTTAGCGGTAGCAATATCCAATTCCTGCTGTTTTCTTTCTAAAACTTCGTTTTTCTTAGAATAATCAGCAATCTGCTTATCTAAGTCTTTTTCAAGCTTTCCTACCTTACTAAGTTCGTCATTCAGTTTGTGTTCCTTGTCTTTTGTTCTTTTTTCCACTTCCTGCATTTTCTTTTCGCGGGACTGAATATCAGCATCATGCTGAGACTTCAATTCCAGGAACTTTTCTTTTGCCTGAAGGTTCTTTTCTTTCTTTATGGATTCGGCTTGTACGTTAGCTTTTTCTATAAGGTTTTCGGCATTTTTCTGTGCATCATCTATGATAAATTTTGCTTTAGTATTGAGTGAGCTCCTGGAAAAAAATATTCCTATCACCGCCCCAATAACTAAACAAATAACGCCGACTATAATGGCTGTTGTCATAATATATATTGAGTTTTAATTGTCTTATATTCAAATAAAAAAACCTACAACAATTCAGGGATTGAGAGTAAACTCCTAATCAACACGATTTGAACTGATTTCCACTATCTGTAATCCGGGAATCCGGCACGCCATTTAATGGACATTCGTTCGGCAATTGCTTAGCGTTGAGTTTACCTTTAATGTGTTAGAATTATTGTAGGCAGTCTTTTTCAGGAAAAAAAATCTATTTCCCGATTTCATTCAACGATTGATTAATCTGTGCTAATCTCTCGTTGGTAGAATTAATATTTTTTTCGTAGTTAACAGAAACTACTTCTGCATTGGTTCCCAGTTTAAGGGCACACATAGCCAAAGCATCCTGTTTATCTCTTACGTCAAAGTTCTGTTCAAAATCTTTAATCATATTCTCTATCTGCTTCCCTACTTTACGCAACGTTTCTTCTTCTGCTGCGGGTACGTTCAGCGGATATACTCTTCCTGCAATGTTTACGGTTATTCTCCTTACCTCCATTATAATCCACTGTTTTGAAGCTGTGCAATACAGAAATCTATTTCTTTCACCAATCTGTTGATATGATTTTTCATTAACCTATTGTGTTCAGGATTTCCTGATATTGCTGAATAAAGCTTTATATTTTTTTGTTCTTCTGCTAATACCTGATTTCTTCGTCTTTCTTCATCATATTTCACTTTCAGTTCCTCATGCTCAACACTTAGTTCTGATAAACTTTCAGTAAGATTCTTATAATTCTTTTGCAGAGCCAAAATCTTTTTCTCTAATTCTGAAAAATTGTTTTCTAAATCTTGAAGCATTTCAGGTTTGTATATTCTAACTAGAAGCAAAAATAAAAAAATAATAACACTAACAAAAATAAAAAGCCTTATATTTTGGAATACCCACAAAAAAGGAGATGCTAAAGCACCTCCTTTGTATTTTTAATATGTATTTTTCTTATTCAAATTTCAAAACAAACATAACTGCTCTTGTCTGTAATGTAGAAACTGCAGATGTCCAGTAAGGAGGTGTCTCAGCATTATCAGCTACTTTTTCATTATTCATAAAAAATGTTCCTCTAATCGCAGGCGTCAGTTTAAATTTGTTGAAATAAAACTGGATTCCCATTTCTGCAGACCATGCAAAGTTATGTGTTGTAGATCTGAAAATTCCCTGCATATTATCATCCGTAGAAGCAGCATTAGACTGCAGGTTCACAATATAGTTTACCCCGGCGGCAATGTAAGGCCTTGAATTGTACCATCTTCGCCCATGAAGTTCTAAAAGCACGGGAACATCCACCAATGTAGATTTGATTTCTCTCACTTTATCTTTATCCTGTAAAGGGAACGGCATGAAAGGAGGATTAGTTAAAGATCCGCCTGCATAGATGTCATTAGATTGAGTATTAAAAGTCAACTGTCTTTGTGCAAACTGTAAACCTGGTTCTATTCTTACGTCAAGATAGTCATTCAGTCTCCATTTTGCAATAAGCCCGGCACCGAAACTGTAGCTTTCCTTAGAAGTTACAAGATTCTGATTATCGTTCATCCCATATCTTGGGTGCAATACGATACGGTAGTCCAGTTTGTTCCCGTTCAAATAAAAACCCCAACTAAATTTCTGCTCGTCGAAGTCTTCCAACTTATCCATTCTGTTTCGGGTTCTAAATTGCGCGTCTGCAAAAACGGCAATATTTACTGAGGCTAAAACCAGTGCTCTTAATAAAAATTTATTCATAGGTTACTTTGTTGCTTTATAAATTGTGGCTATACCTAAACTTAGTTTTTTATATTCTACTTTCTTAAATCCCGTATCTAAAAGAATTTGCTTCATCTTTTCCCCGAAAGGAAAAGCATTTACAGAATCCGGAAGGTATGTGTATGCCCTATTATCTTTGGAAACCATTCTGCCAATGGCAGGTAATATATTTTTAAAATAAAACATATACAGTGGTCCCATCAACCCCTCAACCTTTGAAAACTCCAGTATATAAACACTTTTGTTATCCTTAACTACTCTTCTTAACTCTGCTAAACCTTTGGTAAGATTTTCAAAATTCCTTACTCCAAATGCAACGGAAACAGCATCAAATCTATTGTCCTCGAAAGGTAAATTTTCTGCATCTCCTTTTTGCATGGAAATTTTGCCGTCTAATTTAAGTTTTTTTATTTTAATAACGCCAACATTCAGCATTTGTTGTGATAAATCTAAACCAACTACTTTTGAGCCGGTACCTTTTTCAATGGTAATTGCCAGATCTCCCGTTCCTGTAGCCACATCCAGCACTTCCTGCGGGGTATCATTTTTCATCCATTTCACCAGTTTATTTCTCCATAAAACATCAATTTTCATGGATAAAACACGGTTTAAAAGGTCGTACTTCGGCGCAATATTGTCGAACATATCCTCTACCTGGCTCTTCTTAGTAGCCTCTGAATTGTAGGGAGTAACTTTGGTGATATCTTTTGTCAAAACTTAAAACTTGTAATATTCTTTATAATAATTTAGGTAATCCTGCTTTCTGAAGATTTTGGATCTTGATTCCACTTTCTGAATATTTTTGATCACTTTATCGTAATCTTCATCCACATTGTAATAAAAATCTTCTGTGTAAAGCTTATTGAAGCGTTTTGCTCCTCCAAAATAATCCTTTCCATCAATTTTAGTCTTATCAAGCGCTAAAAGTAACGAATCTTTTTTAAGATTATATCCGTAGTACTGATCATTAACATAATAATCCTGGTGGGAAATGTTAATCAAACCACGAAGTTTGTTTACTTCAAATGCTGAATCGTAAAGCATTTTTTTATTCTGATCGAAAACCTGAATAGAGTTTTTTCCTTTATTCAAATCCACATGCACGTACTGCCCCGCTGAGATGATTCCTTCAGAACCGTTATTGATTTTAAAGTAATACGTATTGGGGGTAGGATTATCTACAACATAATAATTCTTCTTGGCTAAAAAAAGGAAGTAGATCCCAAAGGCAACGATAAACGCCACAGCTGCAATGAGTAAGCCTTTTAAGGACGAGTTGTTTTTCATAGATTGTAAAGTACAATTTTTGCAAATTTAATAATATTTTTAATTCTTCGTTATTAATATTAATTATTAACTTTGCATCTTTAAAAAAATCATATAAACGAATGCCGAATACGATCATTATTGGCTCTGGATCTTACATTCCGAACAGAGTTATTGGTAGAGATTACTTCATGAATTCTGAGTTCTACACAGAGGATGGGGTAAAGATAGAAAAGCCTGTGGAAGAAACTATTGCGAAGTTTGTAGAAATTACAGAAATAGAAAACAGGAGATTCATTGAGGACGGTCTTTCCAATTCACAGATCGGTTATGAAGCCGCAAAAATTGCCCTTGAAGATGCAAAGGTGGATGGTGAAGAATTGGATTATATTATTTACGCAAGCAATTTTGGAGAAGTTACCGAGAATGGATACGCTGACTTCATGCCTACTATGGCTGCAAGAGTAAAGAATAAGCTAGGCATAAAAAACAGAAAATGTGTAACATACGATATGCTTTTCGGGTGCCCGGGATGGGTTGAAGCAATGATTTTAGCGGATAATTTAATTAAAGCTAAAGTCGCAAAAACCATCTTGGTAATAGGAGGAGAAACACTAAGCCGTGTTACAGATCCACACGACAGAAACAGAATGATCTTCGCTGACGGTGCCGGAGCAGTAGTGGTAAAAGCTACTGACAACGAAAATGTAGGAATTATTGCCCACAATACAATTTGTGACAATGGCCCTGAATTAAATTATCTTGAAAATGCACCTTCTATCAACAAAGAAGTAGATCAAAGACGTCTTTATGTAAGAATGCTGGGAAGAAAAATCTACGAGTATGCTCTTAAAAATGTCCCTGTAGCCATTAAAGATACGATTACAGATGCAGGGCTATCTATTGAGGACATAGACAAAATCCTTATCCACCAGGCCAACGCCAAAATGGATTATGCTATGATCGAAAGGCTTCACAGACTGTATGACATCAAAGAATATGATCATTCAATCTCTCCAATGACGATTCAGGATTTAGGAAATACCTCTGTAGCAACCATTCCTACCATGTATGATTTAATAATTAAAGGAAAAATGGGTGGTCAATCGTTTAAAGATAATGGGAATATTGTTATGACTTCGGTAGGTGCCGGAATGAACATCAATGCTCTCGTTTACAGATTTCCTTAAAAGTAATATTTAAACAATAAAAAATATAAAAGCACAAGGGAAATCTTCTTTGTGCTTTTTTTAAATCAGATTATGCAAAAGAATCTTTTAATCATTGCCGGAATCTTCCTGTTTTTGGAGATTTACATTTATCAGGCTGTACGAACGCTGACCGATAATTTTTGGCTGAGAATCGGCTATTGGGTGGTGTCTTTAATCATTTATGGAATTTTCGCCTACGAAGTAACCCATTACCAAAGATCAGACCGCAGTATGGTAAGAGCCCAGATCATGATTTCTCTGTTACTTATATGTATACTTCCTAAAATTTTTGTGGTCCTGTTTCTATTAATCGACGACATCTTCAGAATCGGAAGCTATGTGGTCGGATTTACAAGTTCTGCGGATAATTTCTTTCCGGAAAGGAGGAAATTCCTGAGTCTTGTAGGCCTGGGAATGGGAGGAGTTCTTTCGGCCCTTTTCATAGACGGGATTACTTTCGGTAAGTATCGCCATACGGTAAGAAGGGTAAAGGTAAAGTTTGCTAATCTTCCAAAAAGCTTCAAAGGGTATAAAATCATTCAGATTTCTGATGTTCACAGTGGAAGTTTCTCTGATCCGGACAAATTGAAGCATGCTATAGACCTCATCAATGAACAAAAGCCTGATTTGGTTTTATTCACAGGAGACATGGTTAACAATGTTGCTGATGAATTCAAACCCTTCATTCCTCTTTTTTCAAAAATAAAGGCTAAAGATGGCAAGTTTGCAGTTCTGGGAAACCATGATTACGGTGATTATGTAAGTTGGAGCTCCCTTGATGCCAAAAAGCAAAACCTGGATATGCTGATCGACTATGAGAAGCAGGCAGGGTTTGATATGCTTAGAAATGAAAACAGGGTTATTGAAAAAAACGGAGAAAAATTATATATCCTGGGGGTTGAAAACTGGGGATTGAAACCATTTCCGCAATTCGGAAAGATTGATGACGCGTTGAAAGGAGTCCCGGAATCCGCTACAAAGATCTTAATGAGCCATGACCCTACCCATTTTGATTATGTGGTAAAAAAACACCCGGCAGACATCCATTTAACGCTTTCAGGACATACACATGGGATGCAGTTTGGACTGGATTTAAAAAACATCAAGTGGTCACCGGTTCAGTACCGTTATCCAAAATGGGCCGATTTATATGAAAGTGAAGGTAAATTCCTGTATGTCAACAGAGGTTTTGGAGTACTTGGATATCCCGGAAGAGTTGGCGTATTGCCGGAGATTACTCTTTTTGAACTGAGCTAGTTTTGAGTTTGAGAGTGAGAGGGTTTGAGAGTTTTAGAGTAAATGAGTTTGAAGGAGGGTTGCTGGTTATTAGTTGCGGAATTCGAGGTTTTTAATTTAACGATTCACAGTTGACCGTCATTTCCGAATTGCTGGTTTTCTACTTACTAGTCGAGTCGCATGATTCGGTTATTAAGATTTGAGATTATAGGTTTTTAAATTCACAATTGACCCCATTCACTTGTAAGTTGTAAGTTGTTGGTTACGGAGCCTGCAACAGTAAAGTTTATGAGTGATCGCCTTATGCCTGACGTCTGAAATCTGACATCTAGAATCTTGATTCTTGGCTCTTGATCCCTTTTTTTACAACTCAAAATCCAGATCAAAAGACCATCATTTCAACCTTTTACACAATCCCGACTACCCACCACACCCGCAATCTAAAAAATATAATCTTTCATACGGGAAACAGCAAGTTCTTTCTCGTTGATAAAAGTAAGGAGGGCATCTAATTTGTCCTCCATTTTTTTGCCCGAAAACAGGCTTCTGTAAAAAGGAATGTCAAAACAGTATTTCTTAAAATCTGTAAACTGCCACGAGTTCAGATAAATCAGCACAAACTCTTCATTCTGCAGGGTTTCTAAAACCATATTCTGATAGTATTTCATTGGCAGAATCTGAAATACAAAATCATTGTATGGGAGCTGACTGTATGGAGAGATGCTTTCCGGGATAATACTTAATCCATCTTCTTCTGTAATTTCCGTATCCCTTTTCAGACGTTTGAAAGGGAAAAGTATATCTGCATTATCGATATTGGAAACATAATTAAACTCCAATAATTTCAAATTTTCCTGGGGCACTTTTACCTCCTTCTGACGAATTCCTCTGATCTGTTTTTCCAGAAGATCCTGAATTTCTTTCTTGGCATCTTCAATTTCTGTAAGGTTGGAGTCTTTATTATAAAAAGCAATTTCATGCCCTTTGGATGAAATTGCTTTTATAAGATTCTGCAGTTTTCCAGAGAGAGAAATCTCCACAAAAAAACTGGCTTTGATACCGTGAATATCTAAAATTCTAAGAATTGCTTTAGTGTTATCTTCTGTAATTCTTAACCTTTCTTCATCGGTAATTTGAATCCCATTTTTTGGATCAGCATCAATATTTACCAAGTTAAAAGTCAATAATATCATTTAAATTAAATTCTATATAAAAGTTATAATAAATTAAAAATCAGAAGTTAAAGCAATTATTAATTAAAGTATTACTTTACATTATTAATCCTTAGCTAATTTTACTTTCAGATTCTTGATCATGTCTTTTGTCATTTCAGAAATTCCGAAATCATACGTCAGTCCCCAGTCTTTTTTGGCCACTGAATCATCAATTGACGCCGGCCATGAATCTGCAATTGCCTGCCTGAAATCCGGTTTATAATCGATGGTAAAATCCGGAATTTCTTTGGTAATTTCCTCAGCCAGTTCTTTTGGAGTAAATGACATTCCACCCAGGTTATAAGAGGAACGAACCGTCAGACTTTCTTTTGGAGCTTCCATTAATTTTAGCGTGGCATTGATCGCATCATCCATATACAACATCGGCATTCCGGTGTTCTCAGAAATGAAGCTTGTATATTTCCCCTCCTCTATTGCCTTATAGAAAATCTCAACAGCATAATCTGTTGTTCCTCCACCTGCAGGAGTCTTCCATGAGATTAATCCGGGATATCTGATACTTCTTACATCCACACCATATTTATCAAAATAGTATTCACACCATTTCTCTCCAGCCATTTTAGAAATTCCATAAACAGTTGTTGGATTTAAAACAACATCCTGCGCTACATTCTCTTTTGGAATTCCTTTTCCAAACACAGCGATGGAACTTGGCCAGAAGATCTTTTTAAGAAGCCCTTCTTTTGCCATTTCACAAAAATGCAGAAGAGGCTCCAGATTCAGTTTCCAGGCAAAAATAGGCTGCTTTTCCGAAGTTCCGGATAAAAGAGAAGCCAGATGGTACACTGTAGTGATGTCATAGTCTTTAATCACCTGTCTCACCAATTGTGTATTGGTAACATCCATTCTTTCATAATATCCTGCAGAGGTAATTCCCTCCTGCCATCTGTCCAGTCCTGAAGCAACTACATTTTCCGCTCCGTGGATCTCAACAAGTCTATTGGTAAGTTCGGTGCCTATTTGTCCCAAAGCACCCGTAATCAGTATTCTTTCCGTATAGGATTCCATTTTTCAGATTTTTTTTAGAATTGTACAAAAGTAAAAAAAACATGTCAACCATAATAAAAAAGGTGTATTTAAAAATACACCCATAGATTGTTATAGAAAATTATTTATATACTGAACTCAGGATAAGACATTTCTGTCTTGTAAACCAACAACTTCTAACTCTCTTTTCTATATCTGAATTAAAATTTATAAGCTCAGATTCATTCTTACAAACAGAAACCTTCCATTCATTCCAAACTGTGAGACGTTTCTGGAGTATACGAACTGATCCTGATTAGAAAGATCTATACTGTTAATTGGATTGCCAGAAGCGTCTACAGATGGTGTTTTCAAAGATTTGGGTCCATAATTCTTATCTGGATAAATATCAAATAGGTTATTAGCACCAATGGTCAGCCTTAAGCCCTTTGTAAATTTATATCCAATAGACAAATCGGTAATTATTTTACCTCCCCAAACAGGATGCTCGATAGGCACCTCCTTTCCGTTGACCATATTGCTATTGACAATACCATCGCCATTCACGTCTGTTGTATTGGGATCGGTCACTTTTCCAAAATATACGTTTCTTACAAGGATACTAAAATGATTAAGCTCTAAAGCATTATTCAATGAAACTTTAAACCTTGGGACGGCTTCTTCCAGATAGACACGACTGGTTTCGGAATAATAACGGTTCACCTGGCCAGCCTGAATCAGAATATCTGAACCATGAATATCTCCCACCCTATTGGTTTTGGATACCGTTGCTGCCAAATCAGAGTTCAAAGTAACCTTTTCGGAGATTTTCAACCTGTGAGAAATTACACCTTCTACACCTTTGGTCTGGGTATCGATAGCATTGGCAAAAAATGTTGCGGCAGTGGCATTAGCCTGATCAAAGCCTTTCTGAAGGTTATATTCAGGGCTGTTTACCGGAAAAATCCCTGAAGGTCTTGAAAACTGATCCGTTAATACTACCCTGTTTTTTATTTTAATATAATACCCATCTACCGTGAATGTCAGGTTAGCACTTGGTATTTTAGCCGTAAAGCCCGCAGAAAAGCTATTAGACTCTTCCTGCTTCAATTGTGGAATCCCCAAAATACCTGCCACATCAGAATCATTGGAAAATGTTCCGACTTCATATGCTGTCCCCCCAACAAACTGGGTAGCCGTTGCATTGAAATAAATTTGCTGTAAAGAGGGTGCCCTGAATCCGGTGGAATGGGCTGCCCGGATGTTAATATGGTCTGTCAGTTTATATCGGGAAGCAATCTTATAATTGAATGTAGAACCAAAATCTGAATAATTTTCAAACCTAAATGCTGCACTCACCAACCAACGATTGGTAACATCCAATTCCGTATCAAGGTAAGCTGCTACAGAGCTCCTCCCTTTTTTCAATGCATTCGCTGGTCTGAAGCCCGGGAATACCTGTGCCCCGCCTGGTCTTGTAGCTCCCATAAAATCCGTTGGCTTCAGTGAAGCAGGAGTTTCCGGATTCTGAATATTTCCATTAATATCGTAAAGAGCCCATGAGGCTTCTTCTCCACTTTCTATTTTATATCTTTCCAATCTCACCTCTCCGCCAAATGCCATATTGAAGCCCTGCAGCCAATCAAATTTAGTATCAAAATCAGCATTGACCGTATTCTGTAAGAACCCCAATCCTCCAGCTCTAAACTCCCTTTGCATGGAAGACAGCATGGATGCATTGGCTGTATTTTTTATAGTATAATCAAATGTATTCTGTCCAAAAGTATTACTGATATCATAATTCACATTTCCTACTTTACCTTTAAAACCTGCAGCAAGTGAAAGATCAATGACATCAGATGCAATCTCAGGCAGAAAACCGTTGGGATACAATGAAGTAGAAGTCCTGCTTTGGTTAGGCCTTCTGTAAAATCCTGCAGCATTTCCGCTTCTATAAGAAATCCCTCCAAATGCATATCCACGTACTGATGAAGAAATATCAAATTCGGAATTCATAAAAACCTGCCCGGATCCAAGCTTAGACTGTCCTACTCTCATATTAAAATCATTTCTCTCAAGACGTCTGTAAGCTAATTCATTAGCTGTAACATCTGCTCTTAAAATCGATTGCAGTTCCGGAATTGTATTGGCATTCTGAATACTCATCAGCAGACCAGGACTGAAATAGTTTACATAAGGAGCATATTGGTGAATGTAATTAACGATCTGTTGCGTATTAGAAGTGTTTGTAATATTACCAAATAAAGAATTAATATTAACTCCGTTTTCAAGTGCTCTCTGCTCAATAGCGTTGTAGGCATTGAAAATATCACCTGTAGCTGTTCCCGCTCTTTCCGTAGCAGTTCTGTTCAGAAAACTGGCTGTAAAATTCAAAAACCCTGTAGCTCCCAGCTTTGCACCATAGTTAAGATCCAGCTGATATTTTTCTCCATCCCAGCCGCCACTATGGTCATTAGAACCTTTCGAATTATATCCTCCTGCTGTAATGGCTGCGGTGAGATTATTTGTACTTTTCTTCATAACAACGTTGATAACGCCTGCAATAGCATCAGAGCCATACTGTGCTGAAGCACCATCCCTTAGCACCTCCAATCTTTCGATCGCAAAGGCCGGAATTGCATTAAGATCTGTCCCTACCGAACCTCTTCCCGGTGAGCCATTGATATTGACCAATGAGGAAGTATGCCTTCTTTTTCCATTAAGCAATACAAGAACCTGATCGGGACCTAATCCTCTCAACTGTGCGGGATCAACATGATCCGTACCATCTGCAACCGTGGTAGAATTGGAGGTAAAGGATGGTGCCGCATAATTTAAAATCTGATTAAGATCTGTCTGAGGGCTCAGTACTGACTGTGATCCAATATTGATCACATCCACAGGAACCGGTGTATCGGTAGCCACCCTGCTTTTGTTTCTGGATCCCACTGTAATTTTAACTTCATCCACCGTTTTTACTTTAATTGAATCTCCGGTTTGTGCATAAAAATTTACAGAAATAAAGAATAATGCCCCCAAAGAGACAATTTTTTGATTGTTTTTTTTCATGTGTTTTTTTCAAATGTACAAATCATTTTAAAAATAACACAGACTTCATCAATAAAACAACACAAATTATTAAAATTAAACCAATAAAAAACAATAATTATTGATTTTAGATAGTCAATTTAGTAAAATTTAACACCAAATAACCAAAATGAAATATCCATAATTAAGCTAGCTTTAGTGAAAAAATTAAAACACAATTCATAAGGCTATCATCGGCAATGATTTACAAAAAAACTATATTTTTGTTATAAAGAAAATCATATGAGGAAGTTTTTAATTGTTTCGGTCCTGTTAGCGAGTCAATTCGGCTGGGCTCAGTTTACAGATATCAGCATCGTAAAGGAAGTACAGGTAAAAAAGAAGGGTGTAGTGGTATCTGCCCATCCTTTAGCCAGTGAAGCAGGGGCAAAAATCCTAAAAATGGGAGGAAATGCCTATGATGCCGTTACTGCCACACAATATGCATTGGCCGTTGTATATCCTCAGGCAGGAAATATTGGTGGTGGTGGATTTTTGGTGGGCGTAAAAAGTAATGGTGAAAAATTCACATTAGATTACAGGGAAACTGCTCCCAAAAAAGCTTCCCGGGATATGTATCTCGATAAAAAAGGGAAAGCAGATACCGATCTGTCTCAAAACGGAAGACTTGCAGTAGGTATTCCGGGTAGTGTGGCAGGTTTCTTTGCTACTTTAAAGTATTGTAAACTTCCTATGGAAAAAATCATACAGCCAGCCATTGATCTGGCAGAGCAGGGTTTTACCATCACAGAAAAGGAAGCTGACATGCTGAATAACAATAAAGAAAAATTTCAGAAGCATAACAAGTCTTCTATTATTTTCGTAAAAGACAGCCCCTGGAAAGCCGGTGATATTTTAGTTCAGAAAGAATTGGCAGAGACTTTAAAGCTTATCCAGAAATTAGGGGCAAAAGGGTTTTATGAAGGAAAAACAGCAGATCTTTTGGTGGCTGAAATGAAAAGAGGCAATGGAATCATTAGTCTGGAAGATCTTAAAAATTATAAAGTTGCAGAAAGAAAAGCTTTAGAGTTTGAGTATAAAGGAAACAATGTAGTATCTATGCCTTTACCTTCAAGCGGAGGTTTGCTGCTGGCTCAAATGCTTAGAATGGCCAGCTTTGAAAACCTTGAAAAATACCAGCAGAACTCTACAAAGGCTGTTCAGATTATGACGGAGGCTGAAAGAAGGGCTTTTGCAGACAGAGCTGAATATATGGGTGATCCTGATTTTATCCAGGATAAAACGGCTTACCTGATCTCTGATGCCTATTTAAAAGACAGATGGAAAAGTTTCAGTTTTGATAAAGCCACTCCTAGTGCCGAAGTGGGTAAAATTATAGAGCAACCGAAAGAGTCAACTCAGACTACCCATATTTCTGTACTGGATAAAGACGGAAATGCAGTCTCTGTAACCACGACTCTTAATGGATATTACGGAAGCAAAGTTCTGGTTTCAGGAGCAGGATTCTTTCTAAATAATGAAATGGACGATTTCTCCATCAAACCGGGTGTACCCAATATGTTTGGGGCTGTAGGTGGGGAAGCCAATGCCATTCAGCCCAATAAAAGAATGCTTTCCTCTATGACGCCTACTATTTTGCTGAAGAACGGAAAGCCGTATATGGTGGTTGGAACTCCGGGAGGAACAACCATTCCCACTTCTGTATACCAATCCATCGTCAATGTTGTTGATTTTAAATTAAACGCCAATATGTCCGTCAATACACCCAAGTTTCATCACCAGTGGCTTCCGGAGGTTATAACGGTAGAAAACAACTTTCCTGAAAGCACTATTTCCGAGCTGAAAAACAAGAATTATGTTATTGAAAAAATAAAACAAATCGGAAAAACAGAAATGATTGTTCTGGATGATAATGGTAATATTCACGCTGTGGCAGATGGCCGTGGTGACGATTCTGTTGCTACTGAATAAGTAAGCAGCTGTCCTGCTCACATAAAAAATCCTGTTTTAATTATTTTAAAGCAGGATTTTTTATTGAAGATTTTATAATGTATCCCTTTCTTTATCAGAGGCAGATATACAAAGACATCTTCAATGCTACATGATATCCGGTATTTTTTTTATTTCAATGACATTCATCATGTTTTTAGAAAAAATTCATAATTTCGCCCTTTCTAAACAATTTCTATTGAAAACAAAACAATTTTATCAGCAGCTTTATTTTCAGGTTATTATAGCCATCATTGCAGGTATCCTTTTAGGAAGGTACTATCCTGAGCTGGGAGAAAAGATGAAGCCATTGGGCGATGGTTTTATTAAGCTGGTAAAAATGATTATTGCTCCGGTTATTTTCATTACCCTTACCCTGGGGATTGCTCATATGACCGATCTTAAAAAAGTAGGAAGAATTGCAATAAAAGCAATGGTTTATTTCTTTACATTTTCAACTTTAGCACTCATCATTGGGCTTATAGTCGGTAATATTTTACAGCCTGGCCATGGTTTAAATATTGATCCGGCTACTCTTTCAGGAGATGTTTCTCAATATAAAGAAAGGGCTCATGATTCTACCCTTACCGGTTTCATTATGAATATCATTCCGGATACACTTTTCAGTCCTTTAGTGGGTGACAATATACTTCAGGTTCTCCTTGTAGCTATTTTAATGGGTGTTGCTTTGGTCCTCACTAAAGAAAAGAGTAAGAAAGTGACTGATTTTCTTCAGGATTTGTCTACTCCTGTTTTTAAGATTGTTCATATGCTTATGAAGCTTGCCCCTATCGGAGCCTTTGGAGCTATGGCTTTTACAATTGGAAAGTACGGACTTCACTCTGTGTTAAACCTTATTTTCCTGGTAGCTACTTTTTATATCACGTCTATTCTTTTTATTGTTCTCGTTCTGGGCGCTGTGGCATGGTACAATGGGTTTAGTATTTTTAAACTCATGTATTATCTTAAAGAAGAACTTCTTCTTGTATTAGGAACAAGTTCTTCCGAATCAGCTCTTCCCGGTCTTATGGAAAAGCTGGAAAAAGCAGGCTGTTCAAAAGCGATTGTAGGGTTGGTAGTCCCAACCGGTTATTCTTTTAACCTGGACGGGACCAATATTTATATGACATTAGCCTCACTTTTTATTGCTCAGGCACTGAACATCCATCTGCCTCTTGAAAAACAGCTTATGCTTCTGCTAATAGCAATGTTGAGTTCTAAAGGTGCTGCCGGAGTCACAGGTGCCGGATTTGTTACCCTGGCTGCTACATTGGCAGTAGTTCCTGAAGTTCCTTTAGCCGGAATGACATTAATTTTAGGTATAGACAAATTCATGAGTGAATGCAGAGCACTCACCAATGTCATAGGAAATTCTGTAGCCACTGTAGTTGTTGCCAACTGGGAAAAGCAGCTTGATAAGAAACAGTTACAATACTGTCTTGATCATCCACTGGAAGTTGAGAAAAAACTGGAAGTCTGAAATAATTTATAGATAACAGATCTTTAAACCAGAATATTCAGGCTTGCAGGCTGTACTTTAACATGGATGGGTGATTCTATTTTATTAAACTCACCGTCAAGATGCCAGTTTTTGGTATTTACCTGGAATGAAATTTCAGAAACCGGAAGATAGGTAACATACTCATCGTCCTTTAATCTTTTGGTAAACATTCTGAAGGCGAACAGTGCAGAATAGGTCAGGGGAAATTTCTTTACCAGAACCATATCAACCAAACCGTCACTTTTACTTGCTTTTGGGGCAATATAGGCGTTATTACCAAACTGACGGGTATTGGCAATATTCAGCATAAGATACCTGCCATTGTACTGCTGATAATCTTCACCCAAAAACTTCACTTTGATCGGTTTGTAATTGAAGAATGTTTTTAGGGAAACTTTAATGTAATTTTTGAATCCACGGCTTGTTTTCTCAAACTCTTTAACCACTTTCCCGTCAAAACCTGTTCCTGAAACATTGATCGAAAGCCTGTCGTTAACCGTAAATGTATCTATTTTTCTGGATTGCTTTGCTTTTATTTTCTCTAAAAGTTCATCCAAATTTTTACTGAAACGTGTTTCGTTGGAGAATCCATTTCCGGAGCCTGCCGGAAAAATAGCCAGGATCTTGTCTGTAGAAATAAGGTTCTTAGCCACTGTAGAAATAGTTCCGTCACCACCAATTGCCACAAAAATATCAACATGATCAAAATGGGTTTTAATAAACTCATCTGTTCCCGGAATAGACTCGGAGACATAATACAAAGGATTTCCAACCTTTGCTTTAAGTTCATTCAGAAACGGCTGATAATTTTTTTTGGCCGAAAAAGGGTTGATGATAAAAGCTACTTTTTCCATTACCGCAAAAATAAACAATGCTTCCTGAACCGGAAGCATTTATTTATTTAATTTTCATTCTTTCTTTAAATTCTGCGTTCAATGTACCCCTTAATTCTTCCCAGGAAATAGGAATGATAATATCTCCTGCTGCAAAAGCAGTAATTTCGTACGGGCTATAATGAAAATAAAGGTTTTTCTGATCAAAATAGAAATTATTGCTCGCCGGAATTTTTTCCACTAACAGCATTTCGGAGTTTTTAACTTCTCCTTCAGCATCTGTTGTTCCGCTGTTAATAGTATTGATATTCTTCATCAGAAGAGTCTCGATTTTAGTACTGGGCATTGAAGTGATGTCCTTCAGTTCAAGTTTTCTATTATTCTTGAGGTCAAAAACTCTCTCGGAAAATCCGTAATTATCATGGGCTCCACCTTCATAACCACTTCCTGCATATTGAATGTGCATATACCCGTTGATATTGGATATAAGGTTCATGTGAGAACTTGAATACCAATCCTGAGCATAGGTAATATCTGAAATCCAGTCTTTACTGTCATTTTTTACAGAAGAGAAATATTTGTTTTTCTCATTCTCCAAGTAAGCCTGAAGTCCGGTTTTGGAAAAATCTTTACTCCCCTTATTTTGAAAATAAATACTGTCTAATAACGTTTTATCTTTCAATTCCGGGAAGACCAGCAATTTTGAAGTATATTTAACTTTTAAAGAGTCTGTAATTTTTGTAGAATCACTTACTTTAACAGAATCTACTATCAGTTTTCCGGATTCTTTGTTGTCTGATTTTTCGGTGGCCGGTCCTGCCTTCTCATTTTTCTTGCAGGCGGTAAACACAAAGAATGAAGATAGTGCCAAAACGGCAATCATATTTTTCATAATTATAATTTTTTGATACTAATACAAAAACCATTCAAAAGCTGAATGGTTTTAAAAAAATATGATTAATCGTATTGATCAATATTAAAAATCAACTACTTAGGATTTCTTCACTAAGCTTATTACCTGATTTTCATGTTTTGAAGCAACGCCCCAAATCTGCTTGAAAGCCGGGTAATATTCTTTTGGATAATCCGGGCTGGCCACTTTTGTAGTAGCGGTTACTTCCAGCTTATTCCCTTTTTGCTCCACTACATAGCTGTATTCTATTTCTTTATCTTCTGTAACTATTTTTTTACTTTTAGGTATTTCTTCCACTGTATATCCTTCCGGAATCTCAAGAATAACTTTTTTCACTTTTGTAGAAGCTGCTCCAAAATCAATAGGATGTTTCCTGGCCTCCACCTGATCAAAATCGTTAGAATTTTTATTCAAAAACAACATGGGATTGATAATCATCTTTTTCCCCACCCGGTCTATCATATCTGTAGATTCGAATTTCATTGTACTCTCAAATCCGCCGTTTTCCAATACTTTTGAATCAATTCCTGTAAAATCTACCGAAAAATTTTCTTTATACTGTTTTTTATATTTATCAGGATTCTCATCATAACTATCCTTAACATACATAGCAAAAGCCCCGGTATCTTTATCAGAATACGTCCCTGAAACACTTCCGTCTTCGTTTATTTTAGCATCTACTGTAAGATAGGTATTACTTGGTTTATTGTTAGCCATCTGAACCTGTACAATCTTATCGCTTGTCATCAGGATACCATATTGATTCCAGTCTCTTAAAGGAAGTTCATCCACAGAAGACTGTTTTGAGGTAGCATCATAAATATGAATACCTCCAGCTGTTTCAATGGCAGCTAATACAAAGTTCATATTTGATATATTAGGTGATATTAGATTTACCCATCCGTTATCAACAGTAGAAATAACAAGTGGATCTGCCTTAATTCCTGCTTCACGAAGGAGCATTACCAGATAAAGGTTAATTTCTGCAGCATTCCCCGTTTTTGTATCTAGCAGTTTTTTAATTCCATCTTCAGTATACACTCCCCGCTCTTTATTCCAGGTGAAAGTTTTTTGAACATGTGTAAAAATGGCGTTTGCTTTATCAAGGGCACTGCTTTTCATTTCTAAAATCCCGGCAGGCATATTATCTTTGGCCAGCTTTGTTTTTTTTAGTTCGTCTCCAAAGTAGCTATTTTCATAAAGTCTTTTTCGGATCTGCTCCCAGGAAGAAGAATATAATTTAAGCTCACGGAAATTCGTAGAGTTAAGTTCGGTACTCACTTTTGTACGGAAATTCCTGCTATTTCTTACAAATTTTTCATTTTTAAAACCTTTTACATTTTCAAAAGCAAATCTATAGGTTTTATATTGAGAGCCATATAAAGTCCGGGGTTCTACTTCTCTGTATTTTGGCATTAAATCACCTGTATAATTGATATTATAATCTATAGTATAAGGTGTATCCAAAATATATTCTGTATAAAGTGATGGAGTATCAGATTCAATCACTATTTCAGGAATGGCGAATAAACCCGGAGATATTACTTCATATTGATATTCTAAGACAGATCCATCTTTTACATTCGGAAATGCAAATTTATTGACCGTAACAAATTTGCTTTCTTTACTTTTATATTTAGAGCTATTTTCTACTTTTACAGGAACTACTTTTCCGCTCTCCAGATTATAGGTTAATGCCTTCATTTTGGACAGTGACTCTTCCTGATCTTTACCGCCCCCATAACTATAAATAGGAACTTCAAGATTTAACCATTCCTCGGCTTTATCTTTATTATAGATCTTCACTCTGTAGAAAAATTTCTTGTGTAGCAAGCCTGTATTTGTATCAATCATAAAATGAACAGATTTATACAAAATTTCAGCAGGTGCATTTTCGTCTAATAAAGATTTTGTCTTTGATAAATCTGCATCATTAAATTTCGGGGTATTTAAAAACTCATGTTTTTGAGCTAAAACCACAATATTAGCTGAACAAACAATCAGCAGTATGATTTTCTTCATCTTTATATTTTTGTAATTAAAATTTTTGAATTATCCATGTTTAGTATTTTTTTTCTGAAGCCTACATATTCATTGTATTTTTCTTTTGAGTACGTTCCTTTATTAACCTGTACTTTTCTTTTTACTTTAATTTCTTCTCCGTTTTTAATAAAGCTCAAATTATAATATCCAAATTCAGATTTTACATTGGTATCATCCGGAGCCTCATCAATTTTGTATCCTTTAGGAATAGTAAAATTAATTTCATATTCATCTTCAAAAGATTGCCTGATCTCAAAAGGGAGTTCACGACTTTCATCTGTTTTATAAATAGTATTATTATAAATTGGAATAACTCTGAATATAAGGCTGTTTCCAGCTTTTTTTGCGAAATTATTGGCTTTGAAATCTATATCATATGTTATAATAGCTTTATCTTTATCATTAACAAAGTTTTTCATTTCAACTTTTTCAAAGTTTAAAATATCTAACGAATTTTTCAACGCATCATTTTTTTCTTTTGGATTAAGTCCTGTAAGCCCTAAAGTATAATCATATTGGCTTCCTGTATAATAGAAGCTTCCCTCTCCTGAAATACTGTTATCTTCACCTACTTTTATCTTCAAGATTTGCTTTTCTTTATTTTGATCAGCAGTATAGACCGGTGTATCAATCAGCTCTATACCATTTTTCTTTACGGAAAGTACATTCCTGTCCGTGGTACTATATCCTAAATGATTAAATGCGATTTGCTGTGATGTATTTTCAAGCCATATATTTCCTTTTTCGGTAGGGACCATTAAAATAGCATGATTTCCTCCCATTTTTGGAAATTCAGGATCAAATGATACTTGGGAAGAGCTGGAATTGATCACACAATAATGGGATGGTATTCCTGCTTCATCCAATAAAATCTTCATGTAATTGGTAAGTCCTTTACAATCTCCGTAACCTTTCTTATCTACCTCTTCAGGCAGCATAGGGAGCCATCCTCCAATTCCCAATCCCACAAATATGTATCGGGTTTTAGTCTGCATATACTGATAAATTTTCTTTACTTTATCTTCTACTGATCCTTCCAGTTGTAACGCAGCTATTTCTGCTTTGATTGTAGGAGTAGAAACAGCAACAGGTTGTACCAGATTGTTGTAATACCAAATTCCAAAATCTGTCCAGTTATTTAAAGATCCTTGTTTACCCGCCAGATTAAATTTTGCTAACGCAAAACTTACTTTAGGCAAAATCTTCACAGGCTGCGGAATTAATGAAATATCATCAATTGCAGAAACATTCTTATAAGAATAAGTCTTTTCATTACCACTTCCAGTTTCCACAACAGAAGTATAATTATATTTTGAAGGATAGATTTTAGTCCGAAGCTCAATGCCTGATGTATTGATTATTTTGAGCGCTCCTTCCTCCAATGATGTATTGGTAGAAAAAAATGGAACAAAATCAGGAATGAAAATGGTATTTTTATCTGATATCTGATAAGAAAAATCTATAGTGTATGGATATTGGATGGGTGTATGATTGAAAACCAAAACCCTGTTATCAGAGTAAAATACACCTTGATTATTATTGGCAAAATCACTAAAATCAGATTTGGAATAACTTTTTATTTTTTTTCCGGAATCATCATAAATTGTGACCTTTACATCTGAAATACTATTTCCTTTATCATAAGGAATATAAGCTACAGCTTTACTATCACCATCTTTATTTAAAACTGTTGTTACTTTATTATATTGATATTTTATTTCATCAATTTTATTAATCTGTACCGTTGTAAAGTCTTTTCGGACAACAATATTTGCATTTTTCTTTAAGGTTTCAGGAATAGCAGAAACAGGATATGTCTGGGCAAAATACATTGAAGCGGCAGATAATGCTCCAATCAAGAATATTTTCATCATGGCTATTAAAATTATGCAAACATAAGAAAATCTTAATAAATGTTAAATTTTTATTTAAAAAAATACTCTACTTCGTGAAGTATTTAACAATTTGGAAAAAGGCAAATCTATATCTACTTGAATATGATATCATTACAGAGAAATAAAAGATATCTTTATTTATATAATCATAAAAAAAGACTTCATTTCTGAAGCCTTTACATAAATTTTATCTTTATTTCTAATCGTTAGGAATTCTTTTGCTATCATAGGGATCACTTCCAAGCCCCAAAACCGGGATAAAAATAAATCCTAAGAAAAACAACAAAAGGGTATATAAAGGCGTCTCTTTTGCAAAACCTTTCGCTAATCTGTCGTTGACTACCCAACTTGCAAAAAGGTTAACAAAGGGAATAAAAAATAAAATAATCCACCAAGTAGGTTTCTTTACAATATCCAGTAAAACAATGATATTGTAAATAGGAACAAATGCAGCCCATGCATCTTCCCTTCCTGCTTTCTGGAAGATTTTGTACATACAGTATCCATAAAATATATAGACCAGTAAACTTATGAACATTGTTCCGATTCCCAATCCGGCTGCCGCTGCTCCGGACACCGCATCTACCCCATCATAAGGGTCTGTTTGTAAAATAGTTAACATATTAATTTTTTTTATTAGTTTCCTCAAATATAGAAAAAGCTTCTAAATAATTAGAAGCTTTTCTTGTATATTTTAAATGTATCTTTTAAATACTCTTATGCATCAATTTTTGCATACTTAGCATTTTTCTCAATAAATTCTCTTCTTGGCGGAACTTCATCCCCCATCAGCATTGAGAAAACACTATCTGCTTCTACAGCATTATCAATAGTTACCTGCTTTAAAATTCTATGTTCAGGATTAAGAGTAGTCTCCCAAAGCTGCTCAGGATTCATCTCTCCAAGACCTTTGTAACGTTGTACTTCTACTCCTTTTCCGTCCGGAGACATTTCCAATGTAAACTCTTCACGCTCTTTTTCATTATAGGCATACATTTTTTTGTTTCCTCTTTTTAATAAATACAAAGGTGGCTGAGCAATATAAATATATCCGTTTTCAATAAGTTCTTTCATATATCTGAAGAAGAACGTAAGAATCAGGGTAGAAATGTGAGATCCGTCAATATCGGCATCGGTCATGATTACAACTTTATGGTATCTCAGCTTAGCCATATTCAATGCTTTGCTGTCTTCTTCAGTTCCTACAGAAACTCCAAGGGCAGTATAAATATTTCTAATCTCTTCGTTATCATATACTTTATGAAGCATAGACTTCTCTACGTTTAGAATTTTACCTCTTAACGGAAGAATAGCCTGGAAATGTCTGTCTCTTCCCTGTTTAGCTGTACCCCCTGCGGAATCTCCCTCTACAAGGAAGATCTCAGATTCAGCCGGATCTTTGGACGAACAGTCAGAGAGTTTTCCCGGAAGACCAGAACCTCCCATTGGAGATTTTCTCTGAACCATTTCACGGGCTTTCTTTGCTGCCTGTCTTGCTTTTGCAGCCAGTACAACTTTTTGAACAATAATCTTAGCTTCATTAGGATTCTCTTCCAAAAAGTTAGTCAGCATTTCCCCTACAATCTTATCAACAGCACCAGAAACTTCGGAATTTCCTAATTTCGTTTTGGTCTGTCCTTCAAACTGAGGTTCCATTACTTTTACAGAAATTACAGCTGTTAATCCCTCACGGAAGTCATCTCCCGTAATTTCTACTTTTTCTTTTGCCGGAAGCCCCAATTCATCTGCATATTTCTTTAAAGTTCTTGTTAGAGCTCTTCTGAAACCGGCAAGGTGAGTACCCCCTTCGTGAGTATTAATATTATTAACGTAAGAATGTAAGTTTTCGTTGAAAGATGTATTGTAACGCATTGCTACTTCAACCGGAATATCATCTCTTTCACCTTCCATGAAAATCACGTGCTCCATAATAGATTCACGGCTTCCGTCAATATAGGCAACAAATTCTTTCAGACCTCCTTCAGAATGAAAAATTTCGGTTTTAAAAGAGCCATCTTCCAATACCTCTCTTTCATCGGTAAGCGTAATTGTAATTCCTTTATTAAGGTATGACAGTTCTCTTAAACGACTCGCTAACGTATCATAGTTATAAACTAATTCTGTAAAAATAGTATCATCCGGCTGGAAAAACTGTTTTGTTCCTCTTTTATCGCTGTTACCAATTTCCTCTACTCCCGTTTGAGCTTTTCCTTTAGAATACACCTGCTGATAAACGTTTCCATCTCTGTAAACGGTAGTTATCATTTCGTTAGAAAGTGCATTCACACATGATACCCCTACTCCATGAAGACCTCCTGAAACCTTATAAGAATCTTTATCAAACTTACCTCCGGCTCCAATTTTTGTCATTACAACCTCAAGAGCGGACTTTTGCTCTTTCTCGTGAAAATCAACCGGAATACCTCTACCATTATCACTTACTTCAATTCCGTTTCCTTCTTTAATGGCCACAAAGATCGTGTCGCAGTATCCTGCCAACGCTTCATCAATAGAGTTATCTACTACTTCATAAACCAAATGGTGAAGACCTCTTGTCCCTACATCACCAATGTACATTGAAGGACGCATACGAACGTGCTCCATTCCTTCCAATGCCTGAATACTACTAGCTGTATATTGTTTCTGACTCATATTAAATATTAAAAATCTTGCTATATGCAAAGACTTACAAATATCGTGATTTTTTTCGAATTATGAAAGTTAAAATGTGTCAAAAAATGTAGACTTTTCTTAGTGAAAACTTAAATAACAGCGGACTGGTAAAAGATTCAAAATTAACTGGTCTACCTGAATAATCAGCTGTTTTAAATCATACTTAACATCAATAATTTATACGTAAATTTATTTACTGAAAAGTTGATATTATGGATGATTTTATTGCTGCACGTGCACAGATGGCACTTTCTCTGGGCTTTCATATCATATTCTCCTGCGTGGGTATGGTAATGCCCTTCCTTATGGCTTTTGCCCACTGGAAATACTTAAAAACAAATAATGAAGTATATAAAGGTCTTACCAAAGCCTGGAGTAAAGGGGTAGCCATATTATTTGCTACAGGTGCTGTTTCCGGAACTATGCTTTCCTTTGAACTGGGGCTTCTATGGCCGGGATTCATGAAACATGCAGGTCCTATTTTTGGAATGCCGTTTTCCTTAGAGGGAACAGCATTTTTTATTGAAGCTATTGCTATTGGCTTCTTTTTATATGGGTGGGAAAGATTCAATAAATGGTTTCACTGGTTTTGTGGTTTCCTTGTAGGAGTAAGCGGGCTCGCTTCCGGAATTCTGGTAGTGGCGGCCAATGCCTGGATGAATTCTCCTACCGGCTTCGATTATATTAACGGGCAGTATCTGAATATTGATCCTATCAAAGCTATGTTTAATGACGCATGGTTTCCACAGGCCCTTCATATGACTGTAGCTGCTTTTTGTGCTACAGGATTTGCTGTGGCCGGGGTGCATGCTTTATTGATTATTAAGAAAAGGAATGTGGAATTTCATACCAAAGCTTTTAAAATTGCTGTTGGATTTGCCCTTATAGGTGCTTTTGGAGCTCCTTTAAGTGGTGATATTGCGGCAAAGTCTGTAGCAGAAAGACAGCCTATTAAGCTGGCTGCAATGGAAGCTCATTTTGAAACGGAAAAAGGAGCCGCCTTTGTGATCGGTGGAATTCCTGATGAAGAAAAGGAAGAAATAAAATACGCAATAAAAATCCCCAAGGTCCTGAGTTTTTTAGTGAGCAATGATTTCAATGCTGAAGTAAAAGGTCTTAAAGATTTTCCAAAAGATGAATGGCCCCCAATAGCCGTTACCCATTATGCATTTCAGATTATGATCTTCTTTGGAGTTATTATGATCTGTATTGGGGTTATCTACTTATATGCTTCATTCTTCAAAAAAGAATGGCTGAAGAAAACCTGGCTGTTAAAAACATTTTTAATTGCCACGCCCTTCGGATATATTGCCCTGGAAGCCGGATGGACAGTTACTGAAGTAGGCCGGCAGCCTTGGATTATTTACGGAATCATGAGAACCATAGATGCTGTAACACCAATGCCGGGAATACAATATTCCTTCTATTTCTTCACTGCTATTTTCGTATCATTATCACTGATTCTTGTTTTCCTGTTAAAAAGACAGATACAGATGGTACCTAAGATTTATGACCCTACAGACCCACAGTTTAACGATAAAAACAAAAAATCATGATCTACATTGTTATAGGCTTTCTATGGCTTTCCATTTGTCTTTATATGATTCTGGGAGGCGCTGATTTCGGAGCGGGTATTGTAGAGCTTTTCACCAATAAAAAAGCCCGTCATAAGACCCAGGAAATCATGTATGAATCTATTGCCCCGGTTTGGGAAGCCAATCATATGTGGCTTATCATTGCCATTGTTATCCTTTTTGTAGGTTTTCCTGAGATTTATACTACTATGTCTACGTATCTCCACATTCCTTTAGTACTGATGCTTTTAGGTATTATTGCAAGGGGAACAGCTTTTACATTCAGGCATTATGATGCTGTGAAAGATAACTGGCAGGTTTTATATACCCAGATATTTTACTACGCCAGTCTTTTAACTCCTTTTTTCCTGGGGTTAATAGCTGCAGCTACAGTTTCTCATTCCATCAATCCTGACGCTACCAATTTTCTGGATCTTTATATTTTCAGCTGGTTAAACTGGTTTGGGGTTTCTGTAGGGTTATTTACCGTAGCACTCTGTGCATATCTTGCTTCTATCTTTTCATTAAGAGAGACAAGAGATAAGGCAGATCTGTTACTGATGATCAGAAAATCTAAACAAACTATGATCTTTGTAGTCATTACCGGAATTCTTGTGTTTTTCACAGCTTATATTTCTGACATCCCCCTCGTAATGTGGGTATTTTCAAAACCTTTAGGAATTATGGCTATTGCTTTTGCCACTATCGCTTTATTGCTCATCTTCAAGGCTATGAACCGGCAGAAATTACTGCCCGTGCGAGCGCTTGCCGGTTTTCAGATTGTGATGATCCTTGTAGCAGCAACATACCAGCATAATCCTGATATTATTTTACTGGCAAACGGACAGCATCTTTCACTTTTCACTACTGCAGCTCCGGCTAAAACCATTTCTGCATTGGGATGGGCGCTGATGCTTGGTTCTTTATTTATCCTGCCATTTTTATTTTATCTGATGGCTTCGTTTAGTAAGTTGAGAAAATAAAATACTAAGCAATGCAACAGTATAATAATACCAGTGAGCTTATTGAAACACTAAATAAAAGCTATCTTCTCTATGATCAGGAGTTTGATGATATTAAAGAAGAGCAAAAAGACCTTCAGAAACCCGGAATTGATAAAACACCATCACAAAATATTTCTTATCAGATCGGATGGACCCATTTACTTTTAAAATGGGAGTCTGACGAAAAGAAAGGAATAGAGGTAAAAACACCTACCCCTGAATATAAATGGAATAATCTAAAAGGCTTATATCAGTCATTTTATGATCAGTACGGTTCATACAACTTGCAACAGCAAAGAAAGATACTGCAAAAGCAGGTTCATGAAATTATAGAATGGTTAGAGCATCTTGACCACGAAACATTATTTGTTCCTGAGCAAAGAAAATGGGCAACAACACCTGCAAAGTGGCCGGTCTGGAAATGGGTGCACATTAATACCGTAGCACCCTTTAAAAATTTCAGAGCTCAAGTACGAAAATGGAAAAAAGAAACCGGTACAGACTAATTCTGTACCGGTTTTTACTATTTATTTCGCTAAAACTTATACCAGTTTCATCAAAAGAACTTCATCAATCTTATCAACCTTCACAAGATTATTCTTGGTCAAAGTCTTAGAAGCTTTATCCCATTTTTTTCCTGATAACTGGCTTCTTTCTTTTACTTCTGCCAAAGACATTGCATCTTCCTGAGAATTCAGAATTTCAATAATTACTTTCTCATCTTCTCCCAATTCAATTTGAGGAACGGTTTTCTCCGGTCTCATCTGAGGGAAGAACAAAACTTCCTGAATAGACGCATTGTTCGTTAAGAACATAATCAATCTGTCCATTCCAATTCCTAATCCTGAAGTTGGTGGCATACCGTACTCAAGAGCTCTTAAGAAATCCTGGTCAATGAACATTGCTTCATCATCACCTCTTTCAGATAGGGCCATTTGAGATTCAAAACGCTCTCTCTGATCAATAGGATCATTAAGCTCTGAATAAGCGTTTGCGATTTCTTTTCCACATACCATTAATTCAAAACGCTCTGTTAAACCTTCTTTACTTCTGTGTTTTTTAGTCAGTGGAGACATTTCAATAGGGTAATCAGTAATGAATGTTGGCTGAATGAAGTTTCCTTCACATTTTTCACCAAAAATCTCATCGATTAATTTTCCTTTACCCATTGTTTCATTCACCTCAATTCCGATAGACTTTGCGAAATCATATAATTCCTGCTCCGTTTTTCCGGTGATATCAAAACCTGTAAATTTCAGGATAGCTTCTGTCATGGAAACTCTTGGATAAGGAGCTTTGAAATCCACATTATGTTCTCCAAAAGTAGCTGTTGTAGTTCCGTTCACCTGGATAGCGCAGAATTCCAATAATTTCTCGGTGAAATCCATCATCCAGTTGTAGTCTTTATAGGCAACATAGATTTCCATTGCTGTAAACTCCGGGTTGTGAGTCCTGTCCATTCCTTCATTTCTAAAGTTTTTAGAGAACTCATATACTCCGTCAAAACCACCTACGATTAATCTTTTCAAATATAGTTCGTTGGCAATTCTTAAATATAATGGAATATCTAAAGCATTATGATGCGTGATAAACGGTTTTGCTGCTGCTCCTCCAGGAATAGACTGTAAAATAGGAGTTTCCACTTCAAAGTATCCGGCATCATTAAAGAAAGTTCTCATCGCATTGAACAACTTTGTTCTCTTCACGAAAATTTCTTTCACCTGTGGATTTACTGTTAAATCTACATAACGTTGTCTGTATCTTAATTCAGGATCCGTAAATCCATCGTGTACTACTCCGTTATCATCAGTTTTAGCCTGAGGAAGAGGACGTAAAGCCTTAGTAAGAAGGGTAAAGTTTTTCACTAAAACGGTCATCTCTCCTACCTGAGTGGTAAACAAAGTACCCTCAATACCGATAATATCACCAATATCCAAAAGGTGTTTGTACACTTCGTTATATAATTCTTTGTCTTCTCCCGGACAGATCTCGTCTCTGTTAAAATATACCTGGATCTTACCCTTAGAATCCTGCAATTCAGCAAAAGAAGCCTTCCCCTGAATTCTGCGGGACATTAATCTACCAGCGATCTTCACCTGTTTATTCTCAGAAAAATCCTGTTTTATAGATTCTGTAGTATCTGTAATAGTATACTCTTCCGCAGGGAACGCATTAATCCCCATTTCAGTAAGCTTGTTCAGCTTTTCTCTTCTAATGATTTCTTGTTCTGATAATTGCATTTCTTATTTTTCTAAAAGCGTACAAATTTAGTCATTTTTGAGGTGACCATCAATCGCTTTTCAAGAATTTTTTCAAATTGTGAGGATGAATGGTAAATTTTGTAACTAAGATACAAGAAGATAAGAGTAAAGACAAGAGACTTAGAGATATGAGACTTGAGACTTGGAGACTTGAGATGATAACTGAATTGCCAATCTCTTTACACTGTTACAGAATTCCAATTCTGAACATTGCCCCTCCTAGTGAATTTGCTTTATCGTGAAAATAGATCAAGTTGTACCGCAAATTGACCATTGAAGTTTAAAACCAGTCTTTACGATTCTGTTTAGGAATAAATGTCCAGGCCAGTATTCTGCTTATTTTTTGTCCCTGAGCCATATCGATGATCTTGAATTCTACTACTTTTATCTTTTTTAAAAGCGCAGTAAGTTTATGGAGATTATCTTTTTTAGAAACAAGGCATGTAAACCAAAGAACCTGTGATGAGTACAGAGAACTCTCGTTAATCATTTTTGTAATGAAAGCAAGTTCACCACCTTCACACCATAATTCTGTCTGCTGTCCTCCAAAATTAAGTAATGGTTTTTGACTCCTGGAACGGTTAAGATTTTTTGTTTTTCTTATATTCCCCTTCATAGCAGATTCCTGAGAATCATGAAAAGGAGGATTACACATTGAAAATGTAAAACGGTCTCCGGCATTAATTATATTTTTGAATATATGTTCGGAGTTTTTTTGATGTTTTAACTCAATAACCGATGAAAGATCAGGGTTTTGATCTAAAATAAACTGGGCATTAGCCAAGGAATCTTCACTGATATCCGTTCCCGTCATGGTCCATCCATAAGATCTATGGCTGATCAGGGGATAAACAAGATTCGCTCCTACTCCAATATCTAAACCTTTTACAAAAGCTCCGGTAGGAACTTCACGTTGGTGCTCAGCTAACAGGTCTGCCATATAATGTACGTAATCTGCCCGTCCCGGAATAGGCGGACATAGGTTAGTGTCAGGAATATCCCAGTTTTTAACCTTATAAAAATGTAACAGTAATGCTTTATTGAGCAGCTTAACCGCCTGAGGAATACTAAAGTTAATGGTTACCGTCTGATAAGCATTAACGAAAACATACTGCTTCAGTTCCGGCACACAAGAAATGAGCTGATCAAAATCATAAGGATTACGATGCAGATTTCTTGTGTGCAAACTGGATTTTTCAGTAGACATATTTTATTTCTTCTGACTTAAAATATACTCCACCATCTTTTTGGCATCTTCTTTAGATACCTGTGGATGGGCAGCCATAGGGACACCTCCCCAAACTCCACTTCCGCCTTCTATAATCTTGGAAGCAAGCATATCCATATCCTTTTCAGAATACCTACCAGCTATTTCCTGATAAGAAGGTCCTATCATTCTCTCTGTAACAGAGTGACATCCTGAACAGTCCAATGTTTCGATGATCTGATCACCTGAAAGATTAGATTTTGCAGGTTCTGAAACAACAGCGGTTTCAGAAGATGCAGCCACATCTGCTGTATTTTCTTTTTTAGAACAGGAAAAAATCAAAAGACCTAAGGCTCCTGCCAAAAATATATTTTTCATTATTTCTTTGCTGTAGAGTCTGTTTTAGCAGCTTCAGGAGCGGGTGTAGCCGGAGTTGCAGCAGCCGGAGCAGCAGTTTTAGCCGTAGAATCTACTACAGTTGTTACTTCAGGTTCCGGAAGCATAGTGTTGCTGTCCTGTAATGAATGATCTGTCTTTTTTGAACAGTTTATGACTAATAATCCTCCGATAAATGCGATAGCTAATACTTTTTTCATTGTTTTCTAATTTGGAAGCAAAAGTATAAAAAATAAAGTTTTAAACTTATGACAAATGTTTTCTTTGGAAAATATTTTTTCAAAGAAAATATTTAAAATTAGTGATGATAAATAATTCATTAATTAGGGATATTTAAATTTGATTAGTATTTTTGCAGTCATAATTACCGAAATCAAAAACAATATTATTAATTTAAATTTATGATTAGAAAAAACGCATTGAGTACAATCTTATTTGTTGTACTTACTTCCCTCACCTTATCCTGTGACAATTCATCGCATGATGATCAGAAATCAGAATATTCCGATGAAATAGAATCTGTAACCCTTTTAAAAACCACAAAATCATGGGATGGAACACTATATCCCAATTATCCGAACGGGCAGCCGGAAATATCAGTTCTCAGAATTTTAGTACCTCCTCATAAAGCGCTGAACTGGCATAAACATCCGGTTATCAATGCAGCGTATATAGAAAAAGGAGAAATACAGATCGAGAGAAAAGAAGACGGCAAAACCCAGTGGATCAAACAGGGACAGGTAGTTCCGGAAATGGTAAATATCGCCCACAGAGGCAAGACCGGAGAAAAAGGGGCCACCTTAATAGTCTTCTATAGTGGAACCACAGACCTTCCTTTATCAGAACCGGTGAACTAAATGATTTTTTTTGAACAGAATTTTTGAAATTTACTATTCATTCTAAATTGATATTAAAAAGATATTATTAAATTTAAGCTATGATTTTACTATCAAAAATTCTGTTTTTTACCAGTCATCATGGTTTTTATACTGTGATCCTCATCATTTTATTCTTTGGGTTACTCTCCTATCTGACAAGAAAAGCATGGTTTCTGGCTCCTATTCTCCCTTTGGCCATTCTAAACGGATTTGGCGGGCAGTTTCTGAATGCCTGGTTCTTACATAAATATGGTGTGGAAAGCACCGCTATTATCACTTCTGATGTGGAAACCAATTCTACATTGAATGAAATGTATATTCATGATTATGAAGCTATTGTAAAGAAGCAGGACGGAAAATATGTTTCCACCTATTTTTCTACCACTTCCGCTTCAATCTACCCTATTGAAAATGCCATCAGAATTCCCCGGATGGAAGAACCATTTCCGGTAAAATATATCCCGGGATATGAAAAAAACATAGTCATTCTTTATAATCAATCTGAAGAAGGAAAGATGGCTGTTAAATATTCAAAGCTTGCTCCGGTCAATTCTGCAAAGATTAAATATGAAGCAGACAGAACCAACAAAGATTTTATCCGGGAGTATATTGCAGCATTAGAAAACTATCTAAAAGATTATGATGATGAAACTTACGAAACAAAGTTAAAAGAACTCAAACAGGAGCTTGAACAGGTGAAATAATAAATTTTAATACTTCTTTTTTTATTTTTTTCAAATTTTTATTCTTTGTATTAAAAAAATTTCTACATTTGTCCCATGTTAAATATGAGCAACAATATTTGGTGGTGGCTTTCAAACTCTTCGTCGGGTCTGGAGGTATTGTCATGTTGCTAATCATAAGCAGAATTAATTTAAAATACAATATATAGGCTTTGACGGATTCCGTTAAAGCCTTTTTTTATTCCTTACTCTCACCTAAAAAATAAAACTACAGATGTTTACTGATACTATCAAAATAAAAACTGTTTCGAAAAAAACATTAGGAGATCTTCATACTCCAATGAATATTTATCTTAAAATCAGAGATAAATTCAGGGACACCATCCTTTTGGAAAGTTCTGATTCAAAGAGTATTGACAACAACTTTTCCTTTATTGCCATCAATGCTATTGCAGGAATTGAAGTGAAAAACCTCAACGAATTTGAAGTTAAACTTCCTAATTCCGCTCCTGTAAAACAATTGATCATGGAGCGTGATATTATTGAGATCTTTGAAAGCTTTCGCACTGTTTTCAAATGTGAGAAAACAGATGATCCCATCGAGCAAACTGCTCAAAGTCTTTTTGGGTATACAAGTTTTGAAGCCGTACAGTTTTTTGAAAATGTAAATCTGAAGGAGCAAAGCCCGGAAGTAGAGCTTCCGATCCTCAGATACCGACTGTATCAATATGTGATTGCCATCAACCATTTTAATGATGAGATGTATATTATTGAAAATCAGATTGACGGTATAAAATCTGAGCTTCACTTTTTGGAAAATATTATTAAAAATCAGAACACCCCGGTTTATCCTTTTGA
This sequence comes from Chryseobacterium sp. WG14, assembly GCF_024586945.1. NCBI lineage: Bacteria > Pseudomonadati > Bacteroidota > Flavobacteriia > Flavobacteriales > Weeksellaceae > Chryseobacterium > Chryseobacterium sp. WG14. Next base: position 104,796 of record NZ_JALCZD010000002.1, read on the forward strand.
AAAAAACGGCCAGGAAACCTCTAATATTACTAACGAGGATTATATTGAATTGGTAAAAACAGCTCAAAAGCACTGCATGAGAGGGGATGTATTTCAATTGGTTTTAAGCAGAAGGTTTGAGCAGAAGTTTAAAGGCGATGAGTTTAACGTGTACCGGGCTTTAAGAAACATCAATCCTTCTCCTTATTTATTCTATTTTGATTACGGAAATTACAAACTATTCGGATCAAGCCCTGAAAGTCAGCTGATTATTAAAAACAACAAGGCCATTATTCATCCAATCGCCGGAACATCCAAAAGAACAGGAAATTTTGAAACGGACCTTGAATCTATCGAAATATTAAAAGCCGATCCAAAAGAAAATGCAGAGCATACCATGTTGGTAGACCTGGCAAGAAATGATCTTGGAAAGCTTGGAAAAAATGTAACCGTTACCAAACTTAAAGAAATTCAATTATTCTCCCATGTTATTCATATGGTAAGTGAAGTGACAGCAGATCTACCCGAAAACATCAATCCTCTTGAAATGGTTTCTGCAACTTTTCCACAGGGAACTTTAAGCGGAGCACCCAAACACAGAGCTTTACAGCTTATCAATCAATATGAGAAAGATTCCCGTGGATATTACGGTGGATGTATTGGGATGATAGGCTTGAATGGGACCTGTAATCAGGCTATTATGATCAGGACATTTTTAAGCAAAAACAATACCCTGTATTACCAGGCGGGAGCCGGAATTGTGGCCAAATCTGTCCCTGAAAGTGAATTACAGGAGGTGAATAATAAATTGAATGCGCTGAAAAAAGCGGTAGAAAAAGCAGAAAAAATAGTTAAAAGTTAAAAATGGTAAGGTAAAACAAATACCCTAAAAAGTAAACCTAACCTGACAACTCACCAACAATTGGCCAATCAAAAAAAATAAAAAAAATGAACAGCAATATAAACAACCAACACTCAAAATCTAAAGTTTTAGTTTTCGACAATTACGACAGCTTCACTTATAACCTTGTTCAGATCATCGAAAGAATTCTGGATCAAAAAGTGGATGTAATAAGAAATGACAAGATTACATTAGAAGAGGTTGGAACATATGATAAAATAATTCTTTCTCCTGGCCCCGGAATTCCTGAAGAAGCAGGCATTCTATTGGATCTCATCAAAGAATATGCTTCTACCAAAAGTATTTTGGGCGTATGTCTTGGCCAGCAGGCGATTGCAGAAGCTTTCGGAGGAAGTCTCATCAACCTGTCTGAGATTTTTCATGGAGTGGCAACGACTACTGAAATTATAAAAGAAAACACTATAGTTTTCAAAGGGATTACTTCAGGTCTTGAAGTAGGAAGATACCACAGCTGGGCAGTGAATCCTGAAAATTTCCCTGAAGAACTGGAAATTACCGCAGTAGATAAAGACGGAATGATCATGGCTTTACAGCATAAAACCTATGATGTACATGGTGTACAGTTTCACCCGGAAAGTATTTTAACACCTGAAGGAGAAACCATCATTAAAAACTTTCTTTTACAATGAAAACAACGGAAATCTCTTCAACAATAAAAACACCCCAAATGAAAGAAATACTGCAATACCTGTTTAATCATAATACGTTATCAAAATCTGAGGCAAAAGCTACCATGATTGAAATTGCCCAGAATAAATTCAATGCTGCAGAAGTGACTGCCTTTGTCAGTGTTTTTCTGATGCGTAATATTACATTAAAAGAACTGGAAGGCTTCAGAGAAGCTCTTTTGCAAATGGCTGTTCCAGTAAATATAGAGTCTAAAGACACCATCGATATTGTAGGAACAGGAGGTGACGGAAAAAACACAATCAATATATCAACATTGGCCAGCTTTGTAGTGGCCGGAGCCGGGCAGAAGGTAACAAAACATGGAAATTACGGAGCTTCAACCACTACAGGCTCATCCAATGTACTGGAGGAACTTGGATATGAGTTTAAAAATAATTCAGATCAGCTGAATGAAGATCTAGAAAAGGCTAATATCTGTTTTCTGCATGCTCCTTACTTTCACCCTGCCCTTCAATCCGTTGGATTATTGAGAAAATCATTGGGATTGAGAACTTTTTTCAATCTTCTTGGACCTTTGGTAAATCCTGCAAAGCCACAATATTCTGTCATTGGAGTATACAACCTGGAAATTGCAAGAATATATCAGTATCTCCTGCAAAAAGAAGATCGTGATTTCATGCTCGTTCACGGATTAGACGGTTATGATGAGATCAGCCTGACTGATGACACTAAGATTATCACTAAAAATGGTGAAAGCATCTACTCTGCAGAAGATTTAGGCTTTAATCCTTTAACACTGGAAGGTATTAAAGCGGGTAATACCATTCAGGAAACCGCAAAGATATTCAGAAATGTTCTGGAGGGCAAAGGTACAGAGCAGCAGAATTCCGTAGTGCTGGCCAATGCTTCCGTATCGCTTCACCACACCCATAAGTTTGGATCTTATGAAGACTGTCTTCTTTTGGCTAAAGAAAGCCTGGAAAACGGAAAAGCACTGAAGAGTTTTGAACTTTTAATAAATTGAAAGTAAAACACAAAGCTGTTTAACCACCATTATAACTTCTATCTAAACCCAAATGACTATACTGGATAAAATTATTGAAAGAAAAAAAGAAGAGATTGCGGCTGCAAAATCCAATATTTCTGTTGACCGATTAAAAGATGCAGCATTTTTTGGAAGAAAGGCCTATTCTCTGAAAGAATCTGTAAAAAATAAAAGCGGAATTATAGCTGAATTTAAAAGGCAATCTCCCTCAAAAGGAATTATCAACAACACGAGTTCTCCTTTAGAGGTAGTTTCTGCCTATGAAAATTTCGGGGCGAGCGGAATTTCTATCCTCACAGATAAAGATTTTTTCGGGGGTGATCTCAGTGATATTCTGACTGTAAGAAATCAAATCAATATTCCTATTTTGAGGAAAGATTTTATGGTTGATGAGTATCAGTTCTACGAAGCAAAAAGCATTGGAGCGGATGCTGTTTTACTGATTGCATCCTGTCTTTCGCCCAATCAGGTGCAGGAGTTCACAGAATTAGCCCATGAGCTAGGCCTGGAGGTTTTACTGGAAATTCATACCGAGGAAGAATTAAAACATTTTCATTCAAATATTGACCTGGTGGGAATTAATAACCGAAATTTAAAAGATTTTAAAGTTGATTTACAACATTCTGTACAGTTAAAAAATTTACTTCCAAAAGACGTTTTATCTGTAGCAGAAAGTGGTATTTACAGTCTTGAAGACTTCAGCTATTTAAAAGAAAAAGGATTTGATGCCTTTCTGATGGGTGAATATTTTATGAAGAATTCTAATCCAACAAAAGCATTTCAAGAGTTCAGCATTAAAATCGGCCAATAAAGCTGTTTGAGAATGTGAGAATAAATGAGTAACAACAAAATATATACTGAATGAACCTGCACCCTCACCTCAAAGTATGTGGCTTAACAAATACTGAACAGATTCAGGAGCTGATTGGTATGAAAGCAGATTTTCTCGGCTTTATATTTTATGACAAATCCCCGAGATATGTGCTGAATCATCTGAGTCTTCAAGATATTACAAACATTGAACATTCAGGAAAAACTGGTGTTTTTGTGAATGAAGAGGTAGATCAAATTCTGGAAATAGCTGAGAAAGCCCATTTAAATTACATCCAGCTTCATGGCGATGAAAACCAGAATTTTATCATTGATTTAAGAAAAAAGCTAAGTCCGGAAATTAAAATCATTAAAGTCATAAGAATCGGCAATGACACGGTAGAAAATAAGAGTAAAATACAGCAGATTATCAATTCTCCACTCTCAGCCCTCGATTATTTGTTATTTGACACAGACAGCAAAGCCTTTGGAGGAACCGGAAAACAGTTCGACTGGACCTTACTGAATGTATTTGAAATCCCTCTCCCTTATTTTTTAAGTGGCGGTATTTCAGAAGAAAATATAGAAAATATTAAATCATTAGACCAAAAACCTTTTGCTTTAGACATCAATTCAAAATTTGAAATTGAACCCGGCAATAAAGATATCAACAGAATTAAACGGTTTGCATCAATATTGTACAAGAAAGAGTCCCAACGGGACGAGTTACCATAGAATTGGACACAGTCCAATTAACCAAAAACACAAAAAATGCCACAATCATTAGTCAAAAATTATGTTCACATTGTATTCAGCACAAAATACAGAGAGGATTTTATTGATGAAAAAATAGAAAAGGAATTGCATTCTTACCTTGCTGTATTGTGCAAAGATTTTGAAAGCCAGGCATTAAAAATAGGAGGTACAGATGATCATATCCATATTCTCTGTAAACTGTCCCGAAAAATTGCATTGATGAAATTAGTTCAGGAAATCAAGGCACATTCATCAAAATGGATCAAAACAAAAGGTAAGAAATATGAAAATTTCTTTTGGCAGGATGGTTATGGAGCTTTCTCGGTTGGAGAAAAAGATATTAGTATTGTAATGAATTATATCCAAAACCAACGTCAGCACCATCAGAAACAAAATTTTAAAAATGAACTCATTGAAATATTAAAAAAACATAAGATGGAATATGACGAAAAATATTTATGGGATTGATAAAATGCAAAAGCAGGAGGATTTTATCCTTTGCTATTGATTAAATTGCCTCTTCGGGACTCTTTGTTACCTTTAATTATAATTTAAATTCATGAAGTATCAGATAAAACAAACGAAAGAATTGACGGAAGCTGAAATAGATCATATTCTTCAGCTTTGGGATATCTCAGTATGGAGCACTATGAAACCTACCTATTTCCGGACTTTCTTTAAAGACTCAGAATTTCATCTTCTGTTGGATATGGATGAATCTATATTGGCTGTTATCCGTAATAACTTTGATTTTACATTAGAAATATCCGAAGAACAAATTTCCTTTGCTGAGGCTGTAGGACTTGTTTCAGCTCATAAGAAAAAAGGATATGGAGCCCAACTTGTCCGGTATTTTAAAGATAATGTGAGTGAGAGAAATATAGAAACCATTGGGTTCTGTCATAAGGAACTCCGTCCTTTTTATCAGAAGTGTGATATTGAAATTCTGTATGATAAGGCAAAATCAATCAAAGAGAATGAGGATTCAGAATGGATCAATTCTGATGACGATGATATTTTAATTTTTAATATTTCAAAAGAAAGAAAAGAACAGCTCAGTCAGTTGAGTGCAGAGAATAATGCCTATTTAATTACTAAAGAATAAAGAAATGAATTATAAAAAACCCGATGAAAACGGATATTATGGAGAATTTGGAGGAGCTTTCATCCCTGAAATGCTCTATCCGAATGTAGATGAACTTCAAAAAAACTATCTTGAAATTATTGAGTCTGAAGATTTTCAGAATGAGTATCAGGACCTGCTTACCCATTATGTAGGAAGGGCCACTCCGCTTTATTTTGCAAAAAATTTAAGTAAAAAATACAATACTCAAATTTATTTAAAAAGAGAAGACCTGAACCATACCGGAGCTCATAAAATCAATAATGCTTTAGGGCAGGTTCTGCTTGCAAAACGTTTAGGGAAAACCAGGATTATTGCTGAAACCGGAGCGGGGCAGCATGGTGTTGCTACTGCTACCGCCTGTGCGCTTCTTGGTCTTGAGTGTATTGTTTATATGGGAGAAATAGATATTCAGAGACAAGCTCCCAATGTGGCAAGGATGAAAATGCTTGGCGCAGAGGTTATTGCCGCTACATCAGGTTCAAAGACACTGAAAGATGCTGTAAATGAAGCGTTAAGAGATTGGATCAACAATCCTGTAACGACACATTATGTCATCGGAAGTGTAGTGGGACCTCATCCTTTTCCGGATCTTGTGGCAAGGTTTCAGAGTATTATTTCAAAAGAAATTAAGGAGCAGCTTAAGGAGAAAATCGGAAGGGAAAATCCTGATTATGTGATTGCCTGCGTGGGAGGAGGCAGTAATGCTGCAGGAACTTTTTACCATTTTGTAGAAGAAAAAGACGTGAAAATCATTGCTGCAGAGGCCGGAGGTCTTGGAGTAGATTCCGGAAAATCTGCTGCTACTACCTTTTTAGGAACTTTGGGGGTTCTTCATGGAAGCAAAAGCCTGGTGATGCAAACTGCAGACGGGCAGGTCATAGAACCTCACTCTATCTCTGCCGGACTTGATTACCCGGGAATCGGACCTTTCCATGCTCATTTGTTTCAGGAAAAACGGGCAGAATTCTTCAGCATCAATGATGATGAAGCTTTACAATCTGCTTTTGACCTCACTAAGTTGGAAGGTATTATTCCTGCTTTAGAAAGCTCCCATGCTTTAGCTGTTCTGGACAAGAAAAAATTTAAAGAAAATGATATTGTTGTTATTTGTCTGAGCGGCCGTGGAGACAAGGATATGGAAACGTATTTGAAAAATCTGTAAAATGTCGGATGTAGAATGTATCTATTCTACTTTTAATACAATAAGAAATGAAAAAATTAAATATATACTTCACAGCAGGGATTCCACAACTGGAAGATACTCCTGAAATTATAAAATTAATTCAGAATTCCGGAGCGGATATGATTGAAATCGGAATGCCTTACTCTGATCCGGTGGCGGACGGACCGGTGATTCAGCAGGCACACGAGCTCGCATTGCAAAACGGAATGACTATAGAAAAGCTTTTTTCTCAGTTAAAAACCATAAAAAATGAAATAAAAATTCCGATTATTTTGATGGGATATATTAATCCAGTCTTAAGTTTTGGATTTGAAAAGTTCTGTAAAGAATGTTCAGAAAGTGGTGTTTCAGGACTTATCCTGCCTGATCTCCCTCCTATTGAGTTTGAGAAAAATTATCAGCATATTTTACAAAAATACCATCTCAACTTCACCTTTCTGGTTACTCCGGAAACATCTGATGAGAGAATTCTCTATTTAGATTCTTTAAGTTCAGGATTCTTGTATGCAGTGAGTTCTTCCTCTACGACAGGAAATGAAAATGCTGTGGTAAAGAATGAAAATTATCTGGCAAGATTAGCTTCCCTTCCCCTTAAAAATCCTGTTATGATCGGTTTCGGAATCAAATCTAAAGAAGATTTTGAAAATGTGACCGAAAAAGCAAATGGTGGAATCATTGGAACAGCCTTTGTAAATATTTTATTACAGCATAAAGACTGGACGAAAAAGGCTATAGATTTTATCCATTCCATAAAAGACTAAAATTCACTAAATTTGTATGTCTAAAAATTGAAATGAATACAAATCAAAATAAAGCAGTAGAATTTGAAGATTTAGGGATCAAGGAATACCAACCCGCCTGGGATTATCAGGAAACACTGATGAAGAGTATTATTGACACTAAAATTAAAAACCGTGATCTTCCTGCAGAACAGCACATTACTACCCCCAACCATCTTCTTTTTGTAGAACATCCCCATGTTTATACTTTAGGAAAGAGCGGCCATGAGGAAAATATGCTCGCCGGGATTGATAAACTGAAAGAAATAGAAGCTACTTACGTAAAAACTAACCGTGGAGGAGATATTACCTATCATGGATACGGACAGATCGTTGGTTACCCGGTTCTGGATCTTGAAAATTTCTTTACGGATATTCATTTATATATGAGAAATCTGGAAGAAGTTATTATCAGAACTATTGCAGAATATGGCCTTAAAGGAGAACGTTCTCAGGGTGAAACCGGAGTCTGGCTGGATGTAGGAAAGCCTTATGCAAGAAAGATGTGTGCCATGGGGGTGAAAGCTTCCCGATGGGTAACTCTGCATGGTTTTGCCTTGAATGTCAATACGGATATGCGTTATTTTGAATATATTATTCCATGTGGAATTAAAGATAAGCAGGTCACTTCTTTAAAAAGAGAACTTGAAAGAGAACTGACACCGGAAGAGGTGGAAGAGCTGAAAGCAAAGATCAGAAAACATTTTGCAGATGTTTTTCAAGCTGAAATGATCTATAAATAATGATCAAACAGATATCAACTCCCTGCGTATCTTTTCTATGATACAATTTGAGAAAACTTAATCCAGTTTCAACTATTGAAACTGGATTTTCTTTTGAAACAAATAAAAATCAATATCTATTTCAAAATTAAAAAAAACTATATTTTAAACCATATGATTATTGATATACGTCTATTTAAGTTTATTAATTAACTTAAAAAACCAATATTTTATATTTTTTTTTAAAATTTTCATAAAAATAATTTGGTTGTATTTTATTTTTTTATACTTTTAATATCACTTTAAAGTGAACTAAATTCACTCTAAAGGACAAATTTTTAACCACCAAATTTATGAGAATTATGAAAAAATTTTTGCTATCAATGATGGTATTTGTATCAGTACTGTCATTCAATTCCTGTTCGGACACGAACGCAAACCAAGAAAGCATGAACCCGAAAGAGTCTAAAGAAATTGCTCTGAAAGATTTCGGAAGAACTGTCCCGGTAGGGATACAGAAAGAAAACGGAAAATTTAAAGTATCATTTATCATTACTGCTCAGCCTTTTGAAATTCAGGACAGCAAGGAAAATGAAAACTATATTTCCATGATCAGAAAGGCTGTAGCTGATGAAACTCCAATTCATGTTTTTTTAAAGCCTAATAGCCATGAAATTGTAAAAGTAGATAAAGCAACAGAGGAAGATGTCCGTTATTTCAAATCTGTTTTAACGAAAGATGTACAGGTAGAAGCAAGAAGATTAACCAGCATTATCCCTAATTTAGCTACTTTAAACAGTTTATTTGCTCAGATTAAAAATCAGGCATGTGGAACTTCTACAGCTTCTTCCCCTTGTATCACTTTCAGATATCCTGTAGACGGTTGCTATGCAAGAGCTCATAAAATGAGACAAATACTGATCAATGCGGGTTACGATTGTGAAAAACAATTCGTCTATGGAAATCTAAGGGCTTCTACAGGTACCTGCTGTGTATCATGGGTATACCATGTTGCTATCCTTGTAAGCTTTAAAAATGCTTCCGGAGTGGTAGAAAAAAGAATTATAGATCCTTCTTTATTCTCCAGCGGACCAGTAACTGATACGGCGTGGAGAACTGCCTGCACGAATACGTCTTGTGGATCTGCTTATGTTTCATCTTTTGCAAATACTGCAGGGAATGTTTACTATAGAAGCCCAGCCGGTTCTTTACTGTATGACAATAATTATGTGAATACCAATTGTGTATTGAATATATTCTCATCTTTATCAGGATGTTCTCCTTCTCCAGCACCTAACGTAGGAGGTTGTGGATTCTAACTAACTTTTAATAGCTCCTGCACTTATTTTACATACATTGCAGGAGCTATTACTTAATACATTTTGCTATGAAAGCCTGGACCTATATATTATTATTTTTTATTATGATTACATCCTGCTCCGGTAATTCCAGTTCACAGAACTTAACCTGGTATACTAACTCAACGATTTCAAGTATTACTGAAGATCCGGACAAACCGGACGATTTCGTACGGGTAGCTATCGGAATAAGTGCTCAGGTATTTTATCTTTCAAAAAAATCACCGGATTACAAGGTTCTGATCGAAAAAGTAAATCAGAGTTATAAAAATGGAAAAACATATGATATTGGTATTGAAAATAATACGAATATCATCAAACAGGTCAAAGAAGCCAAATAATGTATTCATTATCTTATGACAGAAATTCCGGCATCTACTTTGATCTCTGCTCCATGAATATAGGAAGCCTCTTCTGAAGCAAGAAATAAAACTACATTAGCAATCTCTGCCGGCTCTCCCTGCCTTTTAAAAGGAATGGTAGGAATGATATCCCGGACAGCTTCTTCTATTTGCCCGGCGGTTAAGCCTGTATTATTAAAAATATTGGTTCTGATATGTCCCGGGCTTACTCCGTTCACTCTAATACCACGTTCTGTAAGCTCTACCGCAAATGTTTTAATAAAAGACTGTGTTGCCGATTTTGCGGCAGAATACACTGAGAAATTGTGCATGGCAATATCTGTAGCTACTGAGGTATTAAAAATAACTGAACCTCCCCTTTTCATCAACGGCAATATCTGCTGAACAGTAAAGAAAGGACCTTTCACCAATACATTGAAAAGCTCATCAAACTGGTTTTCGTCTACATATTCAACAGGAGCAAATTTTCCATAGCCAGCATTGGCAAAGATAACATCGATCTGGTCTGTATACTGCCTTACCTCTCGCTGCAAATTCATCAGGTCCTTCATATCTCCGGCATTGGAGACAATTCCAAAAGCATTCTTACCAAGCTTAGCCAAAGCATTTTTTACCGTTTCATCTGTTCGTCCGGTAATAATTACGGTACCTCCTTCTTCTATAAATTTTTCTGCCGTGGCCCATCCCATACCGTTGGTACCTCCTGTAACTAAAGCTGTTTTGTTTTTAAATCTCTGCATTGTTTTTTGTTTATAATGATAGGACAAAGATTGGAATATCACCGCTTTGAAAAAATCCGAATCTTGCTGAAAATCAAACTAATTACACCTTATTGAAATTGCCGGCAATAAAATTTTTCAAAATTAAATTGTATACAATTTAATTTGTTGTATATTTGCAGTGTTAATTTGTTCCACAACTTAAAATTTAGGGAACAGATAATAAGTAAGTATATAATTTAAAACATCAGAAAATGTCATTAATAGAAAATTTGAACTGGAGACATGCAGTAAAAGCATATGACCCAACCAAAAAGGTATCGGAGCAAGACTTAAACACCATTTTAGAATCAGCAAGACTGGCTCCAACCTCATCAGGGTTACAGCCTTTCCGTATTATTGTAGTGGAAAGCCAGGAAATGAAGGAAAAGATGGTAGCCGGAGCTTTAAATCCTGAGGTAATGAGAGATTCTTCTCACGTTTTGGTTTTTGCAGCATGGGACAGCTATTCTAATGAGAAAATAGATAAAGTGTATGATCATCATACGGATGTAAGAGATCTTCCAAGAGGACGTTTTGGGAGTTATACAGATAAAATTAAAGAAATGTACGGGGCACAGACTCCTGAAGAACATTTTGCACATACTGCCCGCCAGACTTATATTGCTTTGGGAATTGCCCTTGCACAGGCAGCAGAACTTAAAATCGACAGTACTCCTGCAGAGGGATTCAGCAATGAAGTAGTAGATGAAGTATTGGGATTAAAAGAATTAGGATTGAAAAGTGTAAGTCTTTTATACCTTGGATACCGTGACGAAGCAAACGACTGGCTGTCTTCTATGAAAAAAGTCCGTGTTCCAATGGATGAGTTTATCATAAAAAAGTAATATCTTCATCGAATCTTTCGTACCCGAAAATCATGGAAAATTTAAAAACACCCAAACTAGAAAACCAGATCTGCTTTCCGCTATATGTCATTGCCAAAGAGATTACCGGGCTTTACCGTCCTTTTCTTGATGAGCTGGACATCACCTATCCTCAATACCTCGTTATGATGGTATTATGGGATAGTGACGGACTTACCGTAACGCATATCGGAGAAAAGTTATTTCTGGACAGTGGTACTTTAACCCCTCTTCTCAAAAGACTTGAGACTAAGGGTTTCATTACAAGAAAAAGAAAAAAAGAGGACGAAAGAGTGGTTGAAGTATTTTTATCCGAAGCTGGAAAACAGTTACAACAAAAGGCCTGTGCAATTCCGGGGAAAATCCAGAAAAAAATTGGGATACAGCCTGAAGAGCTGCTACACCTTAAAGATACAGTCTTAAAAATATTAAAGAAAATAGAAAAATAAATGAAAACATTATATACAACAAAAGTAACGGCCCAGGGAGGAAGAAACGGTCATATACAAAGTGAAAATGGAGTTTTAGACCTTGAAGTAAGAATGCCTAAAGCTTTAGGAGGAGCCAATGATGATTTTACCAATCCTGAAATGCTTTTTGCTGCCGGATATTCTGCATGTTTCGACAGTGCACTCAACAGAGTGATCAGTTTAGCAAAAGTAAAAACCGGTGAAACTACTGTTGTTGCTCAGGTCAGCATAGGACAAATTGAAAACGGAGGTTTTGGACTTGCTGTGGAACTGGATGTTAATATTCCGGGAGTTTCTATGGAAGAAGCACAGTCATTAACGGATAAGGCACACCAGATTTGCCCCTACTCTAATGCTACCAGAAACAATATTGAGGTTAAACTTTCAGTAACCAATAACGACTAATCCAATTTTTTTTAAGCATAGTTATAGCGAAAGGAGCTGTTTTATTTCTAAAACAGCTCCTTTATTTTTTATCAGGGATTTTGTCAGATCAACATAGATCATTATAAGCATTTTAAGATATAGCCAGGTAATGTTTGAAGCAAACCTTATTTGTGATCTTAGTGTAAGCATTAGTGCAATTTGTGTTTTCTAACGCAAAGAAAAATAATAGGATTGATGAGAAAGTAAGCAAAGAATGAATCGATACATCGATTTGACTAAGCAAACTTCTTCGCTGCTTCGCTGCTCTCATTACTCATTACTCATTACTCATTACTCATGCATCATTTGTGATCTTAGTGTAACCATTAGTGCAATTTGTGTTTTCTTAAACGCAAAGGAAAATAATAGGATTGATAAGAAAGTGAGCAAAGGATGAATCGATACATCGATTTGACTAAGCAAACTCCCTCGCAGCTTCGCTGCACTCATGACTTATAACTTATCACTTATAACTCATCATTTACCTTCTATTCAAATCACTTTTCTGGTACGCATCTACCTTTTTATAAGAATCATTTTTCTCTTTTTCTTTTTTATCTGAAATGAGGATTCCGAAAAGATGGTCAATCTCATGCTGGAAAATGACCGCTGTAAATCCTTCTACAATTTCAGAATATTTCTGTCCTTTTAAATCTACGTATTCCAATTGAATAACTTTGCTTCGGTAAAACTGATCTCTGAAATCAGGGATAGATAAATCTCCTTCAGGTCCAAGATTTTGAAGATCAGATCTCCATACAATCATGGGATTGATAAAATATTCCAACGGAGTTCCTTCTTTATCAAAACGCTGTACCCAGATTATCTTTCTATTGATTCCAACCTGTGGTGCAGCAATTCCTACGCCCCCATCTGTAGAAAGAAGAGATTCTTTCATCCTTTTTACCAAAACAGCTGTATTAGGATCTGTAGGATTGATTTCTGCAGAAAAACTTAGCAATGTTTTGTGTTGATGGGTATCTGTAGTTTGATAAATGGGGAGTGCAGCATTAATATCACCCTGATTGATAATGGAAAGTTCATTGGATGATAATGTCTGTGCCTGTAGCAGCCCTACAAAAAACACAACTAAAATGGACAGTTTTTTCATATGGATTGAATGTTGTACAAAGGTAAATAATGTAATCTTAAGTTTTGGCTAAAGCCATTGGAATCTGTATACAAAAAAACAGACTAAAGCCTGTTTCTATTGATATTTTTTCTGGTTGTATAAATTAAAACCTTACACAATAAACATTTCACAGGAATTTAAATCCCGTTTTAATCTTTCAGGCTGGATTCCTACGGAATGAACAAAGATTATGCATAGGTAGAATCTTAATAATTAATATCCTATGAACGGTACTACATAGTAATAAAAACGGACTAAAGCCCGTTTATATTGATCTATTTTTGAGTTTACAAATTAAAACTTTACATGACGTGTGTCATTCCGTAGGAATCTAAATCCCGCTTATTTTTTCAGGCTGGATTCCTACGGAAGGACAAAGACTCTGATTAAATCCTTACGATTTACCAGAAATTAAAAAGTCTTCGTCATATCACTTGGAATGATCAGATTAAAATCTGTCGGGACATACTCTTTTCCGGGAAATTTAAGCTCCGGATTTTCAGATTCAAACACTGAGATCACCGCCATTTTAAGATTCGGGTTCTTTTGTTTGATATACCAATAAATACCGCCAAACTCTTTGCTATGGTAGTTTCCGTTATAATGGATAAAGGTTTTTCCGGCCTGAAAGTTTTTCAGAATAGATTCCGCCATCGTAGCATCTTTTGTAGCCTGTGCCGAAATAAAATTCATCACTTTAGTTCCTTCAGCATGATCGCCCATCATCGCTTTCATCTCCTGATATCCCGGAGTATCCAGTGTTACTTTGATAGGTAACTGAGCAATATACGTTTTCTCTTTTTCACTGAGTTTATTTAAAGACTCTAGTCCTTCTTTTGCGGTCTGGGAAGCATATCTTCTTGGAATATTCGTCGCCACAAAATTCAGTTTTTTGTTCTTAGCAAAATCAACCAAAGGTTTGTAGTCTGTTGCGTAGTTATTCCATAAACGGGCTGAATCTTTGAATGTTTTACCATCAAATTTTCCATTTAAATATTGGTTGAGCTGAGATTGGTTGTCTCTTTCAAACATTTCAGCACCTAAAATAAGCTGTCCCTTTTTCTTTTCAAACAGAGCTTCTGTAATTTTCAGCTGAAGCCAGTGATTGATAGAACTGTTATGGTTTTCACCAAAGAAGACCACATCATAATCCGCCAGTTCTTTGACTATTTTATCGGTCTTTACCTCCTTTCCTTTTTTATCATAAAACTGATATGCTTTAAAATCCTGTGCACTAAGTGTACAGAACCCTGAAAGCAAAATCGCCATAAGAATATTCTTCATTTTATATATTTAACCACAAATTACACAAATATTTTGGCACAAAGAATCGTAAAAAAGTAAATTTGAAAGCCTACTTATTTTGCATTCTCATCGTGCTGTCAAAACTCATAATGAAAAGACCGCTTTGAATCTTACAAAACAAAACGGCCCATTCAAATCATCTAATTATTACTTTTCTAATTCTGCAACAAGGTCTTTCCATTCTTGTAATTCTGGAATCCCCGGTTTTCTTTTTCCAAAGAACTGAACAATAAAATCTCCGTCTGCATTGAATACTTCAATAGCTGTTACCTCACCGTCTTCAGTTGGTTTTTTCACGATCCAGGCTTCTGCAATCTTCGTTACATCAAGGTGCAGGTTGAAATCTGGATCCATTACATTGAACCATTGCTGATGCCAAAGGGTTTTCTTTACATTTCCGGTATGGATCTGAATAATTCCTCTGTTTCCTACAAATGCCATGATTGGTGTATTTTTTTCAGAAGCATCTTCAAGAACATTCACCACTTTAGAATTGTCAATTTTTTTGGCAAATCCTTCCGGAGCCAATCGTAAAGCTTGTGTTCTGCTTACTCCGAATTTTCTTGTCATCATAAAGAAATCGTGAGTATCTTTTAATTCTGTCCATGCTTTTTTAAATCCTTCCACATCAATTTCAGCATCAGCTTTTTCTACCTGTTTCGGTACTACTGCTTCAAATTCAAAAGCCTGATTCTGATCTTCAGCTTTAAATTTCTCAACAATATCATCAAAAGCTGAGTCATTACTATCTTTAGTCAAATAGATCTTGTGCAGTGCCAATCCGTCTTTACCAAAGAACTGAAGGCTTTTTTTATCTCCTTCCACTACTGCAAAAGCAAATTTCCAGTGGTTCAGGAAAATTCTAAGGTCAATATCTTCACCTACAAAAAGCTGTGCGTGCGGACTGCTGAAATCACCATTCAGATAAGTTCCTTTTCTTTCATGAACACATTCATCATTACGGGTAAGGGCCATTACTTTCCCCAGCTGGCCGGCTTCTGTCAGAATACCTGGAAATTCCGGTTTCAAAACAGTTACTCCCTCACCTACACCGGTTGCTAATAATTCTGCCTCACTTACTCCCAATTGAGCGGCTGCATTTCTTATTCTTACATGTGGATTTTCTGCTTTCAGAGCCTCCCATTTTTCCTTTAAGTCATTAACTATTGTGCTCATTTATTTATTTTTTTATGGTTAAAACTGTATAAATTCTCTGTATTGTTTCTTCTCCTGTTTTGCTTTTTATCTCTTCTTCTCTTTCGGAAGTTTTCATTCTTTTAAAATGACTTTGGGAAATCAATTCTTCCATCTCTGAATTATTGTAGAGCTTAAAATCATAAGCTGTAAATGGTAATTTTTCCATGAAATCTTTTTGCGCGAACGTAAGAACAAAGGTTCCGTCGTCTTTTAAAACTCTGTAGATCTCATTTAAAAATGCTAAAGGATTCTCCCAAAAGTAAACGGTATTGACCGTAAATATTTTATTAAAAGTCTGATCTTTAAAAGGGAGTATGCTGCCTTCATACAAAACAAAATCTGCCTGGTCTTCAAATGCTTCATTGAGCCTTCTGGCCTCGTAGTACATTGTTTCAGAAATATCAATTCCTGTGTATCTTATATTATGAGCTAAGCTTATAATACTCTTCACGTGTGCAGCATTTCCATGTCCGATCTCAAGAATATGTTCATCATCTTCTATCACAAGTGCTTTAATACTTTCCAGGGTCATCCCTATATTGGAAGCATTCATCATTTCACCGATTTCAATGCCTTTTTCACCTTGGGGATTGGCAAGGTTATGGGCGAGGATTTTTAATTCTTCTTTTTCCATGGTTATCCAAAAATGATCATTGGGTTATTAGTAATGGGATGTTCGCAGATGGTACACGGGAAATTATAGGCATCGCTTATATTTTCAGCGGTAAAAACTTCCTGTGGTGTTCCATACGCAGAAACTCTTCCTGATTTCATCAGTAAAATCTTATCTGCAAATTGTGCAGCAAGGTTCAGGTCATGTAAAACAACAATCGCACTATTGGCTTTTTGTGTAAATTTTTTGATAATATCTAACGCTTTATACTGGTGTTTTACATCCAGATTATTCAAAGGTTCATCCAGAAACATCAGTGTATGAGCAATATCATTCTGTAGCTGAGCCATCACACGGGAAAGGTGTACCCGTTGTTTTTCTCCTCCGGAAAGCGTGTTATATTCCCTGTCTTTAAGGTGAAAAACATCTGTTTCGTACATCATATTATTCATCGCTTCAAGGTCTTCTTTTCCGGGTTGGGAATCAAAGTAGGGATATCTTCCCATCATTACAACATCTTTTACTTCCAGAGGAATATCATTGCTGTTGTGTTGGGAAAATTTGGCCTTATGCTTTGAAAGTTCTTTTACATTCCATTCACTGATGGGTTTGTTCTTAAATAAGACTTTTTGTTTTCCGGTTCTCACTTCATCTGCCAAAACACTTAGCAGGCTGGACTTTCCGGCTCCATTTGGACCTACAATTGCCAGAAATTCGCCATACTCCAGAGAGACATCTACTCCATCCAGGATATGAAAATCTTTATGCTTATAATTAATCTGATGGGCCTTGATCATTAGAGTGCTTTTTTAAATTTAACTAAAATAGCGATAAAAATAGGTCCTCCCATTAAAGCGGTAAGGATTCCTATCGGCAATTCTGAAGGTGCTACAATACTTCTGCTGAAGGTATCTGCTGTTAAAAGTAAGATACTTCCACATAGGGCTGATAATGGCAGAATAAATGCATAATTGGATTTGAATAAAAGTCTTAAAATATAAGGTACAATAAGACCTACAAAACCAATGGTTCCTGAGAATGCAACGCAGGTTCCCACCATCAAAGCTACGATAATAATAATCTGCTTTTTCAGCTTTTCTACATTGATTCCCAAATGTTGCGCATCTTTTTCTCCCAGCATCATGGCATTGAAAGCCTTTCCTTTTGGAAGCAGAATAATGTAAGCAATGATTAAAACGACCCCCAAAATAATATTCTTCGTCCACGTAGCTGCTGCCAGGCTTCCTAAATTCCAGAATGTCAAATCCCTTAGCTGTTCATCTTTTGAAATATAGATCAGGAATCCGGTAATGGAGAATCCAATTGCCGTAATGGCAACTCCTGTCAACAGCATCATTACCACATTGGTTTTCCCTCCGCTTGTTGAAATTCTGTACACCAACATCATTGATAAAAAAGATCCTATAAAAGCCGAGATTCCTACCAGTGAGAATTGTACGGCTTCAGGAAGATATTCTTTGAAATGCCCTCCTAAAACAATTGCAATTGCTGCCAGTAGTGTAGCTCCCGATGTAAGTCCTATTAAATCTCCCGTCGCCAGAGGATTCTTGAACAGCCCCTGCAGACTTGTTCCTGAAACTGACAGCATACTTCCTATTAAAATAGCCATAATAATTCTGGCTGCCCGTACATCCCAAACCACATATTTATCGCTTAAAGATAAATTGGGATCTCCTTTTATAAACTGCCACAGTACTTTGAATGCAGAATTTCCGCCAAAGTCATAGACTCCCGTATTAAGTGACAGTACTGCTATTATAGCAAGCAGCACTGCACTAATAGTAAGATAAAAGTATAGTTTACTTTGTGTTCTCAATTAAAAGTTTATTTAATCCAACTGCTGCTTCTCCTAGTCTCGGCCCAAAACCTGAAACTAAACCTCCGTCCATTGCAATGATCTTTTTATTTTTCCCTGCAGTGGTTTGGGATACTCCCGGCATCTTAAGTGCTCCTTCGTTTCCTCCTGCTCCCTGTAAACCTGTTGTAAAGAAAAATAATACATCAGGATTGGCTTTTACCACAGCTTCCGGAGTTAACGGTTTGAAATCTTCAAATTCAGTAACTGCATTTTCTCCTCCTGCAAGGCTGATCAGGGAGGCCATTGGCGTATTTTTACCGGCAACCATCAGCATGTTTCCTCTTGCGTAGATGAATAATACTTTAGGTTTTTTAGCGATAGGCTGTACCTGTTTCAGATCTGCGTCAATCTTGTCATTCAGCTTTTGGTATTCTGTGTTTCCAATTGCTTTTGCCACTTCTTCAATCAGCTTTTTGGTACCGTCTACCGAGTACTCCTGCTTGAATACTTCTGCTTTGATTCCTGAAGAATTGATTTTCCCCAATAATTCCGGATTGATATCTTTATCAGAAGCCAGGATTAAAGTGGGGCCTACCGCCATGATAGGTTCAATAGTCATTGATCTTACATGGCCCAGGTTTTTAGCTGTAGCTTTTAAACTTTCAGGATATGTACTGGTAACATCAGTTCCCACGATTTCTTTTTCATGCCCTAAAGCACTTACGATTTCGGTGATTCCACCGCTTAATGTTACAATTTTATTATTACTTTTTGGAGCTTCAGATGCAGCTTCCGTTGCATTTTCTTTTTTAGCTCCTTCTTCTTTTTTGCAAGAATATACTGCTATAAGAACAGAAGCTGCAAGGATGAATTTTTTCATATGTACAGATTTATTTTTTCTAGATCTATGCAACTGCCATCCTCATCTGCCTTTGTTTACCGGAGAATTTCGTTAATGACAATTTCATGATATATGATTATTTGATTTCTTATAATGCTTTATACTGGAACATCGGATGTCCTCTTTCTCCCTTGTCATCGGTAAGTTGTACAAATCTTAGCTTAAAATAAGCTCCTGATGCATCTTTAATGATATAAAACACATCTCCTTTTACTTTAGATCCGGAAGGTCCTACTTCTCTCCAGTTTCCTCCGATTACTCTCTGTTCGTTATACACCAATTTTGAATCATCCACATCAGCTTTTTTAAATTTATTATAAGCTTCTACAGCGGATCCGGATGTTAATTTCACCTCATAAGCTCCTACTTTAGCAACGTTATTAATGGTTACAAAATCTGAATTCACGTAGCTTCCTGCACCCTGAACAATATTGGTAAATACAGAGAAACTGATGTCCCATTTATCTTTCTCAGGCTGAATCGCTACTTCCTTACCTGTTTTTGAATTGAAGAAAGTAAAGTTATAGGCATTATTTTTCTTGATTATAACCTCTTTTATTGCACTGCCAACAGCGTTGATATCTCCGTATCGTACTTTGTAATCATTAGCCTGTCTTGTTACCTGTATTTTCATCCAGCCTCTTTCATCTCCTCCAGCTATGGTAGATCCTACAGCAATGCTTCCTTTGTAGATATCTTTTCCTAAATTCACAAGATAAATTGCATTTTTAGCAGGATCAGCATCTATTTCGGCTATCGCGGTTTGACTGGAAGGATAGTTCCCTTTCACATCGTCAATATAAATGGTATTTTCTGTATCAAAATTGGCAACCTGTACTACCTCTTTTAGACTACTCACATCAGATTCCTTTACAGATGCAATATCTGCAATATTGGGAATTTTGGCTGCAGCCATCATGATGGATGTATTTAAAACCACTTTAAATTCAGTCCCTGAATAAAATGCAAGATCCCAGTCTGTCCGGCTGTTCACCGTCTGTCTTGGTTGTCCATTCTGATCTACATCACTAAAATCTATCCATACCTGATTCGGCTGTGCAGAGCCTCTTACATCCGGCTTTACAGATACTCCCTCGGAAGGAACTACAGGTACCGGATCTTCGTTATCATTGATGCAGGACTGCGATACCAATGACACTCCCAGCATAAGATAAAATAGTATTTTTTTCATTTTTAGAATTTTAAAAATTGTAGCTTATTCTGGCCAGATAACTTCGGCCATAGAAAAGATTAATATTCGGATCTGCAGCTTCATGTGTATTTCCCGGCAGTGTTGTATCTTTTATTGCAGATACATCAAAAATATTTTTCACTCCCAGGCTTAATTCCAGCTGGTTTTTAAAGAAAGGCTGTGTTACAATGAAATTCATCATATGGAAATCATCTCTCTCTCCAATTCTGTATTCCGGATTCTTCAAGTCAGATGTTAATACAAACTCCTGAGTTTTCCCAGTATATTTATAGAATAAAGAAAGTGTAGTATTGATATTCGGAACCGTATAATTTACTACTGCATTAGCTTCCAGTGTATAAAAGAAATCGTTAGGTGAAACTGCGCCTCCGTCTTTTAACTGCTTAGCAATCCCATAGTATGCTACATTGGCAGCTAAAGCAAGCTGATTTTTCTGTGCTCTGAAATTGGATTCAAATAAATAGGATTCATATGTATTCAGATTAAGGTACTGATATTTCAAAGGCTGTCTGCTTACTGTTACAGACTCTATTCTATCTTTCACATGAAGATAAGTAGCACTCGCTCCTACCCCTAAGTTCCAACCTGAATCTGTAGCTATTCTTTTTTCTCCGTTTAGGGAAACTGTCATTCCTTGTTCCGGTGCAAGGTTTTCATTCCCTCTGATATCATGATTACTGTCTACCATATAGGTATAGAGCTCATCAAAATTCGGGAATCGGTTGGCACTTCCTACGACCAATCTGAAATTATCATTTTCAGTCGCTTTCACTCTTGCAGTCAATGAATAATTGTGCTGGGCATCAAACTTATCACTCAGTGCCAGACGATATCCCGGACGTAATGATAACCAATCTGTAGCATTCCATTCGATGGACATAAAATTGGCGTAGTTAAATATTTTTCTTTTTATATTATCCGTTCCCTGAAAGGTTCCTGCAATATTACCGGCATATCCGGAAGTATGATCCAACTCATATCCTAACTGGAAATCAATCTTTTTACTGTCTAAAAAGTTACTGAATACCCCTCTTGAATAGAAAACATCCGCTTTATTATAAGACTGGTAGGCCACTTTCTCGCCAATTACTTTTCTGTTAGGAATATCGTATTTGAAATCCCTGTATTTTCTGTCCTGGGTCTGGTAAGAAAAATCTCCGGTATAGTTTACTGCACCCAATTTGGTCTGTACATTAAGTTGGTGTAAATATCGGGTGGTCTGATAATCTCTGTCGTTAGAAAAGTACGTTCTGTCAGTTACATTGTAAAAATGTTCACCTACCGTTGGATTATAATAGTTTAGTTTTTCATTCACAAAACCAAATTTGTAAAAGATGGAAGTTTTATTTTTACTGTATCGTACCACTCCGTCTACATTCAGGACGTCTTTAGGTTGCCATAGGTAGCCTCTTTTCCCGTCTTGTTCAAAATATTTATAGCCTTCCTGAGTTCCTTTGAAGCCCTGGAAATCATTATGATTGATATTGGCTCCTACATACCAGCTGTCATTGATATTGTATCCTACATTCAATGTCTGGATATGTCTTCCTTCTCCTTTTTTCTTAAAATCATACTCTTTCCCTACGGTCTCTTCCTGTACAGAAGCATTCAGGGTAAGGGGTTTCTGGCTGTTTTTTTTGGTAATAATATTGATTACTCCGGCAACAGCATTACTGCCATAATCAACTCCCATTGAGCCCCTTACTACTTCTATTCTTTCAACATTATTAACATTAAGCTTGGTAAGATCTATGTTATTTCCCAAGCCTATATCTCCTACAACAGGAATATTGTCTATCAGAACTTTAGTGTACTCTCCTCCAAGTCCCATCAGATTGGCTGTAGAGTTTCCTGATTGACGGTCAGAAATAATAAGTACATTCAAACTTTGGTTAAGAACATCTGCCACATTGGTAGCTGCCATATTCTTAATCTGTTCTGCATTAATAACTTCAACTTTATATATTGATTTATTAATAGACTGCTGTGTATATTGGCCTGTAACAACTACCTCTTCTATTTTTTTCTGTTTAAGAGAATCCTGCTGTTGGGCACTCACCAAAAAAATGGCTGACAGCGACAGTATTGAAAGTACTTTCTTCTTCATAAAGGCAAAAAATTTTCGACAAATATAATGCTTTATTTAGAATAGTTAAAAATAATTATATATTTTTGTGGAATAATTCTAAATAAAAATAATGTTATGAAGTTACAATTACTCTTAGGAACTTTAGTGTTTACAGCAGCTACAGCGAATGCACAGCTAGCCACTATCAACGAAAACTTCGATACCTTTGTTGCGGGTCCGGCAGGTCCTGCTGCGGCATGGCCACAAAAAAACTGGAACAGAGTTCAGAATGATACGACTGGTCCATGGGTATATGCAGCCGGCACAACTAATAAAACGGTTCAGTATTATAGCTTCAGCTCATCCAATACCGCAGGTTACCTTATCTCTCCTCAAATTGTGGCTCCTGATGGCACAAAAACGGTTTCATTTACAGCTGCAATTACTTCGGGATCTGCATCGGGAGCTACCGGAACCATAGAAGTTGGTTTGGTAAACAGTACTTCTGATATGACATCATTTACTCCGATAGCCAGTGTAATCAACCTGAACCCAACGAATACACAATATTCTTTACCAGTACCTGCTTCTTCGAATCAGTATATAGCTTTTAAAATTATCGGAAGTGCCATGCACACGGCTATTCAAATGGATGATGTAGTCTATAATAATGCAACCCTTGCGGTGACGGAAAACACGAAATCTAATGAAGAAATCAGATTTGCAGTTAATACCAATAATACAGCATTGGAGTTTGTGGCAAAGAAAGATCCTAAAAACATACAGATCTATTCTGCCTCAGGTCAAAAAGCAGCTGAAGGAAAATTAGACAGACAAAGTTTTGATATCAGTACGCTTCACACTGGGGTATATTACACTATCATTGAAACAGCTGAGGGAAAAACCATCAAATCAAAATTCATAAAAAAATAAGGTTTATTAGACTATTACCTTTATAAAGCCGGTGGGAACTATTCCTTCCGGCTTTTTTATACCATAACTTCACTTCAATCAGAAATTAAAGGAAAACAAGACATAAATCATGTTTTTATTTAGACTGATTAAAAATAATATATATACTTTTGTGGAATAATTCTAAATAATGATTTAAAAATAAAGTATGAAAACAAAACTATTATTGGCTTCAGTATTGGCTTTTTCTGTTCACCAGACTGTTTTAGCACAAACTGATGCATTGGGATACTCTCAGGTAAATATGACGATGGGAAATCAATACCAAAACAGGGTATTTTTTAATCTTGCAGATGCTAATATGGATTCCCAGCCAGCCAACACGTGGGATATTGCATTTTATAGAAACTCAGCCTTCGCTTTCGGCTCAAGAATTAATGATGCTCTTGACATTGAAGTATATGCCGCATCAACAAATCTGGCTGACTGGGATAATATTAACCTGAATAATGAATCTTCCTGGGGAGAACCTCTTTATAACCCGGATCAGACCAATGATATCAGCCAGGGAGCTTTTGAACAGGGACCCGTGACACCACCAACTCCTAATCAGATATCAACAGGCTGGGGTCTGTACAATGGTATCACTCACCATATCGATGGAAAAGCAATTTTTGTTTTAAAATATCCTACAGGGGCTTATATCAAATTTGCCATTGTAGATGCTTATAACGGCTATACTTTTAAATATTCAAAATGGGATGGAAGTGCCTGGGGACCTACCGAAACAAGAACGCTGGCTAATGGAACGGATGACGCTTTTTTCAATTATTTTTCATTTAACACCGGTGCTAAAGTTCCCAATATGGAACCCTCCAGAAGCGCCTGGGACTTAATGTTTACCAAATATTATACGTTCTATATGGGGGTACAGATGTATCCTCTTTCCGGACCTATTCAGAGCCCAAACATCAAAGTGGCTATGGTACAGCCGGAAGATCAGGCTACTTCAGCCTATACGATCCCTGCCAGTACAAGCTTTTCTTCCAATATTACAACAATTGGCCACTCATGGAAGGGTATCAGCACCGTGAAAAATGATGTGGTATATTACATTAAAAAAGGAAGTGACTACTACAGAATGTATTTTGTAACCAATGGGGGTGCAACTACCGGAAATATGTATTTCAAATACAAAAAAATTACAGCGACCCTGGGAATAACGGAAGTAGGTAAAAAAGCTTCTTTCGGGATTTATCCGAACCCTACTTCAGCTGACAAGAAAGTTACGGTTCTCTTTGATGTCAAAGAAAGAGCAGGTAACAAAGGAAGCGTAGAGGTTTACGACCTTACCGGGAAACAGGTTTACTCATCAGAATTGACTAACCAGGCAGGTTTCTATAAACAGGATATTAACTTATCTCACCTTACTTCAGGAAATTACCTTGTAAAAATAACTTACGGTGGTAGTACTGAAACAAAAAAACTTATCGTGAAATAATTTATTTTAATACTTTCTATTTTTTCTAATAAAAGGGCGGTTTCAGAATATTGAAACCGCCTTTTATTTTATTAATAGATCTTAAATCCTTTGTATACTTCTGCTGAGCTTTCCATCATTCTGGAAGTGTCCCTGCGAAAGTCTAGCAGGTGATCCTGCCCTATATGCCTGTTATGATGATCAACACTTTCCCAAAGCTCTATCAGGAAGAAAGTTCCTTTGTTGTCTTTATCTTCAACAAGATCATACTGCAGACAGCCCTCTTCTTTTCTTGTTTCTTTTACAAGTTTCTGAAACAGCTCTACAGCATCCATCAGGTAATTTTCATTAAACTTAAAAAGTGCAATGATATGTAAATTCATTTTTAATTATTTAGTGATGTAAAAGTAAAATATTTTCAAAATCAAATACACTTTTGAACCTTTTATTTTTCAATATCAGGTCATAAATCTTAACTGAATACTGATTTATAAATAGTTATAGAACTCATGACAATCACCAGCAGACCTATAACTATGAACATTTTTTTCACAGGAAGCTTTGCGGTAAGCATTGCTGAAAAGGGAGCTGTAATAATTCCTCCAATTAAAAGTCCTAAAATAATGTTCCAGTGCTGGATTCCGAGGGTAAGGAAAAAAGTAATCGCTGCCGTTATCGTCAGTATAAATTTGGCAACCGTAGAGCTCCCTACGGCAAATCTTGGAGTGAAAGAATTTTTAATTAATGTTCCTGTTACCAGCGGGCCCCATCCTCCTCCTGCAAAGGAGTCTATAAAACCTCCGATCACTCCAAGTCTTGTCAGATTAGTCTTTTTTTTAAGTGCTTTATTCTGTTTTCCTTTAAAGGCGTTTGATAGGATCTGCAACCCAAGATAAAGAGTATAAAAGGCAATAAGCGTTTTAGTAATCTTAGCATAATATTCTCCAAGATAGGTTAAACTTACTGCTCCAATGACTGCTCCAATAACAGCTGGAATGGCTAATTTTTTCACCAAAGTCTTACTTACATTCCTGAGTTTAATATGACTTATACTCCCTGCGGCTGTAGTAAAACTTTCTGCAGAATGTATACTGGCACTTACAATATGGGGCGGTATCCCCAGAAACATAAGAGTAGTTGTACAGATAACTCCGTACCCCATTCCCATTGAGCCGGCTACAACTTCAGCAAAAACTCCCACCAGAAGCATCCAATAAAAAATGTAATGGTCTTTAGCCAGAATGGTTAAAAGTTCATCAAGATACCCCCATTCATACATTAAAGAAACACCAATACATAATGCTGCAAGGGTTACAAAAAGTATATTGAGTCTGATCTGAATTTTTCTTGAAATCACCATAGTATAAAATCTTTATCACTTCAACAGCATCTACCCTATTTCTAAGGTTTTAAAAATATTAAAATCCAATGGTGCAAGCTGTTCCAGCAGGTCTGCATCTTCTTTTGAAATCATAGGCTATTCATTTGAAGTTATGCAAATATCTAATAAAAATATTATCCTACCAAATAAGTAGACTAACAATTCAAAAAAAAGGACCGGGTTAGTCGACCAGATCCATTAAAGTTTTTTTCTCAAGAATATTCAGTGAAGCATCCCGCACTTCAATCAGTACATCATGGAGGCCGCAGTGATCTTCATTGCAGTCCTCGCATTTTTCATAGAAGTTCAGGCTTACACAGGGAAGCATAGCAATAGGGCCATTAACCAGACGTATAATCTTGGCCAATTTTACATTTTCCGGATTTTCTTTCAAAAAGTAGCCTCCTCCTTTGCCTTTTTTACTGTCCAGGATATCTGCTTTTTTTAATTCAAGCAGGATATTTTCTAAAAACTTTAAGGGTATCCTCTTGTGTTCCGCAATTTCGGAAATAAGAATAGGACCTTCATTTCTTTTTTCTACAAGAAATGAAAGCGCTTTAAACGCATATTGAGATTTTTTTGAAAGCATTACAGCAAAAATACAAAAATTGTTTAATATAGATAATCACAAATAGAAAGACTCATCACCAGGTCTGCAAATCTGTAGTATGACCCTATTTTGTCTTTCTGCCTTAAATCATTAAATTTGTGTTTATGTTCAGTAAACAAGAAGCACAACAATTAAAGAAGGAATTTTGGACTGCTTTCGGGAAGTCTTTTCCCAGAAAATGGATCTTATATGATACTAAGGTAAAAGATCTCTCATTCAAATTTTCTGCAGACAATAAAAAAGCGGAAGTTTCTCTAGATATCGAAATGAAGGATGAAATCTTCAGAAATGCATATTTTGAAAAAATCTGGTCTTTGGAAGATATTCTTAAAGATTTTATAGGCGATTTTCAAAAAGAGGAATATTTTACACTGGAAAACGGTAAGGTAATAAGCCGTATATGGGTTGATTTACAAGGAGTTTCAATTTTTAATAAAAATAAATGGCAGGAAATTTTTGAATTTTTTGTTAATAAAATGGATGGATTTGAAAGATTTTACTTTGAATATGAGGATTTTATAAAGGATATTTGAAATACTTACGAAATAAATACTATTTTAAGCCTACCGTTAAAATAAAAAAAGAAACTTATCTTTGCTTCACACCCGCTTAAACTAATAATGAAACTAATTAACGTGCTAAAAAATGAGAAAAGTGTACAAAAACATTTTTGGAGAAGTTATTTCCAAAAGTAATGCTGTGAAGCAAGATGAATATCATCTCTATTATTACGAGAAAGATTCAGACGTCTTGAAAGAAATTGAGTTTATTAGTGAAGACAGTATCTATAACATCAATTATTTCATAAGTGAAGACGAGAATGAAAACCAGGTATTCGATTACCTGAAGGAAAAATCCGACTTTTTTGATGTTGAGAAAAAGGATGCTGTGGATGGTTTCATTATTTCTACCAACAAGCTCTATTCATTATCAGTAGATGATCAGCCTTTAATTTCAAGAACGGTTTTCAATAATGATGATCCTGAAAATTTCATCTGTTCTCAGGTTATCAATAATGAAACCCAGGAGCCGGAACTTGAAAAGACTGTAAAATGCTGGTATACTACTGATGAAAATGGGGAAAAGTATGCAGCTATTGAATGCAGCTACCAGGAAGACGGAAAACTGGAACTTGCAGTAGATAAAACTTCTGACCCTGAAAATGAACAGAACTGGGAACATTTTGATTATGATACTTTCCAGGATCTGCAGGCGAAATTTGATACGGATATCAGCTATTACAAAACAGCTGATTTACTTCCTCAGGAAGCATTTCAAAAATAGTAGTCTATCCATGATCAATCAAGACCATATGGAAAATAACTACTCAACTATTTTGGCGGAACGGAAACAGCCGAAATAAAACATGATTAATACTGTAAAAAACAAAAGAAGCTTTCGGGCTTCTTTTTTTATGATACTCTACTGAGACAGCCTGCTAAAAACAAAAAAGAGAAGCTGATGAGCTTCTCTTTTTATTTTCTATCCAAATTTCTTCTTCCTCAGCCAGAAGAATAATCCTCCGATAAGGCCAATAATAATCAGTGGAAGCAATAAATTCAGCCACTGCCAATTGGTTTTTTCATCAGTAATTCTATGTCTGTCCAGAAGTCTTTCTTCAATATTTCTGTTTCTAAGTTCCATCAGGTTGCTGTCATCCAGCAGGTAATCTAAAGCATTTCTCAGGAACTGTTCATTTCCGAACTGTTCATTAGTCAATAGATCTACCCCCAACGGAAGAGGTTTTCCTTTGATCACTTTATTTCTTCCAACGTCTCCGTCAGCAATAACGATCATTTTATTTTCAGGGCTGGCCGCTTTGAAGCCAGGATAGCCTTTTCTTTCAATTCTTGAAGCATAGGCAGAGTTAAACTTCCCTTCCAGTGCTACAGCAAAAATCTTTGGTGTGCTTGGCTTTTCCATTTGCCCAAGACTGTCTACGCTGGCAATCTCCTTCAGATCCACATAATTAGGAACCTGTTTCAGCAATGTTCTTTCACTGGATTCAAAAAGGACCTTTGTTTTAATATTTTTTCTGCCTCCCAACGTATCTATGGAAGTGGGGAATTCAAATTTTACAGGATTGATATTTTTAGTAATCGGATTGTTATTTTCAGCAATTCCCAGCGGATAATATGGCCAAGGCAGGCTTGTATACTGAGGGTTTCCACTCACCTCTCCTGTTACTAGTCTTAATAGGGCAAACTTCTTCACATCCTTTACCAGGGCCGGATTAATTCTTACCCCATAATTGAAAAAGAAATCTGTCATATTGATATCAACCGGGAAAGGCATTACTTTTTTAGATCTTGTCAACGTATCCATTTCAGCATTTACCGCATCAATCATCCAAAGTGTTTTCCCACCATTCATGATGTATTGGTCAAGGATAACTTTTTCATTATCTGTAAAAGCTTTGCGTGGTTTTGCAATCACCAGGGCGCACATCTGCTTCAGCAGGGGAATATCTTCCAAGGTAAGCTCTGTCTGGTTTTTGGGAATGATAGGGCCTGCATCATAGTTTTCCATGGCTAACTGAACGAATCCCTGAAATTCATCAGGATTCAGCTCATCATGATTCACCAGGATACCGACTTTCTTTCTCCTGGCTGTGGCAATATTTTTAATATTGGAAACAAGGCTGTATTCCAATCCTTCAATAGATCTTGTAAGCTGCTGATCCGCATCAATACCTGCCTGCTGTACGACCAGAGGGATAGAAACCCCATTTTTATCGTATTTTATCACCGCATAAGGGAAAAGCGTGATCTGTGAAATTTTCCCGTCTTTAACATCGGGAAGAATGGAAGGCTGCATTCCCATTGCCATCAGGGTATCCTGAGACATTTTTGTTTTAATGGGATCGATAAACTTAAAGTCAATCTTTGGATTGATCTTTCTGAATTCTTCCAGCATAAATTTCGTTTCTCCCTGAAGCTGCTTGAAGCTTGCCGGAAAATCACCTTCCAGATACACTTCAACTGTTAACGGCTTCTTCACAGATTCCAGTACTTTAATGGTATTGTCGGAAAGGGTATATCTTTTTTCTTTTGTTAAGTCTAGCCTGATTCCTGAATAGGCAAGGATTACAACCAAAGGAACGATCACGATTAAGAAAATTCCCAATGGAGATTTAGCATTGAACTTCTTCATAATTTTACTTCTTCTTGTTAATAAAATGATTGGACAATACTAATGAAGCACCAATAACCAGTATAAAATAGGCAATATCTTTAGCATCAATAAGACCCCTGGTGAAACCTAAGAAATGCTGATAAAAGCCTATATTTTGAAGGATAAAATCTGCTCCTCCCAATAATTTATAACTCGCCAGCTGCTCAATTCCAAAATACATAATAAAACACATGAAAACCCCTAAGAGGTAGGCCATAATCTGGTTCTGTGAAAGCGAAGAAGCTAAAATACCGACACCTGAAAATGCGGCAATCAGAATAATCAATCCGATATAACTTCCGAAGGTCATGCCAAGGTCAATATTTCCTTCCGGAACTCCTAAGACATACACCGTATAAAGGTAGATCAGTGATGGAATAAGGCATAAAACCCCAACAATCCATACAGAAAGGAATTTCCCGGCTACCATGTCGGAAACTTTTAAGGGTTGTGAAAAAAGCCAGTTCAGTGTTCCTGTTTGTTGCTCTTCCGCAAAAGTCTTCATGGAAAGTGCCGGAATGATAAACATCAGCAGCCAAGGAACCAATACAAAATAGCTCTGTAAGGATGCCATCCCGATCTCAAAAATATTAGAATCGTTGTCGAAAAAGAACAGAAAAAGAGTGGCTATCAGACTGAATGCAGCAATAATAATCCATGCGCTCCAGTTTCCAAAGTAACTCCAAAGTTCTTTCTTTAAAATTGCAATCATAGTTTTTTTGTAAAATGTAAAAAGTAGTAATGGATTAACGCATACATCCTACTCCACAATTATTTGTTTTTTTTATTCTTATTAACGAGTTTAACAGTCATCATGATCAGAAATACAAGAACGAAAAATCCTGCAATTAATTGCCACCAATAGTCAATTACCATAGATTTTAAAATAACGGTAAATACAACCAGAAACAGAATAAATGTAGCAATCTCATTCGCCTGTCTTAGTTTAATATTAGGAATTTCCAAAGTATTTCCACTTAGCGCTTTTAGCTGAAGCACCTTCTTCCAGCACCAGAAATGGTAAGCTGCCAGACCGATAAGGAAGGTCAGTTTTAAATGAAACCATGGCATTTTCATAAGCCCGGGATTCAAAAAGATCATCACCAGTCCGCATACTGCCATAATAACACCGGCAGGAACGGTAATAATATTCCACAGCCTTCTGGCCATGAAGGTATACTGCTCTCTGAGAATTTTCTTTTTTTCTTCCGGAAATTCATCAGTATCTTTATAGTAAACGAAAATTCTTACGAGATAAAAAATTCCCGCAAAATAGCTTACCATAAAAATAATATGCAGCGCTTTGATTATTGTATAAAGCATTCAGAAAAATTAAAAGCAAAGATAAGCTTATTATATAATTGTTAAAAATAATTTTCTTTTGATCAGGAAAATATAATCAAAATAGATTTATATAAAAAATAGTTCGGCTCGGGGCAGCAAAGCTGCCCGAGCCGAACATTATATTTTCTTTACTCTGATCCAATCCAATATTAAGAGATCACTCCCAGTTCTTTTCCTACTTTTTCAAAAGCAACAATTGCTTTATCAAGGTGCTCTCTCGTATGGGCTGCAGATAGCTGAACTCTTATTCTGGCTTTTCCTTTCGGTACTACCGGATAGAAGAATCCAATCACATAAATCCCCTCATCCATTAGCTTTTCAGCCATTTTTTGAGCAAGTGGAGCGTCATAAAGCATTACCGGAACAATAGCAGCATCGCCATCAGGAATATCAAAGCCTTTTGCTTTCATTTCCGTTCTGAAATAGTCTGCATTTTCCATTACTTTATCACGAAGTGAAGTATCATCAGAAATCATATCCAGTACTTTCAAAGCTGCTCCCACAATTCCTGGCGCTAGTGAGTTCGAGAATAAATAGGGACGAGAACGCTGTCTCAGCATATCAATGATTTCTTTTTTACCGGAAGTAAATCCTCCTAAGGCACCTCCAAGGGCTTTTCCTAATGTAGAGGTAATAATATCTACCCTACCCATTACTTCGTTAGCTTCATGAGTTCCACGGCCTGTTTTTCCGATAAATCCTGTAGCGTGAGAATCGTCAACCATTACCAAAGCATTATACTTATCTGCAAGGTCACAAACTCCTTTTAAGTCTGCCACAATACCGTCCATTGAGAAAACTCCGTCTGTTACGATGATTTTGAAACGGTGATTTTTCTCAGAAGCAGCAATCAGCTGAGCTTCAAGATCTGCCATATCATTGTTTTTGTAACGGTATCTCGCTGCTTTACAAAGACGGACTCCGTCGATAATAGAAGCATGGTTCAGTTCATCAGAAATAATAGCATCCTCTTCGGTAAACAATGGTTCAAAAACACCACCATTAGCATCAAAAGCAGCAGCATAAAGGATGGTATCTTCAAGACCTAAGAAATCTGCAATTTTTTTCTCCAATTCTTTGTGAATATCCTGGGTACCACAGATAAAACGTACAGACGACATTCCATAGCCATGAGATTCAATCATATCCTGTGAAGCTTTCATCACTTGCGGATCGTTGGATAGTCCCAAATAATTATTTGCACAGAAGTTTAAAAGCTTTTTTCCATTAGCTTCTATTTCCGCACTCTGCTGAGAAGTGATGATTCTTTCTTTTTTGTAAAGTCCGTCATTCTCAATATTCTGAAGTTCATTCTGTAGATGTTGAAGGTATTTTTCAGAGATCATTTTTAGTAATTTTTTAGATGTGCTAATTTACTAAAAAGGCCGTAAAATAAAACCTTTTATAAATTTTATTCTAAAAATCTGAGGTAAAAAACAGTTTTAACAGCATTAGTCTACTAATTTACTAGGATAATATTTATATTTGTTTAAAATTTAGAGAATATGAGATTGATCCCGGTAGAAAAAACAAAGAAAATAAGTTCAAGAATCTTTATCAATAAGTATATGAAGCCGCGGATTCCCATTATTCTTGATGATTTCGCAGATCCCAAAAGCCCGGCTTTTAAAAAATGGAACTATGATTATTTTAAGGAAATAGCAGGTAACAATAAGGTGAATATCTATGGAAGTGAGCTTGATTCTATAGATCGGGTAGCAAGCAGCCCTATCGGACAGACTACTTTTTCAGAATACCTGAATCTTATAGAATCCCAGCCAACGGACCACCGTCTTTTTCTATTTAATTTAATGACCGTTAAACCCGAGCTTAAAGAAGATATTATGTATAATGATGTCACCGGAGGCAAGATATTAAAATGGCTGCCTTTTATGTTTTTTGGAGGCGAAGGCTCTGTGACCAGAAACCATATTGATATAGATATGTCTCATGTTTTCATTACACAATTCCAGGGAATCAAGAGAATTTGGCTTTTCCCCTGGGAACAGTCTGACTTTATGTATAAGCTGCCATATAATTTCCATAGCCTGGCCAATATTAAAGATCCGGATTACAGAAAATACCCTGCACTGCTCTATTTAAATGGTTATGAAGCTGTTTTACATCCCGGAGAGACCCTGTATATCCCATCCGGATGGTGGCATTATATACAATATGATACTGAAGGCTATTCCGTTTCAATAAGAGCACTTCCTTCCAGTCTTCCTGAAAAATGGCGAGGCTTTAAAAACTTAGTTGTGACAAGGAATTTTGATAATATCATGCGTACTCTCTTTAACGAAAAATGGTTTACCTACAAAGTAAAAATTGCGAAGGCAAGAGGAGCAAAAGCAGCCAGAAAACAGAGAAGCTTTCAAATCTGAAAGCTTCTCTGTTTTAGTATCCGTAAATAGTATAATCTTTTCCGCATCTCTATTAATGCTTGATAAATTTAATATTTTTCTCCAGAACGGTAAAGAT
Source organism: Chryseobacterium sp. WG14 (assembly GCF_024586945.1). Taxonomy (NCBI): domain Bacteria; kingdom Pseudomonadati; phylum Bacteroidota; class Flavobacteriia; order Flavobacteriales; family Weeksellaceae; genus Chryseobacterium; species Chryseobacterium sp. WG14. Next base: position 138,618 of record NZ_JALCZD010000002.1, read on the forward strand.
ATAGGCTCCCGGAACCAATTCTGAAATCCCTATTGTTTTACCAGGCTGATAGGTCCCTTTTCTCAGTAATTTTCCATCTATTGCATGAATGGAGAAATCTGTTGTTTTTGTAATTCCTTTCAGATAAAGCTCATTTTTCGCAGGATTAGGATACAAACCAAAGTTTTCTTTGTCTACAGAAGCAACGCTCAGGGTGTTATCCTGCGTTACCGTAGAATTTCTTTCAAGGATCTGGTATTCATAATTAAACTTCACACTTGCTACCGGAAAAGTTACTGTTTCAGATAAATATTGATTATTAGAAGTATTGTTCAGGACAAGATAAGCTACCTGCCCTCCCGTTCCCGTTACTTTTATAGGTAATGGCATCTCAAAAAAGCTTACCGAAGAGTGGCTCTGGGTCTGGCCGATATTAAACACAAGCTCATTTCCCAGCTGTCTCCATTTAATGGCATACGTAGGATATCCTTCCCCAAAGATCCAATCGTTAAAAAATTCCGTAAAATCTTTTCCCGTAGACTGGAGCAGAGAGGCATTAAAGTCTGATGTTCTTACATAATTATAAGCTAAATTGGGTCTGGAATGATACTCTTTAATCGCCTGATAAAAAGCATCATCACCTAAAATCCATTTCAGCATTCTCAAAACATATCCCCCTTTTGCATAGCTAAGCCTTCCGTCAAATATTCTTCCTACACTGGAAAGACTCGCATCAGGAACATTTACGCTTCCCCCAACATTGCCTGTTATGAAATTAACCTGGCCTGATAAGTAATTCAGGAATTCAGGATTCGACATCAACAGTTTTTCGTAGGCTACATGTTCTCCAAAAGTAGCAAAACCTTCATTCAGCCAGATATCATTCCATGCACCGCAGGTCACTTTATCCCCAAACCACTGATGAGCAAGCTCATGAGCAATCAGCGTTTTACTCCATCCACTCATGGACGACATGGTCTGATGCTCCATTCCGCCTCCATTGAGATATTCCATATGTCCATATTTCTCATTACGGAAAGGATAGCTACCGAAATATGTTTCAAAAGTATTCATAATCTGCTTGGTCCATTCAATGCCGGCCATACTGTTAGGGTCTGCATTGGTAGACGGATATATGTAATTCACAAAAGGAAACGGCGGGTTTCCGATAGTATCATTCAGTTTTACATAATTGGTAATACCCAATGCTATCAGATAGGCAGGTGTAGGGTACATGGTTCTCCAGAATGTAAGTTTTCTTCCATTTAAAATAGGAGTTTCAGACATTAGCTTTCCATTGGCAGCGACACTAAATTGTAGGGGTGTATTGATTTTAAAATCAAAACGTTCAATCTTATCATTCAGGCTCTGCTTTGTAGGAAACCAGTCCTGTGCACCATAAGGCTCATTAAGAGTAGACATGGCGGGCATATTGGCTCCCTGAGTTCCAAACATAACCGTACTGTATACAGGATCCGGAGTTCCGGAATAGTGAATGGTAAGTGAATCCAGGGTATTAGCAGGAAGAGCGGAAGGAAAATTGATCTTTATTTCCTTTGTAGGAAGCTGCTGGAAACTAAGATCTGTTCCGTGATATTGTACCTGAGAAACAGTCAAAACATTTGATAGATCAAAATATATGCTTCCCATATTCTGATTCGGCTTAAAATGAGAGGTCACTGAACCTGCAATACTATTAATACCAGGATCTAAGACCACATCCATTCTTTGATACTGAAGGTCATAATTCAGGGTATTGGGATTGATATTTCCTGTGGCCATCTTATTGGTGTAGGATTTCATTTCCTTCTCAATGAGCCCTTTCATTTCAGTATTTTGGTGATGCTTTTGTCCATAAAACGGCTGAGACACTAAGAATCCCAACATCAGGAGGTAAAATTTTCTCATAGGTACAATATTGTAAGATTCAAATATAAAAAAAACCTTTTAATCATTGATTAAAAGGCTTTTATAATATTAAAATATTTTTCTATAGGTCCAGAGCCGGTTCAAGAATTTTTTCCATTCTTTTCTTCACCATATCTACTGATCCTGAATAATTATTCACCATTAAAGAGAAAACCAACGTTTTTCCTGAATTCGTTTTCAGGTAACCGGCTAAAGTTTTTACTTTATTTAAAGTTCCTGTTTTAGCGAATACCTGTCCGTTTCCTCCCCCGATAAACATCCTTTTCAATGTTCCGGACTGTCCTCCTACCGGCAGTGAAGTAAGGTAAGACTTATAGTATTTTTCGTCCATTAAAGACGTTAAAAACTTAACCTGAGAAATGGGAGTTACATTATTACTTCTTGAAAGTCCGCTACCATCCATATAATTCAGACCGTTCATATCAAAACCGGCATCTCTTAAATGACCTGTTACTACCATTCTTCCTGAATCTGAAGTTTGATCTCCCATTTTCTGAAACCCTACAGTTCTCAACAGGGCCTCAGCTAATGAATTATCACTGTGCTGGTTGGTGTAATAAATAATATCCCCTAAAGTTGGTGATTTATACGCTGAAATCATCTTTCTGCTTTCCGGAACCGCATCTGTCATTTTAGGAGTAACTTTTCCGGTAACAGGAATTCCGCTTTTTGTTAAAGTTGTTCTGAAAGAATTGGCCAGATAAGCCGGTGCATCAGGAAGTTTTGTTGTTAAAACACCCTCTCCTTCATATTTTTCGGCATACACCATCTGGTTTGCATAAGGAGAAACGTAGAAAAACTTCTTCTCGGGAGAGAAATTGGCTTTTTTTACGATCAGCTTTTCGTTAGCAGGATTTATTCCACGGGTTGTACCTACAGGCAAATAATAATTATTGTTCTCTAGCCATACAACATTTTCCGGAAGCATTGAAATATTGCCTTTGAAAAGCGCTGTCTGAATAATAATATCACCATTTACCTTTTTAATCCCTTCACGTGAAAGACCCCCTACGAAATCTGAAATAATATCCCTGTAAGACCAGGCTCCTGCCTTATTGGTTCCTAAAGAAGGGTCACCACTTCCTATGATATAAAGATTGCCATTCAACACTCCATTTTCATCCACAGCTCCTGAGTACTCAAGCTGGGTCATCCAGCGGTAGTTCTCTCCAAGTAAGCTTAAGGCTGTTTCAGTAGTCAGCAGCTTCGTGGTAGAAGCCGGAACTAATGGAGTATTCTCGTTGTACGAAGAGATTACCTTCTTCGTTTTCGGATCATACACTACGAATCCCCAGGATGCATTTTTCAGCACAGGATCCGCCATCATTGTGTTTACATTAATATCTACTAATTCTTTAGCCGACAAAACTGTTTTCTCCACCACCGAGCTAACGGGTGAGGGCAGATTTAAACTGTTTTTCTGATTGTCATAGGCCTGTGAGTAAAGAACAGTAGAAACGGTAGATTGAGCCAGGAAAAAACCAGAAGCCAATACCGCTGCACTTGAAATACATTTTCTGAAATTTACCATCTATCTTTTTTTGTTCTATAGTTTCGACGCTATAAAAAATGATTAATTATATCATTCAATAAAACGGCCAAACACTTAATCAACGTCCAAAAGTAAATATTATTGTCAGAAAACGGGTCATCCTCCCGTTATAAAAGAGGCTAAAGTTTGTTAAAAATTGTTAAAAATCAACAAAAATGCTTTTTTTAATGCTTTGATATGCAGTAATTTCATCAAATTCTTTCAAACTTATCAAAACCATACTCTTGAACTTTTCATAGTTTTTCCCACGGGGAAGTTTCAGTAAAATCTGAAATTGGTATAAATTATTCAGCCTTGCAATTTGGGCTCTTTCCGGTCCTAACACACAATCTTCAGGCAGGTATTTTCTTAAGATAGATCCCAGAAACTGAGAAGCACGGTCTGCTTTATCATCTCTTCTGTGTTTCAGCTCTATCATAATTAGCTTTGTAAAAGGCGGATAATGGAATTTCTGCCGTTCTGTAAGGATATATTTATAGATTTTGGCAGGGTTGTTCATTTTGATCAGCTGAAATACGGAGTGCTCCGGATTATAGGTCTGGATCAGTATCTTTCCTTTTCCGGAAACCCTTCCTGCCCTTCCTGAAACCTGGGTAATCAGCTGGTAAGCTCTTTCTTCAGCTCTGAAGTCCTGAACATATAACAAGGAATCGGCTTTGGGAATGGCCACCAGTTCTATATGATCAAAATCCAGCCCTTTGGAGATCATCTGCGTTCCTACTACAATATCAGTTTCACCTTCTTCAATTTTTTCATAGAGCTTTTCATAAGCAAACTTTTTACGCATAGAATCCACATCCATTCTATCCACTTCATTCTCGGGGAATAATTTGGAAACCTCCTCATGAATCTGCTCTACACCTACTCCCCGTTCATTCATATTTTCAGAATTACATTTTGGGCACGTTTTAGGCTTTGAAGCTTTTTGGCCGCAATAATGACATTTCATTTCATTGGCCGCTTTATGATAGGTCATTACCACATCACAGTTGGAACAATAGTTTACATAACCACAGCTCTCACATTCCACAACATTGGCATAACCCCGGCGGTTGTGAAGGACAATAGCCTGATTTTTTTCATCTACGGTTCTTTTGATCTCGTCAATAAGCCTTGTGGAAAAATTTCCGGAAACCTTTTTGGAGTCCTGGGCTTCTTTAAAATTGATCAGCTCATATTCAGGAAGATTTACATTTCCAAACCTTTCAGTGAGGAAAATGTATTTCATTTTATCTTTTCTGGCGCGGTAATAGCTTTCCACGGAAGGGGTGGCAGAGCCTAATATCACTCCCGCTTCATAGAAACCTCCCAGCACTAACGCGGCATCCTTAGCATTGAAATAAGGGGTAACTTCTCTGGGTCTGTACGCAGAATCATGCTCTTCATCCACTACAATTAATCCTAAATTCTGGTAGGGTAAAAATAAAGCATTCCGGGTACCAATAAGAATCCGGATATCATTTTGCCTGATCCGTCTCCATACCTCCACTCTTTCGAAATCAGTCAGCTTTTGGTGGTAAAACCCTAATTGCTTGCCGTATTTTTTTTCTAATCTTTGGGTAATCTGCTTGGTCAGGGAAATTTCGGGAAGCAGAAATAATACATTCTGATCTTTCTGGATACACTCCTCTATTTTCTCTAAATAAATATGGGTTTTTCCTGATGAAGTGACCCCATGCAGTAACACGTTTTTCCCTTCTTCAAAAGCTTCATCTATTTCAGATTTCGCAAGCTTCTGCTGTTCAGAAAGCTCTTCCAATTCTTCTATTTCTCCTTCATAGCTTTCAATCCTATCTTTTTGCATATAATACTCCTCAACCAGCCCCTTGTCTGCCAGGGCTTTGAAATGAGAACTTCCAAAATAGCCATCTTCAAACAGTTCAGCTTTTTTAACAGGAAGGTCAGGGTGTTCGGTCTGTTTCTCCAAAATAAGAAGGAACAGATCTTTCTGCTTAGGAGCTTTATTAAGCTTTAAAAGGATTTCGGTAAGGTTTTGATTGTTTAAAACATCCCCGCTAATTCTTACGTAAGCAACTTCCTTAGCTTTATATTTTTCAGCAATTTTCTCATCAATTTCAATATACTGCAGATCAATCAGTGAATTGATGGTTTTGATAATATCTTTTTTGGGAATAAATGCTTCAATATCTGTTAAATTGATAAGCTGGCGTACTTCCAATGCCTGGATAAGATACATCTCATTAACATCCAGATTTTCAAAGTTTACTACAGCGCCAGGCTTTAATTTTAAATACGTTTCACTTTCCAGCTTTAAAGAAGAGGGAAACGCCAATCTATAGATTTCGCCTAAACTGCATAAGTAATAATCCGAAAGCCAATTCCAGAACGTGACCTGCTCTTCCGGAAGTATGGGTTTATCATCCAGAAGACTTATTACTTCTTTTGCTACAAAATTTTCCGGTGCGCTATCATGAAGTTCAAACACTATTCCCGTATAAATTTTCTTTCCTCCAAAAGGTACCAAAACCCGCATTCCTATTTGGATTTCCGGCATCAGGTCTTCCGGAACTTTGTATGTGAAAGATCCTTTTAAATTCAGAGGTAAAACAATTTGGACGTACTGCAAGGGAAATATTTAAAGTGTAAAATTAAATTTTTCTTCAGAGAACTGCAATCTTTTATTAATGATTCATTTCTTTTTGTTTTATCTTTATTTACTATTCTTTTTCATGGAGAACTATATTTTATTATTTTTAATCGGACTTATAGCAGGAGCCCTTAATGCAGCAGCAGGTGGTGGGTCTTTCATTACTTTTCCTGCTTTTATTTATACAGGAGTTCCTCCCATTCAGGCCAACGCATCAAGTACAGTAGCGTTGTTTCCCGGCAGCCTGGCCAGCGCATGGAAATTCAGAGAATATATTAAGCCGTTTCCTACTATCTCAATAAAGGCAATGGTTATCCTTACTTTATTGGGTGGGTGTGCAGGTGGGATACTGCTTTTATATACTCCATCAGCAGGTTTTAATTTAATTGTTCCATGGCTTCTTTTATTGGGTTCACTTGCTTTTGCCTTTGGAAAACAAATGGGTAATTGGCTTAGAAAAAAAATACATATTGGCTCCGGGCTGGTATTAGGATCTCAATTTATTTTAGGAATATATGGTGGTTATTTTGGTGGAGCAGTAGGAATTATGATGATGGCAATATGGTCATTATTTGGACTATCCGATATTAAAGTGATTAATGCTAATAAAACACTTTTTACAGGAATAGCAAATGCGGCTGCTGTTATTTTATTTATTTCAGCAGGAAAAATATATTGGCCGGAAACCTGTACCATGATGACAGCAACAATTTTAGGAGGTTATTTTGGAGCACATTTCACAAAAAAAATTGATCCGTTGAAGTTAAGAACCGGAATTGTAATTTTCAATTTTATCATTACCACTGTTTTCTTTATCAGAACCTATATGTAGACACCATGTATCTAAAAAAACAGTTCTGCCATCTCATACCAGAATGCAGAAGTAAAAAAGCCTACAGCAATACTGACTCCGATAATAAGATTCGTGAGTTTTGTATTCAGCCTGAACTGTTCTGCAATAATGCTTGAAGTAACCAGTGTAGGCATTGCAGCCTCAAATATGGTAATTTTGGCTATATCTCCTTTTATTCCTAACAGTAAAGCCAATCCAAAGACCATTGCCGGTGCCAGAATCAATTTATAAAGCATAGACATTGACATCTGGGGAATCAATTTTTTCCAGCCGTTAAACTTTAGCTGCAATCCTACTGAGAACAAAGCTAAAGGACTTACTGTAGCTGCCAGCTTATCAAAGAAAGGTTCCGCTGCTGTAAAATCTATAAACTGTGATAATATTAACGCCGAAATACAGCCTATTAATGGTGGAAATGTCACTAACCGTTTTAAAATAAACAGAGCACTCAGCTTTCCTGACCTGCTTCCTCCTTTCACTGCAGCGATAATACCCAGTGTTGAAAGGGCAAAAAACATAGTCTGATCACAGATTATAGCAATGCTTAACAGTCCTTCTCCATAAAAGGCACTAATCAAAGGAAAGCCGATAAACGAAGTATTGCTATACCCGCTTGCCAGTTCTAAGGTACTCCTGGAGCGCCTTGAATATCCTTTGCTTTTACTGTAGAACATCATAAAAAAGAAACAGAAAACAGAAATAAGAAAAGTCGCCACAATTGGGAACAGCATTTCTGTCGTCCACTTTACTTTTGGAAGATATTTAAATGAAACTGCCGGCAGAGCAAGATAAAGAATCCAGGTATTGATTCCCTTATGGGCATCAGGGTGGATAGATTTTGTTGCTTTGAATACCATTCCTGCAATAATGCATACTGCAATCAGAACAAAATTTATCATAACAATAGCGAAATATGGCGCAAATTTACGGCTGATTTTTGAGCTGGAAGGGTAAAACTTATATTTTTTTGAGTATTATTTCTCATTTTTATAACCTTACGGGTTTAGGAAACCTATAAGGTTGATTATTTAGTAAGAATCCTGTTGCTGTACTCCATTTATTGAATAAGTGATCAGGAAATTGTTTAAAATACACACCTCATCATCGGATGAAAAACAAAAAAAGGACTGGTTATCTGCCAATCCTTTTAACTTAAAACTGAGTAAGTATCTTTTAATCTCTCATCACTTCCCAAAGGCTCAATATTTCAATAGTATCCAAAGGTTTTGAAAGGATAATTCTCTTTGACGTTTTAGGTAACAGATCAAAATAGTTATCACTGAAATGAGTATCTCCGATTAAATAAACATCTTTTGCCAAGACGTCAGTAGACAGTTCAATTTCGGTAGATGATATTTTCTTAACGGTAATGGTGGGCTTCAGAAGTTCTATATCTTTTGGTTTATTAAAAAAGAACAGCTTCTCCTGTTGTACTGAACCGTTTGCAAAATAAATCCTTAAAACAGACTTTGACAAATCGAATTTTGAAAAGTTTTCTTTTTTTATTTCCAACTGCTTTTTACTTGAATTGGCCAATAACTGATCTTTGGTATCCACAGACCAAAGAACTTTACCCTCAAAGTCCATCAGCTCTGCTCCTGACCTGATTTCTAAATCATTAAGTAAATCACTGACAAAATAAATATCAAAAGCTTCCTTTGTTTCAGAAACAGATATTAATGTAGGTTCAAAACTTCTTTTTGCCTGGTAATGAAATGCTTTCCAGTTCCCCAGATAATCAATGGAAGACCATGAAACCACCGGCCAGCAATCGTTAAGCTGCCAGTATAGAGTTCCCATATTGTAAGGTCTTGCCCTGCGGTGGGCATCAATAGCAATCTGCATTCCTCTAGCCTGCAGCAATTGAGAAACATAATTATATTTTACAAAATCAGTCGGAATTTTATAATCGCGCTGCATATATTCATTAATAATCTCCCAACCCCGGCTATGTTTTTCATGGGCCTTAATTGCTGGATTCTGCAAATTCAAATCCGGAGCTCCGCTAAACATAGATTTTGTAGTTTCTAACGTGGGCATTCCCTGAAATCCATATTCAGACATAAAACGTCCTACTTTTTCATTGTAAATTTCAAAAGGCTGTTCGCCCCACCAGACACCCCAGTAATGAGAATCTCCTTCTGTAAGGCTTTCCTTATGACCCCACCCGATTGACGGAGAACTTGGCCAATAGATATTTTTATCTGCTGTAAGGTTTTCTTTTAATGTACTTGGAATAAGGTCATGAAAAAGTTTTTTATAATCCTTCCAAACCTGTACTGAATCGTTTTTGGAATATTTAAACTGCTTCTGATATCCCCAGTTGACAATGGCTTCGTCAATTTCATTATTCCCACACCATAAAGCTATAGACGGATGGTTCTGAAGTCTGTTGACCTGATCTTTTACTTCTTCTTTTACATTGTTTAAAAATTCTGCATCTGCCGGATAAAAGCTTCCTGCAAACATAAAGTCCTGCCACACTAAAATTCCGTTTTCGTCACAAGCTTTGTAAAATTCATCATCTTCATAGATTCCACCTCCCCAGATACGAATCATGTTCATATGAGCTTCTTTGGAATCCCTGATCAGTTTTTGGTATTTTTCTTTGGTAATTCTTGGAGAGAAGCTGTCTGCAGGAATCCAGTTTGTCCCTTTTATATACAGTGGATTTCCATTAACTTTAAAATAGAAAGACTTCCCTTTTCCATCCTTTTCCTGTACCAGTTCTACTGTTCTCAGACCGATCTTATGGGTTTCATCAGACAAGAGTTTTGAATCCTTCTGCAATGTAATATCTATATTGTATAAATAAGGTTCTCCCCAGCCATTGGGCTGCCAAAGTCTGGGATTTTGAATAGGGTAAGGAATACTGATCTTATTCTGTCCTTTTTTTAAATGTACAGTATTTGCGTCATGATTAATATTCACCGTATATTCTCCCTCTTTATCGGCAAATATTAAGGTATGAATATTGAGATCCGCATTTTTATCTGACAAACTTTTCTGCTCAATCTTCACATGGACCAATCTGGCTGTATTCCAGAATGCAAGCTTCACATCTTTCCATATTCCGGCAGTGACAAGCCTGGGTCCCCAATCCCATCCAAACTGATATTGTGCTTTTCTGACAAAACTTCTTGGTGATTCCGGCATTGTAAAAGGAACTTTCTGAGCCAAAGTCTTTCCTGTTGCGACTGCTGATTTAAATTTAACCTGCAATATATTCTCACCACTTTTCAAGTTCTGTTTCACCGGAATTTCCCATTTCCTGAACATATTATCCGTTTTTTTCAACAGTTTCCCATTAAGATAAATTTCAGAAAACGTATCCAGTCCATTAAAAACCAAATCTATATTATGGTATTCCAGTTCTTTTGATGAAACTCTAAAGATGGTTTGGTAATCCCAGTCTTCATTCTCAATCCATTGTACTTTTTTTTCATTCTCATCTTTGAAAGGATCCTGAATAATTTTGTTATTCATCAGATCCAGATGAACCGTCCCGGGAACCTTTGCCGAAAGCCAGTTTTTATCTTTTGAGTTTTTAAATTGCCACTGCTCAGCAGACAAATCTCTTGCTGAAGATTGTGCAAAAAGAATATTCTGAATGAAAAAGAGAGCAAAAAAGATAGTTTTATTCATCAATAAGTTTATTTACATTAAGAAATGTGTAGTAATTTTGTCATTCCGAGGAACGAAGGAATCTCATGATGTAGGTTGGAACTCCTCTCTAGGTTCGGAATGACAAAACGAACTTTATATTACCACAATTACTTAGCCTTCAAAGCAACAACCTCATCGGCATTAGCAAAAGCACCGCCATCAGTAATTGCAGAAGAGTGAAAATAACCGGCATTGGTCAACGACCGTATTTCTTCAATATTTGAGGAACGAAGTCCCCCACCTACAAGTATTTCTATTCTTCCATTGGAAAGTTCTACCAATTTTTTAAGGTTTTCCTTTCCTTCCGACACATTAGGTTTCTGACCTGAAGTGAGAATGGTTGTAAAACCACATTCTATTACTTTTTCCAAAGACTCTTCCAGGTCTTTCGCTCTATCAAAAGCACGGTGAAAAGTACATGGAAGTGGTGCTGCCAATTCTACCAAAGCGCTGTTCTGCTCACTATTCACCTCATCATTTTCGTCCAGAATACCAAAAACAAAACCATCAACTTTTAAAGATTTCAGGTGGATCAGGTCATTTTTCATTTGCTCAAATTCTGCTTCTGAGTAGGTAAAATCACCTCCTCTGGGGCGGATCATCACAAAAATCGGAATGTTTATTTTCTCCCGAAGTTTTTGGGTTATCTGAAAATCAGGAGTGGTTCCACCTTCACTTAAACCATCACATAATTCTATTCTGTCGGCTCCGTTTTCAAAAGCAATTATTGCTGATTCCGGATTGAAACATGCTATTTCTATTTTTGACATTTTTACTTTTATCTACTAGTTAAACTTAGTTTCTTCCTGCAGCACATCCGCAATCAGAAAAGAACCGTTTTCTTTGATTACATTAATCTTGATTGGATATTCAGCTTTGAGTTTTTTATCCGAAAGAATAATAGCAAACAAAAAGTCTTTTTCACTTTCTGCAAGTATTTTACAACTTGAAACTTTGACTTCATCCCAGTCTTGTCCGCTTATTAGAAATCCTGCACCAATTCCTGCCTTCTGAACATCAAATTTCTTTCTCCACTTATCTTGAAACTCTTTTTCGGTAAGACTGCCATCCACATCCATATCAACATTCATGGCGTCTGTTTTATAATCGTAATAATCTTCTGTCGTCATTTTCCGCATCTCCCTATCCTGGTTACTTAGATCAGCTTTAAAATAATCTTCAATGCTTTTTTCCAACCATTTTTGAGCTTCTACGCCTCCATTAACCTTAGATTTTGCATCCTGAACTACCTCTTCTTTTATCTGGGGTTCGGGTTGTATTACATTCTCCTTCTTTTCTTCCTTACATGCTATAATTAAAAACAGGGAAGCGATAATCGTTCTTTTCATATTTTTGTTTAATCTATATTTTGTTTTGGCTAAAGCCAATATAACTGTAACTTATTTGTTGGAATACGCAAAGACGCAAAAGTTTGTTCATTTGTATGTTTATAAGACGCAAGGATTTTATCTCCGATAAAATTGATGAGTGTTTAGTAGAGAAAAATATACTTCTTGCTGAACATATTTGATTTTCTCTTACAACTTAAAAACAGCTTACTATTTTAAAATCTTTGTGTCTTTGCATATTCCAAATTCATTTATTTCAAAGCAAATTCGGGGGTCTCAAGACGGTTTCCTTTCTGGTCATATACCGCAAAGTTAAATCCATCCTGAATACAGTAAGATCCGTATTCTCCTTTCTTATTGAGGGCAATAAATCCTACCTGAATATCTTTTAAATTTTTATTTCTTCTCTGACTGATCTTTACAATTCTCTCTACAGCTTCTTTACAAGCTTCCTGTGGATTTCTACCCTGTCTCATCAGCTCAACCACAAGGTGTGTTCCCACCGTTCTGATCACTTCTTCGCCATGACCGGTTGCTGTTGCTGCCCCTACTTCATTATCTACAAATAACCCGGCTCCGATAATTGGAGAATCCCCTACTCTTCCATGCATTTTGAAGGCCATTCCGCTGGTAGTACAGGCTCCGGAAAGGTTTCCCTGTGCATCCAGGGCTATCATTCCTATGGTATCATGATTTTCAATATTGGCAATAGGTTTATACTGGCTGGTTTTAAGCCATTCTTTCCATTCTTTTTCTGATTCGGGAGTAAGAAGATTTTCTTTTTTAAAACCTTGTGAAAGGGCAAACTGCAGGGCTCCATCTCCTACCAGCATTACGTGAGGGGTCTTTTCCATTACCGCTCTGGCCACAGAAATAGGATTTTTAACATGTTCCAGGCAGGCTACTGAACCGATATTATAATTTTCGTCCATAATACAGGCATCAAGCGTTACTCTACCATCCCTGTCCGGGCGGCCACCATAGCCTACACTTCTTTCTTTAGGATCCAGCTCTACAAGACGAACTCCTTTTTCAACCGCATCTAAAGCTTTTCCTCCTTTCCCAAGAACAGTCCAGGCTTCTTCGTTGGCTTTTAGACCAAAATTCCATGTAGAAAGGACAATAGGTTTGTTTACCGCTTTGGTATTTTCCGGTAATTCACTAGCCATTAAGTCTAAAGGATTTACCGCAAGTGCAGCTGTTGCGATCCCCAGTTTTTTGATAAAACTTCTTCGGTTATTGTTCATTGTATTCAAAATTATATAATACAACGCAAATATCTAAAAAAAACTTCAATGACACCCTCGAAATGGTGTAACAAGAGCTTCGTCTATTATTTTTATTATCTTTACCTTTGTAATGGACTTATTCAAAACTTTCAGAAATATTGTATTCTTTCAGGAATTATCTGATGAGGAAATTACTATTTTGGTCAATATCAGTACTCCAAAACTCCTTCAGAAAAAAGAAAAACTGGCAGAACCCGGTCAGTCTTTCAATCATTTATTCATACTTTCCCATGGGTTATTAAGATTTTTCTTTGATGATGAAAACGGGGTTGAAACGAATCTCTTTTTACCTTCAGAAAAAGAAGCCGCTATTATGGAAAGTCCGGAATCTTATTTACAGGAAAGCAACAGAAAATACACCATTGAGGCTGTCATTGACACGCAGCTTTTCCTGTTTAATAAAAGTGAATTTGAAGAAATAGCATTTCAGTATAGAGGAATCTATACCATGTACCTCAGATCTTTAAAACAGATTATTGGTATATTAAAAGTACGCACTGAACAATTCTGTTCTACTTCTCCCCATTCCCGTTACGAAGATTTTCTGGAGAACCGTCCTTTTACCTCTCAAAATGCCAACAGAAAATATATTGCAAACTTTCTGGGAATTACCCCCAACTCTCTTTCCCGTATGACCGCAAGGATTCATAAAAAAAGGAACGAAAGAAAAAAATAACTTAGGAATATTTTTTCTCATTTTATTCCTCCTACTTTTGTTTACTCAAAGTACTAGTACACAAAATAAGTAAGCAGAATGAGAAAAATATCACCCATAAAAACAGTATACTATTGAACAATCTTTAATCTTCCCAAAGATTCAAAGTGGCCGGCCGGATATTCATGATGGTAAGGTTACAACCTTGTTTTACACTTAATTTTCATTAAACCTTATTCAATTATTTTATGCAAAGAATATCCTTACTTCTTTGCCTGTTGTTATCATGTAATTTGATACAGGCATCAACGGGCAATATGGAAGACAATATAGCGAATGCCGCTTCATGGCTGATTTTATTTATTCTACCCATTGTGGGAATTTATCTTTTCTGGAAAGCTCATATCTATCCGGAAAAAGTAGCAGAAAAAAAGAATCATCCTCAATTGAATGCCATAAAAAGTATGTGCCTCCTTTCCCTTGTTTTCGGAGGTCTATTATGGCCGGTTGCTTTAATCTGGGCCAACTATGATTATGGTAATCAAAAAAAAGAAACAGACATTACGGAACCTGAAAAAGAACTTAATACGACAGAAAACTAACACTTATGCTGGAATTACTCATCGCCATATATGCCGGAATCTGCTGGCTGCTTATCAAAAAATTTAAACTTATTCCCTGGACATTCACCACACAGGTGGTTGTTTATTCTCTTCCTATTTTTGGAAGCATCGCTTTAATATTAAGCCTTAACTATTATTGTCCTATTACCCCTGATGTTAAAGTAGGAAACAGAAGTGTAGATATAACAACCCAGGTTCTGGGAAAGGTAAAAAAAGTATATGTAGCAACCAATCAGGAAGTAAAGAAAGGAGATACATTATTTGTTCTTGACAGAGAACCTTATCTACAGGAGATCAAATCTTTGGAAGCCAAACTCAGTAATATGAAAGCTACTGTAAGCTCTTATAATACTGATATCTCTGCTTCCCAGAAAAACATTTCCGGCTTACAATCACAGCTGGATCTTGCCAACAAAAGAGTGAGGCAATATCAGGAATTGGTAGAAGCTGGAGCAGCTAATAGATTTGATCTTGAACAAGCTGTAACCAATGCACGTGATTTACAATCCCGTATCAGTGCAGCACAATCCCAGCAACAGTCTTTGGAAACCAAATCCAATGCCTCCTACAACGGAGAAAATTCTTCTGTATCTGAAATCCAGGCTAAACTGGAGCAGGCAAAATGGAATTTATCTCAAACAGTTGTTTTGGCTCCTACAGACGGAATCATTCCTAATGTTCAGCTTAATGAAGGGGCAATTATGGCACCTTTTAAATCAGCATTTGTTTTAATTCAAAAGCAACAGTCTATTATCGGATTTTTTGCTCAGAATGAATTGGAAACGGTGAAAAAAGGAGATGAAGTAGAGCTAGCCCTTAAAACAGAACCGGGAAAGGTGGTGAAAGCCAGACTTGAATATGTAATTGATGCAACCAGCCAGGGGATTATGAATAATGCGGGAGGAATGCTGGGAGGAAATGGTTCTACAGCCGGACTTCCTGATACTGCCAGACAATTACCGGAAACAGACGGAAAGCTTATTGCAAAATTTGTACTGGAAGAAAACCAGGAACAACTCACTGTAGGGGCAAGAGGAACTGCGGTCATTTATTCTGATCATATCAAACCATTGCACCTTATCCGAAAAGTGATGGTTCGTGTAAGCAGTAAAATTAACTTCCTGATTCCCAAACTTCATTAAAATGTATAAAAAATTAATTTTATTGGGAATACTTTCTATAAGTTTAAGTTCCTGTATAGGCTATAAAGAGCCCACTAAAGAAAATATGGCCCAACTCAAGGAGAACAGTGAAATTGCTACTCACATTCAAATTCCGGATGATTGGATTTTTGACAGAACAGCAAATGCAAGATCTCTTTCCTATGAATGGATTACAGATATAAAGACACCTCAATTAGAAACACTTATCAATGAAGGGATGCTGTATAATGCAGATATTATCATCGCTAAAGAAAAGCTTAATCAGGTTGAATTGGCTATGGAAATTGCAGGAAGTGATCTTTATCCCAGTATCAGTGCTGTTGCCAATACATCTCATAATTTGGTGAGCGAAAGGCAAATCCAGCGTCTGACGTTAAAAGCAAGTTGGGAAATAGATTTATGGGGCAAAAATAAAGCTTCACAAATGGCGAGTACAAGTGATTATTTTTCTGCAAAATACCAAAATATCCTCTTGCATCAATCTATAGCTATGAAGATAGCTAAAGCTTATTTTTTAAATATTGCAGGAAATATCCAGGAGTATAAAATTGAAACTTATATTCAAAAATCAAAAGAGCTGGAAAAGCTATATATGATTCAAAAAAGGGTGGGAACAGCTAATGCATTAGATTTATCCAATATATCCGCAGAAATTATTTCACTACAGGGATATCTTGAAAAGATCAAAAATGCGAATACCCAATCCAGAAGATCATTGGAATTACTGACAGGAAAATATCCGGAGGGAAAACTAAGTACACAAAATTCTTTTACTCCCTTAAAGAATGATATCCCACTATCTTTTCCATTGCAGCTTTTAGAAAGCAGGTCAGATATACAGGCTCGCCATTTCCAAATAGAAAAAGCTTTTTACGAGGTACAGCAGGCTAATGCGGCAAGGCTTCCTTCATTGAGCATCAATACTTCTTTAGGAACAGCCAGCAGTAATGCTGAGTCTATCAATTCTTTGTTTTCCAATCCATTATTAAAAGCAGGCAGCGGGCTGGTTTCCCCGGTATTCAACCATGGAAAGCTTAAAAAAAATGTAGAAATAAAAAACTCCCAACAAAAGCAAGCTGTAGAAGAATATTCAAAAACAGTTCTTAATGGTTTGAATGAAGTAGAATCATCTTTAGCTAACCTGCATTCTATAGAAAAACAACGTTTTTATAACCAAAGTGCCATCGATGAACTTAAAAACAATATTGAGCTCACTCAAAAACAGATAAAAGTGGGTTCAAGTAATAGTTTTATACTGGTTCGGAAGCAGCGGGATCTTCTTAAAAATGAAATGAATCTCATCAATCTGGAACTTCAGTACAGGGTAGAACGGATCAACCTCTATATGGCTTTAGGAGCAGGAAACTTCATATTTTCATAATTTTATACCAAAAGACTGCTGATAGAATCAGCAGTCTTTTTTATTCAATACCCATCAAGTCTTTAGGAATTATCACGTCTTCAACCGTGATGTATAAAGTTGGCCGTTGTCTATATTCGACATCAATGTGGAAGTTTATCTCTGAAATATCCATACACCCATGTTCCTGCAACAGCACTTATAAGAGTAATGGATACGGCTACAGCCCCTGTTCCTATCTGGGCAAAGAGTGGCCCGGGACACGCCCCCGTAATCGCCCATCCAAAACCGAAAATCACCCCTCCGTAGACCTGGCCTTTATTAAATTTTTTAGGGGACAGTGTAATAGTCTCTCCGTCAATTGTTTTTATATTCATTTTTTTGATCAGCCATACTGAAATGATTCCCACCAGAACAGCACTTCCAATAATTCCGTACATATGGAAAGACTGCAGGCGAAACATTTCCTGTATTCTGAACCAACTGATCACTTCGGCCTTCACAAAAATAATTCCGAATACTATTCCTGCTATAAGATATTTCAGGTTATAATACCATTTATATTCATTGTCATTCATATTGATATTTTTCACATCACCTCTATAATTATTTTTCCCTATTTTTTTTCTCATTTTAATTCTGTTTCTAAAATTAGACTTATAGAGAAAGGATTACCGGCAGAATAAGGTTGGCCATTAAAAATCCTCCTGCCATAAAGCAAATGGTAGCAATTAAAGATGGCCACTGTAAATTGGAAAGCCCCATAATAGCATGTCCACTGGTGCATCCTCCTGCATATCTGGTTCCGAATCCTACCAAAAATCCACCTACCACCATCATGACAAAGCCTCTCAGGGTAAATAAGCTTTGAAAATTCATCAGCTGTTCGGGAACAAGGTTGCTATAATCTGTAATTCCATATCCGGCCAATTCTGTTTTCAGATGGGGATTAACGGTTATTTCTGCAGGATTCATTAAAAAATTGGCGGCAATTAAACCTCCGAAGAAAATTCCCAGTACAAAAAACAGATTCCAGGCCTCTTTTCTCCAGTCGTATTTGAAAAAGCTCACATTGGCCGGTATACAGGCAGCACATATATGCCTCAGCGAAGAGCTTATCCCGAAGGATTTATTTCCCATGATCAGTAAAGCGGGAACGGTAAGCCCAATCAACGGACCAGCAATATACCAGGGCCACGGTTCTTTTATAATCTCCAACATCTTTATTTTTTTAATCTAATTTATTTAAACTTTAGTCTGACACACAAAATCACCTTTTACCAGGCTTTAAACCTTCTAAAAAAACTAAAACTGACCTAAAACTACTCTACTCAACTTTATCACAGCTTCTTTTTCAGTTTGTTTGATACAAATTTCATGCTTTCTAATTTTTTAAACAGTTACTTTTGTTACATAAAGATGAATAGAGATACAAATGGTAAAATAAGCCATTACCAGGAAGGAAGCCGAACAATATGTGAGAGTTAAGATTCATGGATATAACCACTCCGTCAAAAATTCTTTGAATTTTCGCTACCCTCTGGTGGAGAGGGATGTGAGTACTTTTTATTAACTTGGATTTTTGCTACAAATTGTCTTTTTTCAGAAGAAGGATTTTGTTTCTGCCCAACTTTACTGTTCCCTCTTCTTCCAGTTGTTTAAGAAGTCTTGATACCACTACCCTGGCTGTTCCCAGTTCGTTGGCAAGCTGTTCATGAGTTGTAATGATCTTTTCAGAACCGGTAATTTCAGATTTCTTACGGAGAAGATTCAATAATCTTTGATCTACTTTTTTAAAAGCAATCGCATTGATGATATCCAGCAGCTCTTCAAAACGTTTATGATAAAGTCTGAAAATATAATCTAACCACTCCGGATGTTCTTTAATAAACAGAGAGGCCTGATCTACCGGCAGGAAAAGAATCTCTGCATCTTCCTCTACCTCAGCTTTAACAATACTTTTCTCATTGTGCATTCCCCCAAGGAAAGACATGATACAGCTTTCCCCGGATTTGATATAATACAGCAGGATTTCCCGGCCATCTTCTTCCGTCCTGATCACTTTGATCATTCCTTTCATTACAATAGGAATAGCGCGAATGGAAGCATTTTCATCTAAAATAATATCTCCTTCACTGTAATCTTTCGTTGTTCCCAACCGGTACAGCTTTTCTACAAGATCCGGTGATGATGAGAATTCTGAAGAAAGCACACTTTCCTGCATTGTTAGTTCAATTTTGGCTAATTTACACCAATTTCATCAACAAAAAGCCATGCTTTGGAATCTGCTCCGGGGTTTCCTGCCGGAATAATCCCTGCATTTTCTATGATCATCTTCAGGTATTTTGCATTTTGAGAACCTGCATTTAATTTGATTTTTCCTTTGGCATTTTGAATCTCTTCTTTTCCGATCTCTTTTATGAGCTTAAAATTCTTATTATCATCGGAAACAAAAATTTTAGCCGATTTAGCGAGATGAATCCAGCTTCCTTTATTTTCAAGGGTATTAAAATAAACTTCTGAAAAACCTGTTTTCTGTCCAAAATCTATGGTTGCTACCACATCTTTCCCATCAAAGCCCAGCCATGTTTTACCAAGCTGTTTTACATTGCCTATAATTCCATCTACCAAAGTGGAAGCGCCACCAAATGAATAATTTTCACTCGGCTGATTTTCAAGAGTTATTTTTTTTCCCGTAGTTTTGGAAATAGTAAACTGTTGTGAAGATATTGAACTTTTCAATTGACCATTTTCAAAATAAGCTGATTTGACAGTTATAGACTTAGGAATTGAAATGGGCCCCTGGTAATTTTTTGAATTGATCGTCGGATCTGTTCCATCTAAGGTATATCTTACTCCCTTTGAATCTTGTGAAGTGGATAATTCATAGGTAATGCCGTTATTACCGGGAACTATTTTTCCGGAAATATTGTAAATACTTTTCGCATAATTGACATTCATCTTATCAAGGACTTTAAACTGGCTGATCACTCTGTTTTCAAATTCTTTGTAGTTTTTAGGATCAGATGTTCCCCATCCTACTTCTGAAAGTGCCATTAATCTTGGGAATATCATATACTGTACCTGTTTAAAATCTGTAATATACTCCGTCCAAAGATTAGCCTGAACTCCCGATATATATTTTGCCTGTTCTGCATTCAGTTCTGCAGGAATAGGATTATAAGAATACACTTTTTCCAATGGAGTAAAGCCTCCGAAAGCATTGGGTTCTGATTGCGGATCTCCCTGATAATGGTCAAAATAACAGTATGCTCCCGGTGTCATCACTGCAAAATGTTTTGCTTTTGCCGCTTCAATTCCTCCGTTTACTCCTGTCCAACTCATTACCGCTGCATTAGGAGCTAATCCTCCTTCTAAAATCTCATCCCATCCGATGATCTTCCTGCCTTTGCTGTTGACATATTTTTCAATCCTCTGGATAAAATAGCTCTGTAGGCCATGTTCATCTTTTAAATTATTTTTCTTAATCAATTCCTGGCAGTGGACACATTCTTTCCATCTTGTTTTAGGACACTCATCACCGCCAATATGAATATACTGAGAAGGAAACAGCCGGATCACCTCATCTAAAACATTCTCCAAAAATGTGAATGTTTCATCTTTAGGACAGAAAACATCGTCCATAACGCCCCATTTTGTTGCTGATTCAAAAGGTCCCTTTGTACAGGCCAATTCAGGATAAGCTGACAATGCAGACAATGCATGTCCCGGCATTTCTATTTCCGGAACAACGGTTATATGTCTTTCCTGTGCATATTTTACCACCTCTTTTATTTGTTCCTGGGTATAGAAATAAGGTCCATAGGGTTTTCCGTCAAAGGTATTATCAGCGTAAGCACCAATCATGGATTCTTTACGTTTAGAGCCTATCTGGGTAAGCTTTGGATATTTTTTAATCTCAATTCTCCATCCCTGATCATCGGTTAAATGCCAATGAAAAGTATTCAATTTATACATGGTCAGATAATCAATGTATTGCTTTACTTCATCAACAGTAAAAAAATGTCGTGATACATCTAAATGCATTCCACGCCATGCAAATTTAGGCTGATCTTCAATTCTTAAGGCTGGAATTTTTTTATCTTCTCTATGCTCTTCAAAAAGCTGAATCAATGTCTGAAGCGCCAGAAAATATCCCTGTTTTGTATAGGAACTGATAAAAATTCCTTTTGGAGAAATAGTAAGTGTATATTTTTCTCTAACATCTTCAGTAGTAACAGGAATTTTTGGTTGTGGAACCAGCGCCTGGGTAAGGTGGGCCCCTTCTGTTTTACTGCTGTATTTAAATTTAACCAGTGAACCGAGACGTTTTTTGAAATAGTCTGTTTCCTCTTTTGGAAGCTTGTCATTCAATACCAATGTTTCAGGAATTATAAATTCCCCTTCTGTTATGTTTACAGTTTGGGGATAGGGAATTAAATTAGGCTTTTTCTGGGCGTAAAAAACAGTTGAAAAAAGAGCTGAAAGCACAAGAATAAAATTTCTCATTGAAGATGTATTAATGTTTTAGCTAATATAACTTTTTTCTAAAAGCCTTTAGTTGTTTAGTTATTAAAATAGCGCTTAAGCTTTTGAAATTCTTTGCTTCCATTCTTTTACATTATTTTTTAAAACTTACCTAAACATTTAAAATAAAAAATTCGTTTTTTTTCTGGTTTACTTTTTGATAAGTGTAAGCAATTAAGGAATTAAACATTTAAATTTGTAAAAAAAATACGATGAAAAAAAACATTTTTATAGCAGCCGGGTTATTATTTTCAATTTCTACACAGGCTCAGCTTTTAGATATTTTAAAATCTACAGTGAAAGATAAAACAGGTGTTGATCTGAATGCTCCTGTAAAAACAAAAGGTTCTGCAGCCACAACCACACCTGCTACTTCTACGAAGATACCCGCTACTTCAACAGCCAATCTAGGAAATCTCACTTCCTCACAGATTTCATCAGGATTAAAAGAAGCTTTAAGCATGGGAGTGACCGATGGAGTAAAGAAACTGGCTTTAACTGATGGTTTTTTCAAGAATGAAGCTGTAAAAATTTTAATGCCTGAAAAATTAAGAAAAATAGATACTACATTGCGTTCTCTGGGAATGGGAAGTCTTGCTGATGAAGGAGTAAAATTATTAAACAGAGCTGCTGAAGATGCGGTAACGGAAGCTGCCCCTATTTTCGCCACTGCAATTACCTCCATGACAATTACAGATGCTAAAAATATTTTGTTGAGTACTGATAATGCTGCAACCAATTATCTTCAAGGTAAAACTCAGAGCCAGCTATTTACGGCTTTTCAGCCTAAGGTAAAAGCTTCTCTTGGAAAAGTGGGTGCAGACACAGTATGGAAAAGCCTTATTTCAAAATATAATACCTTCACAGGACAGGCTGTAACTACTGACCTTAACGAATATGTGACTACGGAAACCATCAACGGGGTTTTCAAAATGGTGGCTCAGAAGGAAAGTGGAATACGAAACACTCCGGCAATGAGAACTACAAGTATTTTGCAGAAAGTTTTCGGAGCACAGGATGGGAAATAAAAAATTAGCTTGATACAAACCTCAGCATTACAATATAAAAAGACTGTTTCATTATGAGACAGTCTTTTTGTTTGACTTTAATTTCTTCTATCTTGAAATTGAAGATTTGATGTAGTCAATTTAAAAAGTATAAAAACCTTGTCAGTGGCAAGGTGCTTTTATTTAGAATTGCATTTCAGGAATTTCTCCTTCAATGATCAAATCTGCTTCAGTTGATTTTATAATATGTTCTACTGAAACACCAGGAGCCCTTTCTATCAATTTAAATCCTGCCGGTGTTACATCCAAAACGGCTAATTCAGTAACCACTCTTTTTACACAGTTTACTCCTGTCAGTGGAAGTGTACATTTTTTCAGGATTTTGCTTTCTCCAGCTTTGTTGACGTGCATCATGGCTACGATAATATTTTCGGCGGAAGCTACTAAATCCATAGCTCCTCCCATTCCTTTCACCATTTTCCCGGGAATTTTCCAGTTGGCAATATCTCCGTTCTCTGAAACTTCCATCGCTCCAAGAATGGTAAGGTCTACCTTCTGACCACGGATCATTCCGAAGCTGAATGCAGAATCGAAGAATGAACCTCCTTCTAAAATAGTGATTGTTTGTTTTCCGGCATTGATGATATCTGCATCTTCCTCACCTTCGAAAGGGAAAGGTCCCATTCCCAAAACTCCATTTTCACTTTGGAATTCTACGGAAATACCATCCGGAACATAGTTGGCAACCAATGTAGGAATTCCTATTCCCAGGTTTACATAATAGCGATCTTTCAGTTCTTTTGAAATTCTTTTGGCAATTTGTTCTTTTGTAAGCATAATAAAAACTTAGACTGCAATTTAATTATTTTCAACTGAATACAAAAGGTGTTTGTTGCGCTTAACAATTAACAGTGTTAGTTAAAATAATATCATTAATTTTGCAATATTATTTACTAGAATGAAAATACTTTTAAGATACCTTAAACCTTACCAATGGTTGATCATTATATCTTTGCTGTTGGCAACCATTAACCAGGTTTTCTCGTTATTTGCTCCGGCAATTACAGGTAATATCCTGGACCAGCTGGTCACTCACCCTAATTTTTTTGATAAGGAAAAGCTCTTATCCAGAAACCTGAATGAATATTTATATGGAACTTCAGTTTACCATGGTGCTTTTTATTTTTTAGGATTACTTATAGGAACAGCAATGGTAAGCAGAATTGCCAAGGCTTTTCAGGATTATGTGGTAAGTGTTATCACCCAGAAATTTGGGGCAAAAATCTTCACAGATGGTTTAAAACATTCAATGGCCCTGCCTTATCAGGAATTTGAGGATCAAAGGAGTGGTGAAACATTATCTATTTTAACGAAAGTAAGAGAAGATTCTGTAAAATTCATCACCAATTTCATCAATATTTTCTTTGGAATCTTAGTCAGTATTATTTTCGTTTCTGTGTATGCAATCCGGTTACACTGGTCGATTATGCCGGTATATATCTGCGGAATATTTCTGATCGCATTTATCACCAATTTATTGAGTAAGAGAATAAAAAGCATTCAGAAAAATATTGTTTCTGAAACTACGGCTTTAGCGGGAAGTACAACGGAAAGCTTAAGAAATATCGAAATTGTAAAGAGCTTAGGACTCACCAATCAGGAAGTGATCCGATTGAACAATAATACTTACAAAATTTTAGGGCTTGAGCTCAGAAAGGTTAAAAGTATCCGTTCTTTAAGCTTTATACAGGGAACGATGGTCAATTTTCTTCAACAGCTGATCACATTGACCTTATTATTTTTAATTTTTAAAAACGTTGTCACTCCCGGGCAATATCTGTCTCTGATGTTTTATGGTTTTTTCATTTTCGGGCCGATGCAGGAAATCGGGAATATCATTATTTCTTACCGTGAAGCTGAAGCTTCTCTCTTCAATTTTGACAATTTAATGAAGAAAGACGTGGAAGAAAAGCCTCTTCACCCTAAACAAATTGGCGCTATTGAAGAATTGGAGTTTAAGCATGTATCTTTCAAGCATCAATCTGCACAATATAAGGCCCTGAATAATATTTCTTTTGATGTTAAAAATGGAGAAACCATTGCTTTTGTGGGGCCAAGCGGTTCCGGAAAAAGTACATTGGTCAAATTACTGGTGGGACTTTACAGGCCTCAGGAAGGAAATATCTTTTATAATACGATCAATGGAAAAGAATTTGATTTTGACGAACTGAGAAATCAGATTGGTTTTGTAACGCAGGACACTCAGCTTTTTGCAGGAACCATTAAAGAAAATCTTCTTTTTGTCAATCCGAAAGCTACAGAATCTGAGCTGGCCGCAGCTTTGCAAAAATCCAGCTGTACCGCATTGCTGGAAAGGGCAGAAAAAGGTATAGAAACCGTAATTGGAGAAGGAGGACTGAAGCTGAGTGGTGGTGAAAAACAAAGGATTGCAATTGCCAGAGCACTTTTAAGAAAACCTCATCTATTGATATTTGATGAAGCCACTTCAGCATTGGACAGTATTACGGAGGAAGAAATAACTTCTACGATAAAAGATATTTCAAAACAAAAGGAACAAATTACTGTTCTCATTGCTCACCGTTTAAGTACGATCATGCATGCAGACAGAATTTATGTTCTTGAACGTGGGCAAATCGTGGAAACAGGATCTCATGAGAATTTAATTTCTGAAAAAGGGTTGTACTATGCCATGTGGCGGCAACAAATCGGAGAAAGGAAAACGCTTATTTCACAAGCATAAAAACAAAGCGCTGAAAATACATTACATTCAGCGCTTTGTTTTTTTTATGGTCAATAGAAATAGAATCAGAAATTATTCTTTAGTTCTCACTGTTCTCTGCTCTATTCTCTTTTCAAATTTTTCTCCCTGGAAAATTCTCTGGATCATGATTCCCGGAATGTGAATCTGATTAGGATCCAGCTCTCCCGGTTCCACCAATTCTTCTACTTCAGCAATGGTGATTTTAGCGGCTCCTGCCATAGGATGGTTAAAGTTTCTGGCAGATCCCTTAAAGATAAGGTTGCCGGCATGATCACCCTTCCATGCTTTTACAATAGAAAAGTCTGCATCATAAGCATGTTCCAGAATATGAGGTTTTCCGTTAAATTCCTTTACCTCCTTCCCTTCTGCGATTTCAGTACCATAGCCTGCCGGCGTATAAAAAGCTGGAATTCCGGCCTGAGCTGCTCTGCATTTTTCTGCTAAAGTGCCCTGCGGCGTAAGCTCCACATCCAATTCACCTGAAAGCATCTGTCTTTCAAATTCAGCATTTTCGCCTACATAAGAAGAGATCATTTTTTTAATCTGTCTTTTGTGAAGCAATAATCCTAATCCGAAATCGTCTACTCCTGCATTGTTTGAAATACAAGTCAGCTCTTTTACATCACTTTCTACCAAAGCATTGATTGAGTTTTCAGGGATACCGCAAAGCCCAAATCCGCCAAGCATCAGTGTCATTCCATCTTTAATTCCGTCGATGGCTTCCTTTGCATTTTTTACTCTTTTATCTATCATGAAATATTAGATTTTTCTGTTGGCTAAATTTAATAAATTTTCCCATATATATGATGATTGGAAATGATACTGAAATCCTGTTTTTTTTCAATAGCATTTTTTAATATTTAAAACCATTATAATCAAATATTTATCAATAAAAACGAACAGACCTGTTCATTTTTTTCATATTTCTCATCAAATTGATTTATATTTGAAGCTGTAAATTCAGAAATATTATATCTTATACTTCGTATGTAATTTATGTAGACACAACTTCAATCTAAAATTATTTCCTGGCAGCTTACTGCCTTTACGATCCTTTTCAACCTTTTAAGGTTATCTATTTTCAATACGCAAGCCCACTAATCAAGACATCAACTATAAACTTAATAAAAAAGCATGAAAAAATTATTTACTTCAGCATTACTTGCCTTAGTACTCAGCATCAACGTATATGCACAGGAAAAAACTTATTTTGATGAAAACTGGGAAAAAACCACCCAGGCTAATATGGAATATTACCGTGAAGCATATCCGAAAGGCAAACTTACACTCATCAAAGATTTTTATAAAAACGGAACGCTGCAAATGGAGGGTCTTGCCTCTGATACCACTCCAGGCAGTGAAATTTTTGAAGGAAAAGTGACCTGGTATACTCCTGAAGGAAAAGTCATGAACTTCGTCACCTATTCTAACGGCAGGCAGGCAGGCCCTTCTCAATCCTATGATGCCAGCGGTAAACTGATAGAAGATGTAGTATATAAAGCTGACGGTACGTTCAGTGGAAAATCCTTTAGCTATAAAGACCCGGAAAGTGAGTACTACTACAACTCTCTCACTCTATATGAAAACTCTACACCAACCCAAACGATTATTTACGACGAAGATATCAAAGGCATCAGATCTGAATCCATTATCAATAAGAATGGGGGCTATGAAAATAAATATTATGGTGAAAAAGGTAAATATATTGGCAGCGCAACCTCTGAGTCCGGCAGCGAAAGTACTCAGGTAGAATATTACTATAATCCAATGAGGGTTTCCAAAATTGAAAAATATAAAGGTGACGGCAGCATAAAAGAAGGCGTTATCTATGGAAAAAATGGAAAAATTCTGCAGGAGCAAAAGAGAAATAAAAAAGACGGTTATAAAACCACATATGATGAATCCGGAAAAAAAATAGCTCATTTAATCTATCAATATGATAAAGAAAATGATACCTATAAACCAATGGATGGTGAAGACTATCAGTTTAGCTATGATTACAGCTCTCTTTCAACTGTTGATGTTTATAAAAACGGACTCACCACACTTAATAAGATATTTGACGAAAACGGGAAGCTTTCTACAGAAACATCCCTAAATGACGGTTCTACCCAGGAAATTAAATATTATTCGCCGGATGGAAATTTAAAATCCACGTTAACGTATAAAGATGATTTGCCTTTTAACGGAACTTCCTACGATGGGCTTACCGAAAAGCTGTATAAAGATGCTGTTTTAGTCAGCAGCAAGGTATATTATGAGGAGAAAAAGCTGAAATCTGAAAAGAAATTAAACTCTAAACAGGATGCTTACGATGCAACCGTTTATGATGATAAAGGAGCTATTTTGTACACTTATAGCCAACCATTAAGTGAAGATGGAGACGATGATTACAGCTTTACAGCACAAGTTGTACAGTATGTAAAAGGGAAACCTGCCAATAAAGCTTCTGTAAAAGCCGGCATTCTTCAGAGCGGAAAAATCAAATTCAAATTAGCAAGCGGAGCAAGGGAGCTTGAGCGCAGCGGAAAATGGATCTTATTAAAAATTTACAGCCCGGAAGGAAAACTTCTTCAGGATACTAAGATTCTGGCTGATACCGGGGATAATTATTTTGCTACGGATAATCAAACTTTTATTCTCGAAGAGTATTTACATCCTGACTTTGAATAAAACACCAATTCGTTTATTATATCAAAAAGCAGCTTCATTTTTTTGAGGCTGCTTTTTTCATATAAGGGTGAATGTATACTCTCTTATTCCTCCTCAATGCTAAAAAAACAGGCTGTCGTTTCTGACAGCCTGTTTATCTTTTATGCCTATTATTTACTTTTACTGAATAATCAGCTTTAAAGTAAATAATTTTCTACCATGTACTTTTACAAAATATACTCCTTTCGGAAGGTTTTCATTCACTAAAGAGAAACGTTGGTTATTGATATTTTTTGATACATACAGCAATTCGCCGGATGCAGATACCAGTTCAATTTTCTCAATCGGATAATCACTTTTAATGAAAGTAGGCTCTCCCGGTTTAGTAGGGTTTGGATATAACACTACATTTTTTTCGGTACTTCTTGTCTCCTCTGTTCCTAAAGTGGGTGAAGTTACCTGAAACTGTACCCTATTTGAAACCTCGGTATAAGAATCATTGGTAAACATCACCATATAATAATTTCCTGGTGTGGCAGGTACTGCCGTTCCCTGAATCGTTTTTGTTCCCTGTGTAATCCCATCAAAATAAGTATAAGAAACAAAATTATCATCCGGAGTCTGAATATTCTGCGGATAAATTCCTAACCAGTCTTTAATAATCCCCGGAGAATCTGTCCATGATGCGGTGATGCTTTCTCCAAGGGTATAAACCGGCTTGTTGGTCCATAATTCAGTAACAATATCTCCTACTTTAAAGAATACTTTTTCTCCAATTCCGGTATAGCCATCTTCCAATAAATACTGAGCGTAATAATACCCTTTTGGAAGACCCGTAAAGTTGAGGGTTCCTGACGCCGTTGTCACATAGCTCCATTTTAAAGAATTTGTGGTTCCCGGAGTCTGTCCCATTTTGTAGATACCAATCCAGTCTTTCACCAGGTTGGGTCCGTTGCTGAAGTTAATAACTACTGTACCTCCTACAGGATACGCATCAGCTGTGGTTTGCAGCTGAACTTTCGGACCTACATAGAAGCTTTTTCTTCCCGTAATTTCAGTATAGCCACCGTTGGCAAAAAAGCCTGCAAAATATTGTCCTTTAGCAGCTAAGCCATTATTAAAAGTAACTGTTCCTGCAGTCTGTCCGTTGGTATAAATAAATCCTTGAGAAGTTGTAGTGGCTGGAGTTTGTCCTTTTTTATAAAGCCCCACCCAATCCTGCTGATTTCCAGGGCCTCCTGTGAAAGTGGCAACTATCGGTTCGTTTTGGGTATATTCAGTTTTATCTAAAGCAAATGTAGGATTGGAAACCACACTTCCTACGATTTCAAACTGTTTTACATCACTCCAGTCGCTCCATTCAAGGTTTCTGTCTCTGTAACGTGTTTTCACATAATAAGTACCATTCGGGATAGAATTAGTCGCCAGCATTACTTTTGTAATATCTACTCCATCATTAAGGTTTTTGGCTTTATCCGGATTTCCGTTTCCGTCTTTTCCGAACCAGTTTTCAAAATCACGGTAGACTTCTTTTTCAATAACAGAAAAATCTGCTGCTTTACTGATCAGAAACTGGGTAGTATTTAAAAGTTCCCCGTTTGAAGATGAAAATGCACTTCCATTCAATGTTAAAGGTAAGGTAATTGGGCCGGTAAAAGTATTGGTAACAGATGGTTTCGCTGGTTTCGGCTGGTTCTTATACCTGTGGAAAGAATCTACCAGTTCATTATTTTTCTTCGTGTATATTCCTCCGATAGAGTAACATTCTACATCTACTTTCCCGCTTTGTACATCTACTTCTACGATCTGGTATGTCCAGTCTGTTAACGTTTTCTGAACATCATCAAAATCCTGCTCATTAGACATTCCCCAATACTGATCCCAGGCAGTTCCTCCGGAAATGATTTGGTAGTTTGGTGTATTTTTCAGCTGTCCTCTGTGGTACAGGTGATGGTGAGCTCCTACGTGCATTAAGTATTTATCGGAAGTCACTAAAAGAGGTACTGCATTATTTCTTACCCAAGTAGAAATATCTCCTACATATTGCTCTGCCTGATAAGGCCTGTGGCTTAAAGAGATGATCCAGTCTACCGTAGGATCATTGTTGGCTTCATTTAAAATCTGCTGCAGCCAGGTCTGCTGTGCTGCTCCGGTATGTTCAGAGCTCAAACTTACAAACAATACATTACCGGCCTGCTGGGCATAATAATTTTCATTTCCGGAAGTGATATTCTTGTATTTAATCTCATCAATATAAAAATGAGCATAATAAGAATTCATTCCTAAAGTTCCATAGGTTTCATGATTTCCTACGGTTGTCTGAATAGGCAGGTAAGGTGATAATTTGATATTCTTTTTAAAATGAACATTTTCATAATGATCCAATGTTCCTACATCTACCTGATCTCCCACCATAAATGTAAGGGCAATATTATCCGAAGGATCAGCCATTGCACCATACTTTTGCTTTAATTTTTTAAAAGCATTCAAAGTAAGACTATCATATCTTGGTTCTGCCTTGATCTGATTATCTCCCATGATCAGAAAACGGATTTTCCCATCAGCCGTTACAGGCTGTCCCGGCAAGGGAAGCGTTCTGAAATTATAAACCGCAGATTCACTGGTTCCCGTTTTTATCTTATAATAGTATTTTGTATTGGGCTGTAAGTTGGCCACTTTTGCCGTGTGATAATAATAATTGTTATTATATCCTGTATCCGAGAAGATATTGGTTGTCCCGGTTACGGTTACATTCAGGTTTGTTGGAGAGTTTCCATAAATTACGGTTGTTTCGTTATTAGAAGCTGTCTTCCAATTGACGATCATAGAATTCGGGGTAGGGTTTTGTAAATAGGGAAACAAAGCCTGCCCGAATGCCATCTGGACCGCGAAACAAAAAAAGAAGAAATAATGTTTCATAGTGGTAATTTTAAATAGCATATAGAGTTTTAAATTGTAAATCAGTATTTTAAAAATATTTATTCAGATTTTTATTTCGGGCAAAAGTAGACTTCCCATATAAACTCTGGCTGATGGAATCGTAACGAAAATGTTAACTTTTCAACAAAAACTCAGTGAAAAAATTATAGTTTTTAGTATATAATTTGTTTGGATTATTTAAAAACTATTTTGTACATTTGCAACCTGTTATTCAACCTCTGACGAAAAACGTGTAAGTTGCTTAGCTTTAACATTTTATTTATTAATAATGGATTTATTAAAGTACGTACAAGACAAGTACATTACAAAAAAAGAATTCCCTGAATTCAAAGCAGGTGATACCATCACTGTGTATTACGAAATTAAAGAAGGACAAAAGACAAGAACTCAGTTCTTCAAGGGAACAGTTATCCAATTAAGAGGTGCTGGATCTACAAAAACTTTTACTATCAGAAAAATGAGTGGTGATGTAGGTGTAGAGAGAGTATTCCCTATTAACTTACCTGCGCTTCAAAAAATTGAAGTTGATAGAAGAGGTAGAGTTAGAAGAGCTAGAATTTACTACTTCAGAGACCTTAGAGGTAAAAAAGCAAGAATTAAAGACGCTGCTTACAAGAAGAAATAATTCAGACAACAATACATACAAAAAGAGGCTGTTTACACATGTAGACAGTCTCTTTTTTTATCAATGTGTCTAGTCGAATCTACTAGACAAGGAAACGATCATATATTCAACAGCAATACTTGCTGTAAGTTTCACTCATTTTTCATCAGATACTGCAAAGGCGTAGATCCTGTATGTTTTTTGAAAAACTCTATGAATGCACTATCTGATGAGAAATCTAACACATAAGCTACCTCTCCTATAGAATTTCCCTCCACTAAAAGTTCAATCGATCTCTGAAGGCGCCATTGCTGTCTCCATTCCTGATAAGACAGCCCGGTTTCTTTTTTAAAAATACGGCTTATTGTCTTCTCAACAGCGCCAATTTCTTTACCAAGGTTGGTCAACATAGGTGGTATAGAAAGACGCAACGTCCAGTTTTCCACTATTTTTTTTAACCTTCTGTCCTGAGGCATGATAAGCGCCAGTTTTTCTTCAGGAGCAGTAATCATTTCATCCCAGAATACACTTAGAATATTTTCCTTATTACGATCAGGAGCAGTCCATCCCCAAAAGCAGATCCTTTCAATAATTTCCTTCAATAAAGCATTGACATGTAAAACTTTAAGGCCAGTTCTCATATGACTTTCAGCATAGCTTTCATCAAAATAGATCGATCTGTACGCTACCATATTCCGAAAATTCACCCTGTGAACTTCATGAGCCGGAATCCATAGCATTCTGAACGGCGGAAGGACAAACTGTCTGTCAGAAGTGGTAACCGTCATACAGCCTGAAGGAGCATACAGCAACTGGGCTTTAGTCTGATGAAAATGAAACCCGGAATCATGCAAAACCATATCAGAAGCAATTCCTATTACTTTTCCGGTGATGATATCTGCATCAAATTCCTGATCTTGTTTCAGTATAGCCATGTCCTATTTTCGATATTTTTTGTTTTTATATCATTATAAATATACATTCAATTTTTCAAAACTTTGCACAAAAAAATGAAAAAGACAAATCCGCTTTGGCTGATGATATTACTGGTAATGCTTCCACAATTTGCAGAGACCATATACAGTCCCGCTTTACCGCTGGTACAGGAACATTTTGGAGTAAAAGAAGGGTCGGCAGCACTCACTATCAGCCTGTATTTCATAGCATTTGCGCTGGGAGTGGCATTTTGGGGTGTTCAGTGCGACAGGATCGGAAGGAAAAAATCATTGGAGTATGGGCTTATTACTTATGGAATAGGAACTCTGGCCGCTGTCTTCGCCCCCAATTTCACCGTATTGCTTATTGCCAGGATTATTTCAGCGTTCGGAATTTCTGTAGGGTCTATTGTTACCCAAACTATGCTGCGTGACAGCTATGATAAAGAGAACATCAGTAAAGTGTTTTCCTGGATTGGAATAGGTTTATCCATCAGCCCGGTTATCGGTATGATTACAGGCTCTGTATTGGCTTCTACTATAGGACATCAGGGCATTTTCATCACCTTATACCTGCTGGCTGTTTTATTTTATATCCTTTCCAGAAGAAAGGTATTTGAGACCCGTCATCCGGGAAAAGAAATAAACAGGAGAACCCTGGCAGATCTATTAAAACGAATGTTACAAGACCGTGAAATTATCCAATGCTGTTTACTAATCATGAGTTTTAATGTACTTTTATTCTCCTATTATGCACTGGCTCCTTTTATTTTTAAAGAAAATCATTATTCTTCCTATGCTTTTGGATACAGCAGTATTATACTTGCTGCAGGAACCTTTATAGGGGCAAAGTTTAACAGGTTTTTGTTATTTAAGAATATCTCACCCAAAACTTTAGTGAAGATAAGCACATTCGGATCATGCATTGCTTCAGCTTTTGTATGGATGCTGGCAGGTAAAGGAATATACTTTTTACTCCCTTATTTTTTTATTGTCATGACATTCAGCATTGCCATTCCCAATATCCTGAGTACTGCATTGGTACAGTACAAAAATGAAACAGGAAGTGCCGGAGCCCTGCTGGGCCTTATCTACTATAGTATGATAGGAGCAGGACTGATAAGCGTTGGATATATTCAGAACTTAGGACTTTCTTCCCTCATTTTTTCAGGAATCGGAGTCATTGCCCTATTTATATTTAGTGAGAAAAAGAATTAATTTAATGTGGAGCATCATATAAAATATGATTACTAACAATATATACAAATAACAAATACCGGTTATTAACCTTTTTACAGCTTAAAAGCTTAGAGCCTGTTTAAATTTTATTCAGGAATTCTTATATATTTTGTTATCAGATGTATTTTGTTGACAAGACTCAATAGGTCAGTTTGAAATTATTTTTTGATTAAAAAGATGAACGCAAAGCTTATGAATAATTCCGCTTTATTTTAAGTGGGCAAAGTGATGCGGCTTCGTCGCTGATGAAGATGTATGCATACGCTTCGACGAATCAACTTCGTTGATTCTATCCTTTGCTCCCTGAAAATACGGATAATGAAGATAAAGCTTTGTCTTAGGAAAACACATCATCAGTACATTATCTTTTTAATCAAAAAAATCCTTAAAGAATGTGATTTGGATAAAGATTTGAATGTTATACAAAAAATCAAATTTAGAAATTTAAACAGGCTCTTAGTATTTCAAACAGTAAAATATTTGAAATACTAAGCCTTTTCATTTCTATCCTATTGTATAAAGTCATATAAAGCTTCAAAAAATTTAGGATAGACCTCAATATGTGGTAAGTGACCTACATTGTCGAGTTCCACGAGTTTTGAGCCTGAGATCTCCTGCTGGGTTTTCTTTCCCAATTCCTGATATTGCCCCATTTTAGGCTGAAGCTCTTTAGGTGCTCTATCTTTTCCTATTGCTGTTCTATCCCTCGTCCCTATGATCAGTAAGGTTGGGGTTTTTATATTTTTAAATTCATAGCAAACCGGCTGGTTATAAATCATATCGGTAGTCAAGGCAGCATCCCAGGCTACCTGTGGATAGTCCTTATGAAGCGTCCATCCGGCAATCAGATCCAGCCAGGGCTGATATTCGTCTTTCCATTTATTGTCATAATAAAACTTCAGCTGATAATTTTTATAGGTTTCGGCTGTATTTTTAAGTTCTGCCTGGTATGCCTGATCTATAGTCTGATATCCTGTAAATGTTTTATAATCTTCAAGACCTATGGGATTTTCAAGGATCAGTTTCTGAACCTTCTCAGGATAAAGAAGGGTAAACCTTGTAGCCACCATTCCCCCCATTGAATGCCCCAAAACAATAACTTTATCAAGCTTTAATTCATCCAGAATGGCCTTGGTATTTTCTGCCAGCTGTGAAAAAGAGAACTGGTAACTTTGAGGTTTAGACGATTTACCAAATCCTATCTGATCGGGAATAATTACCCTGAAACCTTTAGCAGACAAATCTTTAGCGGTTTGCTCCCAATAGGCCCCATTAAAATTTTTACCATGAAGAAGCATAATTGCTTTTCCGTTGGAATTTTGGGGTTTTACATCCATATAAGCCATCTTTAGATCATTATGCTGAGATTTTAAATTCAAAAAATGAACATTGTAGGGGTATTTATATTCTGAAAGTACAGCATCCAAAGGTTTTACCTGGGAAAATACCACTCCCGGACTAACGGTTAATACCAACATCGTAATTATATTTCTGAAATATTTCATGAAGTTTATTTTAGCTATTAAAATTAAAAAAACCGCTTCAAAAGAAGCGGTTTTCAACTGTTATTTTTATTTAAATATGATTTTAAGATAATTCGGCAACGGAAATTTCCTTTTCTTTTTTGGAAGGCAGGTTCATTAAAACAATAGCAAAAAGAATCAAAACGATACCTACCCATTGTATTAAAAACACCTTTTCACCTAATAAAACAAAAGCCATCGTTACTGAAACCGGAAGTTCCAGAGACGAAACAATACTTCCCAGTCCTAACCCTGCATTCGGGAAACCAATATTGAATAAGACTGGTGGAATAATGGTACCAAACAGCGCTAAAACAAATCCATATGTCCAGAATATTGAATAATTAAAGGAGTGAATATGTTCCGTATTTTCTGTAAAGTTTAAATACAGTGATTGTAAGCTATCAAAATACATGGGACCTATCTGCGCAAAGAATAAAAATGTGAAAACCACAACAGAACCTCCCGCCAGCATAATAATACTCTTTCTGAATACCGGAAGATGGGTAGCCAGTGTATTGGACGTAAACATCGTCAGCGTGTATGAAGCAGCGGCCATCAATCCCCAGAATACTCCATGCCAGTCCAGTTCTATTTCCATATTAATAAGATTGGTAGCCAGTACTGTTCCCAGCAATACAATCACTACGGAAACTACTTTTCTTGCATTAGGCAGTTTTTTTGCCAGAATACTCTCTACTACCACACTGAACCAAACCGACTGCATCAGCAGCACAATAGCAATGGAAACATTGATATACTGTACAGCGATATAGTAAAACAAACTGGTTCCTCCCAGGGAAGTTCCTGCAAGTATTAACATTCTTACTTCCTTAGAATTCGGTAATGATAATTTTTGTCTGGAGGTAATCGTCTGGATAAAATTCAGGATCAGCAAACCAAGCAGTCCCAATACAAACTGAGAAGTAGTAACTTCTGAGGTTGTAAAACCGTCATGATACGCCATTTTCACAAAAGTGGCTAACATACCATATATACTAGCTCCAATTCCTACAAATAAAACACCTTTTAGTATATTTTTCTTCTTCATAATTTTTTTTACAGCCTGCAAAGTTACGACATATAAATTAAACTATCCCTGAAGCTTAGTCATAACAGATAAAATAAGATCCCCACAAGCAAGCTTGTGAGGATCTCTGAAATTATTGATGATAAAAATTAATTATTTTTTTACGATTACTTTAGAAGTAGCTTCAAAACCAAGTCCTTTCACTTTTATCAAATATACTCCATTTACTAAACGAGTGGTAGAAATAGCCTTTTTAGCATCCGGTGAAATTTTATCTTCAGAAGAAACCAGTTTACCACTTGTATCATACAATTCTACACTTACTTTTCCAAGAGCGTTGCTTGGGAAGTTAATATAAAACTCATCTTTGGCAGGGTTCGGATAAATAGAAATCTTACTGTCTTTCACAGATTTCACTTCATTTGTAGCCAGCGTACATTCTGCAGGTACTGAGAAATCTTCCAACTGGTCATTGATATTATTTTTAAGTCCTGCTGAAGCATTCACTCCCAGTCCTCTTCTTGCAAAAACATTCCAGATCATACATTTATCCTGACCTTGGGTTGTTGCTGTCTCTGCAGCTAATATAGCATTTCTTCCATCTATAAATGAAGGGTTACAGCCCTGAAGCTTCAATGCATCGGTAACTAACTGTAATACTCTGCTGCTTCCGTTAGTACTGTTTGCCAATACATCAGATGAATAGCCATATTTTTCAACATATTTCCAGTGAAGATCCCACAGCATGGTTGCCCAAACAAATCCAATAGAATGGACATCAAGTGAAACTCCTCCACTTGAGTTATTGTACACCATACCATTAGTGCTTCCGTACGTATAATTATTGATGGTAAGATCCGGAGAATACTTGGCAGGCCTGATACCTCCACCGCTTATTGGCTGACCTCCTACATAGGTTCCCATTCCTCTTGGCACCGATGCATTATCGCCCGCTTTATTGGTAAGCATTAAAGCAAAGAAATCTGACCATCCTTCACCCATCTGCTCCTTACTAACGTTTGCATTTAAACAATTAGATCCTGCTCCTGTTAATCTATTAGATATACCGTGTCCATATTCATGAGTTACGATACCGTTATCAAAGCTTCCATCCGGTGTTACGCTGGTAGCCGGATCATTCTTAAGGGTAACATTTACCGTTACGTTAGCAGCAAGCTGACCTTTGATATAATCTCCTTCAGATTTAGCAACAAGAACCGTAGGAATTGTTACCGTAGGATCTGTTCCCGACATATTACCTATTGATTCGCCATTTACAGCATTGTTATAAATAATAACGGCTGTAGCTCCGGCATCCTGAAGGTTTTTTGTTTTGATAACGAAAGAACACGTCCCTCTTTCTACCAATCCTATTTTTCCTGTAAGTGATCCTGCAGGTAAGGCAGTACATCCTTCCGGAACCGAAGATAACTGTACATTTCCTGTAACTCCGGTAGCATCCAATGGATTCCCAAATTCTGATACACCAGCTAAAGGTTTACGTATAACAGCACCGGCAGGAGTATTGTAGTAGAACAGCTGATTTACTTTACTCCATAAATACATCTGCATTCTAGGATTATAACCATCTTCCGGAGAAGAAAAATTGGCATTATTTAAACCGCCGCCATCCTGGGCTTCCGCATATACAGAATCATCATCTTCCCCTCCTTTTCCAAAGTTGTTCTGCTGAAAGTTTTTAGCAGATTCTGTGAATCCAAACTGATAGAAAACATCATGAATTCTATTATTAAGATAAAATAAATTAGTGATCGCCGCATTTCTGTTAGCAACAGGGGTTCCATTGATGCTAAAAGGGAAATCAAAGCTTCTTGCTGCACCGCCATCTACCGGTGTTCCGGGTAAATAATCAGGAGCTGTTAACGCTGTTCCTGCAACATCTTCATAAGCAAAAACGTTATTTCCTCTCGTTACTGTATAGTGATTAACACCATCAGAATGCCATCCTTCCGGAGAAGCAACGGAAATCCAAGGATTGGAAATAACTGATCTCGAACCAAAAGTAGGTGCCTCAATAGGCAAAGGGAAAACATTATAGGAAGCATTGTCCGGAAGTAATAAGAAAGAGCTGTTTTGAGCTGTTTTATTCTCAGGACCTATCAATAAATTTCCAAGATGCTCACTATGATCATGTCCAACCTCTGAAGCATATGCATCAGGACGGAAATTACATGATAATGTTAAATTATTTTTCTCCAGAATATTCCCATTAAAAGCATCTACCAAAATATTCCAGTAATTTGGAGATTTGGGTTCCATCAGGCTGTATTCATATACAAGACGTAAGTTTCCGTTTCCATCATTGGCATATGCCAGCCTCTGATTGGCTGATCCGGTTCCTTTCTTATTATTTTTCTCAAGATATTCCAGGATAGTAAAATGGGCAATATCAGCATTATTTAGCTCCTCTGCAATCTTTTGAAGGGCAGTACTTTTATTAATAACGGCAACACTTGATGTTGCTGAAGTATAATCCTTAATAAAGTTGTCTGTAAAGTACACCACTTTATGGTCCTTAATAAGTGCCGTTCCTACCGAACTGTGCACTGGTAAGCCATTGTAGGTTTGTACAAATTTTACAACATTTCCATTCAGTGACTTTGAGTCATCTACATTATCTACAATAAAATTCGTAAGGTCAGATTTCTTATATTCTCTTATTTTGTTTTGAGAAATATAATCCTTAATCAGCCTTTCATTATCTTGTCCAAACATAAAAGCCGGAAATGCTGAAAACACAGCAAACAAAAGAGGTAAAGTTTTATTTTTCATGTCAATTATTAAAGCCGCTAATCTACAAATAATTCACAAAACAAAAGCTTATTTATTATTTTTTCAATTAAAATAAATTGATACAGATATTTTTTTTGTTAAAAACAGCAATTAGATAATTCTCAATAAAGAGAATCTATAGTCTTTTACAAGAGTATGGAACGGCATACAGCTATCATATTCATTATTTTTGCTTCCATATTTATCCTGAACTCTAACAAAAAAACTGCCCTCACGGACAGTTTCATTATCGTTATTTACTTCTTTATAATTCTACCTACGCTTATTTCACCTTTATCTGATGTAACTTTTACAATATAAATACCCTGCTGCCTGTTTTTCAAATCTGCATCAAATGTTTTTCCTTCTATCGTTTTTGTAAGCACTACATTACCATTCAAATCCAATATTTCAAGCTTTCCTGATCCCATTTCTCTATCCAAAGCTCCTTTAAATCTGCCATCAGTAGGATTAGGTGTAATAGTAAGAGTACCCATCGCTGTTTCAGAAGCATTTCTCGAACATACAGCATCCAAATCGTAAGGATAGAATGGATAATGATTCCAGCTCATCGTTTCAACAGTCCCTGTAGGAGTACTAGACTGTACTGTCATCACAAATTTATATTTGGCCATTGATCCCTGAGGAATATTAATATCTGAAGGATAAAAATGAAAATTAACATAATTACCTCCATTATAAGTTGGGGTTGTAGAGATCCCATAATCCAGACCGGTACTAATATCCCGGAGAACCAGCTTACTATTCAACAGAACACCTCCTGCAGGTAAAGTGTATTCACCGGTAATATTAAAATCTCCCGGCATACCACAGCTATTAAATTCATAGAAAAATTTTAAAGTTCCTCCCCATGACGGAGGGATACAAATAGCATTAACTATTTCATCAAATTTGGGCATCTCGGTAACAGAGCTAAAAACAAAAGACTGATTTCTAGGATAATAAAGCCGTGGCAGCATTCCGTAATCAGGATCATCTACATTACTTTCAATGCTACCTGTATAAGATCCTCCGGCACTCGCAATAGAAGCTCCTGTTGCAGAAGACTGGCTGTTCGGACTCATATGTATCATTACGAATTTAGCGCCTCTAACTGCTTTAAAATTGGTTACATTTTTAAAAGCTCCCGGTGTATTAAGTGCTGTATCATAATAATTTGCTAAATATGAACCTGTGGATAAATCACCGCTATTTCGGGAACCATCGGTAAGTACTATAACTACAAGCTTGGAACTTCCATTTTTATGCAAAGAAGTCTGAGGACTTACAATTTCCGGGCTATAGACTCCATCCAGTGCTTTTCCCATCAATCCTAGCGCTTCATGAAAATGCTGCCCATAATTAAGTCTTCTTACGAGATAGGGTTCTGGAAATATAGAAGTTACAAAATCACTCTCAATATATATTCTGGGAGTAAGGCCTAAGCTGGGCCCATTATTTAAACCTGCTCCATAATGAACTACGGCATATCTGTTTTTTGAATGGCAAGCCATAAGACGCTCAATCAATTTGGCAGCAGTAAGCCGCATCTCTTTGAAGCGTGCATTAGTAACTGAGGAACCATTGTCCAGGCAAATAATATAGTCTGTCTGTGCCTGTAAAGAATTCCCAAGCATTAGCCATCCAAAAAGGAAAAATAAAAATGTTTTTTTCATAAATCAATACTTTTAAATTAGGATTAATTAAAAATAAACATTAATAAATTGTATTATATGAAATGTTTTAACGTTAACCAATCATTAACGTTAAAATAATTTTAAAATTTCAAAGGATTTTTTTAAGGCCTCCATAATAAAACAAAAAAAGCCGCTCAAATGAGCGGCTTCATATTATCAATGGGTTTCAAGGATTATTTACCTTCTTCCATTTTTCTTTTCAATTCTGCTAATGCATCGATATCTCCAAGAGTTGATCTTTCTTCATTGTTTGAAGAAGAAACATTTCTAGAAGAAG
This sequence comes from Chryseobacterium sp. WG14, assembly GCF_024586945.1. Lineage (NCBI taxonomy): Bacteria > Pseudomonadati > Bacteroidota > Flavobacteriia > Flavobacteriales > Weeksellaceae > Chryseobacterium > Chryseobacterium sp. WG14. The sequence continues at coordinate 179,650 of NZ_JALCZD010000002.1, forward strand.
AGTCTTTCACATTTTTCTTTTCCTCATCTCTGAAGATTCCTGTGTGAGAAACTACTACTCTCTTGAATTCTTTGTTGAATTCGATTACTTTGAATTGAGCATCTTCACCTTTTTTGATTTTAGATCCATCTTCTTTCTCTAATAATCTTGAAGGGCAGAATGCTTCTACTTCAGCATCTTCGAATTGTACAGAAGCTCCTTTATCGTGAACTTCTACAGCTTTACCAGCGTGGATAGTTCCTTCAGCATACTTAGTTTCGAATTTATCCCATGGGTTTTCAGTCAATTGCTTGTGACCTAGAGATAATCTTCTAGCCTGGATGTCTAATTCAAGAACTACAACGTCTAATTTATCACCTACTGCACAGAACTCAGATGGGTGCTTGATTTTCTTAGTCCAAGAAAGATCAGAAATGTAGATTAATCCGTCGATACCTTCTTCTAACTCTACGAATACACCAAAGTTAGTGAAGTTTCTTACAGTTCCTACATGCTGAGATCCTACCGGGTACTTAACCTCGATATTCTCCCATGGATCTTTAGATAATTGCTTGATACCAAGAGAAATTTTTCTTTCTTCTCTATCTAAAGTTAATACTTCAGCTTCTACTTCATCACCTACTTTCACAAAGTCACCAGCAGATCTTAAGTGAGTAGACCAAGACATTTCAGAAACGTGGATTAATCCTTCTACCCCTGGAGCGATCTCTACGAATGCACCATAGTCAGCAAGAACTACTACTTTTCCTTTTACTTTATCTCCTACTTTCATGTCAGCAGAAAGAGCATCCCAAGGATGAGCTTCTAATTGCTTCATACCTAATTGGATTCTTGTTTTCTCGTCATCGAAATCAAGGATTACCACTTTTACAGTTTGTCCGTCTTCAAGGATTTCAGATGGGTGGTTCACTCTAGACCAAGAAAGATCTGTAATGTGAATTAATCCGTCTACACCTCCTAAGTCGATAAACACACCGTAAGAAGTAATGTTCTTAACAGTACCTTCAAGAACTTGTCCTTTTTCAAGCTGAGCGATGATTTCTTTTTTCTGACCTTCGATATCTGCTTCGATCAATGCTTTGTGAGATACAACTACGTTTTTGAACTCAGGGTTGATTTTCACAACTTTGAACTCCATAGTTTTACCTACGAACTGATCGTAATCTTTAATTGGCTTAACGTCAATTTGAGAACCTGGTAAGAATGCTTCGATTCCGTGAACGTCAACGATCATACCTCCTTTAGTTCTAGACTTAACAAAACCGTTAACGATTTCTCCAGTTTCGTGAAGTTCGTTTACTTTATCCCAAGCTTTAAGCGTTCTGGCTTTTCTGTGAGATAACTGTAACTGACCAGTTTTGTCTTCTCTTTTGTCAACCATTACTTCTACCTCATCACCTACACTTAGGCCTTGGTTGTAACGGAATTCGTTAAGAGAAATAACACCTTCTGATTTGAAGTTGATGTCTACGATAGCTTCCTTATCAGTTAATCTTACTACTCTACCTACTAAAACGTCATTGTCGTTTAGGCTGTTTAGAGATCCGTTGTAGATTTCTTCTAAGTCGCTTTTTTCTTTTCTCGCATCTGCATCAAGACCTGATTCGAAAGAATCCCAATCAAATTGTTCTGGTGCTACGTTTTGGTTTAAAATAACCTCTGCTGAATTTGTCTCTTTTGACATTTTCTAATAAAATTTGTATTCCTTCTTTTTTAATGATTTGAATAAATGTGGATTTAAAAAATACGGAAGTAATTAATTTTTAATATTTTACCTTATCAAACCTCTCCCACAAAAAGTGGATGCAAAGATAAGGAATTTATTTAATATGAACAATGTATTCCCAGACTGTTTTTCATTACATATCAATAGCTTTGAAGTTGTAGTGTAATACATTTGCCATCAGAATTGTTTACTATTAAGAACATCATGCTAAGAAAGCTCATTACTAAAAAATATACCATGCAAAAAAAAATTCTTCTTGTTTTAATCGGTATACTATTTTATAGTATCAACATGATAAAGGCCTGTACTATTTTTTCATGCTCCAGAGGAGGGGAAGTATTTGCTGCCGCTAATGAAGACGACACTACTCCATTTACAAGGATATGGTATAACCCAACCACAAGAGACAGATATGGATCCGTATGTTTTGGAGGTCCTGATATGCAGGTAGCTTCTGCAATGAATGAATATGGATTGTTTTTTGATTTTGCTGCAGCCAATTATGACATCAGCAAATTGAAACAGCTCAACATTTACAAAGGATTTCTGATGTGGGAAGTTTTAGGAAAATGTAAAAATGTAAAAGAAGCAATAGCGATCATCAAAAAGTATAACTACAATTCTCCTTCCCAGGTCTTGTTGGCTGACAAAGAAGGCAATTCTATTTTGATCAATCCTAAAGGCATTATTGAAAAAAAAGGTGAGTTTCAGGTTAATGCCAACTGCAATAGCATTAATGGAAAATTATCATGCAGAAGACCGGAAATTGTAAACGAAGAACTTTCTGCCTCAAAGAATATCAGTCTGGATTTTATTAAGAATATTTTAAACAAAACCCACCAGGAAGGAGACCTTCCAACCCTATACTCTATGATCTGCGATCTAAAAAGAGGAATTATCTATGTTTATCTTTTCCATGATTATAATAATGTATATACAATTGATCTAAAAGCTGAACTGAAAAAAGGATATCGTATTGAAAATCTGGCCGACCACTTTCCGGCTTCTTTTGCTTACGAAAGTTTTTCAAAGAATCATTCATTATATGCAAAGGAATCTATCCTGCAGGAGATAAAAATAAAAGGCACAGATTCAACCATTGATTATTATCTTGCAGAAAGCAGCAAACAGCTTCCTCAGAACAAAAACTTAGACTCAGCTTTATTAGAGGTCGCCTTACAGCTTGTAAAATATTCATGGAATGAGCATACTCATGGCGGAATGTGGGATTATTGGTTCAGTTTTCCAAAAGGATATGAAATACAGCAATATCAGGATGCCAAGCTTACATCCGCAGAAAAAATTTTTAATTATTTATCCGAAAAAGAAAATCCGGATCTCAAACTTAAAAATTTCATTTACGAAATGTATGGATATGTCAATCTCATACAAGGAGATCATACAACGGCAAAAGAATACTATAATAAATCTGTTTCCAACCCGGAAGATTCCTACAAGGTAACTTTAATACGGGGAAAAGAAATACTCAGCCGGATTAGATAAAAGGAGCAAAGAATAAAGACAAGAGACTTTGAGATTGGAGATTAGTGACAGGAGCCGCGCAACTATCAACTATCAACTATCAACTATTAACTATCAACCATCACCTCTCCCACCACTACAACCTACCGCCTAATTTCTTACCTTTGCACCATGGAATTAGAATCAATTTATCAAAAACTGCAGATTCAGGAAATGAATCAAATGCAGAAATCTACATACACTGCCTCTGAAAACAATACCGATATCGTCCTGCTTTCTCCTACCGGTTCAGGAAAGACTCTTGCTTTTTTATTTCCGGTTCTCAGAAATCTGAAAAAAGATGTGCAGGGTGTGCAGGCTTTACTATTAGTTCCTGCCAGAGAATTGGCATTACAGATTGAACAGGTTTTCAAAGCAATGGGAACAGATTTCAAAGTTTCTGTGTGCTATGGAGGTCATGATAAAAAAATTGAGGTCAATAATTTAATTGAGGCTCCCGCTGTTTTAATCGGAACTCCGGGAAGGGTTGCCTACCATATAAGAAATAATAATTTTGATCCGAAAACCATTCAGACTTTAGTACTGGATGAATTTGATAAAGCATTGGAATTAGGATTTCACGAGGATATGGAGTTTATTTCCGGCTCACTGAAAGGTCTTTCACAAAGAATTCTGACCTCAGCTACAGCAATGGATGAAATTCCAAAGTTTACAGGCTTAAAGAATGAAAAGACCATTGACTTTTTAAAATTAAATGAAGTAAAGCCGGATATCCAATTACGGAAAGTGATGACTATTTCTGAAGAAAAGCTAGATACTTTATTCAATTTAATCTGCAAGATCGGAAATAAAAGAACCTTGATCTTCTGCAATCACCGTGAAGCTGTTGACAGGATTTCTGAGCTTTTAAGAGAAAAAGGTATCGACAGGGAAACTTTCCATGGCGGAATGGAACAGGATGAGAGAGAGCGTGCTTTACTGAAATTCAGAAATGATTCTGCAAGAATTCTTATTACGACTGATCTGGCTTCCCGCGGACTTGATGTTCCTGAAGTGGAATCTATTGTTCATTACCAGCTGCCTCCAAAAGAGGATGCCTTTATTCACAGAAACGGACGTACCGCCAGAATGAATGCCAAAGGTTTTGCTTATCTTATCATGACTGAAGATGAGAATTTCCCATTCATCAAAAATAACACACCTGAAGAAAGTGTAGCCGGCTTTACTAAAGTTCCGGAAAAAACACCATTTCAAACCATTTATATCAGTGCCGGAAAGAAAGACAAAGTAAATAAAGTAGATGTAGTTGGTTATCTCATTAAAAAGGGGGAACTCCAAAAAGAAGATATAGGCTTAATTGAAGTAAAAGATACTACATCCTATGTTGCTGTTTCCAGAAATAAAGTGAATGCTGTTTTGAGAAAGCTTCAGAATGAAAAGCTGAAAGGGAAAAAGGTAAAAATGGAGGTTGCTTATTAAGATCAGGTATACATGTTATTACGAACTATATCTTATTAATATTTTAAACCACAAAAGTCACAAAAGCTTTTAACACTTTAGTTATTTTAAGAGGCTGGCTTTGCGGGTAAAAGTACACTTAAGTTCCTGAAAATCTTTGATTTTTCTCTTTGTGAACATTATTTTATTCGTAGCCTTTTACACTCGCTTAAGTGTACTAAAGTTTTTAGAAATAAAATTTTTGTGACTTTTGTGGTAAAAATATACACAGATGTTGAGCAGTAATAAGATATTATTATTTTCTCTACCAAATAAATCCTGGTACGAACTATATCTTGTTAACATTTTAAACCACAAAAGTCACAAAAGTTTTTAACACTTTAGTTATTTTAAGAGACTGGCTTTGCGGGTAAAAGTACACTTAAGTTTCTTGAAAATCTTTGATTTTCTTATTATATGAACTTTTACATACAGTAAGCTTTTAAAGTATTTAGAAATAAAATTTTTGTGACTTTTGTGGTAAAATATGATAAGTAAGACTACTTAATTCCTCTCACTCTTGTTGGAAAAATATACACAGATTTTGAAGCTGTAATAAATAAAATATCATTATTTTCTCCGCCAAACGTTACATTGGAGGTCCATTTTTCAGGAATGGAAATATGATAGATTTTCTTACCGTCCCGGTTAAAGATATGTACGCCATCTCCTGTTAAGTAAAGATTTCCGTGTTTGTCCAAAGTCATTCCATCTGATCCCATTTCGCAGAAGAGTTTTTTTTCTGACAGCTTTCCTTCTCCAAGAATATCATAAACATAGGTTTTTCCGGCATCAATATCTGAGAGGTACAACTTTTTCAATTTCTCGCTTCCTATAATTCCATTGGGCTGTGTAAAGGTTTCCAGCTTGACAGTTTTACCTTCTTTATTTCTGTAGTAGAGACTTTTATGCTCTAATTCCTGTTTAAAATCAGTCCAGTAATCCCTTTCATACAAAGGATCTGTAAAATACATTCCCCCTAAAGCATCATTCCATACATCATTGGGTCCGTTCAGTCTTTTTCCTTCAAATCCTTTCAGAATAACCTCTACTTTTTTATCTTTTGATATTTTCCAGATCTCTCCCTGATCATCAGAGCAGGTAATCAGATAACCGTCCTTATCAAAATGAGTTCCGTTTGCCCTTCCTGTCTTATCCAGAAATTCTATGACCTGATTGCTTTTCCAGTCCCAATAGTAGATTTTATCATTAGGCTGATCCGTGAAATAAACATTTCCTTCATGATCTGCTGACGGTCCTTCCGTAAAACTAAACTTGTCTGAAACCTTTTCAGGCTTTACTCCTTCATAAAACATTTTACTATAATTTACTGATTGACAATTTATCAATGCGAAAACCAAACCAATCAGTCCTATTTTACAGATATTCTTCATACTTCATTTTTAAAACTGCAATTTACAACTTGCAAGATAGGATTCAAAGTTATTTTATCATTTTGATCTGTTATAACTTTAAAATAAAAATGTCCCAATTGTCCTATTTTTTAAGTAGATCATATTAGTAGTGGAAAAATATAATCCGGAGCTTTGCAGTAGTAGGATCAATAAGTTTTTTCACAAAAAAAACAGTCCTAAAAACAAAATTGATTTTACGATACAATATTACCATAATACTTTTATAGGATACGATAATGAGTGCAGAGTCCAACAACATCAAGTCTTTGGAAATCGAAAATGAAGATTTTAGAAATTCAGTGGGAACAATGGATGAAACGGGGAAAAGAAAATGGATCTTCCCGAGAAAGCCCAAAGGAAAATATACCAATTACCGGAATTACACCAGCTACGTTTTGCTTGCTTTGTTCTTCGGACTGCCTTTTGTAAAAATCAATAACAACCCTTTTCTTCTTATTAATGTTATTGATGGGAGATTCTTTATTTTCGGACAGTCTTTTTATCTTCAGGATTTTTTCATTCTTGCTTTAGGTGCCGTAACGTCGGTTATCTTTGTGATGCTCTTCACGGTGGTTTTCGGAAGAATATTCTGTGGCTGGCTGTGCCCCCAGACTCTTTTTATGGAAATGATTTTTCGTAAAATTGAATACTGGATTGAAGGCGACCGAAATAAGCAGATGAAACTCGACAGACAGGAATGGGATACAGAAAAAATAAGAAAAAGGCTCACAAAATGGTCGGTATTCCTTTTAATATCCCTTGCTATTTCTCACTTTATGTTCATGTATATCGTAGGGTATGAAGAGGTTTTCCGTATTATGGGTGAAGGCCCGGCCGAAAACTCACTCAAGTTTACCGCCATGCTGTTTTTCACCATGACGTTTTATTTTGTTTTTGCGTGGCTTCGTGAGCAGGTTTGTACATTGGTTTGTCCGTACGGAAGACTTCAGGGCGTTCTGATTGATAAGCAGACGATCAATGTATATTATGATTTTAAAAGAGGAGAAGGCCGATCAAAATGGAGAAATAATGAAGACCGAAAAGCTGCCGGGAAGGGAGACTGTATTGATTGTAACCAATGTGTAGTGGTTTGCCCTACAGGAATTGATATCAGAAATGGCCAGCAGCTTGAATGTGTCAACTGTACTGCATGTATTGATGCCTGTGATGAAGTAATGGACAAAGTAGGACTGCCCAGAGGACTGGTTCGTTATGCTACAGAAGCAGAAATTGAGAATCAGGAAAAATTTACTTTCACTTCAAGAATGAAAGCTACTACCGTTTTTCTGGCTTTACTCATTGGATTCCTTGGATTTTTAATGTACGACAGAGGATCTATGGAAGCCAAGTTCATCAAACCGGCAGGATCTACATTCTTTATTAAAAACGGTAAAATTACCAATACTTTCATTTATACCCTTCTGAATAAGTCTAACGATAAAAAGGTACTGACGATTAAAGTCATAATGCCTGCCCATGCAGAGATCACTTATTTTGGATCTGAAAAAATCATTTTGAAAGGAGATCAAATTCTTAAAGGAAACATCAATATCACCTTTCCTGAGGAAGATATTAAGTTTTCAAAACAGAATTTGGTCATTGGAGTTTTTGATGAAAAAGGAAAAATGGTAGATTCATTTGAAACTACGTTTGAAGGACCATTTAAGCTTGTGTTATAGGTGGCTGGTGGCTGATGATGGCTGAATCAGGAAGTTGAGAGTCACCGGCAACTTTATATTATAAAATTACACCTTGTATTCCTTGATAAACTGAGTAGGGGTCATTCCGGAATTTTTCCGGAAGACTCTTACAAAGTAGGAATATTCTTCATATCCCAATCTGAAAGCGACTTCAACAAGGCTTTCATCAAGGTACATCAGCATTCTTTTAGCTTCCAGCACTACTCTTTCTGTGATGACATCTGTAGCTGTTTTCTGAACAACAGTTTGAGCTATTCTATTGAGGTGCTTGGGTGAAATGTTTAATAAAGAGGCGTAATAAGCAATCGATTTTTCATCAGGAAAGTGCTCTTCAATTAAATTTTCGAAATCCTGATAATGTTTAAAATAAGAAAGTCCGGCGGAGGAATCCAACCTGCTAAAATCTTTTGAAAACAACCTTGTAGCATTGATAAAGATCTGAGACATCAATGAAAGCATCAACCCTTCTTTCATAATATTTTTCCCCTGATATTCTTTTTCCAACTCCTGGAATAAGTGTATATTTTGTTTGAGTTCCAGGGTATCCAGCTGAAGTTTTCTTGGAAAAGATACAGATCCGAAAAATGGAAAATTTCTCAGCTTCTGATTTACATAGTGCATTTCATAAAACTCCTGGGAACAAAAGAAAATATATCCTTCAATATCTGCGGAAAGCTCCCAGCTATGAATCTGACCGGGAGACAGAAAGAAGAGACTGCCCTCTGAAACTTCATATTTTTGAAAATCTATTTCATGAAATCCTGTTCCACCTGTAAAAAGAACAGCAGCATAAAAATCATGCCTGTGAGGTTTTTCGATATGACGGTGCCCTACAACCAGATGATTTTTCATAGTATTAAAATAAAAGTCTGACGTATTTCTGCCAGCCTGAAAAAGATCAATATGAAGAACTGAAATCGAATTCATCACCTGCTATTTATAAAAGAAAACGGATTGAATATTGATAAAAGTAGTACAAATAAAGGGAAGTTGCAAATTTCAAATAAAAAAGGACCGGCATAACCGATCCTTCTCTGTACATTCAATAGTCTGTTATTTTATAACGAGTTTGCTGTTGTATGTACCTTTTGAAGAATTGATGCTTATAACATACACTCCTTTAGGTACATTTACATTAAACTCTTTAGTATGATCTCCACTACTTTGATAAGCTGAAGAATAAATCAATCTTCCGCTTGAATCAAACATATTTACTTTCACTTCTCCTTTTAAGTTTCTGGACTTCACAAAGAAATGTCCATCACTAGGGTTAGGATAAATTTTGATATCATCAGCTAACGCAGAAGTGAGTTCTTTGGTCCCTAAATTTTGAGTTTCCTGAGTACACACTTCAAGAGACCATCCCGTAATACTTCCTGCTACTCCGGTCTTATTATCTGAAGCATATAATTTCCATTCTCCCTGTGCTTTATGTCCTTTAAAAATCTCTAAGGATTCATCAGGTTTTGCATTTCCCTGAACTGGAGATGCACAGGTGGCAACAGCACCAGTATCACTGAATGTAGCTGTAATTCCTGAGCTATTCGTACAGCTTCGGTTCCATAAAAGAGCTGAAGATCCTACAGGGCTTTCAATCCCCACAGTCAAGTGACTTATATTGGCATGGGCGATAGAGGGATTCACTTTAATCTTAGTGATTGTTCCATTATTATTTACCAATAAAGGAACCGACACTTTCGGTGCAGATATACTTCCTCCTTCACGTGCGTCAGTAATTGCAACAGGTACTCCACTATAAGTATAAGTTGTGCAGCTTTCACCTATAACATTATAATCAATAACAAAACTTGGACTTACCGCATAATAAACATTTCCTACAGCTTCTATCAGAATATAGGCATTGGAAGATATAGAGCCTGTAGGAATAGTAATCTGCTCACTACCATCATTAGGTGTATCCGCTGCAATCATTGTAAAAGTCTGCCCACCGTCTGTAGATAGTTTAATATTCACATCTGCCGTACTGACCGGAGCCTGATTTGTATTGGCAACATCCCAGGTTACATTAAATGTACCTGCTGAACTTAAAGACTGCCCGAATGCAGGAGATGTTATCTGGAAGGGACCTGCTCCGGCATTAACACTTACTTTCATCGCATCTTTATTACTCTGTGGCTCTATAGGATGGTTATTCCTTACGGTAATTGTAAAATTAAGATCTCTTGTTATACTGGAAACAGATTCCCATCGGGTTGACAAAACACCTCCAAGCACTTTATTAAAATCAGGGAAATATCTTACAGGCGAAGTTCTAGGCGCTAAAGATCTGAACATTGGCCCTGTCGGTTTCGCAGGATAGCAGGCAGAAATATTTCCGGATCCAAGCTGAGCATTGGCTGCCAGATCAGCTTGTTCCCAATTATAAGTGTAAGATGCGCTTGCCGCATCTGCAGTAACTGCTTTTAATACAAACGGGGTGGAAACAGGAATTGTATAATCTGCTCCTGCATTAATAGTAGGAGCCGGGTTTGCAAAAGGGGTATTGACTCCACAAACAATACCGTTTATTACATTTTTTATCTGTGTAATACTATTTGTATGATAATAGTCATTAACATTAAACTGAACATCATTCGCCCCACCGGTTATCCCTGCATAAGACATAATAGTAGAACCACTACCAGGTTCTACTGTCTGGTCGGCCTGACTGCTATACATAGTATAAGTATGTCCGGCACCTAACTGATGCCCCATTTCATGGGCTACATAGTCTACATCATAGGTATCACCTTCAGGGAAATTAGAAGCAGTCCAACCACGGGCTTTATAGCTGGGATAGCATATAACCCCTACCCCTGCTGCTCCATTCCCTCCTCGTTGATCCACTAAATGTCCCATATCATAGTCCTCACTTGAAATAACTGCTGATATATTTGTATTAGCCTGACTCGGCCCCCAGTTTGTATAAGGATCCGTATCCTTGTCCAGGTATATGATAGATTCGTTAGCTGCAATCAGATTGAAGTGTAATGACAAATCTTTTTCAAAAACGCTGTTCAACCTGGTTAAAGTAGTGTTCATAGCGGCTAACACTACAGCTTTCTTCTGAGCAGCGGTTGCCGAAGCAGGTGTACCCGCAGCGGTTAAATGATATTGAGCGTATTCTCCTGTACAGGAAAATGCCAATCTGAAAACATTAAAACCCGCTGTTTTTTTATTGGCAGCACCGTTTTTTTTTTCGAAAGTCTTTCCGTTCAAATCTTTAGGAGTAAGGCATTCAAAAGGTTCTTTATCCTGTCCTCTTCTTGCATTGGAATCAAATACAGCGTAAACCGTTCTGTCTTCGGTGTAAGGTTCTATAAATTCTGATATTCCAGATCGGGTGATCATTGAGGAAAACCCTACCGGAGAAAGACTGAATCTCAGATATACGGAGGGATCTTCTACACCAGTTCCTACATAAGACTTAATATCCGGAAATTTTGCCTGAAGTTCAGGGGCCATATTGGAAAATTCCCAAACCTGGAACCTTTCTAATTTCCCATTAGCAGTAGGAAGCGAGATGACAACTCCTTTTTCATTTGAAAAACGTGCAGGAGCTTTTTGTAATGCCTGTCTAAGCTTATTGGCATCCAACGAATAGAGGCCTGAAAATTCTAACTTTTCCTGAGATTTTTTTACTTTCTGAGATCCCAACTCAGCTCTTGTCCACTGTGAAAACCCTAAAAAAGGAATCAGCAGTGCAAAAATAAAGAAATAATGTTTCATTTTCACTGTAGTTTTTTGTGTTTCACGAAGTTACATAAAAAAGTAATTGATTATATTTTTTTTCACGATATTATGAATAAATAAATTATATATTAATTAAAGTACCTATGTCTCAACTGGATTTCATAAGTACCATATGCATATTGATGTCCTAATCATCTGTCAAACGTTCAATAAATATAGTTGCCTGCCTGGGTAATGCAGCAATATTATCTGCAGCAACCGCTGGTAAACTGCCATTGAACATTATAGATATTCTATATACGTCTCCTGTTGAATTTATTGACAACATTGTACTGCCAGTATCTCTTGTTTCCGGGTTATATTCTAAATCAAGAACAGTATATGGAGAAGTTGTATCATCAAGAGGAACTCCTTTTATGGTTCCTGCATAAAACCTTGTTCTATATTCCCCACTTTGAGCTGTCGGCGACGTGGTATCATCGTTATTCAAAAAACTTGATCTCCTGACCAGCATAGAGCTACCTGTCCAAACACTGCCCGCACCTGCTGCATTAAAAAATTTGAATTCCAGTTTACCACCAATTCTATTTTCACAATTAATGCCAATACAAGATGAATTATTTCTATATCTTATTGATACATTTCCTATATTCACAGCTTCTGTAACATAGCTATAAGTGCCGGGAATTTTAACATTTTTTACTGTAAATTTTATTGTTTTAATTGCAGGTGTTTCAACATCAAAGCTTCCAATAGGAACAAAATCGATGTCCCCTTGACTATTCCCTACAAGAACCCGGTCATACACATTGGCACTGTCCTTTTTATCAGTAAGTGAACGTATTCTAATATTTCCGTTGATATCCAAACTCCGGGTTGGCTTTAGTGTATTAATACCGACTTTACCAATCTGCCCAAAAAAATTTGCATATGCCAGTATACATAATAATAAAAAACTTATTTTCATAACTTCATATTTTGTATTATTATAGAAATTCAAAAAAATATAATAGATTATTTATTCGAAATTTTTCAATCAGACCTAAATGTAATTAAGAATATTAATTCTCAAAAAAAAGAATATACTACACAGATACTCCATTAACTAAAACGACTGATAATAAATAACATACAATATCACCACAATATATATATCACGAGCTCAATAATAATTTTATAATGGATATTTTATCCTTATCTTTTCAGAAATTTTGAATTGGAAATTCTTAAATCAGGTACAAAGTCTCCATCATTATCCAACCAACCGTTTATATAAATATCTTATTCACCTTCATAACAATTTGAATAAAGTGACCAATTTTCCCTTCCCAACTTCATCCGTGTGGCTTCATATAAGACAAAAGCACTTCAGCACTTTAAAGATATATTTGGATACAACTTTAAAAAATTTTTATCTTTGAGGTCTAGGAGTTGTAAAATGAAAATAAATTTACCTGACAAACTGTATTATTCTATAGGAGAAGTAGCAAAAGCATTCGATGTAAATACTTCATTAATACGTTATTGGGAACAGGAATTCCCTATTATCAAACCTAAAAAGAATAGAAAAGGTAACCGTTATTTTACTCCTGAAGATATCAAGAACCTCCAGATGATTTATCATTTAGTGAAAGAAAAAGGATATACTCTGGACGGTGCCCGTATTGCTTTGACCACAAACAGTAAAATTTCAGAGACCATTACGCTTATTGACAGACTTGAATTTGTAAAGGCTGAACTTATAAAGCTAAAAGAGTCTTTGGGAGAAAAAGATTCCGAATAATTTTTATCCTCATAAAAGTATCTTCACAGATACTTTTTTATTTAAATAATTCTCATTTTTAGAGCTTTATATGTATTTTAAAAGCTATTAAAATGAATTTATATTGTAAAATCACTCATTTAACAGCCAGCCATTGTCTGATCTTGTTTTTATCAATAGGTTTACCTTATGATGAGAAAAAGCTATTATCGGAAACTGGCATTTATGGTTTTGCTGCTGACCATCCTATTTGCGTATCAGAAATATACCAGCAGAGAAAAAGCTTCTTTTCCTGAAGTGAAATTTATTATGGAGTCTTCTGCTCCTGCCGGTTTATCTGATTTTGATCCTAATATATTGGATAAAGCACAATGGCAGCAACTTGGTTTTTCTGAAAAACAGACTTCCACTATCCTTACATATAAAGAGATCATAGGGGGTCAATTTACTTCAAAGGAACAGCTTAAAAAATGTTATGCCATTTCCGCAGATAAATTCACGGAGCTTGAACCTTATATTCTGCTTCCGGCAACGCAAACAGATACAAAATCAAATCATTTTAAAGGTTTTGAAAAGAAATCCCTTATAATTTCCGGAAAATTCAATCCGGATCAGCTTTCTGAAGACCACTGGATACAAATGGGATTCAGCGAAAGACAGGCTGAGGCTATTTTAAAATATAAAAAATACCTGGGAGGCAGTTTTATCAGTAAAGAGAAATTTAAAGAATGCTTTATCATTTCTGCCGAAAACTATAGTAAACTGGAGCCCTATCTCTTGTTACCGGTAAAAACTCCTGGAAATTTTCAAAATATCAGTAAAAATACGGCTCTGAAAACCAAAATATCTTATCATCCTTTTGATCCCAACACGCTGGATGCAGAAGGTTGGATGGCCATTGGATTCTCCGAAAAGCAAGCCCATGTTATTGTTAATTATCGAAACCGCAATCTGGCAGGAAGCTTTAGGACAGCAGAGGATCTGCAAAAATGTTTTGTAATTTCTGCGGAAAAATTTCAGGAATTAAAACCTTATATCCAAATAAAAGAACATGTAAAGCAACAGGAACAGACAGATTTTTCAAAAACGAACCTTAACGCTATTACCTTTAAGCAGCTTTTGGAATTTGGATTGGATGAAAGAAGTGCCGGATCCATCATTGGATTTAGAAAAAAGCTGGGTGGCTTCGTCAATAAACAGCAGATCCTGGATACCTACAATATTGATAAAGAACTGGTTCAAAAACTGATTTCCATATGTCCCCTGGACGCTTCAGCGGTTGCCAAATACAGCTTAGCAGATGCGCCTGAAGACTGGCTGAAAAACCATCCTTACTTTAAGTATTCAGCAGATAAAATTATATTTTACCGGATCACCTATCCTGATGATAAAAAAATATGGAAGTTTCTGAAGTTAAAGCCTGAATATGAAGAAAGAATGAAATTATATGTCAAATAACACCGTATGGATAAAAATTGAACGCTTACACATTGACCATAGTCTAATCACAGTCTACTTAGGTTTTAAAAGGTAGATTTCGATATAAACTACTCCAAAAAACATCTGTTTCCCGGAATAGTTTATAATCTGAATATTGATCAATTTTAATGATGCATATAATTGCTTGGGCCATTGGTTCCTTCAATGGATTCCGGTAATATCCCATATCGGGTACGTAAATTGACGGTACCTAAGTTTTTTCCTGTATTGATATCAATTATACTAATGGTCCCCGAATTTAAGTTAGGAATATTCAGTAAATTATTCTGCACGGCTACCACCTCTTTTCCTGATTTGGTTTTGAAGAAAGCCATATGATGTGCTCCTTTATCTGCATCAAAAGTTTTCAAAAGCTTTATTTGAGGGAGATTACTTAAATCAAAGACAAGTACTTTTCCGGGATCTGCAAAACTTACATAGAGTTTGCCTGTATCGTCAATATACATTTCGAGTGCCCAGCCTAATCCTTGGGTACTTCCTTCGAATATTTTAGTAAAAGCATCATATTTTTTGGTCACAGCATTGTAGGGAGCCATCCAGATATCGCCTCCAAGCATTGTAGTAGCAAGAGCATATTGTGGAAATTTTCCACGTAGTAATAAAACCTCAACAGGAGCAGACATATCTGTTGGTGAGTCTGCTAACTGATAGGTCTCCTTTAATTCATAGGTCTTGAGATCTAGTAAGGTACAAGTATTTCCCATGCCTGTACTGAGATCCGGGTGAATAGTTGAGGTTACCATCATTAATCCTTTTTCCTCATTAACGGAGATGCCATGCGGATACATTATAAATTGATTTGGATTATCCTGAATGGGTGCTTTAATAGTTTTAATAAGCTGATTATTATCCGCGTTAAAAACACCTATACTGCCATCTTTTGGACCTCCTGCCCCACCCATAAAGGTCATAAAATATCTTCCGTCATTGGTAAAAAACAAATTTTCTCCTACCGTATTCTCACCTGTATCAATGGGTGTTGCACTAACTAATTTGGGCTGCCCATTTTGATCATCTTCTGTTTTTATCTGATAGAGATAGCTGCCCCCCAAAGCAGTTGTGAACATTTTTTTTTCGTTATGATTATAATAAATGTGGTGAGGCAATACCCCGATACCCAATTCAAGCTTGCTGCTAATATATCCAAAATTGGGAGCTTCAGGATCTAGTTCTATTACAGCAATTCCGTCCGGTAATCCCTGTAAACTTCTGTAGTCAATATAAAACAAAGAATCATGGGGATGATTTGAATTGTGGTTATCATTGTGACAATTAGTAAGTGTTATCAGAATAATAAACAAAAAGACTACATTAAATTGTAATTTCATGATTTTCAGGTTATAGTTGTTATTATTATAAATATAATACAATTTTATTAAAAAATAAAATATATTACACTGTTAAGTGAAAAATAATTGACACCTGAGATTATGAAAAAAAAATAACCTTACAATTCATAAACCTTATAGGTTTTTAAAACCTATAAGGTTTAACAAAAGATAGAGGAATAGTGGCTTTTGGAAACAAATGTTTCCAATAATCATAAATTATTTACTTCCATAATATTTTTAAAAATTTATGAGCAATTCATTGAAATCCACTGAGCAAAATTTCAGAATTTGATAGTAAACAATCGGTATAGTATATTTAGGATTGAATAAAAAATTAAGATTTCTAGCTTCTTACTGACATTATTAATTAAAAAAATAAGCAATTTTAGATTTACATTCAGACATTCTAATATCAATTATTTCTAATTTATCATTTATTATTTGTAATTCTTTATCTATTTTTTGAAAATCATTATGGATACTGATCAGTATATCACTTAATTCGTCTTCCGAATATTTAGTATCATTTGAATAATAGATATTAGCTACAGAATCAATTTCTTTCTTAAATATTTCTCTTCGATTACATATATCTTTTAGTTGGGCCTTTATATTATTTGATTGATTTTCTAATTCTAAAAGTTCTTTTAAGCATTGTGCTGCATGTTCATTGATCATTTTTTAAAAAAATTTTAAAAATAATATAATTTTTAATCCACAGTTTTATTAGAATCCACCAGTAAAGAGTTTAGCGTATTAAGTTCTTCATCTGTCAGATCTCTCCATTTTCCAATAGGAAGATCCAGTTTAATGTTCATTATACGGATTCTTTTCAGCTTCTTTACCTCATAGCCAAGATATTCACACATTCTTCGGATCTGTCTGTTCAGTCCCTGCGTAAGAACAATCCTGAAGTTCATGTCATCAATTTTCTCTACTTCACACTTTTTGGTAACTGTATCTAAAATAGGAACCCCATTTCTCATTTTCTCCAGAAACCTTGGATTGACAGGTTTATCTACACGAACAATGTATTCCTTTTCGTGGTTGTTTCTCGCTCTTAGGATTTTATTAACGATATCACCATCGTTGGTTAGAAGAATAAGTCCTTCGCTGGGTTTATCCAATCTTCCGACAGGGAAAATCCTTTTAGGATGATTGACATAGTCTACGATGTTATTTTTCTCACGTTTGGTGTCTGTAGTACAAACAATACCTACCGGTTTATTAAAAGCAATATATACAGGCTTATCTTCCTGTTCTCTGACAGGCTTACCATCTACTTCTACAACATCTTCATCTGAAACCTTTGTTCCCAGTTCAGGAATTTTGCCATTAATTGTTATCCTTCCTTCTTCCAATAGTTTATCTGCTGCCCTTCTTGAGCAGAACCCTACTTCTGATAAATATTTATTAATACGTGTTTTTTCCATTAGTCTATACCGTAGCCGGTATCATTTTTATTGCCAATTGAATGTATGCCTTATTAATTTTTTTACAACCCTTCAAATCTAAAGTCATTATTCAAAAACTGATCTGTAGCATCTTCAATTTTATAATCCCCGATCTTTGTGCGTCTCAACTGTGTCAGATAAGCTCCTACTCCAAGTTCCTGTCCTATATCGTGGGCCAGACTTCTGATATAAGTACCTTTTGAACAACCCACCATAAAACTTACCAAAGGAAACTCAATCTTAATATCTTTAATGTAATGAATGGTTGTTTTTCTGGATTTCATTTCAACTTCCTCTCCTGCTCTGGCAAGATTATAAGCTCTTTGACCGTCAATCTTTATGGCAGAATAAACGGGTGGTTTCTGCTCAATTTCTCCCACAAATTTATCAAGTACCTCTTTTACCCGCTCTTCTGATATCGCTGAGATATCCTGCTGAAGAATCTCCGGCTTCTCTGTATCGTAAGAGTCTGTCTGTACCCCAATTTTAATTTCTGTCCAGTATTCTTTTGGGGCATCCTGGATTTCGGGAATATTTTTCGTGAATTTTCCACAGCATACAATAAGAAGCCCTGTTGCTCTGGGATCTAATGTCCCGGCATGGCCAATCTTGAATTTCTTGGGAAGATCAAATTCACGTTTAAGTTTATATTTCATTTTATTGACAGCCTGGAAAGACGTCCAGTCCAGGGGTTTGTCTAATAAAAAGGTATATCCTGATTTAAGTTCTTCAGCGGTCATGAATGGTAGCTACTAAGCAATTAATAATGAATGAATATTTTCTTATTTAAAAAAATAAAAATAAATAAGCAAGGCTACACCTACAAAAATACGGTACCAGCCCCAAGGTTTGAAACCATATTTGTTCAGCACTCCAATGAAAGCCTTAATAGCAATAAGAGCAACAATAAATGCCACCACATTCCCTATAATAAAGATCATGATGTGATCTTGTGAAGCCATAATCATTTCGTATCCTTTTTGTGGGTTTCCAGTTCCTTTCCCCCAGGTTTTCACAAACACAGAGTACACTGTTACCGCCAACATAGTGGGAACGGCAAGAAAGAAGGAAAATTCTGCAGCTGCTTTTCTTGTCAGCCCCTGTGCCATTCCTCCAATAATAGAAGCTGCACTGCGGCTTGTTCCAGGCATCATCGCAAGACATTGCCAGAATCCAATGGTCACTGCATTTCTTATGGTAATTCCTTTTTCGTCATCAATTTTAGGATTCTTAAACCATTTATCTGCAAACAGTAAAATAATACCTCCCAGTACCAATACTGAAGAGATCGCAATCTGGTTTCCAAGGATAGCTTCAATTTTATCATCAAATAAATACCCTAAAACCAAAGCAGGTACTACGGCAAAACCCAGCTTAAAGTAAAACTGAAGATTTTTTAAATCAAAGAATTTTTTCCAGTACGCTACCACCACAGATAGAATAGCTCCAAACTGAATAGATACCTGAAACATCTTCAAAAATTCATCCTCAGGAAGTCCCATCAGGCTTGCGGTAAATCCCATATGGGCGGTAGAAGAAATAGGAAGATATTCCGTAAGACCTTCTACAATGGCAATAATAATTGCGTTAATTAAATCCATATTCTTTCAAAAAATTAAAAGATTAAGAGATCCTGAAGTTTAGAATACATGATTCTAAATTCCCAAATCTCTTAATCTCTAAATATAAATTGTTTCTATTTTCTTTTTAAAATAGCATATACTTCTATTACAAAACCAATGACTACAAACAGAGGTGCTATCCTGATCCTTCTGATGGAAAAAATACCATCGTTCCATGAATTAGGATCAAGTTTACCGTCTACTGTATTAGCATCCGGGCCCATCATCAGTAGAAAACCACCTACTATAAATGCCAGACCTATCAGCATCCATTTGAAATTCTGCTGTCCGAAATAAAAGGTGTTTTCCTGTGGTGCTTCCACTTCCCGGCCGAACTCCGTAGCGGAAAATTTATTTGTTTTTTTGCTCATTGTTAAGAGTAATATAAATCGTCAACGTTTGATCTTAAGAATCTCCAGGTTGCAATAATGGTACTTAGGACAGTAATAAAAATTCCTACTCCGAATACCAATAATACAAGCCATACATACTGTTGATTATCCTGTACAAATGCTGATCCAATCTGGTTGGTAAAGTAATACCAAACACCAAATAAAGCTAAAAGACCAATCAGAGCACCAATAGCGCCTAAGACAATAGCTTCTATAATGAATGGCTTAAGAATAAATCTTCTTTTAGCACCCACCAGCTGCATGGTCTTAATGATAAATCTCTTGGAAAATATTTTCAGACGGATCGAATTGTTGATCAGTACAACAGCTAACACCAGAAACAGAACTGAAAATCCTAAGATCCACTTTAAGATTCTGCTCAGGTTATTGTAAACATCTACCATTAATGTGCTGTCATTTTTAACATCTACAATACCAGGCACAGATTTGATTGCCTTAATGGCTTCATCAATTTTTGCAGGATCTACATATTCAGGTTTTAAAGCAATTTCGACAGATGAAGGGAAAATGTTTTCTTCAAACAATGCGTCACTATCGATACCCATACTTTTCTTGGCCTCTTTTGCAGCCATACTTCTGGAAATATAGGTAGCTTTTTTTACAGGAGCTAAGGTCTGTACCTTTTTTAAAGTTTCTTCCTCCAGTTTTGCAATCTTTACAGAATCTTTAGCGTCATAGTTTTCATCAAAGTAGGCATTCACTACCAATTGTTCTTTAATATAGTCAGAATACTTCTGGGCATTAATCAGAATAAGCCCCATTAAGCCTAACAAAAATAACACTAAGGCAATACTTATCACTACTGTAATATTGCTGGACCGAAGCCTTTTCTTATTAAAATCATCTACAGATTTAGCCATTAATATTAAAATTTTTGGCTAAAATAGAAAAAATCTTCCGAAATTTGGGACGAAAAAGAGAAAATCACTGTTAATAAAATCATAAAAAACTTTGAGTGTAAAAGCAAAAAAACATCTTGGTCAGCACTTTCTGACAGATGAAAACATCGCAAGAAAAATAGTAGAAGGTCTTAGTTTTGAGAACTATACCAACATCATGGAAGTAGGCCCCGGTATGGGAGTTCTCACCAAGTATCTTCTTGAAAAAGATCAGAATATTTATCTCGCAGAAATAGACACGGAATCTATTGAATACCTGAAAAAGAACTATTCCAGTATTACAGAAAATACTTTTGTAGGAGATTTTCTGAAACAGGACTTTAATTTTATCAAGGATGAGCAGATTGCTATCATTGGAAATTTCCCTTATAATATTTCTTCACAGATATTATTTAAAATCGTAGATTATTATGGGCTCGTTCCTGAGATGGTAGGGATGTTCCAAAAAGAAGTTGCCGAAAGGACGGCAGCTGTACCAAGAACTAAAGATTACGGTATTCTTTCCGTTCTGATTCAGGCCTATTATGACGTCACTTATCTGTTTACAGTTCATGAGAACGTCTTCAACCCGCCACCGAAGGTAAAATCCGGGGTTATCAGACTTACGAGAAATCCGAAGGAAGGCTTAAGTGGTAATGAAGTCTTATTTAAACAGATTGTAAAAGCAGGATTCAACCAGAGGAGAAAAAAACTTTCGAATGCATTAAAAGTTTTGAATATACCTGAAGCTTTAAAAACACATGAATTTTTAGACAAAAGAGCGGAAGAGCTTAGTGTCGCAGATTTTATAAGCTTCACCAAACTTTGGAAAGAAAATCAATAGGTTATATTTCAATGTTTTATAGTAATTAATTTTTAGTTTAATATAAACAACCTGATCTATTTTGATTACAGCAAAAAGCCTTTCAGATGTACTGAAAGGCTTTTTTGGCTATATATTTTTATTTTTTACTCCCTGTTTTTCAGCATAATCCACCCTGATGAATTCATCTGAGCTTTGGATTTAGGGTATTCAAAATTAAACTTATACCAGTAGGTAGCTGTTGGAAGTCTCTTTCCTACAACAGTTCCATTCCATACAGGATTTTCTTTTGAGAACCTGAATACTTCTACGCCATATCTGTCATAAATAGAACCTGTGAAGTTCTTAAATTCCCCAAGAGCTTTAAGATCCAGCACATCATTTATTCCGTCGTCATTCGGAGTAATAATGTTATTGATTTTAAAGGTAAAGAAGTCTAAAGTTCCCACACAATGAGTTCCTACTCTTCTTACCAGGATAGTATATGTGGTATTATCTAAAAGTCCTGTAAAAACATTAGATTCCTGCCATGTAATGCCATCATCTATAGAATATTCCAGTTTGCTTGGTGTATTATTCATTGGAGGATTTTCAGCTATAATCACCATTGTTTTTTTAGCCCCATCATAATTAACTGCTGTAACATAAGGTGTAGCCGCCCCCATCACTTTAACAGAGAATAACTTTTTACAGATTCCGTTATCAATTTCTACGGTATAAATTCCCCATTGGTCTACTTCAATTCTCCGTGTGGTCTCACCGGTACTCCAAAGGTATTTGTAATTAGGACCTGCTCCGGCATCCAGAGTTACTTTGTCACCAACACACATTTCCACATCATGCAAAGGAGTAGTAATTTCAGGAGTAACCTCTATTCTGATGGTTGCAGGATTCAGGGATCTGCATCCTTTTGGTCCTATTGCATATACGGTAAAAACAGTAGTCTGATGCAATGTAACAGTCTGTGTACTTCCGGTACCTGGGAAATTATCCCAGAAATAAGTTGTTCCTCCTTCAGCAGAAAGCGTCACAGATTCTCCCGGGCATATTTTTATCTTGGATGATTTTAATTTTGCGGTAGGTGTTGCCTCTTTTAGCAATTTCAGCTCTATCATTTTACTGCAGAAACCTCCGTTTGAAACCACTACATATAAAATCTGGCCATCTGTACCGTTATAATTCAATATATTCTGGATATTATTCCCGTTTTGGGCAATAGCATCTGCCTGGTCAACATAAAATTTGAATACAGCACCTGGTGTTGGGCTTATTGAAGGCATGATCGTACTTAAATCGAAGGTGGTAATATCCGGGGTGGTACAGAGGAGTAATGTTGCATCCTGTGCCTGTGGGGTAGTTCCACCATGAATCTGAATAGATGCTTTTCCGGGACACGGATTCCCGGGAACGCTTACCTCAATAGTATAACTTCCCGGTTGTGTAGCAGTAATAGTGTTGCTTGTAGCATTAGGAATCGCTACTCCATTCAAATACCACTGATATAGTAAATTAGGATCACTTACAGAAGCTGTAATCACCTGTGGTACATTATCACAGACATTAATATCAGAAGGCAATGTAGCTCCGCTTGGATCCAGCAGCTCAACTCCAATATTAAAAGAACCTCCTTCAAGGAATACCGCAGAATCGTATGAATGATCGGCTCCATAAGGTCCGTAATCGGCAATTACCATTTTAAAATGATATTCCTGCCCTGGGGTTACGGTAGCGGTAGCGGTAAGGGGAATTGTTCTTCCGTTAAAATTTGTTTCAATATGGGCTGTATTATATCCTGCAAAGTATAGTTCATTTACAGCAGCACAGCCTCCTCCTCCAGGAATTGCAGGGCGGATATTGGTAATACTTACAGGTCCGGCACCATTGGGAAGTACAGCCATATTGGTATAAGGTCCTCCCGAAGTAGGTCTTAGCAATATTGCAAAAGCATCCGCATAATTACATGGAAAAGTAGAAGTATATTCCTGAGATGCCAGGATATAATTAAACTTTATCTGAGAAGTAGTGGGTACGAAATCAAATTCCAAAAGCACAGCATCAGTCAGTGTTCCTGTTGCTCCTGTAGCCTGAGCTAAGTCGGAATCAGTACCTCCTCCGTTGGTATCACTAAGATAATCATCGAAGCTATTCCCTGCTTTACTGGCATATCCTGTAGAAAGGATAATACCATCTTTAAAAGGGAAATTGGTAGTAGCCTTATTAAAGTATCCCCAAGACCTGTTAGCATCTCCTACAGCATGATTAGGCGTAATCTTTACGTTGGTCACATTGGGAGTTACACAGGTATTGGTTCCTGATGAAATCAAAACATCTTTCACCAGCTTTTCTATGGTATAACTGGTTTCAGT
The DNA here is from genome assembly GCF_024586945.1 of Chryseobacterium sp. WG14. Lineage (NCBI taxonomy): Bacteria > Pseudomonadati > Bacteroidota > Flavobacteriia > Flavobacteriales > Weeksellaceae > Chryseobacterium > Chryseobacterium sp. WG14. The sequence goes on from NZ_JALCZD010000002.1 coordinate 203,312, forward strand.
ATAACTTGGAGCATTTACATCAATAAAAACACCCGCCCTTCTGGATTCTTCGGTCCTTACACTTTTAATAATCTTTCTGGGTCCGTGTACTTGTGAGTATAAAAAATTGGAAACAATTAAAAAGAATAAATAAAACGGTAGATATCTTCTTCGCATAATACTTTGTTTCAACAAATTTAATTTTTTTTTAAATATCCTACATACATATTTATTTTTTTTTATAAAAAAACTACAAATACATCTATAAAAGCTTATCATAAGCTATTTTGGATAATATTTATTATTTGCTAATAAATAACTTCCGCATCTTTATTCCATTAAAAATAGCGGTAAAGAAAGTATTCAGAATTAAAACATAATGATCCGATACATCCTATTAATCTAAATCTCTGTTTTAATTTTTTGTATGAATTTGCATACCTATATAATCACGGTATGACTTCTAAAAACAAACAAAATCTTCCGTTTCCGAAAGATTTTGTTATTCTGTATCATTTATAATATTATTAATTCCTGTTTTTCAATAAGATCCAGCCTGAACGTTGCTCCAGCTTTTTACTGGCCGGATTTTCCCACTGTACCCTATACCAATAGGTACCGGTAGGAAGGTTTAAGCCTTTCATGGAACCTACCCACACTGCATTATCTTTTGTTGCCTTAAATACTTCTGCTCCGTACCGGTCAAAAATAGAAGCAGCAAAATCTTTATAACCACTGATACCTGTAAAATCTATGGTATCATTGAAACCATCCATATTAGGAGTAATAGCATTACTGATAACCAGTGTAAAGTAATCCAGTGATGTACCACATTTTGCACCAACTACACGTACCATCAGGTGATAGTTTGTATTATTTAAAGTATTATAAAATATATTAGAGGGTTGCCATGTTGCCCCACCATCAATAGAATATTCTAAAATACCTCCTGTCGGATTACTCGCTGTAAGGGTAAGAACATGGTTTTCATAGGTTATATTCGTAAACTGAGGGAGATCAGGATTAATCAGCTGAGCTGAAAATACTTTGGAGCACGTTCCATTACTTATTGTAACACTGTAGGTTCCCGGCAGATTAACAGAGATTGTCTGGGTAGTTGCACCAGTACTCCACAGATAAGTATAATTAAGTCCGGCTCCGGCATCTAAAATACCACTATCTCCGGCACATACATAAACATCTTTTAAAGTAGACACTATAGCAGGTACCACTTCAATTTTTATTGTAGCAGGATTTATAGAACTACATCCGTTTCCTCCCAATGCATAAACAGAATACTCAGTAGTACCTACTGGAGGAGTAACTACCTGGGTATTTCCATTTCCGGGAAGACCTACCCAATTATAAGTAATTCCTCCCGTAGCTGTTAATGTAACAGATTCGCCTTCACAGATTTTTGACTTTGAAGCTGATATTCCCGCAATAGGGGGTCCCACCTCCACAGTAACTGTAGCCGGTGTTGCAGAAACACATCCGTTAGCCCCTACTGCATAAACCGTGTATACGGTTGTTGTTCCCGGAGAAACTACTTGTGTACTTCCGTTTCCGGGAAGTCCTGTCCAGTTATAAGTAGCACCACCGGTAGCTGTCAATGTTACGGATTCCCCCAAACATATACGGGGTTGCGAAGAAGTAACACCAGCAGTGGGTAATGTGGTATCCTGAGGAACTGTCACATTGGAAGTATAGGTACAGCTTAAATTACCTGGCTGGGATACGTTGGTCACAGTTAGTGTATAAGTACCACCTGCACTTACTACAGGATTAAGCGTATTAGCTCCCGATACAATAGTTCCTCCAGTTGTAGTCCATGTGATGGTAGATCCTACAGGTATTACTGAAGCCGAAGCATTTAAAGTAACCTGAGGAGTTGTACAGGTAACTGTTTGTGGCTGTGCTATGGTAAGAGTAGTTACTGCTGTTCTTAATAATTGCAGGGAAACTACGTAGCTACATCCTCCATTACTTACCAAAACATAGATCGTTTGATTTCCCGGTGGTGAATACGCTGTTGGAGTTGCAATAAAATTAGCATTCCCCGCATTGGCATCAGCCTGATTTACGTAATAAACAAAAGTAACTCCTGTCGCGGTTGTAATCTGAGTTTGTGCTTCTGTAAGATCATAGGTTAATCCGGGTTCATAACATTTATGCAGTGTTGCATTTTGCGCTGTAAACGGTTGAGAGACCACTATGGTTATGGTGGCAGGATTCTGAGATACACAGCCATTTGCTCCTACCGCGGTTACCGAATATGTGGTAGTAGTGGTAGGTGATACCGTTTGTGTATTTCCTGTTCCGGGAAGACCTACCCAGTTATAGGTAGTACCTCCGGAGGCCGTCAACACTACAGAATCTCCGTTACAGATATTTAATTTAGTTGCTGTAAGGCCTGTTGCCGGCGGAGCACTGTCACCCGTCACTGTCACTGTAGCGGTAGCCGTACAGATAGTATTTCCAGGCTGAAAAGTATTAGATATTGTTAAAGTATACGTACCGGCTGCATTGACAACTGGAGTGAGTGTATTTCCTCCCGACACAATGTTACCTCCGGTTGTAGTCCAGTTAAATGTAGCCCCAGCAGGGTAAACAGATGCAGATGCATCCAATGTGGTCTGTGAGTTAACACAGGTTAATACCACTGGAGGGGCAATAGTTCCGGTCATCTGTGGTGCTTTTATCAACTGGAGCTGAGCCACTTTGGAACAGAAACCGTTTTTAACCAGAACATAAACCGTTTGACCTCCTGCGCTTGGATACGTTGTAGGATTAGGAATTGTATTGGCATTTCCGGCATTCGCATCAGCCTGTGTAGTATAATATTGGAAAGTAGCACCAGGGGTTGTACTTATAGATGTTTGCGCCGATGGTAAATTAAATATAGCATTTCCAGCAGTATAACAAGCAGTTAAGCTGGCATTCTGCACTGTAGGAGATGTTCCTCCTACCACGGTAATACTGGCTTCTCCCGGACATGTATTTCCCTGGATATAAACCTTCACAGAATATACCCCGGGTTGTGTAGCTGTATAGCTGGCTCCCGTAGCTCCTGCAATAGCATTGCCACCTAAAAACCATTGATAAGTCACGTTAGCTCCCTGAACAGATGCTGTAAAGGTCTGTGGAGAATTGTCACACATATTCACAGAGTCAGGAAGCTGTACTCCTGCAGGATCCAGGATCTTTACTCCAATATCAAATGATCCTGCTTCCAGAAAAACGGCAGTATCAAAATTACGGTCCTGGAAATCGGCAAGCACCATTTTAAAATGATAAGTCTGCCCCGGAACAACAGTTGCTTTTGCTGTTAAAGGAATGGTACGCCCGTTAAAATTAGTTTCAATCTGAGCAGTATTCGTGCCACCATAATAAGCTTCGTTTATAGGTCCGCAATTGGGATAAGCAGGGTGGATATTTTTTACACTTACCGGTCCTGCACCAGCTGGCAGTACAGCCAGATTGGTATAGGTAGGATCACCCACTTTTTTTAATAAAAGGGCAAATCCATCGGTAATGGTACAGGGGAAATTTTGCTGATATTCTTTGGATGCAAATAAATACCTGAATGAAATTTCGGTAGAGGAAGCTACAAAATCAAATTCTATAGAGGTAGCATCAAACAATTGATTATTAGGAATGTTCAATACAGTAGCCAGATCATTATCTCCACCGGAAGGCAGCGCATCACTCAGTGTTGCCTGAAAGTCATTTCCTGCCTTGTTTGCATATCCTGTTGAAAGAATAATCCCTTTATTAAAAGGAAAATTGGTAGTACCTTTATTAAAATATCCCCAGCTTCGTTCCGAATTTCCCGGAGCCAGATTAGGAGATACTGTTACATTATTTACGGTAGAGGTCGTACATCCGCCTCCGGATATCAGGACATCCTTCACCAACTGTGTAATATTATAGCCTGATTCAGGATAGTTTGGTGTATTTACGTTAATAAAAGCTCCCGCCCTCATTGAAGCAGAGCTCCGTTTTACGGCTATTTCTGTTCTATCTCTGTTTTGAGAAGAGACCAAGATTCCTAAAAAAATAAAAAATAACGCAAAAAATAAACTTCCTTTCCTCCTATTTAACATTTTATATTATTTTAAACAAAAATACTATTTTTTTTGATTAAAATTCAGTTTAATGCAATTTACATTATTACTAACGCAAGTTTATTTATTATAGGATATCAACTTTATTTATTTCAAAATAATAAAAGAAAGACTGACAAAACAGTCAGTCTTTCAATGATAATTCAATTACTCTATATTTTTAAGCAATATCCAGCCTGTTTTTACAGTAGGCTGTTTACTGGCGGGATCTTCATAAGTTATCTGATACCAGTAAGTACCCGTAGACAGTCGTTTACCCTGGAAATAACCATCCCAGTAAGGTCTTATTTTTTCAGCCTTATAAACCTCTCTTCCATAGCGGTCAAAAACAAAGCCACTAAATCCATTATAGCTGCTCACCCCTCTGAAGTCAATTACATCATTGATATTATCTCCGTTTGGAGTAATTACATTTTTCATAACAAAAGTAAAATACTCCAGGAATCCTTCACAGCTTGTATATTTAACTCTAACCCTGATAGAAATAAGCTTATTCTTAGGTACATTTCCAAATACATTGGAAGACTGCCAGCTCACTCCGTTATCTATTGAATATTCCAGAGTCCCGTTACTCGGATTGCTTGCGGTAAGAATCAAAGTACCATTCTCATTAAAATCTACTTTTGTTATTGCCGGGATTACAGCACGAATTACCTGAGCCTTAAACACTTCAGAACACACTCCATTACTTATTGTCACCGTATATTCACCCGGTGTATCCACTGTAATAGCCTGGGTGGTTTCTCCTGTACTCCATTCATAGGTATATGAAGGTCCGGAACCTGCATCTAAGAGAATCCTGTCTCCCTGACAGATATGCCCTCCTTTTAATGAAGAAACTATAGCAGGCACCACTTCTACGGTCACTGTAGCCGCCTGCAAAGATTTACATCCCTGAGCTCCTATCGCATACACTGTATAAGTGGTGGTTTGAGTAGGACTTACTGTTCTTATAGCTCCTGCCCCGGAATTATCATTCCATTGATAGGTTACACCGCCTTCTGCCGTCAGCAGCAAGGATTCTCCTACACAGATTTTCAATCTTGAAGCTTTAAGCAGGGCAACAGGAGTTTCTTCTTTTCTTAAAGTAAGTGTGGCTATTTTACTACAGAATGCTCCGTTGGAAACATTTACATATAAAACCTGGCCATCAGTTCCGTTATAATTTGTAAGGTTCGTAATGAAGTTATTATTCTGAGCCTGCGCATCAGCCTGGGTGGTATAAAAACGGAATACAGCTCCCGGTGTAGTACTGATCATAGGCTTGGCATTTTCCAAATTGAATGTACTAAGTGTAGGTGTTGAACAGAGTTTCATTTCTGCATTCTGCACGGTTGGGCTGGTTCCTCCTATAATCGTAATAGTAGCTTCTCCCGGACACTGATTCCCCGGAATCATTACTTTTACAAGATAAACTCCCGGTTGGGTTGCCGTATAGATAGCATTGGTTGCTCCGGGAATTAAAACCCCATCTTTATACCATTGGAAGGTCAGTCCGGGAATAGCTGCCACCTGTGCTTTAAGCTGTTGTGGCGTATTATCACACATATTAATTGTACCGGGCAAAGCAGCTCCTGTTCCGTCTACAATTTTAATTCCAATATCAAAAGACCCTCCTTCTAAAAAAACTGCCGAATCATACCCCGGATCTCTCGCATCTGCCAGCACCATTTTAAAATGATAGGTCTGCCCGGGAATTACATCAGCAACAGCCGTTAAAGGAGTTGTTCTACCGTTATAATTAATCCCAACATGCGGAGTATTCATGGCTCCAAAGTAAGTGGCATTGATGGGACCGCAAGAAAAACCATTTCCCGCAGGGACAATATTGGTTACACTTACAGGCCCTGCCCCACCCGGCAATACCGCAAGATTTGTATAGGTAGGATCTCCCACCTTTTTCAATAGGAGAGCAAAGGCATCTGTATAGTCAGTACACGGATAATTGGAAGCATATTCTTCTGAAGCAAATATATAATTAAACTTCACCTGAGTAGAATTGGGAACGAAATCGAATTCAAGAGCTACCGCATCCTGTAAATTATAGGGCGGATTAATAGCTGCTACAAGATCGGGATCACTTCCTGAACCGGGAGATGATCCAAGGTGGCTATTGAAAGTATTTCCTCCTTCTTTTGCATACCCTGTGGTTAATACAATACCATCAGTAAAAGGAAAATTAGCTGTTCCTTTATTGAAATATCCCCAGAATCTGTTTACATTATCCAACCCCTGATTGGGTGATACCGTAACATTGGATACATTCGCTGTAGTACAGTTAGTTCCTCCGTTAATCAGGATATTCTTTACCAATAACTCAGGAGTATAATTGGAGGCAGCATAGGGAGGTACATTGATGTCTATAAATGTTCCTGCCCTTAGACTTTCTGCAGAAGGTTTCACTTTTGGAGGTTTTCTCCTAGGTGAAGTCTGAGAAAATACAGCAATAGAAGTCAATAAAAATACTAAAAGAAAAAAATAGTTTTTAGATCTATAATGTAACATTTTAATTTTATTTGCCCAAATGTAATAAAAAAAACAGATATCAAATTCACTCTTTTAAACCTTTATGTTAATTTTAATATCAAAATTTACAACAAATGCTTTTTATTTTTATGTTTTTCATAAATCCACAGCAATAAATTTAATCACGAAAAATAGTTATCCATAAAAAAAACAGATCAATGTTTACTGATCTGTTATTATGCTGTATGACAATATAAAATAGTATAGCCTTATTTCAAGACACCTGCGATGATCAGAAATCAATTCTTTTTCAACTGATCAATTTCACCCTGTAACTGGCTGATAATATCCTTTAAAGCTTTTATTTCATTTTTATTGGAATTCACATTGCTTTTCAATATTACATTTTTTGCTCTTTCACTATGATCTTCATCTTCTTCATCCTCAGCAATCTCCTCAATATCTTCACTGATCTCTTCCAGATCCTCCTGAATATCTTCAATATCTTCATTGATCTCCTCAATATCCTCACTGATCTCTTCGATATCTTCCTGGATATCTTCAATATCTTCCTGGATATCTTCAATTTTCTCGTGATTTTTATTGACAGACATCTGAATAAATATAGCCAGGTAAATTGCCTCTAAAGAAAGTACTGTGGTAAGTATAAGAAGCATCTTATCAAATTCCACAATATTCAGAATAGGAAGCAGAAACGAAGTGATAAAAAGCAGAGTGTGTACTATCAAAGACGGAATAGAACCTATCCATGATGTAATATTATCTGCTATTTTTTCAAGAACTTCTGTTTTTTCATTATATTTTTTCATCCCTTTTTTTTTACAAGAGTTCCTTAGTTACTCCAAGTCCAAACAAAGCAAAATCATATTTTGCAGGGTCATTTTCATCAAACTTCCTGATGGCTACATCGAGCTCTTCAACTGTTTTCCAGTCGTTCTGGGTTCTTGAAATCAACCCTAGCTTTCTCGAAATATTCCCTGTATGAACATCCAGTGGAATTGACAGATATTTATGATCTATGTTTTCCCAGATTCCAAAATCTACTCCCCGTTTATCTTTGCGTACCATCCATCGTAAGAACATAATGATCCTTTTTGCAGACGAATTCTTACTTGGAGAACTGATATGTTTATGACTTCTGTGCTTTTCTGTCTCAAGAAAACTATTTCTAAATCTTTCAATAGCATGCAGAAAATTGGTTTCCGATTCTTTCACTTCAAACAGATTTTCCAGGCTTTCATTTTCTTTGTAAATCCTGTTGAACTGCCTGATAAAGTAAGCAAAATCCTGACCGTTAAAAGTTCTGTGGATACTTTTACTCTGAATATCTTCCAAATCCTTCTCTGAATAATTCATCACAAAATCATAGGGAGAATTTCCCATAATACCGAGCATTTTCTCAGCTGAACTGATAATTGACTTTCTGTTTCCCCAGGAAATTGTTGCTGCTAAAAATCCTGCAATCTCAATATCCTGCTGTAAAGAAAAACGGTGCGGAATCTGTATGGGGTCATTTTCAATAAAGTCCGGAGTATTATACCGGTCAGCCTTTTCGTCCAGGAAACTTTTTAATTCTTCAAACTTCAACATATTCAATTTAAATTTTTACACTTTCCAATGCTTTAGGTAAAAACGTATTGGGGAAAACATTTCTTGCCTCATCTGTAAATACCGTTAGATCACCATATCTGTTGGAAAAATGTCCTAATATAAGTTTTCCGGCCTGAGCTTTCTGAGCAATCGTTGCCGCCTCCAAAGCGGTTGAGTGCCCTGTGTAATCTGCCATTTCCTTCAAATCATGAAGGAAGGTGGATTCATGATATAAAACGGTTACATTTTTAATAATCGGAAGTACACTTTCCAGATAACGGGTATCACTGCAAAAAGCATAAGATACTGCCGGTGCCGGATCAAGTGTTAAGATCTCATTTTTAAGAACATAACCATCACTTAGCACAAAATCTTTTCCTGCTTTGATATGATGATAATCACAGGTTTCAATTTCACTGTATTTGGCAATTTCTTTCATATTAAGATGCCTGTCCTTTGGTTTTTCCTTAAAAAGGTAACCATTGCAATAAATCCTATGATCTAAGGGAATAGTATATACTTCTACCCTGTTATCCTCATAAATTTTTTCTGAATAGTTTTTATCCAGTTCATGGTATACCACTTCAAAGCCACGGTGTGTTTCTGTAATATCAAAAATAGTATCCAGCATCTTCTTAATCCCCTTCGGCCCATACACATGAAGCGGATTATCTCTTCCTAAAAGACGGAAAGATGCAATAAGTCCCGGAAGCCCGAAACAGTGATCCCCATGTAAATGAGAAATAAAAATATGGTTGATTTTTGAAAATCTTGCTTTTGCTTTTCTCAGCTGCACCTGTGTTCCCTCACCACAATCAATAAGAAAAAGTCTTTCTTCCATGTCCAGCAACTGAGCAGTGGGTGAAGTATTGATAGTCGGTATTGCTGAATTAAAGCCTAATATCGTTAAATAAGTACTCAAATCAATAATTTATTATAACAAATGTACAACAGAAAATCTAAAACGTAGATTTTACCGTCCAATTTAAATAGGAAAAGCATAAGACTAGCTCAACAAATCCAGAGTTTCTTCCATGTGTGATGGCAAATACCCGGATCGCAAACTCTTGTCTTTATATTAATCTTTCACCTTTAAAAAATCCATAAAAAGATCTAATGCCTGTCTGCGGTGGCTGATTTTATTTTTATCTTCAGGAGCCATTTCTGCGAAGGTTCTGTCATAGCCTTCCGGAACAAAAATAGGGTCATAGCCAAACCCTTTGAATCCTTTATTTTCTGTCAGTAGATTTCCATGTACTCTTCCTTCAAAATACTGAGCCCCATTCTCATCATAGTAACACAAAACAGTAACAAAGTAAGCTTTTCTATTCTCGATACCGGTCATTTCTGCTAAAACTTTTTCAATGTTTTTAGCAAAATCATGATCTCCAGCATAGCGTGCAGAGAATATTCCGGGCCTTCCGTCCAAAGATTCCACAACCAAACCGCTGTCGTCACCCAAGCTTGGAACTCCTGTTTTTTCAAAGCAGTATTTTGCCTTAATCAAAGCATTGGCATGAAAAGAATCTCCGTCTTCTACAATTTCCTCATGAATATTATAGTCCGTAAGGCTTTTCACAATACACTCGCTTCCTAAGATCTGTTGGATTTCTTCTTTCTTATGTTCGTTGTGTGTGGCTACTAATAATTCCATTTCTATATTCATTTTCCAATTTTATTTTCTAGCTGTATCTATTTAAATTTCAGAATAATGGACTTTATATTTTTTCATAAAAAGGTAGTAGAATAATGAAAAAAGGACAAGTCCAACGGCCAGGATAAGCCATTCTGAAACATTAAAAACTTTTGCAAAACTTTCATCTTTACCATAAAGCACCAATAATGAGAGACTCAGGTTATTGAATGCATGCAAGAGTATGGGAAGCAATAAAGTTTTTGTTTTATGATATACCAAACCCAGTATACATCCCAGTATCACTGCACTGATAAACTGCCATGGGTTTCCGTGAACGACCCCAAAAATAATGGAAGCATACACGATAGCTTTCCATGGTTTAACTCCTTTATTGATAAGCCCTTTCTGAATAATTCCTCTGAATATAATTTCTTCAAAAATAGGGGCTAACATTACAGTCATAATAATCATCACTACCGGATCATCCGTCAACTGGTTCATAAGCTGAATAAAATATTCATAAAAGTCTCCAAAAACAGGACCTGTAGTTGGGATTAAAGAGGTAACAAACTCTGCAATAAACATCATCCCGGCCATCATGGGGAAAACCAGAAGATAGGTATAAAAATTAACTGAAGAAAGGTTGAAATTGAGTTTCTTTTTGGTAGTACGCCTTACAATGAAAAAATCAAAAAAGGCAATAGCAGTTAGAAATCCTACAGAATTAGCCACCATCAAAAACCAGTCTTTTAGTTCAAGGTTTTCTTTGAAAGCTACTTTCCAAAAAGTACTGAATAAAGAAACAGCCATTGTTCCTACAAACAGTCCCACTACCAAAGTAAGCCCTCCTAACCATGTGAAAGTAAACTTTGGATATTTGCTATTTTCCATTCTTTTTTCTGTAAAATTTATGGAAACAAAGATAATTTTTTTGAATGCCACAGGCAACTAAAAAAGGAAATTCTTATTTTCGCTCCGATAACCATAATAGTATAAAAAATGAAGACAGAATCTCCATTTCCGAGTATTGAATCTACAATAAACCGATTGATCACTCTTATTCTGAACGTGACTTTTTTTGGCCTGCTTCTTTTCTTCTTTGTTCTTTTCGTTTTGGGTCCCGTGTATGGAATTTATAAAAGAGGATTGGAGACTATGTTCTATCCAACCTTGCTATGCTGGGGGCTTTCGCTTCCAATATTAATTCCTGTTACCTGGCACTACATTGTAAAAAGCAAGAAAATGGCCTGTAAAATTATTGTTGACCAAAGTGGCCTCTTATTCTATAATTCGCAGGACGAAATTGTAGATAAAATACTCTATACCGATCTTCGGACTTCAGAGCAGGACTTTGATATCCGGACAGTAAGTACTACAAATTCAGGAATTATTCCGTGGCTTGAAGTCATTATACAATCAGAAAAAACCGGCCAGACAACAAGACGTATCGATATGAATCTTCCGCTTTTTGCTGTAAAGAATAAACAAGCTTTATATGCCCATTTTTTGAGAGGAATCACTGTTTTCCGTTCCGATTTAAAGATAGATCCCATCGTTTTTTCCACTTATTCTATTGATACAAAAACATGGAAGATCAACCAAAAAGGCAGTGCACTGACAACCTGGGTTTTCATTCTTCTGGCTCTTATCTGCGTTGGGTTTATCTGTTTTATGGTATTTGTCTATATGAAGTATAATACCTAAGTTTACTTATAATCTAAAATTTGAAGATCATACAGAGCTTACCATAGAAGGAGCCAATGCTTGATCCGATTACAAAAACAAAGAGTAGCCATCCATACTATTCCTCTACTCTAAAACCCTCCAACTCCGCAACCTGAACCTTACAACTAACATTCTCGTATTTTATTTGAAAACCTCATAAAAAATCACGATTTTTGCAACTTCAAAATACGATATGTCAGACTTACTCAAAGAAATACAAAAAAGAAAGACTTTTGGGATTATTTCCCACCCGGATGCCGGAAAAACTACCCTTACGGAGAAATTACTTCTTTTTGGGGGAGCTATCCAGGAAGCGGGTGCGGTAAAATCCAATAAAATAAAAAAAGGAGCTACCTCCGACTTTATGGAAATTGAAAGACAGAGAGGGATCTCTGTGGCCACTTCCGTATTGGCTTTTGAATATAAAGATCATAAAATCAATATCCTGGATACCCCAGGTCACAAAGATTTTGCTGAAGATACCTATAGAACCTTAACTGCTGTAGATTCTGTAATCGTTGTAATTGACGTTGCAAAAGGGGTTGAGGAACAGACAGAAAAACTGGTGAAAGTTTGCAGAATGAGAAACATTCCTATGCTTGTTTTCATCAATAAACTTGACCGTGAAGGTAAGGACGCTTTTGATCTGTTGGATGAAGTAGAGCAAAAACTCGGATTAAGAGTGGTTCCGCTTTCCCTTCCAATTGGTATGGGAAGTGACTTCCAGGGTATTTATAATATCTGGGAAAACAATATTCAGTTATTCCTGGAAGAGAAAAAACAAAAAGTAGGAGAATCCATCACTTTCGATAATATCAATGATCCTTCTATTGATGAGGCCATAGGTCCAAAAGCGGCCCAAACATTAAGAGATGAACTAGAGCTTATTCAATCCGTATATCCTGAATTTAATCGTGAAGAGTATATGAACGGTGATCTTCAGCCGGTATTCTTCGGTTCGGCATTAAATAACTTTGGGGTACGTGAGCTATTGAATGCATTTATCGAAATTGCTCCTATGCCGCAACCTAAAGAAAGTGACCTTCGTATAGTAAAACCGGAAGAAAGCAATTTTACAGGTTTTGTGTTCAAGATCCACGCTAATATGGATCCTAAACACAGAGACAGACTGGCATTCGTGAAAATTGTTTCGGGAACCTTTAAAAGAAATGAAAATTATTTGCTGGTAAGAGAAGGTAAAAAGATGAAGTTCTCATCTCCCAATGCTTTCTTTGCTGATAAAAAAGAAGTAGTGGAGGAAAGCTTTCCCGGTGATATTGTAGGTCTTCATGATACAGGGAATTTTAGAATTGGTGATACCCTGACCGGTGGTGAAAAACTTAGCTTCAAAGGAGTTCCTAGTTTCTCTCCGGAACATTTCCGTTATATCAATAATAATGATCCGCTTAAGGCCAAGCAGTTGGCAAAAGGTATCGATCAGCTGATGGACGAAGGAGTTGCACAGCTATTCACGCTGGAAATGAACAATAGAAAAATTATCGGAACAGTGGGAGCCCTTCAGTATGAAGTTATCCAATACCGTCTGGAACACGAATATGGTGCTAAATGTACTTATGAACCTCTATCTATGCACAAAGCATGTTGGGTAGAAGCTGATGAAAAATCAGAAGAGTTTAAAGAATTTGCAAGATTAAAGCAAAGATTCCTTGCCAGAGATAAATACAACCAGCTTGTATTTTTAGCAGACTCTTCATTTACGATTCATATGACGCAGGAAAAATTCCCGAATGTAAAACTGCACTTCATCAGTGAGTTTAAAGATCATTAATAAGCAGAATCGCTAAAAACATAGATCCGCAGAGTTTTTCTCTGCGGATTTTTTATTCTGTAAAGAAGAATACTTTTCCTTTAGATTATGAGGAACTAAAAAAGATCTTGCTTTAAGCCAAGATTATTTCCTTTATTTATTTTCATAAAAATCTGCATAATCTCTTCAGTCTTCGGATGAATAAAGATATACTCAGCTATAAAGTCTGACAGATTCAAATATATCCTGGTAAAATCCCATCAAAAGCAGTATGGGATCTGCAAAACGGCTTTGTAAATCTCTTGTAAAACAAATACAAAATACTGATAATACAACAGTTATCGTTTTACCAGCATAATACAGTCTATTTACAAGCGTTTCAGGCACTCTCCTCCTAATTTTACTTCATCAAAAATTAATGTTATGAAAAAGTTCATCTTACTGGTAGCTATATCAAGCACCTTTATTATGTGTAAAAAAGGAGAAGCTGCACAATCTCAACTTGAAAAAACAATACAGACGGCAGACAGTGCTTCTAGTGTTGCTACGGAAGCTATAGACAATGCCAGCCATACCATCAGCAAAACTCTTGATTCTGCCAATATCAAAATAAAAGATTTTGAAAACACCAAAAACGAGATCCAGCAAAAAATAGAAAGTACATCAAAGGTTGTAGATTCTTTATCTGATAAAATTGCCTCTACAAAACTGGAATCTAAGGTGGAGAAAAAGGATTCTGCTGCAAAGAAGTCTGAAAAAATAGTAGTTAATGTTCCAGCTCCCAAGGTGATCAAAGAAACCAAAGTGATTTATAAAGACAAGCCAAAAAATGACAGTTATGAACTGAACATGCCTAAAAACAGAATGGTAAAATCCGGTCAGATCTCCATTAAAGCAGATAATGCCGAAACGGTAAAAGAAATCATTAAGGAAGAGGCCCTTAAAAACAACGGGTATATCAAAAGTGAAGATCTTTCTTATATAGAATCTGCAGACCGCAGACGTGAAGATCAAAAAGTATATACTATGGACATTAAAGTTCCTATTCAGAATTTTGACGGTTTAATGGATGCTTTAAACAATAGTATTGGTGATATTGAGAGTAAAAACATTCAGGTTTCAGGAAATGACTATACGGATAATGCTATTTGCAGTATCTCAGTAAGCCTTACAGACAAAACAGAAACTGAAAAAGAGCCTAAAAACTTCGGAGAGAAATCTCTGGCAGCCGTTTCATCCGGTTGGGGTGCTATTGCTTCTATTTTCTTGTTTATCCTTCCCTTATGGCCTTTATTCGTGATTGGCGGTATTGGATATTACTTTTACAAAAAAAGGAATAAAAACCTTCCTGATAACGATTCTCACTAGAATTAAAAATCCATCCCCGTGATGGATTTTTTTTTGCCGGAAATTTGAATTTAAATAATCAGCGTTGCGTTGATTTCTATTCTTCTTTACTTATTAGGTTTTGGCTAAAGCCAAATTGGATGGTTCTTTCAAAAAAACAGGCTAAAGCCCGTTTCTATTGATGTAGAAGGTGTTTAATGTTCACATTATACATTATACATTATACATTATACATTATACATTATACATTATACATTATACATTAAAAGGCCTCCACATGGGAAGCCTTTCTGTTATTTCATATTCACTACTTTATCTACGACAAACTTTGTGTTTCCTCTCCAGGGAAGTGCCCCGTTGTATTCTTTGTAATGGAGATCAAAGGTTTTACCGCTATTGGTTTCCAGTTGTTTGAAAACTTCAGGGTCATCCACAGAAAATTCAAACTCATAGCTTGTAATACCTCCTGCTTTACCTTTTCCAAATCCTTCCTGAATCAGTTTACCTTCATAAGTTTTGAAGATATAGCCTTTTTTCATGGCATAATTCAGGTATCCGGATTTCACGCCTTCTCCAAAGACGAAGAAGTACTTATACCATACAAATACTCCTAACAATAGCAGTATGACACCGAGAGTGATCCACAAAGATTTTTTCATAGAATGTGTGTTTTAAAAATAGTTATTTTGCGATACTTCTTGAGATCACGATTTTCTGAATTTCAGAAGTTCCTTCGTAGATCTGAGTGATTTTTGCATCTCTCATTAATCTTTCTACGTGATATTCTTTTACATATCCGTATCCACCGTGGACCTGTACTGCTTCAATAGTAGTATCCATCGCTACCTGAGAAGCATATAGTTTCGCCATAGCCCCGCTTTCGGAAATGTCTTTTCCTTCATCTTTTTCACATGCTGCCTTGAAGCATAACATTCTGGCTGCAGTAATCTGAGTAGCCATATCAGCTAATTTAAAAGCAATTGCCTGATGGTTGATGATTTCGGTTTTGAAAGCTTTTCTGGTTTTAGCATATTTTAAAGCTAATTCATATGCTCCCGAGGCAATACCTAATGCCTGAGAAGCAATTCCGATTCTTCCTCCGTTCAATACCGCCATTGCAAAGTTGAACCCGAATCCGTCTTCACCAATTCTGTTTTCTTTCGGTATTTTTACATTATTAAAGATCAAAGAGTGGGTATCACTTCCTCTGATTCCTAATTTGTCTTCTTTCAGTCCGATTTCAAAACCTTCCCATCCTCTTTCTACAATAAAAGCATTGATTCCTTTATGTTTTTTCTCCGGGTCAGTTTGAGCAATTACGATATAATAAGAAGCTGTTCCACCGTTTGTGATCCAGTTTTTAATACCATTTAAAAGATAGTAATCTCCTTTATCTTCCGCTGTTGTTTTCTGAGAAGTTGCATCAGAACCTGCTTCAGGCTCAGATAATGCAAATGCTCCGATTACCTTTCCGCTAGCAAGAGGAGTAAGGTATTTTACTTTTTGTTCTTCAGAAGCAAACTTTTCAAGACCGGCACAAACCAATGAATTGTTTACAGACATTACAACAGCAGCTGAAGCATCTATTTTTGCAATTTCTTCCATTGCCAAAACGTAAGAAACACTGTCCATACCTGCCCCTCCGTACTGTGGATCAACCATCATTCCTAGAAGACCCATCTCACCCATTTTCTTAACCTGTTCTGCAGGGAATTTCTGGTCACGGTCTCTTTCAATAACTCCAGGTAATAATTCATTTTGTGCAAAATCTCTTGCCGCCTGCTGAATCATCAACTGTTCTTCTGATAAATTAAAGTTCATAAAAAAATAATTAGATAGCCGTAAATTTACACTTTTTAAGCAAATCTGGAAATATAAATTAGAAGTTAGAATAGAGTGATTAGAAGTTAGTTAAAAAAAGTAGACTTCAAAGCGACTTATCGTTATAAAATAATCAATATATTATGGTAAACATTCAATTATCTCATTCAAACTTCAAAAATTAAAAAAAATGCTTATATTTAGATTTCTTTATAAATTACTTAAAAAATCATGACGATAAAGAGATTATTCGATATTCCTCACTACGCTTTGGAAAAATATCCTAAAGCGGATATGTTTGTTACCAAATACCATGGTGAATGGAAAAAAACTTCTACCCAAGAGTTTATTAATGAAGGAAATAAGATATCCAGAGGATTACTGAAACTGGGAATAAAACCAGGAGATAAGATTGCATTGATTACTACCAATTCCCGTACGGAATGGGCTATCATGGATTTCGGAATGTCTCAGATCGGTGTTGTTTCGGTACCGGTTTATCCCAGTATCTCCCCGGAAGATTATGAATTCATCTTCAATAATGCAGAAATACAGTATTGTTTTGTTTCTGACAAAGAGCTGTTGAATAAAGTAATGAAAGTAAAACACAATATTCCCAGCCTACAGGGAATCTTTACTTTCGACAATATAAGCGGTGCTGCCAACTGGAAAGAAATTCTGGATCTCGGTAAGGATGAATCTACACAAATTGAAGTAGAAGATCTGTCCAATGCCATCAATACTGAAGACCTGGCAACGATTATTTACACTTCCGGAACTACCGGCAGACCTAAAGGGGTGATGCTGACCCACAATAACATCGTTTCTAATGTATTGGGATCTATTCCAAGGATTCCCAAGAAAAGAAGCCTTGACTACAAAGAAACAAGAGCATTAAGCTTCCTGCCTATCTGTCATATTTTTGAAAGAATGCTGTTTTATCTTTACCAATACAAAGGATTTTCACTCTATTTTGCTGAAAGCATCGACAAAATGGGAGAAAACGTAAAAGAAGTGAAACCTCATTATATGACTGTTGTTCCGAGACTGGTAGAAAAGGTGTATGATAAGATTTATAATACCGGTTCTTCTGCAGGTGGGTTGAAATCAAAAATATTCTTCTGGGCTTTAAATTTGATTAGTAAGAAGAAAGAAATTTCAAAACCATCCGGAATACAGGAAATCATTGCAGATAAACTGGTTTTCTCTAAATGGAGAGAAGGCTTGGGAGGTGAAATTGTCACTTTAGTTTCCGGATCAGCAGCTTTATCTACAAGACTGAACCTTATGTTCCAGAATGCAGGAATTCCTATTTTGGAAGGATATGGCTTAACGGAAACATCTCCGGTAATTTCGGTGAACAGCTTTGAAAAAATGAAAGTGGGAACCGTAGGGGTACCTTTAGATAATTTAAAGGTAAAAATCCAGGAAGATGGCGAGATTACAGTAAAAGGACCTTCTATATTCAAAGCGTATTTCAAAAATGAAGAAATGACCAAAGAAGCTTTTACTGAAGACGGATTTTTCAAAACAGGAGATATCGGGCATATTGACAGTGATGGATTTTTACAGATTACAGACCGTAAAAAAGAAATGTTCAAAACTTCAGGCGGGAAATATATAGCACCTCAAACTATTGAAAATTTAGCAAAGGCATCTAAATTCATCGAACAGATCATGGTTGTGGGTGATGGTGAAAAAATGCCGTGTGCGTTGGTACAGCCTGATTTTGAATTTGCAAAAAGCTGGGCTATGCGAAATAATTTAAATATTGGCACTACCCCTGAAGAGATTGCTAAAAGCACTGAATTAAAAGAAAGAATAGAAAAAGAAATTGAGGGTATTAATGAACACCTTGGAAACTGGGAGAAAATCAAAAAGATTGAATTGACTCCTGAAATATGGAGTATTGAAAGCGGACTGCTTACTCCAACTTTAAAGCTAAAAAGAAAGGCTGTAAAAGAGAAATTTATGTCCCTCTACAATAAGATGTATGATCATCATGAATAAAACACTAACCGCTTCTTTTGGAGCGGTTTTTTTATGCTTTAAAAAAAGATTATGATATTTTTAATGTTTAGGCTAAAGCCATTGGAATAGGGGTCTTAAAATAAACGGACTAAAGTCCGTTTCTATTGAATATTTTAGTATTTCAAACCACCCAACGTCCTGTTTTGTCATTTCGAAGGAATCTAAACCAGCATTTTCATAACAGCGAAGAAGTTCTGTTTAAAAAGCATTTGTGTTATTTGTGAAAATATTTGTGCCATCAGTGTTTAGCAACCACAATATATTTTTAAAAATAAAACAGACCAGGACCATTTCTATTGGACACTCCCCTTCTAACCTATCCGATTATCAGATATTTCAAACCACCCAACGTCCTGTTTTGTCATTCCGCAGGAATCTAAACCAGCATTTTCATAACAGCGAAGAAGTTCTGTTTAAAAAGCATTTGTGTTATTTGTGAAAACATTTGTGCCATCAGTGTTTAGCAATCACAATATATTTTTAAAAATAAAACAAACCAGGACCATTTCTATTAGACACTCCCCCTTCTAACCTATCCGATTATCAGATATTTCAAACCACCCAACGTCCTGTTTTGTCATTTCGAAGGAATCTAAACCAGCATTTTCATAAACAGCGAAGAAGTTCTGTCTAAAAGCATTTGTGTTATTTGTGAAAATATTTGTGTCATTAGTGTTTACAACCATCTCCCAAAAGCAACATCTATTTCAAAAAGACTATAAAAAAAGCTGCCTCATCTCTGAAGCAGCTTTTGTATTATTTAAAATCGATAATTAGAATTTAATTACAGATTTCATTTTTTCATTTTCTTCCATTACCAACTCATCGTCTACAAGGATTTTTCCAGAGTGTTCGTCAATAATGATTTTCTTTCTCTGAGCAATTTCCATTTGCTTTTGAGGAGGAATAGTGAAGAAAGATCCTTTTGGAGCCCCTCTTTCTAATCCTACTACTGCAAGACCGTTGATAGAGTTTGTTCTGATTCTGTTGTAAGAAGCCAATAATCTTTCATCAATTTTACCTGCGAATTCTTTAGATTGCTCTAAAAGATATTCTTCTTCTTTTTGAGTTTCAGACACAAGATCATTTAATTCTTCTTTCTTGAATTTCAAGTGATTCTTTAAATCATCAATCTTTGCGTTCAATTCGCTTAAAGTTTCGTTTTTGTGAGCAATTTTAACCCCGAATTCTTTAATTCTCTTATCAGCAAGCTGAATTTCCAGATCCTGGAATTCAATTTCTTTTCCTAATGCTTCAAACTCTTTGTTGTTTCTTACATTATCCTGCTGAGATTTATATTTCTCAATTAAAGCTTTTGCATGGTTAATAACTTCATGCTTGGTTTTAATCTGATCATCCTGTTCTTTGATGTCTGCATGAAATTTTTCAGCTCTTTTCTCAAGACCTTCAATCTCGATTTCAAGATCTTCAACTTCAATTGGCAATTCTCCTCTAGTATTTCGGATTTCATCCAATCTTGAATCAATGATCTGTAAATCGTATAAAGCTCTTAATTTTTCTTCAACTGAAATATCGTTGGTTTTTGCCATATGTTAAATGAAATAATTTACTGGGTTTGTTTTTTCAATAGATTTTGAAATTGCAAATGTACTAAATTTTTGTGATAAAATTTCAAATAATTGTTGACTTACAAATTGTTCTGATTCATAATGGCCTATATCACAGATCAGCATTTTAGACTCAGCTAAAAAATAATCGTGATATTTAAGATCCCCTGTGAGATAAACATCACATTTTTTGGACATTGCAGCTCTTATTCCACTGGCTCCGGATCCTCCGAGAACGCCTACTTTTTTTATTTTTTTATGATTAAAGGCAGAATGTTTTATCACCTCAAGACTGAATTTTTCTTTTACAAACTGCAGAAAATCTTTCTCATCCATTTCTTCCGCAAGCTCTCCATACATTCCAAGTCCTGCATGATGGTTTTTATTATCCAGACTGTACACCTGATGGGCCACTTCTTCATATGGATGCGCAGCTTTCATTGCACCAATGATCTGCCCCTGTTTATAGGATTCAAAAATTACGGAAATCATATCCTCATCAGCATTCTCACGGATATTCTGCTCTCCGGAAAATGGATTGGAACCTTCTACCGGCTTAAATGTCCCGTTCCCGTTGACTGTAAAACTGCATTCATCATAAAAGCCTATGTTTCCGGCTCCTGCTGAAAACATAGCCTCTTTTACCTTTTCAGAATAGTCTTTAGGTACAAAAACCGTCAGTTGTTTCAGGTTATTTTCTTTAGGCTGAAGAATTTTCATGTTCTTTAATCCCAACTGACTGCATATTCCGTAGTTCACTCCAAAGAAATCATTATCAAATGCTGTATGAATAGCATAAATGGCAATTTTATTTTCAATAGCCTTTAAAACAGCTTTTTCAACATAATTTTTACCGGTTAAGGATTTTAGCCCTGAAAATATGATAGGATGAAAACAGACAATCAGATTACAGTTTTTCAGGATCGCCTCTTCCACTACATTTTCCAATGCATCATGACACACCAGAATTCCACTCACATCCCGATCCGGAACACCACACAGCAATCCCACATTATCAAAATCTTCTGCCTGTCTGATACTTATTTCCTCTTCAATCTTTGAAATTACAGCTCTTAGCTTCATTAGTCTATTTTTACAGTTACAGCGAAGATATTAATTTTACAAGGATTCCGAAACAATTTCTGCCTCAATAAGAACCTACTGATCCATAATAATGCCAGATGGTAATATTTGGAATTTCCTTTTAACAATCCTATCTTTACTTCATACTTCATAAAAATGATTATCTTCATTGTGAAAATAACCCGATTTTAAATGGAAAGAGAACACAATCTTGTTCCCGAAGACTCCCTCTGGAAAAGATACCTTTACAGGATAATTTACCGGTCCGACACTAAGCTCGGAAAACTTTTCGATATCATATTACTATCTTTAATTCTTGCCAGTACTGCTATCATTATGATGGAAAGTGTACCTCAGCTTGACAAAAGATTTCATTATACATTTTTGATCCTGGAATGGATTATCTCTATTTTCTTTTCCATTGAATATTCCATGCGGATTGCCGTGGTAAAAAATAAGAAACACTATATTTTCAGTTTCTTTGGGATTATTGATTTTTTTGCACTGGTTCCATTTTACTTAAGCTTCTTCTTTCCCGTAACGAAATATTTCCTGATTTTCAGAATGTTGAGAATGCTCAGGGTTTTCAGGGTTTTCAACCTTATGGACTTTATGAATGATGGTTCTGTGATTGTCAGAGCCTTAAAAAACAGCTCCCGGAAGATTTACATTTTCCTTTTATTCTTAATTATTTTTTCGGTAATTGTTGGTTCCCTGATGTTTATGGTGGAAGGAGGAAGACCGGGGTTTGAAACCATTCCACAATCTATTTATTGGGCGGTGGTTACTGTAACTACGGTAGGATATGGAGATGTATCTCCTATTACACCTTTAGGGAAGTTTTTTGCAGTGGTTCTGATGTTGGCCGGTTATTCTATTATTGCAGTTCCTACCGGAATTGTAACAGCAGAAATGCGCAATAAAAGACAGAATCTGGAAAAGGTATGTGAGCGGTGTGGCAACGAAGATATTGATGATGATGCCAGATACTGCAAACAATGTGGCAAGAAATTAGCTTGATATTTTATATTCATTTAATTTATCAACCAAATACCACAAAATCATGGAACCACAAAAGAAAAACAAGCCCAATAGCTTAGTCATTATCCTTTTTGCATTAGTTGTACTAATGATTATCATCTACTTTATTCTTGTCATGTTCTTTCCCACAGTTTTTGATATGATGAATACAGGAGATATACAACCAGTACCCAATAAATAATGAGTCATAAATACTCTATATCACCATAAAAAAGGAAGAGCGAAATATTTCACTCTTCCTTTTTTTATGATAAGAAATCAAAGCTGTTCTTTTTACTTTTTAATCGCTTTAATAGTCTGCTTAGATCCATCTTTCATGTGTAGCGTTATTAAATACATTCCTGATTTCAGATCTCCTAAATAAAGAACTGAAGCCGGCTGATCAATACTCTTCACCAATCTTCCGGATACATCCGAAACAGAAATTGATTTTATCTGATCAACTTTTGAGATATTCAGTACTTCTGTAAATGGATTCGGATAGGCCTGAACTGTATTTTTAGCTTTAGAAGTTTCTGAAGTTGCAAGGTTTTCTTTATTAATAGAAATCGTAAATGTTCCTTCTAAATCGTCAGACCATGTACTGTAACTTCCTACATTCACATAATAGGCCGTTCCGGCAACAGTTGGGATAGAAATTGTTTCTGTTTCTCCAGCTCCGTTTCCATCTATAGTATCCACGCAGGTTAAGCTGCCACATGCACCACTGAATACACCGATTTGAGAATCAAAATAACTATCTGCAGGTGTTGTTACGGTGATATCAAAAGTACTGCCATCCCCTGTGAAAGTAAACCATGTTCCATCATTCATCCCATTCGTACACTCTTCAAGGTATGCTCCATTATTACTGGCTCCTGCAGCATCAGACTGTGTATAGCTATATGGGAATGCAGCGGCAGTTAAAGCACCTGAGCACTCATCATTAGCTGGCGGCGGAGGTATGGTTCCGACACATAAATTAAAGCTCTGAGCTTCCCCTGCTCCTCCATAGCTGTATACCCTTACATAATAAGTATCCCCCGCCGTAAGACCGGTAAGAATTTCCATTCCTCCATATCCGCACAGCGTACTGACAAGACTTGCACAATCTCCGCTAAAAACCTGATAATAGGCATCCTCATTAAAAATACTTCCAATAGAAGCTACATTGCTGAGCGTAATTGCATGACTGGTAGCTGTTGCTGTAAATTTAAACCACACATCATCATCTGCCTCACCATAGCACGGATCAGTAAGTAATGCTGAGTCACTTGCTCCCAAAGTGTATCCGGATGTTACAGTGCTACAGTTCATATCTGGATTTACTGTAAGCGCGATGGCATTTGCGCATTCATCATTAGCAGAAGCAGGAGGAGCTGTTCTGAATTTAATAATAGAACATCCTGCAGATTCGCCTCCTGCACCTACTGCTGTTACTTTAAGATAATAATCTGTATCAATAGCTAATGGGGATGAAGGTGTAAAATTGTTGACGGTTACAGACTGCTGATTAACAATATCAGTTCCTCCAGGTGTAGTCCCTATAGAAATCTTATAGCCTGTAGCTCCCTGAGGGGCATTCCAGGTAATATCTGGCGACACCGGTATAAAGGTTGAATTATTTCCCGGATACCCAACCATAGGACAGGCAGGAACAGGATTGATAGTAAGACCCATAAGGCTCACTACAGACCTGTAATCCAACATTTCTCCTGTTGGCGGGCTTGCAGGGTCAGGATTTGTTGAATCACTGCTGTAAGAAAGGGTACGGTCTGTTACAGAACCGTACTTAAATACAGAGAATATGTTATCATCATCGTAGTCTGGTGCATTTTCTTCTGCTGCAATGACTAAATTCTGTGTGTTATTGTATGGAAATGGGGTAGCAAAAGTTATTTCTATTACTCCATTGGCATTAGTAACGGTTCCCGCATACACTTGAGTCAGCTGGGTTACAGGAATCCAGTCATCTTCAGATGTAAAATTTGTTTTTGCTGTATGGCCCAGATAAACAATCCAGTCTGATGAGTTATCTATAGACGCTGAAGCATCCAGGTAGAATTTAAGGCCGGTGATGTTTCCTGCCGCATTCGCGTTAATCTCCTGCTTGGTAAAGATCTGCTGAATATATGAATATTCATAATAAGGATCTACCGGGGCGTTCCCGGTCTCAGTGCTCCCTTCTCCAAGGTTGATTTGAGCATTTAGTATCATGCTTATTGTAAGCAGCCATAAAAGTAATACTTTCTTCATATTTTTTTAATTTAGTGTTAACTTGATTACCAAATTAACAATAATTTCAACACAATGTTAAAAAATTTAAAAAATTATTAAAAAAAATCAGCAGCTATAAAGCTACTGATTAATTAATAAGTGAAAAATAAAGAATTTTATTTTTTTATGACTTTAAAAGTCTGTTTGGATCCATCTTTCATATATAATACAGCCAAATACATTCCATGGTTTAAATCTCCCAATTGAAGGACAGAAGAAGGAGACTCTATAGTTTTCACTACCCTTCCTGCCAAATCAATGACTGAAACAGATTTCACCTGAGAAACATCTGAAATATTAATATTATCAGTAAACGGATTAGGGTACACTTTAAGCCCTTCTTTAACCTTTGTTTCAGAAGTAGCCAGCTGTGCAGCTGAAATTTTAAAGTTATCTATGAAGAAATCATAGTCTTCAAGATCATCTACCGTACCCGAAGAACCGTAAAATGCAAAGATTGTATTAGGATTGGTATATCCGGTAAGGTCTAAAGAATAAGTATTTAATGCATTGGAAGGCCCGTTGGCTGCTGTCCATGTATTCAATACGGTCCATGTAGTTCCGCCGTCTGTTGAAACCACAAACTGCACGGTATCATCACTTCCCATAGGAGATGAAACAGTATCAGCATAGTCTGTCACAGCATAGTCAAATTCTACTTTATATCCTCCGGCAGAAAGGTCAAATGCTGCAGTTTTAAGCCAACCAACTCTGTTGTCGTTGTAAATATTCATTTTGGCAGCACCCGTAGTTCCGGAATTAAGGAATCCATCTGCAATCCATAATGCGGAAGCTCCTGTAGGACCTGTAGCAGGCGTTCCTCCAGAAGCCTGTGACCAACACGTTCCCGGAAATGTAGAAAAATCATTGGTATAAGCAGGAACAACCGCCAGGCAAGCCGTGGTAAATATTGCCGTACCTACCCATGCTCCTTTATCTGTGCCATTACAGTTAGATCTTACCCAAACATTATAGGTTGTATTAGGGGTAAGGCCTGATAAAGTTCTGCTAGTAGCCGTAATATTAGTTATTGTTGCTGCAGTTGCTGCAGTAGGGGCTACATTGGAGGTAGAATAATAAATTTCATATCCACTGCCCGGAGCAGTTGCCGGAGCTGTCCATGAAATATCAGTACTTTGAGCAAGAACAGCAGATGCTACTAATGCTGTGGGTTCTGAACATGCAGGAATCGGTTCGTAGTTTACATCATCAATAAGAACACTGTTTGCAGGGCTTCCTGTATGTCTGAAAGCAAGTGTGGTAGTTCCTGCCGGAGCGGTAATATTATTTATTATAAAATTATCCAGAACAGATATACTGGTAGTTGTAAAAATACCGAGACTTACAAAAGAAGATGCTGTTGTTGGGTCTGTTAAATATCCCACTTCAACCTTTCCTCCTACAGTAGAATTTGATCTCGCTTTGAATCTCAATCTGTAAAGACCTGTATCTAATGTACTTACCGGTCTCATTTTCACTACCGCGATATTGCTGGTGGTAGAAGAATAGATATACAGGACATTGGGAGCACTTGCCATTGAACTGGTCTGAATATTGGCACTTCCAGCTGTTCCTACCTTGCCCCAGCATGCAGGCCAGCTTCCTGCTGCTACTCCATCAAAATTTTCAGAGAAAGATGTAACAGTACCACAAACAGTCGAAAAGTTTCTTTCTGTACAGTTCGTTGAACTTTGTGTAGCTGTATAGGCACCTACTGAATAATAATAGGTTGTTGAATTATTAAGAACGGTAGGTAAGGTATAGGTAGTTACATTTCCTACATCTACATTATTCATCACATCAGTTCCTCCGGGAGTGGTTCCTATTCTTAATTTGTATCCATTAACTCCGGTTACAGCAGACCAAGTAAAGGTGGGTGATAACGAAACATCAGCAGCAGAAGATGCCGGTGCAGACACTGTAGGACAAATTGATAAGGTAGTAAAATTCCTTTCTGTACAACCCGTAGAAGTTTGGGTGGCATTATAAGAATTGATTGTATAATAATATTTTGTATTATAAGCCAGCTCATTAGGCAGCGTATACGTAGTAACATTTCCTACATCAAAAGCATTTAACACATCAGTTCCACCTGCAGTTGTCCCTATAGATAATTTATAGCCGGTAGCGTCAGCATTGGCTGCCCATGTAAATGTAGGTTTCAAAGCCACTGCGGTGGCAGATGAAGAAGGTGCAGATACACTAGGACAGAATGTCTTGGTTGAAAACGTAGACCCATATACCCAGATACTCTGATCAGCTCCGCAATTGGACCTTACCCAGAGATAATAGGTACTGGACGGTGTAAGTCCTGTAAGGGTTTGAGTTGTACCGGTAGCTCCTGTAAAGGTTGGTACAGATGCAGCAGTAGGAGCTGTTCCTGAGGTACTGTAATATATATCATAAGTAGGAGCTGCAGTAGTAACCGTCCAGTTGACAGGAACAGTGGTAGCTGTTGTGGTTCCGGTAGTAACCGTTGCCGGCATCAGGCAGTTCATAGCGCCCACTTTAACATTGTCTATGAATATATCATCACTTCCAAAATCTCCTGTCGCAAGAAATCTTATCACTGCAGTAGAGCTATTGGAGCCTAGTACAACGTTTTTACTAGACCAGGTAGCAGAAGTTCCGAAAGCAGTCCCTACCGTTGTAAAGGTAGCACCACCATCGGTTGAAAGCTGTATTTTTAAATTATCTGTACCGGAAGCATTCACATAATCAAAAGAAAGCACCCTCTCCCCTGTTCCGGAAGATAAATCAATATACAGATCCATATATCCATAAAGACCTGCAGAAACGTGGTAAGAATGGAATCTTGCCGCAGGAGCCGTTGCCGGAGAAGAAATAGGCGTGGCAGTAGTTTCTGAGACATCGTTCCATCCTGAGACGCTTGTAAAGCCGGCATTAGCCACTGTCAACTCGGTAGATCTCCATGAATTATCTCCTCTGGAAGGCCATGACCTCCAGTTTGAAGCATTGGGGAGATCACCCACAGAATTTCCATTACCCCAGGCCGAAAAAGTTTCAGTATAAGGCATAGAAGCATATGATGGAGTACCCACCCATGTTCCCGGAGTGTATTTAAAGCTAAGACCGGAAGCCGGAACCGTATTTCCGTTAGTAGTTCCTAAGGTACAGGATGTAGTGGTAGATCCTGCCCCAGCAGCAGTATTCGTCCAGTCGGTTCCTACCCTGTTATTTAAATCAGAGCTCTCTCCTCCTTTTAACCCTACCTGTCCACTTAACGTAGAAGTTCCGGAAGTACAATCACCATACAAAATCTCTACGGTATTGTCTGTTGTATCCAATACGATCTGAAAATTTAACTTTTGGGCAGCAGAGCCACTGTTACTTTGAAGATCTGTATACTGAACGACAAACTTGGAACCGATTGTTTCGTAAGCAATCTCTGAAGTAGTGGTATTAGCAGCTCTTAAATTAGCTGTAAATCCGGCTACAGCACCTTCAAAAGCGGTATTGGTAGTCAGAACACTGGTATTACCGGCTGAAGGAGCAATACCAAAGGTAATATACCCATTGTTGCTGATGTAAATACTGGTGTACGTTTTACCATTGTACTTAAATGGAGCGGGCAGGCTAATAGCTGCAGAAGCAGCATCTGTATTCAAAACAGTTCCTGACTGCCAGACCGTTTTACCTGCAGATAACGGAGTGTAGGTACCCAGACTCTGAACAAATCCATATCCATTATTGGTATTAGGATTTGCAGTTTGTGGAGGACCTACCTGTGCAGATACGCTATAAAAAAAAGCAGCCATGCACGTGAGTAGAAATTTTTTCATATATAGTAAATAAAAATTAGAGGGTAAATTTAAATAAATATTAAATTAAAAATCATAAATTAATTTAAATCAATAATTAAAAATTAATAAATACCCATTATTTATAACAAAAATTAAACAATTATTTAGTTTTAACATTTTTTCATCAATTGATGAAAAATTATAAAATATTGATTATCAAATCTTTAAAAAGAACACTAACAAAGCAACAGAATAAACAGATTGCTATTTAACATAAAATAATTTTTGAAAAAAAATCACCAAATTCAATAAAACTCAATAAAAAAAGTGGCTAAAAAGCCACTTTTACAAATATTTATTTGCTATTTTCTTTTAATTAAGATAAAATTCATACTTATTAAGCAGCTGAATTTCTTTTATAAGATCTCCATTGAGGTCTACAGAATGTTTCATAGACTGAACTTCTATGTGAGAGTCATCATCAATATTTTTAATAAAGAATTTCAACTTCTGATTTCCCTTATTCCTTTCGAGAACCGTTCTGAAGAAATCGAGATCTTCAGGTCTTACATCCATTACATCCATAACCAGAGATATGCTTTTCGCAAATCTTTCAAATGCTTCCTGAAGCTCAATCACATCATTTACATTCACGAAAACCCGACCATCTTTTACCTGGGCAAATTTGATCTTAAAAATTACAAACCTCTGAACCTCGAGCTTTTCTTTCAGCCTCATATAATCTCTGTCTCCAAGCCTGAAAGAATATGATCCGGAATAATCCTCAAGGGTCACAAAAGCGACTTTTTCCCCACTCCTGAAGCCATCCTGAACTCTATATTCCGTAATTAAACCTGCTACGGTGTATTCTTTTCCGCCACCTCCGTTTTCTCTCTCTTTCTGCAGTGTTTTCCAGTCCTTCTTTTTTTCTTCAAACAGTTCCTCCTGTTTATTTGCGAAAGCCTGCTCTTTATAAGCATCTACCTCATCAAGATTTAAAAATGAAAAAGTCCCTTTTGGTTCTGCTTTTTTGGTCACTTCTTCTATCACTTCCTCTTCACCTGCAACGACGTCATCAGATACAATCTCTGTAAGATCAACCGTTTCATCCAGTGAATCCTGTTCTAAAACAGGCGCTTCATCAGTCCCCGTTTTATCTTCTCCCTCTTTTTCCAGCACCGATTTCTTAGAAAGCTGTCCCTGGATAAACTGGAACTGGTACTTGAATTCATCCAGTGGATGTGCAGAAAGGTAGAATCCAATGATTTCTTTCTCCTTATTTAAGGTATGCATATTGGGCCATTCCGGACAAGGAAGTAATTTTGGCTGTTCAATCTGAACCTCTTCTGCAAAATCAGCAAACAGGGAATGTTCCATCTCATTTTTACTCTCCTGAAAGCTTTGCCCGTATCTGATTAATCTTTCCAGATTCGTTCTTCCCGCCATATCGATATCAAAATACTGACCTCTGTGGAAAGAATCCAGCTCATCAAAAGCGCCAGCCAGCACTAAACTTTCTGCCACTCTTTTATTCATCTGGGAAGGTAATATCCTTTCAAAGAAATCATAAATATTTTTAAATCTGCCGTTTTCCCTTTCCCTGGTAATTCCTTCACTCGGACCTTCACCAATACCTTTAATGGCTCCAAGTCCAAAACGGATCTGTCCTTTTTCGTTTACTGAGAATTTATATTGTGATTCATTAACATCCGGACCTAAAACATCCACACCCATACTTTTACAATCCTCCATAAACATAGTGATTGAATCCGTATTGTTAATGTTATTACTCATTACACTCGCCATGTATTCGGCTGGATAATTTGCTTTCAAAAAGGCTGTCTGATACGCAATAAATGCATAACAGGTAGAGTGAGATTTGTTGAAGGCATATTCAGCAAAGGCCTTCCAGTCATTCCATATCTTTTCCAACCTCTCCTCATTCAGATTATTCTTTCTACCTCCTTCTATGAATTTGGGATACATTTTGTTAAGAACATCAATCTGCTTTTTACCCATTGCCTTTCTCAGCGTATCGGCTTCACCTTTGGTAAAGTTGGCTAATTTTTGAGACAGAAGCATTACCTGCTCCTGATAAACCGTAATTCCGTAAGTTTCTTTCAGATACTCTTCCGTTTCCGGTAAATCATAAACGATCTCCTCAATTCCATGCTTCCTGTTAATAAAGTTTGGAATATATTTAATAGGACCCGGACGGTACAAAGCATTCATGGCAATAAGATCGGCAAAAACCGTTGGCTTAAGCTCCCTCATATATTTTTGCATCCCAGGACTTTCATACTGGAAAATCCCGACCGTTCTTCCTTCTTTAAACAGCTGATAGGTTTTGGTATCATCCAGGGGAATCTCATCAGGATCAATATCAATCCCATGTCTTTCCTTTACCAGCTTTAAAGCATCTTTAATGATGGTCAGCGTTCTAAGCCCCAGGAAGTCCATTTTCAAAAGACCTGCACTTTCTGCCACCGAATTATCAAACTGTGACACCAAAATATCAGCATCTTTCGCCGCAATAGTTACAGGAACCAGATTACTTACATCCTCCGGTGTAATAATTACCCCACAGGCGTGAATACCGGTATTCCTGATACATCCTTCCATTTTCTTGGCACTTGCCAATACTCCATGCCGGGCATCATCAGGACTGTTAAGAACATACCTCATCTCATCAACAAGCATCTGTTCTTCCGGTTTTAATTTTTCATATTTTGCCAATGCTTTTGCAATATTCATCCCCGGTGTGGAAGGAATAAGCTTAGCAATATTATTGGTATCAGGAATCGGAACATCCAAAACCCTTCCGGCATCTTTAATGGCAGATTTTCCACCAAGAACGGAATACGTAATAATCTGAGCCACCTGATTTTGTCCATATTTTTCAATTACCCATTTGATAATCCTGTCCCGGCCTTCATCATCAAAGTCGATATCAATATCGGGCATGGAAACCCTTTCAGGATTCAGGAATCTCTCAAAAAGGAGATCATACTTTACAGGGTCTACATTGGTAATTCCAATACAGTAAGCAACGGCTGACCCAGCTGCTGATCCCCTTCCGGGACCTACCCAGACTCCCATTTTACGGGCTTCATTACAGAAATCCTGAACAATAAGGAAATATCCCGGATAACCGGTATTGGCAATTACTTCCAGCTCAAAATCAAGCCGTTCTTTTATTTCGTCTGTGATCCCTGTATCCACATACCTCCTTTTAGCTCCTTCATAGGTAAGATAGGTAAGGTAAGCCATCTCTCCTCTTTTCCCTCCATCTACATCATCTTCTGCATGGATAAATTCTTCAGGAATATCAAATTTCGGAAGAAGAACATCCCTTTTTAGGGTGTAAGGTTTAAATTTTGCAAAGAATTCCTCATAGGCTTCAAAGGCATCAGGATAGGCAAGAAAGGCTTCTTTTATTTCATCAGAATTTTTGATGTAATACTCTCCTGTAGCCAATCCTCTTCTTTTACCAAATCCTTTACCCACAGGGGTTGTAAGCTTTTCACCATCTTTAATACAGCTTACGATATCCTGAATATTGGAATCATCTTTATTGGTATAAAAAGTTTGGTTTTGGGCTAAAATCTTAACATTATATTTATCTGCCAGGTATAATAGAACTTCATTAAGATGCTCTTCCTCAGGAAGCTGATGATTTTGAAGCTGAACATAAAAATCATCTTCGAAAGTATCTTTCCACCATTTAAAGAGCTCTTCCCCTTTTTGTTCCCCTGTGTTTAGAATGGCATCAGGTAT
The DNA here is from genome assembly GCF_024586945.1 of Chryseobacterium sp. WG14. NCBI lineage: Bacteria > Pseudomonadati > Bacteroidota > Flavobacteriia > Flavobacteriales > Weeksellaceae > Chryseobacterium > Chryseobacterium sp. WG14. The sequence goes on from NZ_JALCZD010000002.1 coordinate 235,312, forward strand.
ATCTCCAAGAATTCCCGACGTCAATGCAATAATACCTTCTTTATACTGAGCAATCAGCTCACGGCTTATCCTGGGAACCCCAAAATAGAATCCTTTCAGGAATCCAATACTGGAAAGCTTGGCCAGGTTTTTATATCCGTTAAAGTCTTTTGCCAGAAGAACAACCTGGGTTCTTCTGTCGGGATCATCTTTAGTAAACTGCTTCTGTTCGTAGCGTTCTGAAATATAAAATTCGCATCCAACCACAGGAATCAGTGGTTCCGAAACAGGTTCTTCCTCATTAAATTCCTCGCCCTTCTCTTCTGCTTCCTGTTTTTTTGCCAGATATTCTTTATGTTTTTTGGCTCTGTCTGCGTTAGTGCTTTCCACCGCAGAAACAAATTTAAAGGCACCCATCATATTTCCCAAATCGACCATTCCAACGGCAGGGAAATTTTCATCAGAAGCTTTTTTAATCAGGTCATTGATACTTGAAGTGGCAGTCAATGTAGAAAACACACTGTGGTTATCAAAATTGAAATATTTACCAAGATCAATTTCGTCTATACTTCCAAAATCCTGCTGCTTTTTCTTATTATTAAAGTCAGCAACCTGTCTTCGTATAACAATTCCAAAAGGTTGGATAGGATCAGGATAAAGGCTTTTGAAATAGGCCAGCTGATCTTCTGATATCTTCAATATCTCAGCCGGAACCACACCAATTCTCATCATTTCGAAGAAAACCTGGGCCGTGGCATTTACGTCAGCCGCAGCATTATGCGCCTCATCAAATTTATTTCCGTAAAGTTTTTCGTATAATTCTTCAAGTTTCGGAGATTTGTATCTGCCTCCACGGCCTCCGCCAAGCTTACAGAAGTCTGTTCCCAGGATCATGGTATCTGCCCTGGGTTTTGCCTGTAAATTATCTTCTATATTTTTTCTATAAAACTCTGCTCCTACGATATTGTAGTCAAATTCAACATTATGTCCGGAAACTACTCTTACTCTTTCAAGAACTTTTGAAAACTCTTCGAGAATTTCCTGGAGGTCACGACCTTCTTCATTGGCAATTTTTGTAGTAATCCCGTGAATCCTTGCAGCATTAAAGGGTATATCATAGCCTTCAGGTTTTATAATATAATCCTGATTTTCAATTAATTTCCCATCATCATCATGAACCTGCCAAGCAATCTGAACCATTCTTGGCCAGTTATCTGAGTCTGAAAGCGGAGCATTAAAATTCTTTGGTAAACCGGTTGTTTCTGTGTCAAAAATTAAGTACATATAATTTTCTAACTTTTTTAAAAAAGAGAATGTAAAGTTACTTCATTTTTTTCTAATTCTGTTTTAAGACCATAATATAAATAACCGTTTCTATTTTACAAATATTGAAATAATAACAAATTAAACCAAACCAAACAGCAATTGTATCAAATTAAAATAAATTAAGTCAATAAAATATATTTATTCACAAAAAAAACATTTTAAATATTTTAAATGGACAGACTAAGGTTTTAAATACTGACACCAGCCAGTATTTTTAGTTTAATGAACAAAATGTAGAGATCATCTTCTTAGATATGTTATCAGATCCCCCCTTCTCACAGATGTCGTTCTACAATTATTTTTTTAAAGTAAAATAATTCAAAAGCACAAATATCCAAGCTTAGCAACCTTTTTTTAATGAAAAAATAAAACAAAAATAAAATATTAATTAATTAAATAAATAAAACAAAATAATAAATAAAATTAAAATAAAATTAAAAAATCATCATAATAACCAACAAACAATCAAATTAAGCAACTTATTGATAAATTAGCAAAACACAAAGTTTAAAAAAATATCAATGTCATGAAAAAAATCTTTATTTCGATCAGCATTTTAGCTATTTCTTTAGCAAATGCACAAAACAACAATGAAATTCTGAAACAGGAATTTGAAAAACAAAGGATTGAAAATGCGAAGAAATTTGATTCTTATGTAGCCAAGCGCTATGGCAACAACAGAAGTACAGAGACCTTAGAAGAAATTGAAAAACAGAAAATCAGCCTCGCTGGTTTTCTACCAAGTAACAGGCCTTATTTTTACAAAGGGCAGGATATGGATCAAATCCTTAATTCTAATTCTGATTTTTTACAGGGAGGAAATATTACGGGTTTGACTGGTTCTTTTAATGGAGAAAATATCAAATTTACCATTTTTGACGGCTGTTCAATCCCAGGTAGACCAGCAAGGGTATTTGCTGGTCATACATTTTTCAACAACGTCCAAAACAGAATAAGCAACAAAGAAGCTGATAGTTTAATTTATGGAGATCATGCAACAGCTGTTGCCAGCTTTATTGGAGCCAGAAACTTCCCATATACATTTTCTCCAAGTGGAAGGCAAGTTAATTTTAAAGGCATTGCTCCAAATTCTACGATAGATGCCTATGCTTTTCTACAAACAACATTACCTGGTGATTCAACACCCAGTACCATTTTTCAAAAAATAATTAAGGCACAACCTAAAATTTCTAATCACTCATATGGAAGTAACCAAGGTTGGGGTCAAGCACTAGTCAGCAACCTGCCAGCATGGATATGGAATGGTAATTTCAATAGTCCAAGCACATCATTTGATGCTCAAGGAACCTATTATACAAATGATCGAGATTATGACAAGATTGTATATAACAACCCTTCTTACATCATTGTAAAATCTGCCGGAAATTCATATGGCGATGGCCCCAATGCCACAACCAGTACCAATAAAAAATATTATAAAAATAGTGCAGGAAATTTGGTTGAATTTGTCGCAACTGACACACTACCTCCCAATAATTGTGCACAAGGATATGACTGCATTGGGATTGGTTCTTTAGCGAAAAATATTATTGTCGTTGCAGCTTCAGACAGAATTACAGCCAATGGAGGAAGATATACCACTGCCACAGATGTTATACACTCAAGCTATAGCAGTGCAGGGCCAAGAGATGACGGGGGCATAAAACCAGATATTACAGCCGTAGGAACAGATGTTGCAAGTGCAGATACACAAAATAACAATACAGGAAGCCAGAGCGCAGCAACAGGTAGTGGCACTTCTTATTCTGCCCCTATAGTAACAGGTATTATTGGATTATGGACACAAATTACCAAACAGCTTTTTAACAACGCAGAGCTAAATGCAGCTTCAGCAAAAACCTTAATGGTACATTCAGCAATGGAAGCAGGTAATGTTGGCCCAGACCCACATTTTGGCTGGGGATTTATTGATGCCAAGAAAGGCGCTGAACTTCTTCTAGCAAAGTCCAACAATAGCATAGTTTTCGCCGATGAAGTATTAAACAGCGGAGTAACAAATACTAAAACAGTGACCGCTTCCGGTAGTGAACCTTTAAAAGTTACCATTTCCTGGATTGATCCTGAGTATACGATTATGCCTACAACAGATCCAGAAGTTCACAATAATAGAACGTCTAAGCTTGTTAATGATTTAGATTTAAGGATCATTGACACCGCCACAAATACATCTTATTTTCCATGGAAGCTTGATGTCAACAGCCCGATGACACCTGCTGCAAAAGGAGATAATACAGTAGACAATGTAGAACAGGTAGTTATAGATACTCCTGCAGCCGGAAGAAACTATAGAATTGAAATCACGAATAAAAATACTTTGAAAAATAATGCAGGCGCTGATGCTCCTCAAAATTACTCTATTATCGTGACAGGCTATTCTTCCTTTTTAGGAACAAAAGAGGCTAGTCCTTTAAGCAGTCTTGCTATTGCTCCTTCTATCACAAAAGATGTCACCAACATATTGAAAGCTCCTAAAAAATCCACTTTCACTGTGTATGACTTATCTGGTAAAAAATTACAGAATGGCACCATCAACAGTGATAAAGAAACCGTTGATTTATCAGCTTATACAAAAGGAATTTATATTGTTGAAGTAAAAACGGATAAAGAGGTTATTTCTAAAAAAGTAATTAGAGAATAGTCACTAAAATCATAATTTTTTTACAAAATACTAACGCTTGTTAGTATTTTGTTTTTTTATGTATATTTGCTTCCTATGGAAAATACACTTCACGAAAAAGTTTCTCAGGATATATTACTCAAAGCGTATAATCATATGATGCTGGCTAAGGCAATGGCCGATATTTACGAAGAAAACAGAAATGTCTGTAAATATGTACACAGCACCTCAAGAGGTCATGAAGCCATTCAGCTAGCAACTGCTTATCAGTTAAAAAAAGAAGACTGGATTTCCCCTTATTATAGAGATGAAAGTATTCTTTTAGGAATTGGTTTTGAGCCATACCAGCTTATGCTTCAATTATTGGCTAAAGCTGAGGATCCTTTTTCAGGAGGTAGATCTTATTATTCTCATCCGTCAAGCAGGGATGAAGATAAACCAAAGATCATCCATCAAAGCTCTGCTACCGGCATGCAGACTATTCCTACAACCGGTGTTGCTCAGGGAATAAAATACATCCAGGACTTTAATCTTCAGCATTTTGAAAATAATCCTGTGGTAGTTTGCAGCCTTGGAGACAATTCGGTAACGGAAGGTGAAGTAAGTGAAGCGTTACAATTTGCCGCATTACATCAGCTCCCAATCATATTTCTGGTTCAGGATAATGAATGGGGAATTTCTGTAACCAAAGAAGAAGCAAGAACCTGTGATGCGTATGACTTTGTAGCAGGATTTACAGGATTAAGCAGAATGAGAGTGGACGGAACTGATTTCATAGAGAGTTTCGAAGCCATGAAAAAAGCTGTGGATTTCGTAAGAACGGAAAGAAAGCCTTTAGTTGTCTGTGCAAAAACAGTACTTATTGGCCACCATACTTCCGGCGTAAGAAGAGAGTTTTACAGAAACGAAGAAGATTTAACAAAACATAGGGCTAAAGATCCGGGAGAAATCCTTAGAAAACAATTACTGGAAGCAGGTATAGATGAGGATCATTTAAAACAAATCACAAAAAAGGCACGTCTTGAAGCGGAAGATGCTTTTGAAAGAGCTAAAAATGCGGAAGATCCAAAACCGGAAACCGTAATGCAGCACATCTTCGCGCCTACTCCTGTTACTGAAGAAGCAGGAACCCGCGAACCAGCCAACGGAGAAAAGATCGTAATGGTAGATGCTGCCATCCATGCTATACAGGAGCTTATGTGGAAACATCCTGAAGCGCTGCTTTATGGACAGGATGTTGGAGAAAGAATTGGTGGGGTTTTCCGTGAAACAGTGACCTTAGGTAAAAAATTCGGCAGTAAAAGAGTTTTCAACACTGCTATTCAGGAAGCTTATATCATTGGGTCCACAGCAGGAATGAGTGCTGTAGGATTAAAACCTATCGTAGAAGTTCAGTTTGCTGATTACATATATCCGGGAATCAATCAACTGATCACCGAAATTTCAAAATCAAGCTATCTAAGTGGCGGAAAGTTCCCTGTCAGCAATATTATCCGTGTTCCAATTGGAGCCTATGGTGGCGGCGGACCTTACCACAGCGGCAGCGTTGAAAGCATCCTGGCCAATATTAAAGGAATTAAAATAGCTTACCCAAGTAATGCTGCAGATTTCAAAGGGCTGTTAAAAGCAGCCTATTACGATCCCAATCCGGTAATAATGCTGGAACATAAAGGATTATACTGGAGCAAGGTTCCGGGAACTGAAGATGCCAAAACAATAGAGCCTGCTGAAGATTATATTCTTCCGTTTGGAAAAGGAAAAGTAATCATTGAAGCTGACCAGAATGAAACCGAAAAAGGCAGAACTTTATTGATTGTTACTTATGGGATGGGTATTTACTGGGCTAAAGAAGCGGTTAAAAATTTCAACGGCAGAGTGGAAGTGATTGATTTAAGAACTTTAATCCCATTAGATGAAGAACTTGTTTTTGAAAGGGTAAAAGCTCACGGAAAATGTATTGTTCTGACAGAAGAACAGCTTAACAATTCCTTCGCAGAAGCTTTTGCCCACCGTATTTCGAAAAACTGTTTCAAATATCTGGATGCTCCGGTAGAAACAATGGGATCTTTAGATGTTCCGGCTGTCCCCATCAATCTGATACTGGAAAAAGAAATGCTACCTAACGCGGAGAAGCTTTCCAAAAAGATCGAAGAAATGCTTCAATATTAAGCTTATATAAATAACAGCCTCTAATTTTTTTTAGAGGTTTTTTTATGCTTTTTTTTCATTACTTTTATTAAAGATTATCCATCTAAATCCCAGACCATTGTAACCAGAGAAAACTAAAAAATCATTACTGACAGACCATTTATGATAAAAGCCCATTACAGTTTGGTATTCATTTTGTCGGCACACCAAAAACACATTCTTCTTTATGATCACTACAAAATACGTCAATTATAAACAGGTTCTTAATCTATCGGGAACGCACCTCATCTTAATTTCTATCTGGTGTACACTGATTGCCGTTCTGTTTTATTTCTTCAACTGGCAGTGGATGACTATTCCCTGGGTTCCTGTTGCACTGATTGGTACGGCAGAAGCTTTTTTAGTAGGATTTAAAAACAACCAGGCCTACGACAGACTTTGGGAAGCTCGAAAAATATGGGGCGGAATTGTGAATTCCAGCCGGTCATTTGCTTCCATGGTACAGGCCTTTGATACCAAGAATGAAGAAATAGGTGTGTTTGATCTGGAAGACCGGAAAAAAAGAATTATTTACCGTCATATTGCGTGGTTATATACCTTCCGTGAGCAGCTTCTCATCCCTGCAGAATGGGAACACATTAATACTGAAAACAAGTTAGGGAGAATCAACCTAAGAAGAAACAGACTGATTAAGGCAGGATTTCCTGATTATGGAAGAGCTCCTATTTTCCTGCATAAATATCTTTCCGAAGAAGAATACGAACTTAAAAGTGAATATAAAAACTTTGCTACGTATCTGATCTCTCAACAGGCAAAAGATATTAACGAGCTGAAAAACATAAATGCCATCACCGATTTCAACCAGGTACAACTTCAAAATTCACTGAATGAGTTCTATGGTTTCCAGGGGCAGGCAGAAAGAATCAAGAAGTTCCCATCCCCAAGACAGTTTGCCAGTACCGCATTTGTATTTAACATTCTGTTTATCATGCTGCTGCCTCTTGGATTAGTGAATGAATTTGCCAAACTTGGAGACTGGGGCATCTGGACCTCCATTCCTTTCTGTATCACCATTGGCTGGATCTATATTATTATGGAGCTGGTTGGAGATTATTCTGAAAACCCTTTTGCAGGGCTTATGTTTGATGTTCCTATGCTTTCCATCTGCAGAACGATAGAAATAGACCTGCTTCAAATGACCGGTGAAACTGATCTGCCTGATCCGATTGCTTCTAAAAACGGAGTCCTGGTGTAATTACAAATAAATTGATAATCAAATAGATATACAGACATTTAATATAATATACTGCCTTTTACAAAATAATCGCTGTTGTATTTTTTACTTCAGAGATCATAAATGAGCTGTGCGTACTGGCGATGTGCTGAAGGGTCGTAAGTTTCGTCAGCATAAAGCTACGGTAATCTTCTATATCTCTGACCCCTATCTTGAGGATATAGTCATAATCTCCACTTACATGAAAACATTCCGTAACTTCTTCAAGATTCATCACTTCTTTCTCGAACTGCAATACAAATTCTTTTTTGTGCTGTGTTAATTTTACATGACACAAAACAATGAAATTCCGGTGGATCTTATTCCTGTCCAACAAGGCTACATATTTAGAAATAACACCTGCATTTTCCAGCTTTTTCACTCGTTCATAGACAGCTGTTACAGATAACCCAAGCTTGCCGGACAGCTCTTTGGTTGTTTGTTTGCAGTCTTCCTGTAAAAACAGGAGCAGTTTTTTGTCAGTTTCGTCAAGTTCCATAGATAAATTTTTGGTCAAAATTTAATATCTCCGAAGATACTAAATATATTATCTAAATAAACAAACATTAGCAGTTTTATATTCTATAAATTCAAATTTATGTTGTAATAATTATGAAAATGATGCAATTTGGTTCCATAAAATAAAAACAACGCTTATGGAAAATTTCAATGCAGCCAATGAAATACAGGATCTTCAGTATTTTGGTGAATTCGGGGGAGTAAATCCTTCCATTTCAGACAGCTCTACTTATACTTTCCTTTCTGCAAAAACAATGTTTGATACTTTTGAAGGAAATGCAGAAGGATGTTATCTGTACTCAAGACACTCCTCTCCAATGAATCTTTATCTGGCTCAGGCACTTGCCAAATTGGAAAATACAGAATCAGCCAATGTAACAGCTTCCGGAATGGGCGCTATTACTTCTGTTCTGATGCAGGTATGCAAAGGCGGAGATCACATTATTTCCAGCAGAACAATTTATGGCGGAACCTATGCGTTTCTAAAAAACTTTCTGCCTCCTTACCATATTGAAACCTCTTTTGTAGATATCGGAAATTTTGAATCTATAGAAAACGCCATACGGCCTAATACTAAAGTAATATACTGTGAAAGTGTAAGCAACCCGCTTCTTGAAGTGGCAGACCTTAGAAAACTTTCAGAGATATGTAAAAGACATCATTTAAAACTGATTGTCGACAATACTTTTTCACCTCTTTCCATTTCGCCAACGTCACTGGGAGCGGATATCGTTATCCATAGTTTAACGAAATTCATTAATGGAAGCAGTGATACTGTAGGTGGTGTTTATTGTGGAACCCAGGAATTCATTAACGATACTAAAAATGTAAACTCGGGAGCCTGTATGCTTCTTGGTCCTACTATGGACAGTTTCAGATCTGCCAGTATCTTAAAAAATCTGAGAACCCTGCACATCAGAATGAAACAGCACAGCCACAATGCAATGTACCTTGCCGAAAGATTTGAAAAAGACGGATTGAAAATCTCCTATCCGGGTCTGGAGTCTCATAAAAACCATGAATTAATGAAAAGTATGATTCATGAAGAATATGGATATGGAGGACTATTGACGCTGGATGCCGGAACTACGGAAAAAGCTAATGAGCTGATGGAAATGATGCAGACAGAAAATCTGGGTTATCTGGCCGTAAGCTTAGGGTTTTATAAAACCTTATTCTCATGCTCCGGAAAATCTACCTCTTCTGAAATTCCGGAAGAAGAACGTGCTTCCATAGGGATTTCTGATGGCCTGATCAGATTCTCTATCGGTTTAGACCACGATATAAAAAGAACGTATCAAAAAATGAAAGAATGCATGCTTAAAGTAGGCGTTCTTACCCATGAAAACATTCCTATACTCTAAATTTATTGTTATAATAGAAGCTGTCAAAATCGACAGCTTTTATTTTTTATGGTAATGATGAGGAAAAGCATCCTCCGGTTTCATTTTAAAAACATTCAGTAAAACCCAGGACTTCAGGAAGCCGTAGCCGTAAGAAAACATCTGGATATAAGTGGAAATAACTGCCATACCGGCAATACTTATATTTTTAGTAAGAAGTAAGGCATGGAAAAGTACCAAAAAGGTATACAGTCCATAAAAAGCAAGGATAATGCCTCTTCCCAGCACAAAGTATTCTAAAAAACCCATTATATATCCCAGCATAAATAAGGTAGGAAAAGCAAAAGAAATCTTTACGTAATCAGGATGTCTTTGGTTGAGAATAGGCCTTGCACAACCAAACTGGTAGACCTGCTTGGAGAATTTCCCGAAATCTACCCTTCTTTTGTGATATACTGCAATATCATCAAAAAAGGCCGTGGTAAAACCATTTTCCCAAAGCGTCATTGATAAATCAGGATCTTCTCCTATCCTCATTTCTGAAAATCCACCTACTTTTTCAAAAACCGCCTTTTTCACACCCATATTAAAACTTCTGGGCTGAAATTTTGAAACTGCTTTTTTACTGCCTCTGATTCCTCCCGTTGTAAAAACAGAAGTCATAGAATATGAAATAGCCTTCTGCATCAGATTAAAACCTTTATGCGCTTTATCTGCCCCACCAAATGCATCACACGGAATGGTAACAATATCTTTTTTAATATGCCCGATATAATCTTTCTCAACAATGACGTCACTGTCCACAAAAACCAGCCATTCATTAGCCGCTCTTGCTGATCCGTAATTCCTGGTCAGCCCCGGTCCGGAATTATCTTTCCTGAAATATTTAATATCCAGGACTTCGTCAAAATGATGTATCGTAGGTTTCAGGTCTATTACAGAGCCATCATCCACAATAATAATTTCAAACTCTTTATCCGTCTGTTGGGTAAGGGAGGTCAGCAACTCAAAAAGTTCATCTTTTCGGTTGTAAATAGCAACAATAATGGAAATACTAGGTTTCAAATTGAAAATTTGTCAAAAATAACCATTCATAAAGGAATTCACAAACAGTTTAACAGGTATTCTCCGAAATTAACACCATGATACTTTTAGACGGCATTTTAATCATAAGCTCCCGAGGTAGTAATTCCCTTTGTTTGTTGATAAATTGATATTTTAAATAAATAGGAACATATGATGCTCATGGAAATATAAAAGATCTCTGCAAAAAAAAAAGAACAAATTTCAGTTTGAAATTTGTTCTTAAAATAGAAACTATAATTTTACTAATTTCCATTTTTGGGCATTGCCGATATTGGCTGCCCAAATCTGGATTTTTGTTCCATTGCCTGCAGAACCGCTATTGACATCAAGATTAGAACTTAGCGCATGAGCGGGAGACAGACTATAATAATCATTTCCCAGCGATGTTAATTTCCATTTCTGGGCATTTGTTCCATTGTCTGTATATATTTGTACCTGAGTTCCATTGGCTGTACCTGAATTGGATACATCTAAAGATTTAGTGGGAGCATTAAGAGGCTGCAGCTTATAGTATCCTCCACCCACATCAGTAATTTTCCATTTTTGGGCGGTATTACCATTGGCAGCCCAAAGCTGAACTTTTGTTCCGTCTGTTGTCCCTGCATTCAAAACATCCAATACACTAGTACCATTAGTGGCAGAAACCAACTGATAGGTAGCTCCGGATATAATTCCTGTTGTGGGCGTTGTTGTTCCATCTCCATACACTGTATTTTGTCCATACAGCACATTGGTGGCACCAGAAAAATAGGACGCTATATTGGTAGCTCCCAAATCATAATACAGAAAAACACCATATCCGTCAGTTTTAGTTCTCTGTGCAAAGTTTATCGCTGTAGAACTGCTTGTAAAAGAAGAAGTCCCTGAATTTACATTTACTGCTGCAGCACCTTTATGAGCATTATCCAGACCTGGTATGTTGGGAGCTGAATACGTACTGTAATATGGATTCCAGGCATAATCTACTTTCGATCCTACAGTTACCCCATTATAAGAAAGATTGCTTGCCGAAGGGCCAATATTATAAAAAGAAATAATCTTGGTTGGAAGTAAGTCCCTAAGGGCAGTCACAAGATAAACAAATGAAGACTGATTAGGCTGAGCTGTTCCGTTAGCGCCATAATTCGCATATTCGTCGTCAAAATCGATACCATCCAAACCATACGTATTTACAGCATCAGCTAACTCCTGGGCAAAAGCCTGAGCAGCAGCCTGAGTTGGAAAATTAGCAAATCCGGCTCCCTGGTGATTCCCAAGGATTGACAGCATCACTTTAATCCCTTTGTCCTGTAAAGGTTTTATGTAAGTATTTTTATTAGTAAGTACATTGGTAACCTGGTCATTAAAATGTAAATACGCCTTCTGAGTGGAGGTATTATAATTGATGTTGGCTGCAAAAATAATAGCCACATCAAAAAGCTGCCTTCCATCTGCCAGTTTATATTTACCTACTTCCCGGATATCATTGTTATTCACCTCAACATACATAACAGAAAGAGGATTTTTTCCAAAAGCAGCCACTTTGGAATTCAAATTCCCACTGGCTGATAAGGATTGTTCTTTTGGAGTTGTAGAATCATCTAAACTGTCAGAATTACATGAAATAACACTGAGCATGCTAATCAATAAAATAAAAAAAGATAATAAGCTAATTTTTTTCATAATACAATTGTTTATTTCAAATGTAGAATAAGACCCAATAAACAATTAATGATAAATTATCAAAATCATACACTATTTTATCAAAAAGGAATAAATAAAACAAACAACAGCAAATAAAAATACAAAACACACAACAAATTCTTGTTTTCTTGAAAAAAAACAAGGTATTCTAAAAAAACAAACCGGATTTAAAGTATAAGCAGATAACTAAAGCTGTTGAAAGAAGAAACAGCAGCAGAAAAAATCATAGAAAATAAGCTTCTGGAATAAAACAATCCAAAAATATAGAGTGAAAAGCCAATACTTATCTACTCTAGCCTATATTTGGATCTTCACTTTTTGGGCTTTTGATGGCTCTCCTCATTGGAGGTCGACGAACCTCCCAACAACTCCAGCGCATCAAAAACAACACCTATTATATCAAAAATATTCCAGGACATAGATTAGCTTAAAGATTAAACAAAATTTTGAATATTAGAAGCAAAAACCCTTCCACAACAGGAAGGGTTTATAAATCTTTATTGATTTTCGAGTTTGTGTACTTTTTTTGTTCCTTCATACATTTCATACTGCAAAAATCTGGTTTCCAGTTTTCCGTTGAAAAGTTTAATCTTTCTGGAAGGACGTAATCCTATTTTTTTAACAGCTTCCAAATCGGATGAAATTAACCATGCTAATGTATTCGGATAGTTTGTTTTAAAGGTATCCCCTATTTTTTTGTAGAAATCATCGTCATTGATTGAGATTCTTTCATCATAAGGAGGGTTAAATACCATCAGTAATGGGAAGAGGTCTTTCTTGGAATCAAAAAAATTCTGTTTTTTGATCTCAATCACATCTTCCATTTCTGCAGCATCCACATTTATTTTGGCGGCATTCAGCATTTTGCCATCAATGTCATATCCCACAATTTTTCCATCAAACTGTTTCACTCTATTAATTCTGAACTCTTTAATTTTTGAAAACAGTTCAGCATCATAATTTTTCCAGTTTTGGAAAGCAAATCCTCTTCTGAAAGTCTGTGCCGGAAGGTCCAATGCAATCATAGCAGCCTCAATCAATAATGTTCCTGAGCCACACATAGGATCAAGAAAGTTTCCTCTTCCATCCCAGCCGGCAAGCTGAAGCATTCCGCTGGCAAGCACTTCATTAATAGGTGCTTCTCCCTGCTCTCTTCTGTAACCTCTCTTAAATAACGGGTCTCCGGAAGAATCCAGTGAAATCATCACCAATTCCCTGTCGATATGAAGATGGAATTTAATATCCGGATTTCTTGTTTCCACATTAGGACGTCTCTTGAATTTATCCTGAAAATAGTCCACAATAGCATCCTTCATTTTTAACGTCACAAACTGGGAATGCTTAAATGTTTCAGAATTTACGGTTGAATCAATAGCAAAAGACTGGTCGACACTCAAAAAGTCTTCCCACGGAAATTTAAAAAGTCTGTCATAAAACTGGTGCTGGTTAAAAGCTTTAAACTCATGAATCGGCACTAAGATTTTTAATGCTGTTCTTGCTGAATAATTAACTTTATAAAGAAAACCAAGATCTCCTTCACAATTTACCGCTCTGTTTTTAATTTCGACATTTCTTCCGCCTAATTTCTTGATTTCTTCCGCCAGAATCTGCTCCAGTCCGAAGAATGTTTTTATCTGAATTTTTATATTTTCTGTGTCCATAAGTAAAAATTAAAAGTATAAAGGTTTAATAATTAAAAGATTAGCTATCCAACGTATTGATCAATTGAATTTTTCAATCTTTTAATGTTGTAAAATACTTTGCTTTTAACCGCACAAATTTAGTTATTTTTTACCTTTACTCGTAAGTAATTATTTTTTAATACTTTACAATTATTATTTTATTGTTATAGTAAAAAATAGTAAATTAATGCTTTAATTCTTGATCATGAAAAAAATAGAAGTTCGAATTTTTTCCTCTCATAACCTTGATGATAAATGGTATGTTTACCTCTATCTAGACGGCAAAATTATTAAAAAAATATATAAAGGACTTAATTCAGGTAAAACATTTGAAGAAAGAATGTTTAAAGCCGAAGTACTGAAGGCTACTTTGGAAAAAGAAATTAGCTTAGGATGGAATCCAAAGGTAAAAAAGAATATTGTAAGAATGTCTCTTACAGAGGCTTTAGATTTTGGATTAGAAAAAAAGAAATCGACACTTAGTCCTGGATCACACAACGAGTATGGTATTTCAATCACTTTGTTAAAAGACTATTGTATAAAAGCCGGATATGAAAAATTAAGTATAAATGAATGTGATCGGTATCACGTTAAAACTATTTTAGATATGGCTAAGAATGACCGAAATTGGTCCGGACGAAATTATAATAAAGTATTGAGAAATTTGAATTCAATATTTAATGAATTGATAGAATGGGAAATTATTTCTTCATCTCCTGCAAGGGATATTAAAGCAATTAAAGAATCTAACATAGGGCAATATGAGCTAATGTCGGATAAAGAACATCAAGATGTTTTTTCCAAACTAAAGAAACTTCATCAAAATTATTATGTTTTTTGTTCAGTTGTTTACTATATGGGGATACGGCCAGGTGAACTAATAAAGATAAAGTGCAGCGATGTTTTAATGAAAAAAGAAGTTATCATTGTAGGTTCCAAAAATTCTAAAAACAATAAAACAAGAGTAGTGCCCATTATTGGGACTATTAAGGAACACTTGGCTAATTTTGACCTATCAAATTCGGAATACTATTTATTTGGCGCCCATACAACGAATAGGACTCCTGGACTTGTTCCTAATTACTTTAGTCCAAATCCTTTTCAAGTCAAAAGAAAATACCCAACTGATCTTTGGCGAAGATTAGTCATTCAGGACATGAAAGTAAACAAAAAACTTTATTCATTAAAGCACAAGGGAGGAAGTGATAAGCTTAAAGCAGGACTCGATTTAAAGGCCGTAAGCTCAATATTTGGGCATTCATCAGAGAAGATAACAGAGATTTATGCAAATTTCATCAATGACATAAGGTTTGATGAAGCAAAAAAAATAAAACTTGATCATTATTAAATATTAAGGCGTCTAAAATTTGACGCCTTTTTCTTTTAGCTCCGATATTTTATATTCTATAATTATTTGCGATAGCTCTTCGCCAAAAACATGATGCCATACGTATTCCAGGTAACCGAAGATCTCATCGTCAACTAAGGCAGATAAGAAAACGTAAAGATCCCGGCGGCCTGGGTCTTCGAAATAATCTTCGTCGAACTCGAAAATAGTATCTGCTGATATTTCCCATCGCTTTCTGAAGTAGCCATCAAATTCAATATTTTTATCTGCTGCAGTTCCCCGGATTAAGTTCATAGCATCATCATAGAAGTTCTCAAGATCATCTGGATCTTCTTCAATATAATTTGCAAGAAGTTGAAATATATATCTGTGATCTTCCATGGCTAAAATAGTGTTGGTGGTGGCATTTTATGTGGCTCCAGATTAACAGCAACGAGTGCCGGATCATAAGCCGGAAAAACAAATTCTTCAATAGGCTCATCTTTCAAAAACCTATCTGCCATTCTTGCGTCCATACATATTGGCATTCTTAATTTTGAATTGTGTATTTCTGACATGAGTTCGTTTGCCACTGTAGTAACTATCCCCACTCCTATTTCTTTACTTTCCCAAACATCATAAAACCCTGCTAAATATATATGATCTGCATCTTTCCAAAACACTTCATGCTTTACTTTGACTGGTGTTTTCTTTCCAGATATGGGAACATGTTGAAAATCGTAAAATCCGGATATAGGTATTACGCATCTATTATGTTCAAAGTTCTTGTAAATTGTATGTGTTTTTTCAGCGGTTAGGTTTAATCCCTTTGCTGGTTTATCCTTTGGTATTTCTGCATAAAGTCCCCAAGTTGCATGGGTTATTTTGCGTCCGTTATGTTCTAATACAATTGGCATGGCCGGTCTTGTGAATGCTGAAATATTTTCCTCTTGAACATAACCACTCTCATAATTTTCCGCATCCAATTCTTCAGCAATCTTTTTCAGATCAACTTTTTTATTATTGAATGAGTAGCACATAGAATATTTTTAATGAAAAGATACAAAAAGCATACAAATTATTACGCTTGCAAAATTATAGAATCGTAAAAGCTTGTAGAATATCTGGGAGACAAGTGTTTTTGATCCATTTTCCAGGTCTTCTGAATATCTTGCGAAGCAAGCTTAATCTTCTGTTTGCCTAATTTGGAATTCATTAAATCCATTGCGTTCATTATGGGAGCGTGACGTTCGTGATTGTCCACATCAAACATACTTGTCATACGTTCGTTTTCCGGGACAAACGTTCCCGTGATCACTCCCGCTTTACGATATTTCGGGCCCGGAATGAATATTTTATCAAGTGCTTTTTTTGCATACTTTGAGATCTCAATGGATGAATTACTTGGATTTGGAAGCGTTACTGTAAATGAGTCCGAATACTGAACTTGATTTTGTTTGAATCTATCTGTCATAATGAAAACAGTCACATGCCTGCAGCATGATTTCTGCTCACGTAGTTTACGAGCGCACTCTGAAGCAAATGTAGATACACGTTCATGTACATAGTCATACTCAGCATGTCCTGTATCAAATGTTCTTGTCGTTGATATATTTTTCTTAGGTTCCGGAACACTCATTGTATATTGAGCTTCTCCCAGAAGCTCCTTTTTCATCCTTAATCCCAATATTCCCATTTCCTTGCGAAGAAAATCATCCGGGAACTGAGTAAAGTCCCAGGCTGTACGGGCACCATGTGATTTAAACTTTTCATAATACCGGCGTCCTACTCCCCATATATCTTCTATCGGAAACCATTTTATAGCAGCCTCAATCTTCTTCCATGAATCAAGCATATACACTGATCCGGTTTTATCAGGATACTTCTTAGCTATCTTATTAGCAACCTTGGCCAGCGTCTTGCTTGGCGCCATACCTATACTTGTCGGTAAGTCAAGCCCCTGAAGAACATCTCTACGAAGATTAACCATTTTATCATACTGGTCACTATATCCATCAAGGAAAAGGAAACTTTCATCTATAGAATAAACCTCAATATCATTACAGTATCGTTTAGTGATCTGTACTACTCTATTGCTAATATCTCCATACAAAACAAAGTTAGCTGAGCACACTACAAGACCATGCGTTTTTTCAAGTTGCTTTATTTTGAAGTATGGCTCTCCCATAGGAATTCCCAATGCTTTTGCTTCATTACTCCTCGCTATCGCGCACCCATCATTATTAGATAGAACAACAACCGGCCGGCCCCGCCATCCGTAATTAAAAATTCGTTCGCAACTTGCGTAGAAATTATTACCGTCAATAAGTGCTATCATAGTTTCCGCCAGTTTTTAAAGGTCCATGTAACAACACCCCAGAGAAAGAATTCCGTTTCATCTGTGATGTCAAAATCTGAATATTCAACATTGGCTGATTGAAGTTTCAGCTCCTTAATTTGATTACCGGCTCCGTATCGTGGTCTAAACCGCTTAATGAAGAACTGATTTTCAATTATAGCTGCAACCAAATCATTTGGCCGGGCTTCAATACCCTTCTGGATTAAGCACCAATCTTCATTAAGGATTCCTATGTCCTTTAACGAATCCCCGGAAACTCTTCCTGGAAAAGTCGTCACGGGATCTTTTACCAATAGCTTTAAAAAATCAATACTCTCATCCGGAAAATCAAGCGCAGCACTTGGAAAAGCCCCATAACCACCAGCGTGCAACCTCTCATCTAAAGGTGTCAATACTACAGGCTCCGTGCTTTCAAGGCAAAATAACTCTAAATTTCCGATCGCTTTCATATCGCAAAGTTATTTACTTTTTGAACCAAAACATATCAATCCAATGTTAAAATTTTCTGTGACAAAGCAAAACCCGCAACACGACAGAACTTGACGCATTAAAAAGTTATCCACAAACTATTACGGAATTCCGTAATTCATTAAGAAAAAAAATTGCAAATTTGTAAAAACACCCAAATGATAAAAGATAAATTACGCATCATAAGAAAGCAAAAGGGCTATACTCAGCAACAGGTAGCTGATTTTATCGCAACAGATGTATCCAATTACAGCAGAAAAGAAAGTGGCATTGTAAAGATTTTTGAAGAAGAATGGGTGAAAATCGCCAAACTTTTTGAAGTTCCAGTAGACGAAATATACCAGACTGAGATAAAAATTAAGGACATTAATCCTAGTGATAGGTCTAAAATAGATTATATACATTTTTTAGAATCCGAAATTTTCTTGTTAAGACAAAAACTAGAGGCGCTGAAAGAGATTCTGAACGAGTGAGCATCATTGGATATTTTTTGTAGTAATAATACTACGGTAAACCGTAATGATTAAGTCTGAATTGTTTGTATATTGGCAACCTAATTAAAAATTAATAATCATGGTACAAGAATTTTTTATCAAAGATTGGAAGCCAAAAGATGAACGTGTGACTTTAAAGGTAGACATTTTAGGAACTCTGGAAGAAAAACCCATAATTCAGGTTTATTTTTATACTAAAGAAGCAACTAAAAAAAGTGCGGTTCTAATAGATGTGATACAAACCGTTTACTTAACAGAAGATAATTCGATTGAGTTGATACATGGGGATCCTTTTGATGGGTACATTATTATCAAGTAATATCAATTAAAGAAACATCCCCACTATTAAGTGGGGATGTTTCTTTTGATATTGAATGTAATATTTAAAATATGTCACCTTGTTCTCGGAGTAGTTCAATATACTTTTCTTTTGTCAATGGACAATCGAAGAAATCTTCTGCTGTTTGCGAGCTCGGGAACCGTAATTGTCTTTTTATCAATAACATTAAGGAGTTTCCGTATTCTGATTTACCATGGCTAAAAAAGGTATTCACAGACGTTTTCTTTCCATCAACCATTAAATAATAAAAGTTGTGGTCATCTTTTTCAGGATGTAGTTCAAATCCTTTTTTCTTAAGAACTTTAGTCATTGCCTTAACTTTCCTTACTTTCATTTTATTAGTCTAATCATGGTTTGTAATTGATTTTTTAGCACAATAGCATCGTTGGTCAAATTGTCATCGTCCTCTTCTAAATAATTTATTACCAATGAATAAAATGTAAAATTAAAAGCCTCAACAGCTTCGCTTCTTGTATTGCTCCATGCTTCTATTCTAAGGTCTGGATAAGAAATAAAATAAAGTTCATCAAAATATTCTACGTTGCAAGTTATAGAATCATTTAAATAAATGTTTTTCCCGTTATAAAATAATCGGTCAAATGTATATGGATACGTTTCGTGTTCTAGCTCTGAGCTGTAAATTATATCTTTTGGAGAGATGTTCTTTAGGTCTGGAGAATGGACATATACCTGGAATAATTTATCACCATCTTCAGTTTTTTTTACTTTTTCTTTTACAGGTTTAAAGTATGTGGCAAACTCCTTAATTGGCTTTTTCACCTTTCTAACGATACCATCATCTGATTTTATCTTCAAAGTATAACTATCACTAGTTGCAGAAAAAATTGGGCTGTAAATTAAATGTAATTCTTCTTTGGTAAATTCATTTCTTAATTCAAGTACTTCAGAATAATTATCGACGTCCACCGATAAAATATCTGTTTTGTAATCTTGAAATACTTTAATGATTCCAGTTTCATGTGGATTAAATGGAGCTAAGCAATTATGGTAGCTATTAAATTCTGTATCAACAACTAGTAATTTAGTGTTCTTTAAAGTCTCTTTAATAACTTCTTCTGAGTTACTTTCTGCTTTCAGTTTTATTTCCAAGTAAGCTTTATAGGAAAGAATGTAAGCATTTAAAACTTTTATCACATCTTCTGCACTAGCCGCATGTACAGCATTGTTGGGGTCAATGGTAACCTCAAAAGCAATTTTCCTGAGCTGACTAAGTTCATTATTGTTCATGGTGAACAAATATACACTTATTTGCATAATGAGTAAATGTGGTTTCCCATAATTTATTTAGAATACTTTTTATAAGCAGCTGCCATTTTCTTGTCGTACTCATTTATATGGTAATTTCTGCCATTGTAAACCCTGGCAAAATCAGCCCATTTTTTATCTCTTAATTCATCATCAAGCTTATTCCTTTTAATGAACTGAACGAATGCTTTTAGCTGCTCACCTTCACTTTTATACATAGCATTGATGAAATCTTGAAGAACAGGAAACCCTACTAAATTATGATTAAATCCCATAATCTGAAACTTACCCCATGAAGATGATTTTAATGCTGCATTTCGATCTAATTTTGCGGCCTTATCCAATCTGACATATTCATTACCTGTATATCCTCCTGGCTTTGGATTAGATATATCAGAATTCATTGCTGAATATTTTCCAAATGTGAACTCATGGAATTTATGTCTTTCGAATAATATCTTTGGCTTTCCATCTGCTTGAAACCCCCCATTTAAACTTTCAACCTCAGCAACCGCTTTAATTGCTGCAACTTCACAGCCTAATTCATGAGCTGCAATTATATAATCTTGCTCTGTTAATGTTTTCATTTCTCTAAAATTTTGTCGATTATTATTTTAAAACAGAAACCCGTACCGGCTCCTATGGCGTACAATGTTAAATAGAATGATAATTTCAATAATACATCTATCATAGTCGTATCAAATTGTAAGAAATACCGATTCCAATCCCAGGTTGAAATTGATTTGATCCTGGTACATAATAATAACCGGCTTGGATACCAATCCCAATCCTTTTAGGTTTCACATCAAGTCTTTTCTTAAAATGTTCTACTCCGTTAATTTTCATATTCTTATCCGGAGACGAAATATCGATATAGGTATTTTCTTTCCCCAAAAGCCATTTACGATCCTGATACTTTACAACATCTACGATTGCATTGTATTTATACTTAATGGTACTGTCTAATGTGTTAGAAACAATCTGCATATACTTATTTTCGTAATAAATCCGGTCTTTTTCCCGCTGATCCTTAACAGCTTTCAATTGGCCCTCCAGTGTAAACTTAGCGCGGGTTAGCTCATCAATTTTTTCAGTTGCAATATTCAATGCCGGCGCCAAAGTATCCTGGACATAAGTCATGTATTTTTCGGTGACGTAATTATTTATTACTTCTCCTTCTTTTTGCTGGAATTTTCCATGTAACGTGCTGTCAACCCGACTCATCCAGGTATATAGCATTATACTATCTCGATCTCTATTAGATTCATCCGTAATCCTATCGTTTTTTGACGGAATAAACCAGCCTTTGAAAAGGTTTGCGACTAAAACAATAATCGCCAAAACCAAAATCGTAATTATAAGATTCTTTTTCATTTCGCCTTGTTTAAAAGTGTTTTAGCCTGCTCCTGTGTTTTTTCACGTAAAGTACTATCGGCTTTTTTTATCGTTTCTTTCTCTATATATCCGGCCTTTGTTAGAAGCTGATCTTTCAAGGCGTCTTTCTCACCCCTTTCTTTTTCGTATAGTTCCTTCCAGTACTGCTCGGCATCTCTATTTTTATTAATATTTATGAAATAGGTAATCCAGAACATGAGAAAAAATACAGCAGCAACGAAAGCAAGTGGATTCCTGGTAATAAGCTGCTGAAATCGTCCGATTTGATCAGTATTTGGATTCGCCATTTCATTTTCTTGGGTTTAATAATTAGAATACCACTTATCAACTATAGCTGATAATATCGCAGAACTTCCTTGTGGCACTAAAGGTTCAAAATTATAATATGGTGATGCCAGAACATAATTACCAATTGCATTGTGTCCAAGATTATTTGGATGAATATTGTCTCCTGAGTTATATTCCGTTTTCATATTAGGGTTTCCTGATTGTTTCGTAATAGAAAAAATATCAAAATATTTACTGAAATTCGCAGTAATATATGATTGATATGCAGTCATATCTCGATTCGAATTTGCATATGGTGTGATTGGAATAAATACAATGTAATTTTGCTCTGAAATAGTTCTAAATGATTGTAAATTGGTTTTCCAAAGTTCAATATCCAAATCATTAGTTCCAAAAGCATATACCACTCTGCTTGGTTTTATGATATTAATTATCTCATGTATCAAATCCATGGCCTCACTACTTGTATCACCTGGAGACCCTTCAACTTGAAATCCAGCAACTGAGCCCCATCGTAAATTAACACTTGTTGCGCTGCTACCATAAGAAATTGAGTCACCAACTAATAAATTCAAAGGCTTAAAGCCTTGTTGCGAGGTCTTAATAATGCTTGTAATCTCACACGCAGTTGCAGACCAGGCACGTAGTTTATTTATTGTTATTGCTACAGGAACCAGAACCGTTGACTCTGTTCCTTTAGTGACATTTTTTACAGTAAAAAAACAAGCCCATTGACTCTTTGTAAATTGATATTCTAATACATCATTACTTTCAATTATTATCTGTGTAGATGATAATCCAGAAGTATTATTGAAAGCGTATGTATATTTAGCTTTACCCGTCTCTAAACTTAAAGTTGTACGAATGTTATTTACTGATCTAATTCCATATATCTGGATGTTTAAAGCTTCAGAATTTGTTCTAATTCTCCATGTAAAGTCATCTAAAGCAGATGCCCGTTTATATTGTAAAATACTATTATTACCTAACGTTGTTAGTTTCCCTGATGACGCCTGCCAATTACCTTTAAGATCAAAATCAATTAGATCAGTAAAGTTTGTCTTACTATATATGATTCCAATTATTGCCATTATCTTCCAATTGCCGCCATTAAAGTATTTAAATTGCTTATCAAGCTGCTAACTTCCGAATCGGATAGGCCGTCGCCAATAAACGCCCATTTAGTATTTCGAGTATCGTCTGCTATCGTACCATTATCATTATACCCACCAATCGCAAAATTAATAGATGGTAACGTGGCAGATCCTTGAGAAACTGCATGTGTTAGAATTGGGAGCCCATTTTTGTACAACTTTGCAACTGTTGGCCCAGTCCGTGAAATCACATAGTTTCCTAAAGAATCTGCATTCGAAACGCTACCGAAAACATCTCGGTTTGGTCCTGAAATTAAACTTTGCCCCCCAGGACTCGTTGCGGTAATAAGAAATGTTATACCACTAGTAGCAGTAGATCCACATCCAGCACTTCTTAAATTACTATAAATAGAAGTTGTGTTATGAATTCCATATGAGAAACTTGTTAGCGTAAATATTTCGGAAGGCTTCATTCCGGTATCTAATACTCCATTAAGTCCGTCAGCTGATATTGAACCTGAAACAAGAGTAGCATCAGGTCTTCCTGATATTCCATTTAATAATTTAGACGCGGTATTACTACCCAGTATCAGATAAAGACCTTTTAACTTTGAAAAATAGCCATTGGATTTCATTGACAAATAGAAGTTATTCATCGCAATCGTTTCAGGAGTTGAAATAGTTGCACCATTTGCTATTATCTTATTATAATATATTTGGGCATCAGAGTCTAAGTCTATTGGGGTTGTTTGCCCTGATTTTGCAACATTCGATATATAAGCAGCAATTTTAAATTCTACAATACTTTCCCGTGAAAAATAAATTACTTGATTTTTAGTCTTGTCTATTGTTCCAATAATTTCAAAATCAGAAGAAAAATTTATATTACTAGCTCCATCAGATATAATTTCCACTTTGTACATTGCTGGCTTTTGAAGACCAGCAGGATCTAAGGTAAAATTCAAATCACCTACTTGATTAATTGAGGAGTACTTTCGCTTTTGGTCAAATTTTAAAACCGTATTGAGATCTACCTTTATCGCATCATCCCCTCCTACAACTTTAGTCCATTTAGATGAAGTACCTGGAACATCAGCTGATGTAGTAGGTGAATTTGCTTCATATATAGACTGATCAACCGGGTACACAACCTGATTGCCAGTCGAATAGTTACCAGCCACCCAATTATTAATTTTATTTTGAGCTTGAGGCATTTTAGATTCTGATTTAGTCCACAAAGAGCCTTTTTTGTAAAAAAATGTATTATAGCCTTCTATAGCTTTAAGATTCCCAGCATTAGGATAATTTGTTCCGGGCTCTACACTACTTAGTGACGGCTTATATGTTCCGTCTTCTATTGGCGCTAAGTCAGTAGGAGCTATTATCCCTTTGAAGTCGGACTCAATCATTTCTGGTATTTCATTTATAACATCTGATGTATCAAGTAAGAATTTCTTAACAGTATTAAACTCAGATGCGAAATGCTTATCTCCAAATGCCTTATTAGGCATGTCTTGTATCGGTTTTTTATCAATCATCATAATTCCACTTTGTTATATTTTTCCCGATAGGGTTTCTATTTTGAATATCACTAATATATTTTGAGCCACATCCACAATTATTGCAGTCAAATTGAATACAGTCCTTAATTATTTCTTCATTTTTTATAGTACATAAATAATCTTTTACCATTTCAAGATATATATCAGCGTTTTTGTAGTGTTCATTCATTATTGATTTCAATTCATTAATTGGTGCGGCAACACTATCTTGGTTTATCTTCTGAACAACTCCTACTGAAGTATCTACATAACCATGGCGAAATATGTAAGCTGCATAAGCAGCATGTATAAGAACTCTTTTCAATCCAAAATGAATCATTGTCCTTCCATTGCATACGTACTCAGATCCACACCATATTTTTTTGATAAATTCATTATTTGGATTATTGATTATTTTATTTATTAAACAATACCCAACTTTTGGAATCAACCATAGATTTGTTTGCTCTCGGATGAAAACACATAACTGTTCCCAATTACAATGTTTTGCCACCTGACCCACGCATTCAAAATCCTGCTTAGTTATTAAATTCTCTTCAAGGTTACACGTTATCATTTGTTGCATCTTTTGGTTGTCCAATCATCTTCTCCGCAAGATCTG
This sequence comes from Chryseobacterium sp. WG14, assembly GCF_024586945.1. Lineage (NCBI taxonomy): Bacteria > Pseudomonadati > Bacteroidota > Flavobacteriia > Flavobacteriales > Weeksellaceae > Chryseobacterium > Chryseobacterium sp. WG14. The sequence goes on from NZ_JALCZD010000002.1 coordinate 260,183, forward strand.
CTGATATGCCATAAATCTCTTTGATTATCTCAATAGCAGACTCTCTTTCAGTAAATCCTTCACTTACACTTTTCTGTAATTCTATCAATGCTGAAACACCACCAACTGAACCTTTTAATTCTGCCTGTGATTTAAGTCTCAATTCATCACCAACATCATTTGAAATATCTTCTTCTATAATTGGTATTATTCTGAACTCAACTTCAAATATTTTCCTAAACAAATCTTCAACTTCATATCTAATTGAAGCCGTTTCATTATTATAAACTCTAGTCGCCTCCTTTATTGCCTCTCCAGAATTGCCAAATATCCCACCATCCTTATCATCAATTAAAATTTTAGGTATCTGCAGGTAGCAGCTTCTAATATTGTCTTTAATGTCTTCCAAAACTTCTTTAAATTTCTTTGGATCATAAGATGATTGAACGGTTTCAATAGCAATAGTGCTTTTAATATCTTCGACTTGAAATGGAGTATTAATATGATATACTCCTCCAGCGTTTTCAGTTCCTAACCACCCATAAAAATCATTTTGAAATTCTTTCTCAGAATCAGCATCTAATCCGTTTGTAATTAATATAGTCTTATCTATGAATCCTAAACGGATATTATTATTGTGATAGAGACTCATTCTAAATTCAGAGTCGGCATCATTCATGCCTTGGGCGTTCAACCAACCATGTGAATATTCTTTATTTTTATCATCCAATGAATAATAAAAGACCTGTCCTCTGTAGCCTGTTATTTGTGTTTTTAAATCTGATTTTGGATTATCTTTTCCTCTTTGAGCATTTATATTGTCAGGATTGTAAGGGTAAAACCATTTACTTTTTTTATTTTTCCTTTCGGTTGTAAAACTAAACCGTCGTTCTATTTTAGACCAATCCCGATATACAACTATGCCTTCATTTCCATAATCGTCTTCTTTAACTTTTCTACACTTTTTATATTCAAGCACATCAAAGTAATTTACCTTATTTTCAATATCATAATTTAGGTGAATGTAAACTCCTTTATGTGTTTTTAATGACGATACAACATCTAACAAACATCTATTTAGTGTAATCGTTTTTCCTTTCCTCGTTTTAATTTCGGCAGCGAAGTTCTTCTCAAATCCTTTTCCAAATATGAAATTTCCGAGTTTATTTGAGCATCCTAATGCAGTTACGGAGTTACGTTCAATAGCCTCTAACCTATCAGGATAAAGATTGTCCACATCATTAAGATAAATATCATAATCACACTCTTTTCTTTGAGGGATAATTCTATTATACAGCTCAACGAATTTTGCTGTGAACTTTGATAAATTATTTTCGGCTTTTTGATTCATTAATCTTGTTTTTTTCGCCCTCTTTTAGGTTTTTGATCAACTATATTCAAATCACCCACAACATCTTCTGTCATTAGCGATTCGTTCGACTCTTTTTTTTTGAAGTCCTCTTCATTATCCAAGTCTAATCTTGTCTTTTCAATTGATACTGGAAGCACATAAAACAGATCTTTTGCCTGTGGCTTTAAATTGATATACTTAATCCAATCTTCGTCAGATGAATTATTAGACCACACATCACCATTAAGATACTTTAAAGTACCTCTATCTTTCAATACATATGTCTTATTATTGTTTACGATCTTATTTTCCATAGGAATAATATTTTTGTTTAAAACTTGATTCTTCCATTGATTGAAGTGATTATTAAATTGGCATCCAAAGCAACCTTGCGGTAACTCTCCCCAATCTTCAAGAAGATATTGTTTGTAAGCACTAAAAAGGTGCGGTGTGTTTCTAACCGCATCCGCACCTTTATTTATTAATTCAATTCTGTCCATGTTAACTTAATGGATAATCAAAAGTATAGTTGAAGAAGGGGGTGTCCCCGCCCCCATTTAGTTTCCCAGGGAATCGAAGAATGCTTTAGTAGTTGTGTAATCTGTTAAAAGCAATCTTAGTGGCGGATCTTTCTCTAAATTAGGCTCTCTGGATGCTAATGGAATGATTGAGTTACCATTATTCTCATTAGAATTCCAAGTAAATTCACCTATTTTCAACCCATTATCAAAACCGTACACCCAAAAAGCATCTTTATTATCAGTACCTTTATCTCTTTGATGTACAATTGCTATGACTTCCGCACCAACCGCTAAAGCTTTTAAGTTGCACACTGTGTCAATCGTCATTCCTTGACTAAATAAATTAACTGTATGCGTAAAAAGGTCTGCGTAGTCACCTATTGACAAGCTATATGATGCCGACAACAATTGCTTTGAAGGAATTCCCTCAAAAGTTACTGCCTTTAACGTCTCAGGATCTCCTGCATAAGCAGAAATAGAGTGTTGACAAGCAGGACTCATTGTTCTTTGGATGGTAAAATCACCCAAATTTGCCAAAATATCATCCCTATTGATAAGTTTGATAGTCTGCTCTAACCCTCCAGTTGCTTTGTTATCGCAATTAAAGAGTGAATTATTTATAATTTTTGCACAATTTGCCATATTCTCTTATTTAGATTGCTAGAATGAAGTTTTTATCGAAAGTCGCTTGAATATCTATGTTAGTTTTAACACGTAAATGAAGCTTTTCCGTAACAGGATCGTAAATACGTTTCATTTGTTTAAATGCGTTCATATCACATGTCCCAACAGATATTTCAGTGTCGTACGTAAGTAATGCTCTATGGGGCTTATCATATTTTGTGGCTGCAGGTCCCGCAATATATTTCACTAGCTCAGTCCATTCCTGCTCGATCTGAATTGGAATACCCATGTAATTTAGATTAGACAAAGCATATTTAGAAGCTGTAACCCCATCCGTTGGTGAAAAACAACAAGTAACTTCTTTCTCGTTTTGTAACCAGTTCAGGTAGTTTAAAGCAAGTTCTTGAGTCATTCTAAACTTTAGTCCAGGTTTGGTCATCATGAACGGTCTATTAGTTAACATGAGGTCAAACATTTTCTTTAAATACTTATAACCGGCATCAGCTGGTAATGCCATCTGAGCAGCAATGTCTGCACCTGCATTTTCGGTAATAGTCACTCTCTGTTGGGCTGTTAAAATAGGATCTGTAAGGATTCCTAATAACTTTAAGAAAATGTTGTCAATACCAGCAAAATCAGCATTTGTATTGTCTTTGTAATCAAAATAAGCAATCCTCCACTGAGAATCATTTACAGCCTTCATTGCCTGATCAATAACAAACATATAGAATGCACTTTCAAAGTCCAATTCAGGGTCAGATTGACACTTCAGCATCCAGAATGCTCTAAAATTTTTAGTGATCTGTGGATCATCCCAACAGAACTCTAAAGAACAATCATAGTTGTGTGGCGACCATAATTTTTTAGTAGGCTCACTTGATAATGTACACGAATTCCAGCTACAACCAGTGTCGGAAGATTTCTTTAAGAAACCCCAATTCTTTGGTTGCTCCCAAGCAATAATTGGCGTATTATGTTCAATACCGGTTTGAATATAGTGCTTTGTTGCAAAATCAGAAGTTTCAACTGTCTCCTGGAAAATCATGTTATTGATGTTTAGATCTCTTGCCTGTGCAAGATCGCAACCCGCATCAATTAAATCTTGTATATTAAATTCGTATGCTAATGCCATTTACTTTGTGTTTTTAAGTTTAAAATTTTCGAATCTGTTTACTTTAGCTCCCGGTGTTACAACTGGAGAATTTGTTTGATGTTCATTGTCTACTCCAGCCCCATACTCACCAACCAAATTTTTAAGTTTATTAAAGGTCTCTTCGAAATCGGACACTTTGTTTAACTTTCCTTTAAGATCGTCGATAGTTGAATTTTGTGTATCAACTCGAATTTTCAAGTCTTTGTTTTCAGTGATCAGATTATCAATCTTTTCATTGATAGAATTCAAGGTAACCGAATCAGATTCCCCTTCTTTTTCTTTGATCTCAGTTACTTTACCGCTTTCAAACTTGTAAACAGATCCGTCAGCCATATTCACTGTGCCACTCGCATTCTTACCGTTAATGGTTGCTGAATCACCAACCTTCGGCTTTACCCCTTCATTAAGCTCAGCAAATACAACCTCTTCGTTTTTGTCAGTGTATAGCATTGCATTCTTAGAAGGCTTATTCGTTTCAAACAAGTTTTTTACCTTGTTGAAAAATGAATTCTCCTCGTGCGTCATTTTATTATTTATTGAATTATTTCTTGGTTGTTTTAGAGAATTGAAAATGATTTGTTTTGCACTGTTTTGTACTGCATCATGGTCCTCTAATTCGGTATAGAAGCCATATTTTAGGCAATCTTTGGAAGAAATAAATGTATCATTCCCCATTAATTCTAAGGCCTTCTGTTTGGTTATTTTTGTACGCTCCTCGTAAAGTGTAGCAATTAAAACATCTACTTTTTCAAGATCCATGTAAGCTTTTTCTGCTTCATTTTTATCACCCATTACAAATGTCCAAGCATTGTGAACAAAAGGCTCAGCATACTTATTACCAATCCTCTTTTCCCCGGCAAGCAATAGTATTACCCCTGCACTAGCACAATAGCCATCTATTCTGGTTGTGATTAATACATTATTATCTTTACCAAAGCGTCTAATTTTATTGTAGATAGAGAAAGCCAGATCGACATCCCCGCCCAGAGAATGAATATTAAAAAACACCTCATCTCCTTCCAAAATATCAAGCTTTGAAAGCTCTTTATCAACATATTCTAAATCAATATATTGAAAGGTTTCTTCTGCCCATACAAGATTAATTATCTCTCCGTAAAGTTTTATTTCGTGCTTCATTAAATCCAATCTACCTTATACAAATTTTCGCATATTTTTCCGTAAATTTGCTTAAACACAATTCGCAGATAACTAAACGCTTACGTCTATATATAAACGCTTTGCGAATTTTTGCGAATTATTTATTTCGCACACTAATGATTTTACCATTTATTTTATTTACCCTCGGTATCTACTTTTGTTTAAAAAAGTTATTTGGGAATAAAAAAGAAAAACAAAACCCATATATTGAAATCCATCAGAAAAAAATGTATGATGATAAAATGTATGATGAATATTTAGATTTCTGTAAAAAGAATGGAGAGCTTCCTATGGAGAAATCCGGCTTTCAGGAATTGAGAATGAAAGAGGATAAAATGAGAAGAAAGATTAACGAAAGTATGAGATAGTTTCATTACGGTTTCCCTCAAAATATATATCGAAAATATTTACTTTCTTTGTGAAAAATTAAAAACATGAAAAAAATATTAACTTTACTAGTCTTAGTGACTTCTACATTCTATTATAGTCAAGTGACTTTATCAAGCTATTCAATGAATTATTTCCCAGGAGAAAAATATGAAATACAGTCTGATAATCCTACTGAAAGAAATGCAAAGATATATTTGGGTGTGTCACCCAAAGAAAAAATCATTAAAAAAATTGACATATTAATTCCTTTAAGTGACATTGATAAATTCAAATCAGATATTTTAAATTGTAAGGAAATTTATATTAACTGGAAAAAAACTGCTATAGATAACAATGTTACAGAACTTGATAAAGAAATGATAGTGAAGTTCAGTAAATACGACATAGCCTTCCTTTATGGATCTAAGTGGAATATTGATTTTTCTAAAGCGATTACCCCAAGGTTTAAGATAATAAATGGCAAATATTTATTTATATTAAGTAATGAATATGAGTTGACTTCAAGTAGTAATAAATTCATGACAACTAAGGGATTTTACCTTGTGCTAAATGATGAGCAAGAATTTGACATGATTATCAAAAGCTTAGATACTAATAATATTAATGAACTATTTAATTCAAAAAAGAAGACTGATGAATTATTTAATTAGTATTCCAATTTTATTCTTCACATTTTGTCTATTGCTATCTTGTAATTCAAATAATGAACCTGGACAATGCCCATGTACAGAACAAAAGCACGAAAGAATAGTTATTAGCACAATTGGAACTTCTACAACACCTTCTGTAGTAATTTCTAGTTCTGAATGGAAAGCTGTTGGAAATTCTTATAAAACTGATGACAGAAATTGTAATGATGTTAATTATGTAAGATCAGGAGGAACTACCAATGAACATGTCATTACAGGTACGAACACTGCTTCAGTTAATGAAATAGAATATAGAACATCATGTAGATAATTACATAGCTCTTTTCATTGTCTGCAAAGCGATCTCTACGGTTCTTACTGTTACCTTGCAAAACAATGCAACTACTTTTTTACGTTCAGTGCATGAATCAATATGCTTTTGGCTTTCATACTGTTCATAAATTGAAAGATAATCAAGTGCGGTTTCAATATTTTTGATACCGCACTTATTTAATTTATAAAATAAACTTCTATTACTTTGAACTGCTTCTTTTACTGTTCCCATCTGCTGCATTTCTTTACTGACTGTCTTAATTTATAGGATAAAATACATCCGCAATCCCCGCAAGTTTTACCAGAGAGTTCCGATATTTTCTCATCTTCAACTCGTAATTCAGGTATTGGTTCTTCAATACTAAATTTACAACTTTTACAGTGATTTTCAAACCTTTTCTTTGCTAATTCAAAGGCTTTTTTATTGTCAGTTTTAAAATTTAGAATCCCTACTGCTACCGCTTTAGCATTTATGATAATATTAATATCCTCTTGTTTATTTAAGCTTTCACAAAACCTTTTAAATTCCTCCTTCATATATTAAAAATTTGCTCCATTTTGAATTTCTCTATTGTTTGATAACTCAACAATGCCTAGTTGACTTCCTGCCTGTGTTCCCAGCATTGCACCCTCTAGAACTGCCTCTCCAACAACTCGCCTCATTAAATCCATATCAATCAACGATTTAAAATTATTTTGAATAGTAGGTAAACTACTCACATTTCCTACAATGCCTCCAGCGGCGAATTTGACTCCCCCTCCTAACTGATTTATTTTCGAAAGAACATCCCGGTACATTGCAGAGCTACGCTTATTTATTATAATCTCCCCTCCTTCAGCTTCAATCGTTCCATCTGGTGTTTTAATTGGAATCCCTCCTTCTAAATGTGAAGGGCCAATCAACATGCCATTAGCTGCCTTTGTTGCTTTTTTAGGTGCAAATGATGATACAGCTGAAGTTATTCCAGCTAGGCCCGCTTCTGCTCCTCCTGTATCTACTCCTTGTATTTTTGCAACTTGAGCCAATCCAGCAGCAATAGTAGTCCCCATTAAAATATAACTATATGGTGCCGGATAATCTTTTAGAGCTCTTACAGATCCAGCGATGGTATCTATTGTAGCCCCTGCGATAGCTAATGTTTTACCTGCTTCAGTTTGTTCTCCAGCAACTTTAGCCATTCCAACGGCTACTGATGATGCAAGACCCCATTTTGCAAGCTCTTTGTCTTGTGATATTTTAGCGTCTTTATTTGCGTAATCTTGCTGGATAATATTTAAACTAGATAGTAAATTTTGAAGATTTGTTTTTTTTATCTCATCCTGTTCTATGGCTAATTGATTTTCAATTTCTCTTCTCTGTGCTTCAATTTCAGCATTTAAATCATAGTTTTCCTGATCTAATGTTCTTTTAATTTCATTTTCTTCAAGGAAGCTTGATAACCTTTGCTCTATCTGTTGATCTAGCTGGGCTTTTTGCATTGCGTACTCAGTAGTCCCTTTGGTTTCAAGATCTGTTATCTGTTGTTGAAGTTCTAGTGCCCTTGCTAGATTCTGGGTCGTTCTTTTTTGTTCTAAAAATGTTTTATCCAATTCCTTTCGCTTTTCATTGGAATCATTATTAATAATGAGTTCTTTTGTAGCGTATTCCTTTTCAATAATTTCTTTTTGGGACACAAGGTTTTTCTTCTGGCCTAATTCCTGATCACTGTAACCCTTTATAGCTTCAATCTGATCATTTAATGATTTTAGTTTTTGCTGTTTTTCTTGTTCATTGGCTATCTGGGTCTTTTCCCGTACATCTTCTAAATATTTTTGAATTTCGTTAACCCTAGCCTGCGTTAGTCGTTTATCAGATTTTAACTTTTCGGCATTCATAGCAATATATTCAGCCAACTCAGCCTGTGTTGCTTGTATTGCAATATTTGCTCTTTCCTTTGCATTTGCTAGATCTTGTTTAGCTGCCGATTCTGCTTCTTTCTCCGCTTTCTTTCTAGCAGCCTCAGCCTCTTTTGCTTGTTTGTCAAGCAGTTTTTGTCTATCTGAAGCTTCTTTATTGGCTGCATCTGCAACAGATCCAGTAATTTTACCAGCTCTTTTTTCCAGTTCATCAATTTGCTTCTGAAGCGCATCATATTCTTGTTTTGTTTTTGCTAATGCTTGTTTTGACTTAAGTTCGTTTATCTGATCACGTATGCCACCAAGTGAGTTATTGGCGTTTTTTTCATTTTGGGCATCTAATTTTCTTTGGGCGTCTGCCCTAGCCTTTTCTTCAGCCTTAATAGACTCTATATTCTTTGTGTTTATTTTTCCATCAACTCCAAGATTAGAATTGAATTCTTTAATTTCTCGTTTAGTATTTGAAAATATATTTGAAATTCCACTATTAAGTTGTTTCATTTTAGATTCTACTCCATCAAAATTTAGTGTCAACGAGTCTTTAATTATTTCACCAGATAATTTAGCTAATGAGGCTAATTGCTTTAAATCATCGGTTAAAGCAACAACAACCTTATTAAATGTTACAGGAATCAACTTAAATAAATCTGATGTATTCATTGCAAATAATCTCCATCCTTTACCTGCATCTTGTAAGAAACTTGTAATAGAACCAAGCGATTTATACCAAATAATTTGAATTTCTTTCCATAGTTCGGTAATTTCAGATTGAAAGGCCATCATTGAATCTGATTTAAAAGCCTCATCTTTAGCATTGGCTAATTCAAGATTAAGCTCAGAAAGTTTAATGACTTGTTTTTGGGTCTCTGATAGGGTTTCATTGTTAATGTTTTGTGCGTGGTTTAAAGCCTCAAATATCTTCAAAGCTCCACCCGCATCTTCTCCCGCACCTTTAAAAACATCTGCTGTTAGTTGAGCGAGTTGCTGTTCATTAAGGTACATCGTTTTGGATTTCTTAGCGATTTCGTCTAGCCCATCTGAAACAGTAATTTTTCCTAATTGAATTTTTTTCAATAAATCATCACTAAAAGATGCTCCATATGCATTAACAAGTGCGTCACGAGTAGCTTTGGTCTGTTCTTTTAGTGATAGTCCCGCTTCTTTTATCGCGTCAGGTAACTTATCAGAATAAATACCTAAGTCTATTCCTGAATTTAAAATATTAATAAATTCTTGAGCTGAATATCCGCTTTGAGCAAATAATGGACCATATTCACGAATTGAATCTCCAAATTCTGAACTCAAAGCACCACCTAATGCCAATCCCTGATTATAGATATTAAATGCCTCTTGCGCTGAAACTCCAAAATCATCCATCAATGATTTCATTTCTGTAACAGCTTCTTTGAATTCCTTGCCGTACGTTTCTTGTATTGCTACTGCATTTTTACGAAGTTGATCTGTAAGCACTCCCGATGTATTTGCTATAGATTCAACCTCTTTATTAAGTTCTTTTACTTGGGCATTGTATTCATATAATTCCTTTACATAACCAACAATAGCAGCAACCAGTATTATCCAAGGATTTGATTTTATAAAGTTAAAGAGGTCCCCAATTCCTTTTTTCAAATCTTTAAACTTTTCTTTTAAATCATCTAAGCCTCCTTTAATATCTCCGGATAACATAGTTTCAAATGCATCTCTTATTCCTTGGGCATAGTTCCCAACGTTACGTCTATTATCTCCGGTCGCTCTATCTAGTTCTAAAAGCTCTTCATGTAGCTCCCTCGCCTCTCTTGTTGCAATATCCCATTGCCTCGCTACATTTGCATATTCTTCGGAATTCTGTTGTCCATCCCTTTCTAATAAACGCATTTGAGCCCCAAGGTTGTTAGCTTCAACTCTAGTCGCTGATAGCTGTTGTGATAATTGAGTATATGCCCCTTCATTGCCTCGAACCTCTGTTCTGCCAGCTCTTAAAAGGTTATTAAGCTCCCTATTTTCATCATTAATTGCCCTTAAATCAGTTTGATAATTAACCAACTGCCTTTGCTGTTCACGTTCAGTCTGTAGGAGATTTCCTAATTCAACTTCGTTTTGCCTTATTACTTGGGAGGTATCATTTATTATTGTATTATATTGTTCCTGAGTAATAATACCTTGTGCTAAATCTTGATTAGCTCTTTCTTGCAAAGCATTGTTTGCTTCAATAACTCCGGCTGTTAACTTTGCCTGATCTTGATATTCTTTTATTACTTTTTTAGTATCTCTAATCTCTCCATTTAATAAATCCATTTTGGTTTTATTTTGAGCAATCTTATCATCAAGCAACCTAGAATCAATATCAAACTGCGCTAAAACTATTCTCTCTGCCATATCCCTTCTTCATTTTTGTTTTTAATTTATCTGAGCGTTGCTAAGTAATTTAAATCAGCAAGTATTTTTTGTCTTTTAGGATTGCTCATATTAATCTCTAGTGTCTTTTCAAGAAACTTTATCTGAGATGTAATAGTTGTGCATGAGTAATCACCGATCTGAATTATTTCCTCATCGTTTTGTTGAATGAATACATCTACAAGAATATCATTAACGATAAAGAATGCTCTGGTTCTTTCCGGAAATCTATAAACTGGGCACTCAATGAATGTTAACTTAAATTTTTCACTAATTTCTGCAGATGATTGTACTAACACATCAATATCCTTTACCCTACTTACTTTATTTTGAAGAAATAAAGATGTTCCACCAATAAATTTTAGATCTTTAATTTTCGAAAGATCATTTATTATTTTCATTACTTCTATCATTTTGTAAAATCTTTAATTCTGACTAATTCGGCCGTTGTTTTTTTTTCATCAAATGATATTTTATTGATAAAGCAATATTGCTGAAGTTGTTTAAAGTATAGAACTTTTGTTAAGTCTAACTTTATTAGTTTGGGATATGGAATGTTTAAAGAAACATTCCATATAACTGATTGATTAATGACATTTTTAAAATCAGCATAGTATTTACCCAGAATATATTCCATCGTTAGATCCCTAAATTCGCCAAATTTTATTGCCGAATTTGTTATTTCTACATCTTGAATATCTGAGCCTATAACCACTGATGTACTTATCTTTTTCATTCGTAAATAAAAATATCTTTTTGAAAGCGGTTTGTATTTAAGTTCTGTGGACCCATCTTGTGGTTCTTTTTCATATAATTTATAAATAGAAACTTTTTGAACTAATGATCCATTTACATAAAAATCAGATAATCTTTCCTTCTCAACAGAGTATGTAAATGAAGTAAATACAGTTTTTTCGTCATCTAGATTTTTGTTATCGATTATAATTGCACTATCGGAATGTGTTTCTTCTTGATCATTGTATTTGTATCTGAATAAATTATTCTTTTCGTATGATCCAAACTTGTAAGTCTCGTTATCTATGGATAATAGATACTTAGTCCAATCGTCCACATCAGCCTCTTTAAATCTTTCTTTATTAAGAATGTATTTTATATTCCTATTAACATTGTCAACTATTGGAGTCAATCCAAAAAAATTATATACATCTTTTAATAATTCAGTTATTTTAAGGTCTGAAAATTCATCCGTAAATGAAACGTTTTCAAGTTTTTTTATGGTGATTGACATTGAAATAGTTCCATTCCAATCAGTTTGTACTTCATACCAAAAATCAATCACATCGTTTATTTCTAGTTCAAGAACACCATTCCAATTGTTTGAAATAACTACAGGAGTATTATTATTAATTTTATAATAAAACTGATAATTTAATACTCCCAATCCTGAAGGGATAGGTTCATTTAAGCCAGATATTCCTATAGTTTTAAGATTGTAAATAGATTTTTCAAGTATTTTTATACCATTTATCCCAGAATTGTTAAAAGTAAATCCTAATGAATCTTCGTTTCCTGGTGAAGAAAAACCAATATTTTTTGTGTCTTGAAAGTATATTACTGATCCATCGTCCTCAGGTGCTTTTGGGTAAGATATATGCAAATTTGTAAAATCATCAAGTGTTAAGAAACTTCCTTCATAAGTATATCCGTATTTCAAATGTATTTTATCAAATAAATATGATATAGGTACACTCGGCACTATAAAATCAATATTCACAACATTTGAATTGGATATTCGATGTGTCCTCCCATTGAAATCAGCAAACAAATAAGCATATTTTAAAGAATCATCATTCTGAGTAGCTATAACAGTGTCAAGGTTTTTATTGTGATTGATTTCCGTTAACTCTGTTGCTAGCTCTTCACCAATCGTTTTGTTTTCAAACTTTTTAAAAAACTCAATTATTCCTGAATAAATAGACACATCATACTCTTCATCTGTTGATTTGACCTGTAACCAAGCTTGTGTAAGAAAATCAAATCCATCAATTTTAAGTAAAGCATTCGGTTTAATATATGGAACTATTGAAGATGATGAGTGTATTCCAAGACCTCCAAAAACTAAGACGTTTTTTGGGGTTTTCGGAATTTTAAATGAGTTTGTATATGATGCTTGCCTGTCTTTTACTTCAGCTACATCATTTATTTGTAATGTATGTTTAATATCAGTATTTTCATACATATCCAATGCATTTCCTTCATACCATAATTCCACTATCATAACTCAATTGTTCTATAATTTGGAAGTGTAAAATCAGCTTTGTTCTCAAATACATTATCATAATTATTCCATGATGAAGTATTATCATCAAGTTTAATTAAATGCCATTGAGAGTCTACGTCAGTTCCCTTTTCATTATAAAGAAATATATGTGGACTTTTAACCAGTTCTTTAAAATTTACCTGCAATTTCTTTTCAGTTAATGAATAAAGTGTAATTGTCTTTGTCTCAGTATATCCTATGTTTTGAAAATTGTCTTTTCTTAATCGGCTTGCGATCCTTTGAACAGATTTACCTGCTTTTGTTTTTTCTTTGTTCTCATATCGATCAAAATAGAAATATTGATACCCTCCTAAAGAATTTAAGTACTTTATGAGCACACCTTCACAGCTTTTCCTTTCCTCCTTAATTGCCTTTAAGGGATAATTTGAATCCTCAATTAAAGTTCCTGCACTTATTTTAACCGGTTGAGTAAATGCAACCCAAGAATTGCCTCCTGTTATCCAGTAATTTTCTACTAAATAATCACCATCACTCATATACCATTCGTTAACTGCTGCCTTATCCTTCCCTCCTCTTATAAAGTATTTTGATAATGTTACAACTTCATCTGGTGTCGCTGTGTTTTTAAATTTAGCAGTAATCTTGACTTGAAAATTCTGCAAATTATTGTTAATAGTATGGTTAGCCTCTGGCATTAATGCACGAATAGGAAAACATATATTAAAACTACAGTCATTATCTGGACTAGACGAGCATTCAAATCCGTTTAACTCCTGGTTGGTGATTAAATTTTTAAAATCTAAAATCACTTTTGATACTACCTCTGTAAATCCGTTTACAGTTATCCAAATGTCATTTTGGGTTAAGTAATAGTTATTTTCAAGTCCTATGATATTCATCCTCTTAATTGTCTTAATAAATGTTCTTGTATTCTTGGCGTAGCAAATTGTCCTAACTTCATATTTATGAATGCAATTGTAGTAGGTTCTTCCAACACTTCAAGTAAATCACTTCCTCCCTTTTCATACCACGAGGTCCCCTCGCGCTGAATTTTCCTCTGTACCCTTACTGCTACTCCGGCGGCGGCATTGTCAGATAATCTGAATTTTGCTTTTGCCCATCTCTTTAAATCCGTGATGGGGACAGTTGATGGTTCTTGTCCTTTAACTAGTTTCTCTGTGTAATCTAATCCCATAATTATACCTTTACCCATTTCTGCTTCACCACCAACGGCATTCAACCAATCTCCAGTGGCATTCATTTTAAGCTCATTAAAACGTGGTATTAAAAACTTTTCAACTACCTCATCCATCACGGACTTAATTTCTTCGACTGTAATTAGATCTAATGTCACCATAATTAATAATTATATTGTCCTTTGATTAGCCATCCATCGTAGTTGCTATCCTGATAATTTATCTTTTGGGTCGCTGTGAATTCTGATGGAGTATATAGTCCAGAATCATCACATAGTACATCAAGAAAATCACATCCCAAACATTCCTGTATTGTATTTAAAATTGTCCATTTTGACTCTTCCTTTTCTTGATCGGTACTTCCTAACTCATTATAAAATTGAATATCTAATCTGCTAGGAATCCCAATAAATCCTTCAAAGCTTATAAAACAATGGTCTTTTATTGTGAATCCATTATCTCCTGGTTTGTACCTTGATCCAAATTTTATATTAAATAATGCCACATATATGCAACACTCAGATTCCTCAATATTTTGAAACATATTAAATAAATCAGGTCTTCCGGCGCCTACAAACCTCCAACAGTAACCACATTTACTGTCTGTTTCTTCATCTCCATTCCAGGCGGTTATTAATTCGTCGAATCTCTTTATAATGTTCATTATTTTTTGTTTTTGATTATCTCATTATAATCTCGTTGAATAACTGATTGAATTCCGTCTCCCAGCATCTTTACATACATCAACTCAAACTCAACTTCTCCAAGACTTTTCCATTCACGAGGATCATTTGTTATTGAGCGATAAATAGCAAACTCACCTATATCGTTCATCCTATCAGCTCCTGCAACAACCATGTCCGGATCATTAACAGAAGGAATTGAGTTTAATAGATTAGAGCATTTAACTATTTCTTGCTCCAACCACTTCATAAACTTCATTGCTTCGTTTGCAGGCAATTGTAAAACCTCTTCAAATGTTTTGTTTATAATTAAACCTACTGCCTCAAACACTTTTCCCTCTTTGTATAAATCGAAGCATTGATAAATTTTAGTAAATGAAACTTTAAATATATTTCCAACATTGAAAGTATCTTCAGCAGGAATCAATTCATATACTGATTTGAAAATAGCTTCACTTTGTAGTATCGTTTCCAAACTATCCCCTTGTATTTGCCCCACCTGAACTTATTTTTATTGTTTTGCCTTTCTTCGTTATATAGTAGCCACCTGCATCATTTGTATGATCGTATCCTTCTTTTTTATCAGGCTCTCCATTCTTATATTTTTGCTTCTTAAGTGATTCTGAATAAACAGGGCAATTAAATCTATTAACAAAATATTTTCTTTCTCTAAAAGCTGTGTTTACCTCATTAACTCTATCCCTAACAGCCGGGTTAGATACCCCAGTTCTGATCACATACTTATACTGTCTTATAATGTCGAAGTCCGACTTGCCACTGGTCTTTCTATTTTGCCCACTTGCATCCGGATAAATTACAATGCTGTGACTTCTATAAAGTTCCTTTATCTTTTCGCACATACTGAAAGTGTCAAATATCCCGGTTAATTCCGCTACGGCATAATCATTCTCTCCTTCATGAACATGAATTATCGCGCTCATGTTTGTAACGTTAAAGTCCATTCCTATATGCAGAACGTCATTTGTCTGCACCACCCTATCTGTATGGTTTTCTATATCATCGTAATCATTGTAAACTAAATGACCACCCTTATCTGGAATCAATCCTAATATTGTAGTACAGAAGTAGTGAAAATCATCCTCTAAAAACTTTTCATACTGCTCAATAGCAGTTTCATTTAAGTTTTCATAATTGTTGATAAAAGTATTCTGAAGTGAAAGATGATTCTTCCTTTTTGGAACAGCTAGATAATAAGGTTTGTTATTCTGTTTTACTATCTGTTCAACTTCTTCTCTACTCTTATTAGTATGCTTCAATACTATTTCAACAAGAACATCATTTGATACTTTCGTAAGCTTATAGTCACCCCATACATGGTGATCTTTTTCTGGCGGGTTAAATGCTCTCAATATTTGAAGTACTGCACCTTTCTTTCTTAGAGACAATAAAAGCTTATTAAAATCCTCTTTTTCGACTTCATCGTATTCCTCAATGTAAAGATCCGTTGCTCCGGCTAAAGATTTTAGGCTCGCAGTTTGATTTCCTGACGATACTTTAAATCCTTTAGTCCCTATTGTATTGCCATTAAGAAGGTTTTCCGCGTAATTTTCTCCGGATTTATTGTCTGAATATGAAATAACGCCATTCAAACTAACTCCATGCTGAGTTTCATACTCCACTATCCTATCTTTTAAATCCTGCCAACAAGAAGTATAAATAGTTGCATGCGTTTGTCTTAAAAAAAATGCTCGGGAGTTCTCTTTATGCAAAAGATTATACAAAGCTCTTTGCGACATTGCGTAAGATCTCGCACCAGCACGTCCACCCCATAAATCTGCTATGAAGTAATCTTCAGTATATAAAGGATAATATTCTTTTAGGACATTCATTTTTTCGATGCGTCAACAACATTCCACTTTGGAGGTTCTTTCATCGAAACCGTAGACTCTACCATATGTTCTTGTTTATCGCTCCATCCCATATTTTTAAGACCAAATACAACGCCCGCAACTTTATCACTCCATAAACCCTTTTCATAATTATTTTCAACTTCAAGTAAAGCTCTTTTTATCGGGTAAGTAAAACCGTCTTTTTTAGCATAATCATGAAGTGATTGACGACTCTCAAAACCTAAGAAAATTGCAAGCCCTGTAATTGTTGGCTCTTCGGGATTACGGGTCCAAATCTTTACTGGCTCGTCTTCGGTTGTGGTAACAGCTTCTTTACCTTTTCCAGTAGTTCTACTTGTTATCTTTCTTTCAATAATAAATTCCCCCTTAATCCATTCGAAGTATTCAAGAAGTTTTTCGGCAAGTTCGTCCCCATTTGAATACACGGGTGTTCTTCCTGGGGAAAACTTATTTCCCTCCGCAAACTTCCCGTCCTGTGTTCTTCCTTCATTCTCTTCAACATTCTTTGCCATTTCTTTTCTTTATTTGTTTACCACACTCCCTAAATTAAAAACCCCGCTACCTATTACAGCAGCGGGACACCAAATCAAATTATTAACATGTAAAATTTTCCCTCTGCATTAAATCCTCCTTAGGCGAAGTCCCGGACTCGAACCGGGTTCCTGAGTGATCAACCTCATCGCATTACCCATATGCTAACAACACGTTTTTTATTTTGATGAATTAATAGATTTCTTAATCGATTAAATTGGGCGCATTATCTTTTACTTCATAAACCATAGACTGAGCATTCATAACGAAATTACCGTACGTTTCTACCATGTTTTGCTGCCATTCGAGATTTTCAAGATGCGCAATTCCTTCTTCAAGTAAGTCTGCCAAATAATATATCCTAGATATTGCCAAATCAATTGCATCACCCACTTTAACCGGATGTTCCTGCTGCGTATCCGCACCTTTTCTCCATTCATTGTGGCGTTTAAGTATTTCAATTGCTTCTTTAGTATTCATGTTTTTATTGTTTAAGCCATTCAATTATTAAAAAACCAAGCACCCTCATCATCGTCCACCTCACAACCCCCTTCTTCTACTTCATATGTGCCTGGTTATATCAAGCTCAATTAAATTACAATATTTTTATTTTTTATAAACTTAACCCAGACTATTTCTTTATCAGGGTCATCAAAGTTTTTAATTTCATTCCAATCATCACATAAGCATTGCAGATCTGTATATTCTTTCTCTTGCCCATCTATGTAATAATAGCTTTTAGGTTTTGCAAAATCACAAGGATATTTAACCTTCGTGTATTGTTCCCATTGAACACCATATTCTTCGTTTCGGAACTTACTTGCATGTTCATCTTCCATTGATATATGGATTACACTTTTCCATTTAATATCTTCAGGCGTTAGAATATTCATTTTTTAATTCTTTGATCCTTTTACGGTAATACTCAATCTTTTCTTTTATCTCTGAAATTGAGAGCTTAACTGACTCATGTGGCCCTTCTAACCACTCTACAACCTCAACTCCGTATTTAACAATAATGCCCTTCCGGTATTCAATTAAATTTCCTCCCCAATATCCATTGCATTTTCTACACTGTAGGTTAACGTTCTTTTCTTCAAAGCGTAACTCTGGATGAGCTCCTACACTTCTATAATGACCTGCATCAGTTGGATTCGAATTCGAACAACTAATGCACTTACTGCCCTTTTGGGATAACCGGATAAATTCATTGAATATCTTTTGGAGATCTTGCAGCCAGTCCTTGTGAGTCTTCAATTTTTCTTTTAATACCCTCTTCTCTTTACTCCATGACTTCCGGTTCTGCTTTTCAACTTTTGATTTGCCTAAAGAGATTGCGCAATCCAATCCACATACTTTCTGAGTAGTTTTACTCGGTATAAATTCATCCCCACAAACTGAGCAATTCTTTGGCTTTATCTCCTTCATTCCCAACTGCTTTATAGTAAAGTTACGCTTCGATTTGATAAAAAACAACAATAACTAACAAAATGTTGAATACTTTCTAACTTATTTTATTAAAACAACCCCTGTTAATGCAGGGGTTTTGCTTTATTTAGGCATTGTGATTCGCCTCGAATTTAAGCTGTTAAAAACGGCTATTTTCTTCTCTTTGGCCATCCTCAATAAAAAATCATTGCGGTCCTCTAAGGACATATTGAGAAAGTGGTCAAAGCTCCCAAAGTTTACCCCGTTTGCTCCTCCGTCTTTTTTGAATTGCTCCCTAACTATTTCGAGAATTTTAGCTTCTAATTCTTCCTGGTTTTCCATGGCGTTAAGATACTATTTATCAAAATCTCTTCCAACGAAATAACCAAGCATAAAACAATCTAAAGATTCCATCGGCTGGCCATCCTTTCTGCTGAACTCTAAAAGACTGTCATATTTTCCTCTCGAAATTTTAATAATGTGAGTTGCTTTTATGCCTTTTCCTAAAACTGTATTATTGAGTGCTGATATAGTAGCTAATATAAGTGAGTTTTGTTGCTTTATTCTCATTTTCCAAATTTACTTTTGTTTATTGGTATTTAGTTGAGGGTTTCCGTAATTAGAAAATAAGTTCAAAAACATGAAAGACAAATTGTTCAGTTTGATAAGTACCTATGAATTCCAAATCGTTTTCCGGTAGAGGATGTCCAGTTCCAAAGGTTACAAATGTTCTATCTATTATCTCATTGGCTGTATCTACTTTAACCCAAATACAAGGATTTCCAAACTGAATTTGAAGACTTAGTATTTCAGATCCCACTGGCATTGTTATGGTTTGTTGATCAGTGGTTTTTAATTGGTATTTATAAATTGTTTTCATATTATTCCTTTATAGTTAATTCTTCTCCCACCAAAGCGAAGTACAAGTTCTGCAACTGGTGGACGAAATACATATTTCCTATTGATTCATCTTTAAACCCGCATTGAAAAAACATGTCAGAAATATTACACATTTGGATTAAGCTTGGAAGGTGAGTGTAAAATCCACCACCTGTATGTTTAAACCCAAACTTAATCAGCCACTCTTCGGTAAGCTCTATGGGGCTAATTTGATCAAATCCTAATACTCCTAATGATCTGTTTACCCAAACCCCTATATCCATGTTTATGGCAGTTATTGGCAGCGTTTGATCAGTGCTTGGAATATAGACGAGGTTTCCTATTCGTAGTTCCTGTGGTTTCATAAATTTATATAACTTTCATACTTGTTTTTTGAATATTCTTTAAAATCCTCAAATGAAGATTCTTTATCTTCCAAAAATGGCTTTGACTCTTTCTCGTTTTGATCAAATGATATGTATAAATAATCATATGCTGTAAAATCATTATCACTATCCCCCCAGGCTTGAACCAATGAAAAAATAAATTCTTTGTCGGAATATTTATAAACTTTTTTATATCCAATTTCTTCTAGAAATATCTTAACTTCTGGCGTGTTTCTTGTGTATTTAATTCTTTCCATAATTCTTGTTTTAAAGCGCCTAAGATGGCACGGGGTTACATTTCGTCAATATCAACTTCTCCGGTTTCGACATCCCAACACCAATATTTAACGCCTTCATTTGTCCATCCGTAATTTTGACCATTATTTAAAAGCCATTCTTCAGCTTCATCAAATGAATCAAATTCTAAGAATAATACATTTCCTTGACTATCTGTTAAAAAGTTTTTTAGACCTAAATCTATAAAAGAAAATTCATACATTGTTTATAATTTATTTGTTAAAGTTGCTTTGTTGATGAACTCGTCTTCCGAAAGGTTGAAGACGTTGAGTTTCCATTTTAATAGTAATTCATAATCTTTTATATTAAAATCTCCGATGTCTGGAAGTGTTGAAAACTCTATTTCATGTCTTATTTTCGATGACAAAAAATTGAAAGGCACAAACTTCTCCCCCTCATGCTCTATTTCCTTGGTTAAGTAAGACATGTCGTATAAGATAGGTTTGTTTTCCCCTTCTAAAGCTTCATCAATTGAAATAAAAACTACATCGTCTTCTGACGATCTATGCCAATATCCCATGTGCGTAAGTTCTCTTTCAACAGGGCTATTAGGGTCGTAAATCTTCAACTTATACGGCAAGTAAGCCGATAGTATTTTTAACTGTTCTTCTTTTGTCATTGTTTTGTTATTAGATTATCGTCTTCCTTGTGTCAGGAAAACGTTATTTCACTGTATTGTTTTCACGGTGCTAAATGATCACATGCGCTACAAAAATGATGTCCTATTTCGTTTCCCTCTTCTGAATAATGCCCCTCCAAAAAACTATCAAACAATGTTTTACAATTATCGCACTGTTCTATATTATCAGGAAGCAATGGAAAATGTTCCTGTAAATACCATACAATTGAAAAGGCTTGATCTGTAGTCAAATCAGGAGGGGTTTTAAGTTCAATTGATTGCGGCATTTTTCCTTGCAAAAAATTATAAAACTCTTCTACCCACTCTATGTCCGACAACTCTCTTTTGTCGTTGTTTTTTTGAAGTTTCATTCGCAAATATTATAAACTGATTTACATCTAAACTGTGGTTCATCCTTGAATAAATCTCCAGTCGCTTTTCTATCCTTTATATATCTTATTACATCTTCAAACGTTGCATAAGTCTTTCCTTCTTTTGTTTTTTTAGAATGGTATCTCTTAGGAATCTTACCCGGCGGAAAAAATGATGAATCAGCTTGTTTTTCAGCGTATTTAACTCTTTCAACTGTTGACGGTGAATTATCGACCATGATTTGAATTTCGTCTACTTTTTCCATTACACATGGATCACAGCCAATACGAGAATACCCACGATAATATCTAGGATTTATGTCGTAACCCCTGCTAAGAGAATAATAGATAACATCATCTGCCGTTGCATAAAAGTGAGGCCTTATAACTGAATCATCGTATTTTTTACACCATTCAAAAACATCCTTTTTTCTATAAGTAAAAAATTTAGCATCTTCTTTTCCTGTCAGTAGTCTTTTTGAAGCTTGTTCATATTTTTTTCTTTGTGACAATGTTGGACTTTCTAGCAATGCGTAGTCACTTACTATCATTGAGTTAGTCAAATATGGTTCGAAGTAATGTTTAAAATATCTACAATTAGGCTGCATTTTCGAACGTCTTATGGATTCATCAGCTCTAACACCATCAATTATAATTACATGATCTTCTACTGATAGGACATAATCAATCATCGGTTTAATTTTTAATTCTTCAGTGCAGAACCGGGCTTTAGTTGATGGAAATCGACCTTTCTTAATCGCCAAGTCAAGCATTCCATCATATTTGTTTGATGAAAGTATTTTAAAATTAACACCTGATTTTTCAACCAAATAATTAATATGTACGTAGGTCTCATCAGCCTCCCATTTAACATCACAAAAACAGGCTGTCAAACTTTGTAATCCGAATTTTTCAATTGCCCAGAGCAAAGAACTTTGCGAATCTTTCCCTCCAGATGTTGGAACTATAACTCTCATTGTATTATATTTTCGGGGTTAAGTATTGTAACTCTTAAAGCTTTAACGCTTTCCGCTATTCTCCTCTGTTGCTCCTGCTGGACTAAGTCGCAGGCTTCGAAAATTAATTTAGTTACTGATTGTAAACTGATATTACTATATCTAAATGCTATTAATACATCTTCCCAGTCTTCAAACTGATCTAATGGAGTTTGCCCTTGCCGTATTGTTTCAGGACATATATTTTGAGATAATTGATTAAAAATATTTTGTTTCTCTGTGTGGCTCATAATATTGTTTTTAAAAGGGGCCGTAGCCCCCGGGATTATTGACAATTACAAACTGTTACTCTAACAGCCGTCCAAACGGGGTCAATAGTAACTAGTACAGTGTTTCCACCTGGTTGCGTTATGTAATGTGTCCATGATACTCTAAATAATTGACCTCCAGATATTACACAAGAATACCCTGTACCTGATGAATAATCCGTATGACATACTACAGAAGGAGCCAAAGGATCAGGTGTCGGTTTTGATAACGCATCAGGATTAACAATTGCGAACTTCACAAGATTGATTGCTTTCTCTTCTTCTGTTAATTCTCGTTCGAAATTTGATGGTTTTGCAGCCATTTCCTCTGTTTTTGACGCAGTTGGAATCACTTCGTTACTTTCATTTTGACATGCACTTAGTGCGATCAGTGCAAACGCACCAATTAAAAATAGTTTTTTCATAAAAAAAGTTTTTGATTATTGCCGGATAGTACGGTCCGGTTTCCGTTTATTTTAGCTCTGTGGCTTCTTTGATTAGTTTTTCTGTTTTTTCAAACGTTGAAAATGGAATATTACCACTATACATTTGATAGGCTCTCTCTATTTCTTTTAATAATTCTAACATTTCTTTAGACTTTCCCATTACCACAGCATTTGCCTTCGACTCTTCTGTAGTCATAAAACTAGAATTAACAGTTGCTATAGTTTTAATTCCAATACTTTGTGGCTCACTGCTACCTATACTATCTATAGTGAAATACTTTTCGCCATTAATTCTCCATTTCCCTTTTGTTCCTTTGAATTCCATATTATTGTTGTTTTAGTTTAGTTAGTAATGTGTTTAACCGAGATAAAACATTGTTTGCCGTTCCTCTCTCTGGTTTATTCAAGTATTCTAATTGAAGTTTACATTCTTCCAGCATCTCCCTCATTTCATCCTCGTGGTCTGGGACTTCCTCTAGCCAGTATTCAGGATAATATGAGGGGCTTACGTAGTTGAATTTACCTTCATAAAACCAATCAGCTATTTTTAATCCAGATTCTGTATAGGTATAGTAAAATCCACCTTTCTCCGGCAGCCGATCACTTACGGCTATCTTTATGTATTTAGTCTTCATATTATAGTTTCAAATAAAGTTTACATCTGCCTCAACATTTTCATAAATGAAACTCCAGAAAACACCTTTATCCGATAAGGATTGATAGAAATCCTGAAAGTATTTATTTGTTTTTAATGTGCCGCCGCCAGTAACATAATTATCATATGATTGGTTACGGTTAGCTTTCATTAATTCATTTTTATGTCTATCAAATAAAGATTTTGATATACTTTTTAACTGTAGTTTTCTTTGCTCTGAAACACCTTTCCAACGACACCATTTTTCAAACTCACCCTCATTAAATACAACATCTTTTAGAACTTCAATCATTCTACTATCTGGTTTTGATTCATTGCCCCACTCTTCATGATTTACCTGAGTTCCATTATTAATACCGTTTTCTATTTCTACGAATAAATTTTCTTCTATATTAAAATCAATATCAAAGTAGTATGTATATTGTAACTCATTATGTTTTTCAACATCCACAGATATATGTTCTATATCTAGCTCTTTTTCAATTGTTCTTAATTCTTTATGGTCTTTATCATCGTGATGATTCCAGTAAATAAGCCTTTCAATTAAAGGGTTTACATCTATTTCATTTTTATTTTTCATAATATTTTGATTTATTTTTTTTTCTTTGAAAAACTGAGCGAGCTAACCCGCCCAGTTAAAAAACTAATAACCATGAGGCCGTTTAAGGCCAGCATTTACCCCCAAAGCCTATTTGCTAGGTATAAATTCTTTTGAGCTTCGTTAACTGCTTTTTTTGCATATGTAAGTGAGAATGAATGTTCTCTTTTGTCTGGGTTTTGCTTATAAAATTCGTGAGACATTTTAGCCTCTTCAAGTTTGTATTCGTAAAACTCTATGCTTTCAGGCATTGATAGATTTATATCATTTGCTCTTTTCTCCCAATATTCTGCTTTGCTTTCATGCGATACCGCCTTATCTGACATGGCAACAGCTTTACCCATTCTGTTCCAATTTCTTTCAATTAAAGCTCTGTGTCTTTTCTCACTATGATGTCCTACTTTAATTGGCTCGGCAAGTCTTAGGAAATCTTTGCCTTCTTGAGCTGCTTCAAAGTACTGACCGCTCTTTTCATCGGCTATATTTGCCCATTGCTGGTATCTTTCTGCTTTCGCTTTTGCACGCTCTTGAATATTGAAACCATCTGCGCGAACAATAGAATAGAAGAAAAACCCATCTTTCTCATATATGAAGTTATAAACTTCACTTTCATTTTCTTTACTGTATTTAGTGGTAACATTGATAATATCACCTTTAGCATGTCTTTCAGAGCATTTTGCAAGAAAAACATTTGGACAAAATTTTGAATATGTGTTCATGAGATTATTTTTTAAGATTAAAAGGCCTTTTAGTGACTTGCCTATGTCGTTTTAACTTCTATTTAAGAACCAAAAGGAAAGTCCTATTCGATTCTACCAACTTCTTTACATCTTCGCAATTGGCTAACATTTCGATAACGTCAAGCCTTGGAACCTCATTTAACTTGATACACATTTTTGCGTAATTCGTCAGAGCCACTGACTGCATGAAGTAAATCTCTTTTTGTTCTTTTTCTGTTTTCATTGTTGTAAAAATTTTAATGTTATACTTGATTTGACTTTTCAAATGTACGTACATTTGTCCGTACAAACAAATTTATATTAAACTTTTTTGTAATTTTGTACGTACATATATTTTTATGAAGGATAAAACAAAGACAGAACGCTTTGAAATGAGGGTTTCACCGATATTTAAACAGCTTATAAAAAAGTTAGCTGAAAAGAATCAGATGTCTCCACCTCTATATTTAGAGAGCCTGGTAAGAAAAGAAGCTGAAAAACAAGATGTTAAAATAGAGGACTAAACTTTTCTGAGTAATGACTCTTGGAACTTAACAACTCTTTTTTGCTGTTCTTCGGTACCGGTTATGAAGTTGAAAATAAAGTCTTCGATGCCAATTTCTTTTTTATCAAAGTTTTCATTGCCGGTGAAGTGCTTGTTCAACTCTTTGAAAGCTGTGATGAGGTCAAACACTCCGGTTCTTTTATGAATTAAACCTAAGTTTGATAGCATTTTAGTGCCAGTATCTACAATAGTAGTTCCTATCGCACAGAATGAAAGCCACATTTCGACCGCTTCACGATCCTTTTCGTTGAAATTTTCCGGGCCGGCTAAAGGCTTTATATAACTTTTCTTTTCTACCCTATTTACATTAAGGAATTGAGCCGAAACCGGCATGTTTGCAAGTGGTTTTTTTAATAATTTTGAATGGTTCATTTTTCGTAAAAAGTGTTCTTCGTTAAAGTTTTTAATTCTGTTCTTAAATTCCTGGTTAAACTGCAGTAGATTATCATACTTCTTTAGGTGATAAATTACAGTTGAATGATCTTTATCTATCAGAAATGCTATTTGTTGAAGCTTTATTCCTGATTGTCTCAGATTGTAAATGAATATCGTTAAATCATCAAGCAGATCCGATGGAGTTCTTTTATTTTTCGTCTTCATTTCCTAAGTGATTCTCCTTTTAATTCGATTATATTGTACATTTCAAACAATCGGTCATAATTACGTTCACCGTATCTTTTGGCAAATGCTTCAAGTGTAGAGTCTATTGTATCTCCTTCGTAATTAAGGCTGATTATTGTTTTTGATCGGTTGGAATATCGTTTTTCAAATATTTGCTTGAACAACTCCACCTTTCCAAAATTACTCGCCACCTTCTCAGTCATGACATCATCATAATATCGAAATCCTTTGGAGTGTTTTTTCCAGAACTGATCCCAGATGTAATCTTCATCAGAATTCTCATTTCTTTTAATGCCTTCGAACTCACTTACAACATCGTTTGTAGTACAAAACGAGAAATAGATTTCATACCACTTTAACAGCTCAAATTCACCGGATTTATTTTTAATGTGGAATTCATTACTTCTGGCATATTTTAAAATACTGTGGAATGTTTCAACAATAGAAGTTTTTCCTATTCCGTAAGAACCAACAATCATAATACCCTTATTTAAATCAGGTTGACTCTTGAATTCTCCTTTATCGTTTTTACATAAAAGCGGTGACTTATAAAAGCTTTTATTTCCGATTAAATATGCAACTAAGGTTCTTGCCAACTTTCGACTTTCGAAGTTATTTAGCGACTCGTCAAATTCCTTAACAGCTATGAACTTGTAGTTATCTTTGAAAACTTGATACATGTGTTCAGGATCAATTGGCTTCAAATCAGGTTTTACAAATTGTTCTTTTGGCTTGTTTTCATTTACAAACTCTGTGAATATTCGACCATACTCTTTGAATTCCTCAAGGTATTTTTTTGCAATCGGGTGATCTGGATTAATTTTCAACATAGCATCAATCGCAGCACTTTTTCTTGGTGGCATAAACTTACCTTCTTCTTGCTTGTGAACTTCCATTTTGTGAACTTTGGTTAAATGGTTTCAAATACGGTATGACATTTCGAAGCTTACTCTTCCAGCTTTGGATTGGTTGTTTATGTCCATCTTTCCATCCAGCCTCTATCCAGGAGTTATATTTAGCCATCACAGCGAAGGAGTAAGGCGAAAAATCAACTTTTAATTCATTTTGGTATATTTCCTTAGCTACACTCAAGAAAGAGTCTAAATCAGGCGGATTAGCTTTTTCTTTTTTCGCGGAACTTTTTTCTTTTTTTTCAGATCCAGTAGTTACCTGTTCTGATGCTTTGTCTTTTTTATCCTCTGGAAATAAATTTTCCATTATGGTAAAATCAGGAGTGGGTGATTTTTTTCCTCCTTCTCCTTCCTCTTCCTCTTCTGTTTCTGTTTCTACTTCAGGCGGACAAGTCGCGGTCAACTCGCTGTCAAGTTGCTGACGAAACGCGCGCGAGTGGTCTTTTATCACATTATCAGGTACTTGCGGAAAACGTTTCTTCATAGATCGCAATCTCTGGTTGAAATCGATAATATTCAAGTACTCTTTATTTTCAGCTGTATAAAACACGATCATTCCGGCTGAGACTAACTCTTGTAGCCAACGGGAAATGTCGGATTCTCTAATATCTTTTAGCGGAAAACAGTTTCCATTTATCAATTTTGGTTTTGCGAAATATGAACCGTAGTCATCGGCTTTCATGATTAAACGCGTAAAAAGAACTTCTGCCTGAAATGATATTTTATCTACTGAGTCGGAATAGGTCCAATCTCGCAATATTCTATTAGGCATATCTTCATGTTTAATAACTTAATTTTTTACCAGGCACGGTAAGCCTGTATTTTATTCTGAGTATCCGGACTTTTACACATCATCAATTTTGCCGGATTCAGTATTATGCGAAAAGCAGTGTAGTATTCTGCAGCATATTGAGATCTTCTATTCTGTATTGCAAACGGTCGTTTACTTGTATAGGCTTTATCTTTCCTTCATCTTTAAGCTTATTTAAAGCGTATAGCGAAATCTTCAAATGCTTTGCAGAGTTGGAGGCAGTCTTATACTCTGCTTTTTCTGCTCTAATTTTATTTTGTGACAATTCTTGTTTGAATTGGCAATTTCCTTGTTTTACGAATGCCACGGGCTTATTTTGCATTTTAGCATATTTAAGAACTGCAGTTGCTCTTGCTTTTTCTACTTGTCTGGCAACTCTTGAATTTGGGATATTCCCATCCGGACAACAAGCTTCGATTAGTTCTTTTTCAAAAGCTTCAATTATCCTATCTTTTGATTTTTGCGTTGGATTTTTCATTGGTTTTCTTTTTTTCGTTTTCGATTCGGATTAATCTTTTTTCGTTCCATTTGAACATGCCGTTGCTATCACGGCCAATATAGTATCCATCTTTATCTTTCATCAGGTTGTTGAATTTTGAAGTTTCCAGGCAACTATTGAATTGAAATACCTTGTATCTCCTTGAGGAGAAACCCATTCTCTGCCTCTTATGTTTATTCCTACCATTACATTATCACCAACTTTATAAGGATCGAGTATGTCTATTTTATCACCTATAATTTCGATACTTACCGGCTGGGGGTATTGTTCATTTGTTAGTAGTACAAATTCTCTTTTTTGAAATCCAGATCCGAATGTTTGAATTTCTCCTATACTTTTTATTGTTCCATGTAGTTCCATAGTTTAAATTAATTGTAAGTGTTTTGCTAAATATGTGTTAAGTGAGTTTAGATATTCTCTAGCCATGATGGCCATTTGTTTTGCTTGTTCTATCGACTTTTCATCACGATATATTATAAATTCCTTAATCCTTGCCTCCTTTGGAATATCTGTATAGGTCATATTATTGGTAATTTCTTCGTCTAAATCTTCAGGAAGTCCATCTATGTAACCTAATTTCCAACCCATTCTCCTTTTCTCATCTAATATTAAGTCAATAGGAGTATCCACTAATCCATACACTAACTTCACTTTTTTTACTTTAGGTCTTAAATCCATATACCCTTGACCCTGCCAATAGTAATCTTCATTAGGTATATCTTCTTCCAGGATTGGAAACGTTTCATAATCCCATGAACTTTTGAACTCTATTACCTCATCATCTTCTTCAACATCCATTTCTCCCGAAAAGAACTCGTTCTCATATCTGACTTCATTTTTAATAAGAAAAGTTCCATTAACTTCATTGTATTGATTGATATTTTCATCTTCAACAGCAATGCCTTTTGATAGATATTTATTCTGAATCTCTTTTTTTCGGCCGAATACCTCTTGTTTGAATATTGACTTTAAGTATGATTTAGCTCCTTCAGATAAAATTGGTTTCGAACTCTTCTTTTTCAGTAAATCACCTAATGTGATTGTCTGTTTCTCTGTAATGGTTCCGTTTTTTTGTTTTTCAAGTAATCCGGATAAAGTTTCTTTTTGAGATTCAGTCAAAGGTTTAGGTAGTCCTTTCATTAATTTACCAAGAGCATGAGGCCGGAACTTATAATTTGAAAAATCACGCACTCTTAACATTTTCTAATTCTTTTTTACGTTCAGTTACTAATACTTTATACTTCTGCTGTTGCTCTCTTGACATCTTTGTAAACAAAGATTGAAGAGCGGAAACATCTTTACATGAATTAATCTCATTTGTTAGATCAGTATCAATGATTGGTTGCTTCTTTACGATTCTAACACCTCCTACTACATCACCTTTCATTTTTACCGTAGAGTCAATAAATAACTCTATTAATAGTCCCTTCCAGTCTTCAACGAAAGATGATCCAGAGAATCCTTTCAAAACTGCTGCATTAGTTGCATTTAATACTAGAGGCTTGATGTTCTCTTCAAAATATGCTATATTGAAATTACCCTTCTTCCCTGCTACCGTAGCTCCTAACTCCTGTTTAACTTCTCGTATTTTGAAAACAAGCCTTTTACCATCTTCCAGATAATCTTCCAGATCTGCAACCCCAAGGTGATCAGATTTGTAAACCTTTCTGAAATGTGTTTTAGATTGTTTTTCCATGATTAATTAATTGTTTTTGAATAGACCGCATAATGTTTACTGCCGATCTTATTCGATGAGGTTTGATAAATTTTCTGTTTAGCTTTTAGCTCTGAAAAACGGCCAGATATTGTGTGTATTGGAACACGTAATATATTTGCGATTTCCAGTGTCGATTTAATCCCATCCACTTCATTTAAAACATTCTCCCACATTTTGGGAATTTTCTCTTTCACTTCTGTGAATGCCAATTTGGAATTTGAATTATTCCGTCCTCGGCTGTAGTCTATTGGTTCCATATATCATATTTGCTTTAGTTAGTTTAATAATTCGGGGTTTTCATAAATATTTCCGACCACTTCAATAAGAGAAAATATATCATCATAAATATCTCGGTCAATAAGGCTTTGATTCATAATTGCAAATGGAATGAATTCTGTAAATGTTTTTTCTCTATCATCTTGTATTCCAACTACACCAAATGATCCATATTGAAATATTACCTTTCTTAAATTCCTGCTTCCAATATGAAATTTCAAAATGTCACCATTGTAAATTTCAACTCCATGTTTATCCTTTTCACAAATGTATTGCTGTGCCTTAACAATGTTTTCATCTTTACTTAGGTAATCATGCAAATGCTCTGAATTAATACTTTGCCACGGGATAAAAAGAAAATCTTTTACATCCCAAAACCTGAATTTTATTTCTCTCATGATTATTGATTTGATTTAATTAAGCTTGTTTTATTTTTTTTGTGTCCATTCAGCATCATTGATAAAGAGTTGGGCTTAATATTAACATACTCTGCAGCTTCTTTAACACTGCTGAATGTAAATCCCGTATTTTTATCCACTACCTTAACAGACCCCTTGTTCCCATAATTTCCAATTCTAATTGGGGTATCAATAGCTAAGTCGTGATCCCACCCATTTTTTATCCTTCTTCTAACTGTATTATAATATCTTTGGGATAATTTATTTTTAATAACAAAAAGAGTTAAAGAAATGTTTTCACCTTTATAGTTAATAAATACAGTATTTGATCTATTGGAGTTATTTTCTATTTTTGTTATAAATCGACAATTAATTGGATAATATCCTTTTTTATTGTCTATGCGATCTAATTCTAGTTCTTTTGAAAACCCATTACTTAATGCCCAAATTTTGAAATTTGAATATATTTGCCATTCATCACATACCCTAATGCCTTTATCGAAGTAAGTTTTGGAGAAACGACCAGGTTTACATCTATTAACCATTGAGGCCCACCTTTGGTAAAGATCTGTTTTGGTATCGCCATGAAATTCTTTTTTCTTTCTCATTTTTCATTTAATTTTTAACCAAGTAATTTCGTATTCCAGTTATCGTAGTCGTTATACGAAAACTCTGAACCTGAAGAAGAACTACAACTATGGCATCACACAACCCATATTTTTAATCTAAAACAAAGTATTCTCGGTACAGATCAACGAATGTTTCTCCAATGTATCTTGCAAGCTCTCTACTTTTAAAGCAAAGGCGGGAGCCGACAGCCGAACCCGAATTCCAGTCATCGTAGCCGTAAAACGAAAACCCCGAACCCGAAGAAGAACCCATTTTGAACCATGGAAAGTATTTGGTTTGATTTGAATTCTGCCAGTCCGGAACCCATCCCTCATTTAAAGCCTCAGCAATAATTATAAGCTTATAATGAGCAATAATTGCTTTTTTATGGTTTTCAGGTAACATTTCTACCTGTGGTATATTTGGCTCAATCCCCAATATTTGACAAGCGTCTTCAAAGCTTTTTACTTTTTCTGTAATTTTCATGTTAATGTATTTTAAATGGTCATGTATTTTTTATAAATTTCAGTGAATTGTTTTCCGGCATATTCTGCTAATTCTCGTGATTTAAAGCAAAGGCGGGAGCCGACAGCCGAACCCGAATTCCAGTCATCGTAGCCGTAAAACGAAAACCCCGAACCCGAAGAAGAACCCATTTTGAACCATGGAAAGTATTTGGTTTGATTTGAATTCTGCCAGTCCGGAACCCATCCCTCATTTAAAGCCTCAGCAATAATTATAAGCTTATAATGAGCAATAATTGCTTTTTTATGGTTTTCAGGTAACATTTCTACCTGTGGTATATTTGGCTCAATCCCCAATATTTGACAAGCGTCTTCAAAGCTTTTTACTTTTTCTGTAATTTTCATGTTAATGTATTTTAAATGGTCATGTATTTTTTATAAATTTCAGTGAATTGTTTTCCGGCATATTCTGCTAATTCTCGTGATTTAAAGCAAAGGCGGGAGCCGACAGCCGAATCCGTATCCCAGCCATCGTAGTCGTCATACGAAAACCCCGAACCCGAAGAAGAACCCATTTTGAACCATGGAAAGTATTTGGTTTGATTTGAATTCTGCCAGTCCGGAACCCATCCCTCATTTAAAGCTTTTACAATTAGCTTAATTTGGCGATAAGCAATTTCGTCTTGCGTTAACTCATCATTGTTTTCATTAAATTCATCTTCATCAATACCTAAATAATCCAACACATCCGAAAAGGTTTTAATTACTTCTAAAATGTTTTTAGGCTTTGGAGACAGCTTTACTTCTCCTGTTAATTTGTCAAAGCTTTCCACTTGAAAGCCTTCGGGGATTTGAATTTTTAATGTTTCCATTTAATGTTATTTTGATTGTTTATATTCTTTGATAAATTCGTTTAGTGCCGTAGATTCCATTTCTGAAAGCTTGTCATGCCCAAGGCGCTTGTGGTTTACATACCAGATACCACCTTGATTCTCTACTATGATTGTAACTGATACTGTCATGCTGCATATTTTTTAAGGGCCCAGTATTCTGCTATTAAAACTTTACTGAATAAGACAGCCAATGGATTTGAATATTTAATAGCTGTTTTAAGCCTTTCAATTTCAATTGTATCTTTAATCCCTACCGGTTCAGAAGAAATTTGTTTTCTTTCACTGATTGGGAGTTGTAGGTAGTCTGTTAAGTTCATGGTTATTGTTTTTTAAGTAAATATTCTATTGCGTAAACACATTGCTGAAGAAACCAGCATTTAATAAGGAATATAATTCTCATGATGCAAGTTTTAAAAAGTTAGACCTATTCTCTGAGAATCTTATTGATGAGGTTCTGAACAAATTAATATTGTGAATCCCATCCAGTACTCTACTCTTCCAATATTCAGCATGATGCATTTGTCCGCCTTTCATTCCCTTGCGATAAGTCGAAAACCATCTCGCAATTAATCTCTTAATGATCTGATGTCCCGGATTAGTATGCAAAATAATTCCGGACCTCTCTCCTTCCTTATTAATTATGTAATACTTCCCATACTCTACCATGATTTTTTCTCCACCTTCCAAATTCACCCAACCAAAAATCATCTCTCTATAAGTTCTCGCGACATTGCGTCTGTAGAACTCAGACTTTTTAATTTCCTTTCCTAGAATTCTTTTTTTTGTTAAATTTGCCATGTTGTAATTTTTAACGGAGTTACTTCGATTTGACCGAGTCACCTTTGCCGAGGTGGCTCATTTTTGTATTCCATATTTTTGTTTAAAATCTTGAAATGATTTTGACTTGCTTAGAAACGATGCGTATTCTTGTTCCACTTCTTTTTTTGTCTTCTTTCTTTCTTTCAAACCCTGTAACGTTATCTTACATAAACTTTCTCTTTCTTGTATTGGAAGTTTCAATAAGTAGTCTTTAGCGATTTGGTAATCTAAATTCATGATTGAAAAATTAAGCCTAATTCCTTTTTACATTTTAATGCTTCTTTTCGTTTAGCTTCAGCATTAAAAAAAGCTCGCTTCGCTAAACTGATAATCCCTCTTTTATTTTCTTCTGAAATATTACCCGCTCTTCTCTTTACATAATTCAATGTTGATACGCTAACTCCAGTCTCTGCATTGACATCCGCAATGTCTTGCGCGGTTGTGAACTCCTTTAAGTAGTAAGACACCTCAGCGCTAATCGTCTTTCCTGTTTCTAGATTTCCCATATGTTTTTTTATTTATTTAAAAATTAGTTTTATCACTGTTTTTTAACATCCAACAAAAAGTTTAACTTTGCGTTGTTGTTTTGTTGAGACAAATATATAACAAGTTATATCTTTAACCAAACTTTTTATATAATATATTATATATTTTATATAACTAGTTGATTTTCAAACATATTAATTATGGATAAAAGAGATGAATTATTAGCAGAAGTCTTAAATCTAATAGAAAAGAACTCATTAACAGCTTATGAGATCTCTAAGGGTACAGGTATTTCTGATGTAGGTATCCAAAAGATAATAAATGGCGAGTCAAAGCGCCCACTAGAAAGAACTCTTATATCTATAATAAGTTATATAAGTAATCGAAATCAGTTAGTGCATGAGAGGGTAGAAAATAATGAAAGAAATATTAAGGATTTGCCACACGGTGAACAAATGGAGTTATTGAATGCCAAATTAGAGTATTTGATAAAATCAGAAGACCTAAATAGAGTTTTCATTAAAACAGTTATGGCACATATGAATTTAAAGCTGGATATGTTCGAATCGAAAGAGAACGAGCTTGAGCAAATGAAGAAAACAGTTAATTAATAACAGTTTTCATAGACTCAATACTTAATTTGAATTTTGCTAAACTAAAATCATCTGATAAAAATTTTTGTATTGTAAATCTCTCATTTTCTCTCAATAGAGTCTCCAACTTGGAGGCAAGAAACAAATTATTGTAAATATATTCTTCTTTTTCTATAAAATTTCTATTATAGAAGTAATCATTCTTTCGAAGTAAAGTCATGATTTTAGCATAATCACCATCCATACTATCTTTCACTTATAGATTTGTTATCACTAATCTGTCTCATAACATTGTAAGTCTTAATCAATGTTTCTTCACGTAACTTTTGTACTTTAATAAAAAGATTAATTGAATGGATAAATGTTAATATGATCAATACTATTCCTAATAGATAGAAAAAGAACCAAAAATCTTCATTAGGTCTTATATCAAAAAGATAGAATATGTAAAATGAAGCAGAATAAAGTGAAGTGAATATAGGAAAAGCATACGCTAATATGTATGGTTTCATGAATTTCAATACGATTATAACACTTGTTTGGAGGCACATTCCTAAACACCAAATAACCGTTGACATTTGAGATTCTGCTGCAGGGATATAGGTTGTTTTGATTTCAGGATAAAATACTTCTAGTATATTATTCGAGAATGGAATTAATGAGCAATAAAGCACTAGGTAGGTACCTAGTGCAGATATTGTTGAGTATTTTATTTTACTTGCCTCCTTTAGGTGGCTTAACGTCTCCTGGATGAACAATTTCCCCATCTGGTGCTTCTGTTATTGGGTCTTCAGATACGGCTTGTTGTGGAGGTCTTATCGTATCCTGAATAGCGGATACCGTACTAAGATCATCTCTTTGCAGCTCTGAATTGTTTAACTTAATTTTTTGGTTACTCGTTTTTGCCGGCTTTACTACATTCTCATCTCTATCTCCGGAACATGATAAAACAACTATACTTACTACAGCTGTTAAAATAATTAGTTTTAATTTTTTCATTTATTAAAAATTTTTTAATTCAATGTAAAAATAACAATTAAATCAACGACTTAAGCAATTTTATGTCACATTATCATGAAATGCTAATATAAAAATATATTTCTAATTACAATGAATTATTTTTCATAATACATAATCTTTTTAATTGTGCAATACGTATAAATACGGGTTTCCGTAAATTGTATAATTCATAATATTTCTATATTTGTTGAAAACATTTTTCCATGACAAAAGCTTTTACATTAATCGTTATGATGTTTAACTTATTTTTATTCTCGCAAGAATTAAAGTATGAAGAAGTAGTGTCAGTTGATTCTACAATAACAAAACAAGAGCTATATAACAGAGCAAGAAGCTGGATTGGTCTGAATTTCAATAAAAAGACAAGTTCTATTGATATAGATGATAAAAATCAAGGAGAAATAAGTGTAAGTGGTGTTATAGATTATAGAAATAAAAAAAACTATTTTGGTTCTGGTTGTGTAGAAGGTCCAATAAAATTAGCTTTAAGCATTTTTTTAAAAGATGGAAAATATAAATATTCATTTCATTCATTCAACCATAAAGGATCTGGAGGTTATGGATGTAGAAAAACAGATTATGGAGTAATTACAACATCTGAAAAAGCACCTCAACCAAGTTGGGGAGAACCAAACGATAAAGCATGGAAAGATATTAAAAGTTTTATTGTAGAAAATATACAACTTAACATATCCGATCTTAAATCATTCATGAACAAACCACACGAATCAAGTAAAGATTGGTAATATGAGAATATTAATTTTAATACTTTTAGTTTATTCAAATTTAGTTAAAAGTCAAACGTTAGACGAATTCAATAAAATATCTTTAGGAATAGATTCATCATTTACTGACTTTGAATTAAAGATTGGAAAATCAAGTGTAAATAGAGAAACAAACTTTGGTTTAGAAAAGAGAGTTTACGACTATAATACTTTTAATTTGATTGTCTATGAAAAAGATGACTCTGCAGGAATAGATGAAATAGTCTTTTTATCAAAAAAACAGTTTGAAAATAAAGAATCATGGTATAATATATGTAAAGTTTTAAACGTTGACTCTAGTTTTGTTAAAATTGATTCCATGATTAGCAGCCCCGAAGATGGCATATATAAAACCAATTTAAAGTTTGAAACAATTGTTTCCTTATTAAGAAAAGCTAATGATTTATCTGACTACATGTATTATGTAGTATATAAAAAAGGTATTCTTTATTATGAAATGAATATGATAAATACATCTTTACTAATTAGGATTAGCAAAAACTTTGAATCTCCTCTTAAAAAATAAAACCCCAACCGTGGCCCAAGTAAATCATCATTAGACGACTCCTTTCATTTCATTTTTTTATATTTGCTGATAATTGTAGTAAAAAAGTAGTAAAAAACATAGTAAAAATACTGAAATTCAAAGGTATACAAAAACCATAACTTACTGTAATACAATACTATCTATTATGTAGTAAAATTTAGTTATTTTTGCATTATGGAATGGTTTGAATCTTGGTTTGATACCCCTTATTATCATTTGCTTTATAGCAACAGAGACTATACTGAAGCTGAAAACTTCATCACAAAGCTTACTGCGGACCTTCAGCTGCCGCCTAATTCAAAAATTATAGATCTTGCTTGCGGCAAGGGAAGACACTCTGTTTTCCTAAACAAACTGGGATATGATGTTTTAGGACTCGACCTGTCCAGACAGAGTATTGAATCTGATAAGCCATTTGAAAACCAGACACTGGTTTTTGATGTTCACGACATGAGAAATCCTATTGATGCAGATCCTATGGACGCTGTTTTCAATTTATTTACAAGTTTCGGATATTTTGATAATGAAAATGACGACAAAAAAGTTTTTCAGTCTGTATATAATGCTTTAAAACCGGGAGGTTATTTTGTGCTGGATTATCTTAATGAAGAATATGTAAGAAAAAATATAGTTCCTGAAACGTTAATTACACGTGGGGACATTGATTTTAAGATTCTGAAAAAAATTGAAGGAAGACATGTAATTAAAGATATCTGTTTTGAAGCAGACGGCAAACCTTTTCATTTCTTTGAAAAAGTAAAGCTCCACACCTTAGAAGCCATTAATGCCTATGCTTCTGAATGCGGTTTTGAAAGAATAAAAATCTGGGGAGATTATCAGCTGAATGAATTTAACAGAGAGAGTTCCCCACGTTGTATCAATTTATTTAAGAAAAAATAATGACCACAGTACTTTTACTGATTTTAAGTGTAATTGCAGGCGTATTTCTGGGAAAACACTTTGGTAAAAAAGAAAAACTGGCTAAAAATCTTTTGATCTTAAGTGCCGGTTTTTTGATTACAATATGCCTGAATGAAGTCTTTCCACAGGTTTATACTTCCACAGAAAGCAATAACCTGGGAATATTTGTGATTGCAGGAGTTCTTCTGCAGATGGTTCTGGAAGCATTAACCAAAGGTTTTGAGCACGGACACTTTCACCACCACAGCGAACACAATATCCTTCCTGTTGCTTTAATGGTAGGATTATTTATTCATGCTTTTATAGAGGGAATTCCTCTCGCCAATGAAGAACATGAATTGTCCCCTTATCTTCTGGGAATTGTATTTCACAATCTACCGATATCTTTTATTCTGGGAGCATTTTTGTTCAACAGGCATGAAGAGTCTAAAAGTAAATCATCTTATCCTTCTTTACTGATTGTAGCACTTTTTGCACTGGCTTCACCAATGGGAATGCTGTTAGGGAATTATTTCAACCCAAATCTGCAACCTTATTTTCTGGCTATCGTAGGAGGGATTTTCCTTCATATTTCCTCAGTGATCATTTTTGAGAGCAATAAAAACCACAATATAGACTGGGTAAAAATAGGACTGGTAGTCCTGGGTGTTTCACTGGCGCTGTTCATGCATCTTTTCCACCAGCATCCCCATTAAATATACACTTTAAAAATAAAAAAGCTCCGAATATTTTCGGAGCTTTTATGTATATGATCAGAAACTTAGAATTTCCATCCCAAAGTAAGGAAGAAATTATTTCTGGTATTTTTCACACTGGAAACAGCATAAGCATCGCTGCTTACAATATTCGTTGGTGAGTAATATGCAGAATCTACCTGATCTGAAAGCACTCCTCTCAAGAAAGGATTATTGTACTTTGATGTTATATTCTGGTAAGAAGCATCAATATAGAATGATTTGAAATCATATCCTATACCAAATGAAAGAAGATTTCTGTCACTCAACATAAGATTGCTGTATGACTGATTGTCCTGCGCAATACCGGCATCATTATAGCTGCTGATCGCAATAGCATCCATAGGGCTGGAAACATAAGAATAACCTCCTCTCAGTCTAAATTGCTGTACTCTATATTCAGCACCTAATCTAAGCTCTGATAAGTTCTTGTAGTTATCCTTAAAGAAATCATTCAGCTCTCTTTCCGCTGATCCGTATACTTTATAATCAGGTTTTGTAAGTCCTAATGTATAGTCTACGTTCAATGAGAAATTCTTATTAGCTACAAACGCAGCACTTACTGTTGCCTTAAGCGGTGTGGTAAGTTTTCTGTTCTCATACCCCATTCCATCTCCTGTATTGGCATCATTATAATAATTATAATCTCTGTCAATAGTCCAGAAAGTAGGTGTTTCAAGGGCTGCTCCTACTCTGAAATTAGGACTTAGCTTTCCTATCACCCCTAATGAAGCTGAAAATCCTGAGGATCTTTCAAAATAAGGAGTGTTTTGCTTACTGAAATATTCTAGAGACTTATTTTGAATCGATTGAAAAGCTGCTGTATCATACTGATCTATTGATGTACTCAAAAAGTTAAGACCTGCTCCAATATAGAAATTATGATTATAATTTGCCCCTACACCAAAGCTCATTTTTGATAAATTACCATATCGGTTGTAAGCATGTCCTGCAAATGATGAACTTTTATCAGTATCAAAGTCATAAATCATTTTATTATTCCCAGCCGATTCTACGTAATTATCAAGAGACTGATTAGAATAATTAATCCCTATATTGATAAACTTCCATCCTGTTTCAGTCATCAACGGAAATGCAATAACACCTCCCACGTTTCCGAGGTCCGTCTTTGTTTTGTTATAATCTAAGGTAGAACCTGCCCAAGTGCTGCTGTTTTTATTACCGGCCACAGATAACGTTCCTGAAATTTCTCCGGAAATAGCGACTCCCAACCCTGCCGGGTTGGTAAGCAACGAGTTCGCGTCTCCTCCTAATGCTCCATTGGCACCTGCCATCGCATTAAACTTAGCCGATCCCACCATAGGAGAGCTGGAATAAACATCTACAGTATTCCTTATCACGGAAACATCCTGTGCCTGCGCAAAGAAAGCTGCAGAAACACTCATTAATACTAAAGATTTTTTTAACATTATTTATTAATAGTTTATTTTTAATTTGAAAATTATCTGAAGCCTCCGCTGCCTCCGGATCTCATGCCGCCTCCGCCGCCAGATCCACCTCTGAAGCCACCGCCTCCGGAATTGAAGCCTCCACTTGATCTGAAGCCTCCGGAGTCATTAGATCTGAAACCTCCGCTGTTATTATATCTAGGCTGATTGTATTCAGGTCTTGGTTGTGGCGAAGAATTACGGAATCCTCCGGAATTTCCTTGTCGGAATCCCCCATTCGTATTAGAACCTCGGAAGCCTCCGGTATTTCCTTGTCGGAAGCCTCCATTGGTATTAGAGCCTCTGAAACCTCCGGTATTTCCCTGTCTGAAACCACCGTTTGTATTGGAATCTCTGAATCCATTGCTACTTCCGTTTCTGAATCCTCCTGTACTTGGTCTGTACACATTATTTGTTATACCCGGATTACCAACAAATCCTCTGCCGTCAGCACCACTTCTTCTGTATGGTCTGTTGTAGTAACCACCACCCCAGTAGCCTCCTCCATAGCCCCAATATGGGTTACCATAGTATCCGCCCCAGAATGGATCATAATATCCGCCCCAGTAAGGACTTCCCCAGCCTATAGAGCCTCCCCAGCCCCAGCCACGGTTCCAGCCCCAATATGGGCTATAGCCACCGTACCAGCCCCAAGGAGATCCATATCCCCAC
This sequence comes from Chryseobacterium sp. WG14, assembly GCF_024586945.1. Classification (NCBI taxonomy): domain Bacteria; kingdom Pseudomonadati; phylum Bacteroidota; class Flavobacteriia; order Flavobacteriales; family Weeksellaceae; genus Chryseobacterium; species Chryseobacterium sp. WG14. The sequence continues at coordinate 300,564 of NZ_JALCZD010000002.1, forward strand.
GAGTTGTCATAATAGTTGGTTTGAGAACCTGCATACATTCCCCAATCGGAATCTGTAGCATTGGTATTCCATTCTGGATTCGTACCGCTCCATTCGTTATATTTATTCTGTTGGTCTCTTGAATTCTCCTGTGCATTTTGGATCACATTAGAATCCTGATAGTAGTCATAATATTCGCCTACTCTGTTTCCGCTACCATTAATGATCACTCCTTCCGGCAGCGTATCCTTGTTGGGGTCATAATAAACCCCGTCTGTCTCGCTATACCCTCCCATCTGAGCACCACAAGACATAAGCAATAATCCGCCTGAAACAGCTAAAATCCCTTTAGATTTAAGCAGGCCAAGCAAATTTTTATGTATATTTCTTTTCATGATAACGTAAAAATTTTTAAATTAAATTATATTTGCAATCTGTACCAAAAATGTACCAAAAGACCGGTAAATAAATCTATCAAAAATAGATTTTTATTTTTAGATAACAATAATGTACAAAAGTTAAAAAAATTTTAAAAAATAATGGCAAAATTAACCTCAAGAAGCGAAGATTACAGCAAATGGTATAATGAGTTGGTTGTAAAAGCTGATTTAGCTGAAAATTCAGGAGTGCGTGGATGTATGGTGATCAAACCATATGGCTATGCAATCTGGGAAAAAATGCGTGATGAAATGGATAAAAGATTCAAAGAAACAGGTCACGTTAATGCATATTTCCCGCTTTTTGTACCCAAAAGCTTGTTTGAGGCAGAGGAAAAGAATGCGGAAGGCTTTGCAAAAGAATGCGCCGTAGTTACCCATTACAGATTAAAAACAGATCCAAATAATCCACACAAACTGATTGTAGATCCTGATGCTAAGCTTGAAGAAGAGCTTATTGTACGTCCTACTTCTGAAGCGATTATCTGGAATACCTATAAAAACTGGATTCAATCTTATAGAGATTTACCAATACTGATCAACCAATGGGCTAATGTTGTACGTTGGGAAATGAGAACCCGTTTATTCCTTAGAACTGCAGAATTTTTATGGCAGGAAGGGCATACTGCTCATGCCACAAAAGATGAAGCTGTAGAAGAAGCCGAAAAAATGAACGATGTGTATGCAGATTTTGCAGAGAAATTCATGGCTATGCCAGTTATCAAAGGCTTAAAAACACCATCTGAAAGATTTGCAGGGGCCGATGAAACCTACTGTATTGAAGCATTAATGCAGGATGGAAAAGCTCTTCAGGCAGGAACTTCTCACTTTCTGGGTCAGAATTTTGCAAAAGCATTTGATGTAAAATTCACCAACAAAGAAGGAAAAATAGAACATGCATGGGCTACTTCATGGGGAACTTCAACCCGTTTAATGGGAGCTTTGATTATGACTCACTCTGACGATTTCGGATTGGTATTGCCTCCAACTTTAGCCCCTATCCAGGTGGTTATTGTACCTATTTTCAAAGGAGAGGAACAGCTGAGCCAGATTAGTGAGGTTGCTTTAGATATCCAGGCTAAACTAAAAGCCAAAGGTATTTCTGTGAAATTTGACAATGACACTCAGAATAAACCGGGATGGAAATTTGCAGAATATGAATTGAAAGGAGTTCCTGTAAGAATAGCAATAGGACCAAAAGATCTTGAAAACAAGTCTGTAGAAATCGCAAGAAGAGACAACCTTACCAAACAGTCACATTCTCTTGAAGGTTTAGATTCTTATATCGAAGAATTATTGAAAACCATTCAAGAAGATCTCTATACGAAAGCTTTAAACTTCAGAAGAGATAATATCAGTACAGTAGATACTTATGAAGAGTTTAAAAAAGTTTTAGAAGAAAAAGGAGGTTTCATTTATGCACATTGGGATGGTACTGCTGAAGAAGAAGAGCAGATCAAGGACGAAACTAAGGCTACTATCAGATGTATTCCTTTGGATAATGATGTGGAAGAAGGTATTTCAATGATCTCAGGAAAACCTTCTAAGAGACGTGTATTATTCGCAAAAGCTTATTAAAAATTTTAATAATTTCAAAAAAAATCATCAGTTTCTAAAGAAATATTCAAAAAAAAGTGACTTTTGGACGGATTTTTGTTTAAATTTATCACAACATTAATCCAAAAAAATTTATTATTATGTCTTTAAACGTCATTGATTTAATTAAAGGACAATTAGGTCCCGCTTTGGTTTCGCAGGCTGCATCGCAGTTTGGAGAAAGTGAATCCGGTATTTCTAAAGCAATTGGTGGTTTATTGCCAGCCGTAGTAGGCGGATTAGCCAATAATGCAGACAATCCTGGTGTATTGGATGCAATAACGAAAGCCTCTTCAAGCGGCATATTAGGGAATTTATTGGGTGGATCATCCAATAATTCTATTATTACCAGCTTATTATCTTCTCTTTTTGGGGATAAGGTGGGTGGACTCGTAAATTCCATTGCCAGTTTTTCAGGAGTCAGCAATAACACTGCAGGTTCTTTATTAAATCTGGTAACAGGAGCTACTGTAGGTACTGTAGGAAAGTATGCAGCAGATAATAACCTTGGAGCTTCAGGGATTTCCAGTTTATTGAATGATCAGAAAGGTATTGTCTCTTCTTTACTGCCAGCAGGCCTTTCTTTAGCTTCTTTTGGTTTAGGAGCCGAAAATTGGTTTGGCCAGGCTAAGGAAACGGTTTCCTCAGTAACTTCTACTGCGAAGGACAACATCGCTGAAGGTGTTGCTACAGCCAGAGAAAATGTCACTGAAGGAGCAAGAGAGGTAAGAGAACAATTTAACAATAACAACAATAACAATGAAGGCGGTGGTTCAATCTGGAAATGGTTGCTTCCGCTTTTATTGCTGATTGCTGCCGGATATTTCTTATGGAGGCAGTGCGAGAAAAAACAGACGACTACAACGACTACCGCTACATCTGACTCAACAGCAGCCGGTACTACTGTAGATACAGCAGCTACAACAGGAACAGCGACGCCTGCTCCAGCTACTGTGAAAACAGATGAAAACATTGACCTGAACGGAGTAATGTTAAAAGGTTACAAAGGAGGTCTTGAAGATCAAATGATTTCATTCCTGAAGTCTGGCGGTTATAAAAACGCAGCTGATGATGCTGCATTGAAAGATAAGTGGTATGACTTTGACCATGTTAATTTTAAAATGGGAAGTTCTACAAGCTTAGAAGCAGGTTCACAAGGACAATTGGATAACCTGGTTGCTATTTTAAAAGCTTTCCCGGATGCTAAAGTTAAAATAGGGGGTTATACTGATAAAATAGGAAACGAAGCTTCTAATGTAAAATTATCTCAGGCAAGAGCTGACTATATCAAAGCTGCTTTGGCAAAAGCAGGCGTTGGAGCGCAGGTACTTGGAGCGGAGGGTTACGGAAGTAAATTCGCTACAGTAGATGCTAAAGCTTCTGATGCTGAAAGAGCTGCTGACAGAAAAATGTCTGTAAGATTTGCAAAATAATCTCTTTAGATCCAATACAAAAAAAATCCCGGAAATTATTTCCGGGATTTTTTTGCCCTTATGATTTCCTCATTTATATTTATTTAATTAAATTTGTTAGTCATTTCTAACATTTATGAATTTCAACTTAAAGAACGCCTGGCGTAAAGATAAAACCCTACACTCATTACCAGAGGTTTATTCCTCTATTAAGGTCCCAAAAAATGCAACATTCTGGAGAAAATATCTGGCATTTGCAGGCCCGGGTCTTATGATTGCTGTAGGATATATGGATCCAGGAAACTGGGCTACGGATATCGCCGGAGGGGCACAATTTGGATATACCCTACTCTCTGTTATTCTTATTTCCAACATTTTCGCCATGGTTTTACAACATTTATCTGTAAAACTGGGAGTTGTAGCAGAAAGGGATCTTGCACAGGCCTGCAGAGATCATTTCAATCCTACCACCAATTTTATACTCTGGATTTTTTGTGAAATAGCCATTGCTGCCTGTGATCTCGCCGAGGTTATAGGTTCTGCTATTGCCTTAAATCTGCTGTTTCATATTCCTTTAACCTGGGGAATCGTTATTACTACTGTTGATGTTTTGATTATTCTTTTGCTCCAGGCAAAAGGATTCCGCTGGATTGAGAGTATTGTAGGCGGACTTATATTTATCATCTTATCCTGTTTTGTATACGAAATAGTAATATCCAAACCGGCTTTTAATGAGATCCTTGGAGGCTTGGTACCACAGAAAGAAATTATCCAGAACCCTGCAATGCTTTATATCGCTATCGGAATTTTGGGAGCTACCGTTATGCCTCACAATTTATATCTCCACAGCAGCATTGTGCAGACCAGGGATTATACCCGGGATAGAGAAGGTAAAAAAGAAGCGATAAAATTTGCCACTTTAGACAGCACAGTGTCACTTATGCTTGCTTTTTTCATCAATGCTGCAATCCTTATTCTTGCAGCGGCAACATTCCACACTACAGGGAACGAACATATTGCTGATATTCATGATGCTTATAAAATGCTGACTCCTATTTTAGGAGCTTCTATGGCAAGTATCGCCTTTGCTATTGCCTTGCTTGCTTCAGGACAGAATTCAACCCTTACCGGAACGCTGGCAGGCCAGATCGTAATGGAAGGTTTTTTAAATATCAGACTAAAACCCTGGCTGCGAAGATTGATTACAAGACTTATTGCCGTTATTCCGGCTTTAATTGTTGCTATTCTTTACGGAGAGCAGGGAGCCACAGATTTATTGGTTTTAAGTCAGGTTATCCTCTCTATGCAGTTAAGTTTTGCAGTAGTACCTTTAGTGATGTTTACCAATGATAAAGCCAAAATGGGAGAATTTGTCAATAAACCTTTCTTAAAAGTTTGTGTCTGGATTATTTCTATCATTATCATTATTTTAAATCTTTATTTACTGTATCAAACTTTCTCTGAAAATTAATCCAACTCTATATTATAATTTAATTTAAATTTAATATAGCAAAAGAAAATCATAATTAATTGATTATTATTTAAAGAAACGCCAATTTTATCATAAATATTTAAATAAAAAACATTTTTGGAATATAAATTGACAATGAAACTCTGTCACTGAGAAATTAAATTTATCAGACATTGTTAATTATAAATAATTTAAATTTCCAAAAATGAAAAACACATTCAGAATGATGACTGCTGCTTTTGCAGTATCAATTTTACTAACATCTTGTTACTCCTATACAAGTGTTGTAGGAAAAGGAGCATTAGGTACCCAAAAGGTTACAAAATGGAATCATTATTACATTGAAGGCTTAGTTCCAGGTTCTTCTTCTGATTCCAGAGCAATGGCCGGTACCGCAGAAGACTATACCGTTAAAACCAGACAAACTTTTATCAATGGATTGATTGCTACTGTAACATTTGGTATATATACTCCAACTGTAACTACCGTGACAAAATAAAAGTTAATTGGCAGTGATAAAATTATCGCTGCCAAACTTATAAAAATGAAAGAGTATTTTTTATATTAGCTGTCATTCTTCTATACTATCTTACACCATACATATTCTGGTTATATAATCTGAAGGCATCAGTAATTTTAATAAGGATTTGTACTTGGAAGAACACTCTTATTCATATTTTTAGTATTATTATTTATGAGGCTAATCCCTATAAAAATAATAATCCAACTATTTGCAGCAATGATCATAGTCATTGGTTAATAACTTCCAAATCATAAGATAACACACCGTTCTTTAGTATAATTTCTATATTTTAACCTATATAATAAGCAGGCTGAAGTTCAAATATCCTTATTTGAAAAAACAGACTGCCTTAATGTCCTGATTTTTTGATTTGGCAGAATCTTTGTCAAACAATCTGTAAATAAATATTGAATTATGGAAAACCAGGATATTAACGAAGAAAGCATCAATAATCAAGGAGAAAACAATATTCAGAACGAAGCCGTATCTGAGGACAATGTGACAGCTACTCCTTCTGCTGAGGAACTTTTGGCAGAAGAGAAAGACCGTTACATCAGATTGTATGCAGAGTTTGAAAACTATAAAAAAAGAACATCTAAGGAGAAGATGGAATTCTTCCAATATGCCAATCAGGATATGATGGTCTCCATGCTTGGAGTATTAGATGATTTTGAAAGAGCATTAAAAGAAATTGCTAAAAACGGAAATCAATCTGATTTACAGGGAGTAGAACTTATTTATCAGAAATTCAAAAACAGACTTGTTGAAAAAGGATTAAAAGCAATCGAGGTAAAAGCCGGCGACAGCTTCAATGTAGACTTCCATGAAGCTATTACTCAAATCCCTGCTCCATCAGAAGATTTAAAAGGTAAAATTGTAGATGTTATTGAAACAGGATATACTTTAAGTGATAAAGTAATCCGTTTTGCAAAAGTAGTAACAGGAAACTAATAGTATAAACGATAAATGATGAGTGGTAATTGATAGGTAGCTATACTTTTATTACTTAAATATCTTTTATCATTTATCAATCATCAATTATAGATAGAGAAAGTCATGTCAAAAAGAGATTACTACGAGGTTCTGGAGATCAGCAAATCTGCATCAGCCGACGAAATAAAGAAAGCATACCGAAAAATGGCCATCAAATTTCACCCGGATAAAAATCCAGGAGATAAAGAGGCTGAAGAAAAATTCAAAGAAGCTGCTGAAGCCTATGAGGTATTAAGCGATGATCAGAAGCGTGCCCGATATGACCAGTTTGGTCATTCCGGAGTAGGCGGAAATGGTGGTTTCGGAGGCGGAGGCTTCGGAGGCGGAATGAATATGGAGGATATTTTCAGTCAGTTTGGAGATATTTTCGGAGGTTTTGGAGGTGGCGGCGGCGGACGCCAGCAGGTGAAGGGTTCTAATTTAAGAATCAGGATCAAGCTGAACCTTGAAGAAATGGTGAACGGTACCCAAAAGACCATTAAAGTTAAAAAAATGAAAGTAGCAGAAGGCGCTACTTCAAAAACATGTCCTACCTGTAACGGTTCCGGTGTTCAGGTTAAAATAATGAACACGATGTTCGGTCAGATGCAGACACAGGCTACCTGTAGTACCTGCCAGGGAATCGGGAAAGTTGCAGATAAAATTCCTGCAGGAGCTAATGCACAGGGGCTTATAAAAGATGAAGAAGAGATCACTATTAATATTCCGGCCGGTGCCAGAGATGGTATCCAGCTTAATGTAAGAGGAAAAGGAAATGATGCTCCATTTGGAGGAATTCCGGGAGACTTACTGGTTATTGTAGAGGAAGAAGTGGATGCAACAATCAAAAGAGAAGGTGACAATCTTCACCAGGAATTGTATGTATCATTTGCAGAAGCTGCACTGGGAACTAAAAGAGAGATTCCTACTGTAGGAGGTAAGGTAAAGATTACCGTAGATCCGGGAACACAGTCCGGAAAGATATTAAGGCTGGCAGGAAAAGGTCTTCCAAGCATCGACAGCTATGGAAAAGGTGATATGTTTATTCACATCAATGTATGGACCCCACAGAAGCTTACAAAGGAACAGAAAGATTTCTTTGAGAAGCAGATGTCCAGCGGAGAAATGGTTGCAGAACCATCCGGTAAGGAAAAAACTTTCTTTGATAAAGTAAAAGATTTATTCAATTAATATAAAAAAGGGTTCTTACGGGAATCCTTTTGTATTTAAAAGTTTTACCTCTAATGGCTATACATAAAAAATCCTGTACAACGTTGTACAGGATTTTTGTGCATCAATTATTTAAAATTTAATTTACTTTTTCACTGCTAAAGAATATATTGCTTTTCCGATAGTAAAAACCGCTACAGCAGCCAAGCCTCCTACAATTCCGAAAGTAAATTCTTTAAGCATAGCAGGCCATGTTGGTAACAGTTCATGCAAATAATGGATATTGTGAGCAAAAATACCTCCTGAAACCAGAATCAAAGCGATTGTTCCTACCACTCCCAAAACTTTAATAATAACAGGCAGCGCCTTTACCAATAAGTGTCCTAGCTTGGAGAAGAATCCTTTATCATGGCTTTTTTTGATCAGCTTAAACCCTGCATCATCCATTCTTACAATTAAGGCAACAATTCCATACACTCCTACAGTAGCTATAAACGACACAAAAGTTACCGTTAAGATCTGGGTAATCAACGGATGGTTTTCCTGTATAACGGTACCTAATGCAATAATGACAATCTCAATAGAAAGAATAAAGTCTGTTCGGATGGCTGAATTTATTTTTGCTTTTTCAGATACTTCAGAATTGTCTTCCTCTTTACTTTCTTCCACTACTTCATGCCCTTTTTTAGAACGGTGAAACAGGAATTCAATAATTTTTTCTACGCCTTCAAAAGCCAGATACAGTCCTCCGAGAATAAGGATCATCTCAATAGCCGGCTTATACAGCCAGTTGAGCAAAAAGGCAATGGGAAGAATAATCAGTTTATTAATAAATGAACCTTTGGTAATAGCCCATAAAACCGGAAGCTCTCTTGAAGAAAGAAAGCCTGTAGCTTTTTCAGCATTTACAGCCAGGTCATCTCCCAGAATACCTGCCGTTTTCTGTGTAGCTATTTTACTGGTCACTGCTACATCATCCATCAATGCTGCAATATCATCTAAAATTGCAAAAAAGCCTGAAGCCATATTTTAATATTTTTTTAATATTTGTTAAGTCTAGCAAAAATAATTATTTAATTCCGTTTCCTTATTCATAATATGACAATAATTTTAAGAACGAGCAAAATCATAAAGCAGTGCTCCTTTTTCAACATTTTATATCTTTGCTTAAATTGTTATAAAATGAATGACCTAGCCAACTGGGAAACCCAATTACAGCTCATCTGGCTGAAATTTGGAAAAATAAGCAATGAAGAATTCATTCAGCAAATTAAAGATCATACAGTATTATTTTCAGGTTCACAGGCTATCCCCCATTTTGAAATGGCCTGTGCTTTTGACTCTACCGGACATGAAGAGGAAGCCGAACCACTGTACCGATCTGCATTGAGTCTCGGATTATCAGGTTTACGAAGAAGAAGAGCAAGAATTCAGCTGGCAAGTACATTAAGAAATAATGGAAAAATAGAAGAAAGCATCTATATTTTGAGAGAAGAAAAAGCAAATTATTCTGATGAACTGAATGATGCTGTCGATTCTTTTTTAGCCCTTTCTCTTTATTCTGCAGGTGAAAACAAAGAAGCATTATCTTTAGCCTTAAAAGCATTATCCAAACACCTGCCCAGATACAATAGTTCTCTATACCGATATGCTGAAAACTTAGAATTCCCTCAACCATGAGCAAAATAAATATTGATCTTGAGTATAGCCTTACTTCATATTTTACAGATATTGATGCTGATGATTTAAAAACAATCATCTCTTTTTTCAAATCGGAGCTTATTAAAAAGAATGATTTTTTCCTGAAGCAAGGGAAGAAAAGCACAAAATTAAGTTTTATCCGCTCCGGGTTTTTAAGGATCTTTTGTGAAACTGAAAAAAAAGAGATTACACAATGGATTTCCACTCCGGGATATTTTGTAACGGATCTATCCAGTTTTATGGCTGATATTCCGGCAAGATGGACTATTCAGGCTCTTACAGATACAGAATTATACACCATCAATAAGACTGATTACGAAAAGCTACAGGGCCGGGTTCCTCAATGGCACATTTTAGAAAAAGCCTTCATCATTCATTGTTTCACCACCATTGAAACAAGAGTTTACAGTCATTTATCAATGACCGCTGAAGAAAGATATTTATGTTTTTTTAATGAAAATCCTCAATTATTTAATCAAATTCCTTTGCAGTATATTGCCTCAATGCTTGGGATGACCTCTGAGACTTTCAGTAGGATAAGAAATAAAATAGCTACAGGAAATCTTTGATTTTTGTCAAGTGGATCTTTAGTATTCTCACCGAACTTTGCCTGCATAAAATCATTTTATCATGTCAAAGAAAATAGAAACAGAAATTACCATTCATGCCAGTCCTGAAAAAGTATGGAAAATATTAACCAATTTTCAGGATTATCCATACTGGAATCCATTTATTACCAATATCCAGGGATCTGTAGAAGAAGGTAATCAAATACGGGTTACCATTGAACCAAAGGGAGAAAAGGGGATGGTTTTCAAGCCTGTCATTTTATCTAAAAAAGAAAATAAAGAATTAAAATGGGTAGGAAAACTATTGTTCAAGGGAATATTTGATGGAGAACATCATTTTGAGCTGGTTGACAATAAAAACGGGACCACTCAATTTATCCAGTCAGAGCAGTTTTCAGGTTTCCTTGTCCCGTTTTTTAATTTTACTAATACAGCTACCAGCTTCAATATCATGAATCAAAAGTTAAAGGAATTAGCTGAAAAAAGCTGAGTGGGATTATTTGGAATGGTCTGTAAATCGTCATATTTTTCTTACATTTGATGTATGAAAAAGCTAGTCCTCAGATATCATTTCTTTGTTTTAGGATGTATAAGCTTTATATTCAATTCATGTAATACCAGATTCAGGGTCTGGGTAGGTCCGGGAGGCCAGCAGAAAATCTATAATCTACAGTACGGAGAGCATAAAAGGCAGAAGATGGATATTTTTCTTCCCAAAGATTATGCCCGGGATGCACCTGTAGTTCTTATTGTTCATGGTGGCGCCTGGACTTTAGGAAAAAAAGAACATATGATACAGGTTCAAAAGATGCTTTTCAAAAATGGAATTCCAAGTATCAATATGAATTACCGGCTGGTTTCTAAACGAAAAAAAATCACCTATAAACAGCAGCTCGAAGATATCGGATCGGCTATTGAAAGATTTAATTCTTTAACAGAAAAAGCTGAGCTGCTTCCCAATAATTATGTTTTGCTTGGAGAAAGTGCCGGCGGGCATCTCGCTTTGCTATATGGATATCAACATTCCGATCAGATCAGGAAAATCATTTCCTTAAGCGGCCCTACAGATTTTTACAGCCCGGAATATCTTAATTCCTTTTATTCCAAATACACTTCTCCTACCTTTCAGAAAGTGGTGGGAACTAAGTTCGACAGAAAGAATGTTTCTGAAGCATTTAAGGAAGCCAGCCCGATAGCTAATATCACCAGTGTTCCTACCCTGCTTTTTCAGGGGAATAATGATTTCCTGGTCAATCATCATCAGGGACTTGCCATGGATTCTGCTCTTACCAGCATGAATGTCCCCCACAAGTTGGTCTTTATGAAGAAAACAGGTCATGTACCCCGGTTTTTCAGTAAAAGAAAAAGAGACAGTATTATTTATCCGAATATCCTGGAATGGATAAAAAAATAACCTGCTAAAAAAGCAGGTTATGTATTGTATAGCATTTTGTTTACTATTCGAAATCCCTGTTGTCATATTTGGAAGAAAGATCTTCTTTTTTTCCAAAAGCAAACTTTACAATCACAGGAAGTGTGGTTACAAGGACAATAATAATGATGATGTATTCCAGTTTTTCTTTCAGATTGATTCCAAACTGTTCCATGAATAATTTATCAAGATAATGTCCTGCAAAAATCAAAATGAATGACCATAAGACAGCACCAATGATGTTATCTCTTAAGAATTCTTTTTTGTCCATTTTCACAATCCCTGCGACAATAGGCGTAAAGGTTCTCACAACAGGTAAAAACCTGGCCATAATAATGGCTAACGCTCCATGTTTTTCAAAGAAATCATGAGCCTGATACAGATATTTCTTCTTAAAAAGCATTGTATCCGGTCTTTTATACAAGGCGGGACCTGCTTTTCTTCCAAAATAATATCCTACTTCATTTCCTATAATTGCAGCTAATGCAACTCCGGTAGCCAAAATAGTAGTATCAAGGAAATCACTCCCTGTGGAGCCGAATGTCTCTTTGATAATTTCAACGGCATAAATCCCCGAAACGAACAACAGAGAGTCTCCAGGAAGAAAAAATCCTACAAAAAGACCTGTTTCAGCAAAAACAATAAACAAAATAAGCCAAAACCCTCCCATTTTTATGTAAAACTCCGGGTTTAATAAATCCTTCCAGCTATTAAAATCTTCCATATATCTCGATGAACAACAAAAATAGGTCTAAAATACCTGAAACAAAAATAAATTATAAGATTTTAACTAAAAATAAAACATGATATTTATAGCTCCATATCATCATCGGAAACCGCCGTTCCATCTGCCATTAAGAAAGCTTTTAAGAAAGGGGTGATATTTCCGTTCATTACGGCATCCACATCTGATGTTTCATATGCTGAGCGTACATCTTTTACCAATTTGTAAGGATGCATCACATAGTTTCTGATCTGGCTTCCCCACTCGATCTTCATCTTATTGGCTTCAATCTCATTTCTTGCTCTCATACGTTCTTCCAATTCCATTTCATATAATCTTGAGCGAAGGAGCTGCATTGCTTTTTCTTTATTCTGAAGCTGTGAACGGGATTCTGAGTTTTCAATAATAATTCCGGTTGGTGCGTGACGTAAACGTACTGCGGTTTCCACTTTGTTTACGTTCTGGCCTCCTGCTCCTGAAGACCTCATGGTTTCAAAGCTGATATCAGCAGGGTTAATATTGATTTCAATAGTATCATCTACCAAAGGATACACATATACGGAAACAAAACTTGTATGGCGTTTGGCATTGCTGTCAAAAGGTGAAATTCTTACCAAACGGTGTACTCCATTTTCTCCTTTCAAGTATCCAAAGGCATATTCTCCCTCAATTTCCAGGGTAACGGTTTTTACACCGGCTACATCTCCTTCCTGAAAATTAAGCTCCCGGATCTTATATCCTTGTTTATCTGCCCACATGGTGTACATTCTCATCAGCATTGATGCCCAGTCGCAGCTTTCTGTACCTCCGGCTCCGGCAGTAATCTGAAGAACAGCAGAAAGCTCGTCCCCTTCATTGGAAAGCATGTTCTTAAATTCAAGATCTTCGATTTTTTCTACCAACTGTGGAAATGTTTCATCCAGTTCTTTTTCAGAATCCGGATCTTCTTTAGCAAAATCTGCTAAAACCTGAAGATCTTCAAATTGTGTCTGGATTTCATCATAACCTTCCACCCATTTTTTCTTGGAACGAAGCTGTTTCAAAAAGGCTTCTGCTGTTTTAGGGTTATCCCAAAACTCAGGAGCAGCCGTTTTTTCATCATCATTGGCTATTTCTATTTTCTTTTTTTCGATCTGAAGGTATCTGTGTAAGTCTTCAATTCTGGATTGAACTTCTTTTATCTGGTCGTTATTAATCACGATTTATTCTTTTTGCAAAAATACGGATTTCTTTTAGAGTTGAGAATTCAAAGTTGAAAGTGTTGTGAGATACTGGAGTCGGGATACGGGGTGCGAGATACGAGATACGAGAAGGCAAGCTGTCGGATATAAGATGTAAGGCTAATTATTCTACTCCTTACCTCTTACCTCTTGACTCTTGACTCTTGACTCTTGGCTCTTAACTCTTTAAAATCTAATACCCAACATCAACTTCTGACATCTGACATCTTAAACCCACCCTAAATCATCTCCGCCACTATTTCCCCAATCTTTGGAGCAAGTGCCACGCCCATTCCGGAAAGCCTTACTGCACAGAACTGTTTTTCTGAAAGCTGTTTTATGATAGGTGTTTTTTCTGATCCCATGGCCATGATTCCTGACCACCGGAGGGCTATTTTATATTCATGATCCGGTAAGATCACTTCTTTTAAAAAGTTTTCTAAGTGACTCTGCAAGAATTCGGTGGTTTCAAAAGCTGTAGTTTGTTCTGTTTTAAAATCCTGATTCCGGCCTCCTCCCAATAAAACCCTGTTTCCTAAATTCCTGAAATAATAGAATCCTTCATCGTAATGAAATGTACCTTTTAATTTCAGATTTTCTATAGGCTCCGTGAGAAGAATCTGTCCACGGGCGGGAATAATCCCTTCTTTTTCCAGGAATTTTGAGCTGAAAGCATTGGTGCAGTATATCAGCTGATCTGCTTTTACAGAAAGACCTTTTGAAAGATGAACCATCACCTCATGAGGGTTTTCGTCAATATTCTCCACTTCGGTACCGAATAAAAACCCGACTTTAAGTTCATGGCATTTTTCTAAAAGCCTCTGCAGCAGCTTCCCGGAATGTAAACTTCCTTCACAGCTATTTTCAATCAGAAACTTTGATTTTCCCAACCCGAAGTCTTCTATTTTATACTGTTTCAGATGGTACGTTTTTTCAAGTCCGGTAACAGATCTCAGTTTTTCATTAACGATATCAATATACTGTAAGGGTTCTTCGTTATTCAAAATTTCATATCCTCCGCTAAGTTCAAAGTCTATTTCGTCATTTTTAAAATATTCCCTGATTTTCTGAAGCCCGTTAAACCTCATAGCAACCAAATCCAGGGTCTTTTCCCACCCCATATTCTGAGCATCGGCAATCACCTCTGTCAGGCTTCCAAAACAGGCAAATCCTGCATTTCTCGTTGAAGCACCAAGCGGCACTGCATTACGCTCAATAATCAATACCGATTTTTCAGGATATTTCTCTTTAATGGAAACAGCAACCCAAAGCCCGGAAAAACCGGCTCCTATAATGATAATATCTCTTTTTCTGTAAAAGGTTTCTAATTCCCAGATGCTGATCATTTGTACAATGTATAATGTAAAAAGTAGGATGTATAGATTTGAGATAGGAGACGTTGAGAGTGGAGATAAGGGGATAAGAAATAAGAGCCAAGAGCCAAGAATCAAGACTCAAGATATCAGACACCAGATTTCAGATTATCTATCGTTAAACCTTATATCTTTTATCCTGTATCACGCACCCTTACACTCGCATCCTGCATCTCGAACCCGAACCCCGAATTTTCTATTTGGTCTTCTTCTCCTCTTCATTATGAGAGAAACCTATGGCCCGTCTTGGTTCTTCCACTACTTTATAGGACTCCAGCTCAGCTTTAAGTGCCTTGATTCTAAACTGAAATTCATCAAAATTATTGATAATGACATCAGCTAAAAATCGGGCTACCTGATCAAGATATTCTTCGGTAAGTTTCCCCGCAGCGTCTCTTAGAGCAGCATTCAAAAGTCCCTGATCAATTTTAAGCTTTTCATTCTTTGTTTTCTGGTAAAGATTTTTAATTCTTTTTTTCAGACTTTGGGTAAAATCAATCAGCATGGTATTGCTGAAAGCTTTCATTTTTGATGAAATCTCGTGCCAGAACGGAACTTTATCCGCCTTATTGTAGATAAGAATTTTGTATAGGAGAGAATCCTCCTCCAGCTCTCTGGTCATTGCATATAAGATAATTTCTGACCGCTCTGAAGCATTGGGAGGGAATATGGGAATCATCACATCAAATCTTCCCGGAGCAAGAATCTCCTCATCTATTTCTGAAACAGAATTGGCAGATCCTACCATCAAAACCCCTTCTTTTTCAAATTTCCCGATATAATGAAGAATAAGCTCCTGGACTTCAAGATTACAGGAAGCAATATCTGTTTCTGCTTTTCTCTGCATCATAATTTCGTCAAAATCATCGAGAAAAAGCAGTATTTTATTTTCTTTCAGCATAGACGTTAAAAAGTCACTGAAATTAATTTCGTTCCCATCAATCAGGGATGTTCCCAAATAGTGCTTTTTGACTTCTTTAAAGCTGTATCCTATGATTTCAGCAATCTTATTGGCCCAGAAAATCTTACCACTTCCGGGAGGTCCGTATAAAATAATCCCTGCCGGCTTATTGATTCCCCAGTCTTTGATCTGCTGAGGATTCAGAAAAGGCTCTAAAACTGCCGAAGTGTAAAAAAACAAATCTCTATAGCCTATAAAATCTCTTTTTTTCAGACTCGTCTTATGCCCGAAATAATCATAGACAAACTGGTAATTTCCGCCTAGTTTATTATCAATACCATAACTTGAAATAGAGGATTTGAAAAAGCCATTGTCAAAAATATTAGGATTATTGTCCTTAATTGCTTTTTCAACTTTTTCTTTAGGCTGATTAATTACCTCAGCAATCTGCTCCAGGGTTTTATTTTTATCAAGATCTTTTTCATAAAGCTTTAAAAAATCCAGGTTTTCACGGGCAAATTTTTCAAAATCTTCTTTCACTTCAAAATTCGTGCTGATACAGTCTACCAACTCAAGGTCAAAATCCTGTATAAATTGTTTGATCGCTTCTGCAGAGACTTTCAATTCTTCTGCCAGTTCAATTAACTTCATATTTCCCTATTAGTTCTATCAAATTTAATATTTTAATCTTAAAAATATAATGAAAATTGATATTCTTTTTGGGTTTTATCATTAATTACCCATCTATATTTATATAAAAAACAATGGTTATCACCATCAACAAGTATACATCGTAATTAGTTTTTTTATTAATTTTATCAAAAACCACGCAAATGAGAAAAATATATTATTTTCCGGGGTTAATAAGTGCTCTGACCATTCCTGTCTTGTTCTGGCATTACGGAAACAGAAAAATAGAAGAAATAGCAGTATCAGTAATAGATATTGGAATTCCCGCAAAAACAAATAATGACAAGAGTTATAGCAGTACACTTGAACCACTGAGAAACTTAAATTATAAAAAAATAAAAGTGCCCTCCGGTAAAGCAAAGGAAAACTCTGATCTGTATGTTTCAGAAGTGAAAGCACTGCAACAAAAGAATGAGCAAAACACAGGCATTGAATTTATCTTGGGGAATGAAAATACATATGGAGATTTTGTTTCTCTATTAAATGATATGGCTATTTCAAGACATGAAGAGTACGTTTTGGATCTTGAAAAAACAGGTCATTTTCTAGTTCCTGTCACCTATCAAAGGCCATCTCCCGAACCTTGTTATCTCTGCCATGATACAGAAGTTGAAATAATAGACTCAGGTTCAATAGTAACAGGCATTATCCCTGAACCCAATATTTTTGATAAAACTCAATATTTTCTGTCCCATCTGACGAAAGAAGCTTACTATCTTATTCTGGGATTCCTGATATTGTTCAGTATTTCAATACTCAGCATCAAAGAAAGGTTTCAGACGCATTATTAACAAAAAAAGACTGCCTTAAAGACAGTCTCTTCTTTTTATATTTCACATTACTTTTTATCTAATAACGGAATATATTCTCCGTATCCTTTTTTTTGCATATCTGCTTTTGGAATAAACTTCAGGGATGCACTGTTGATACAGTAGCGCAATCCTCCTTTATCTTCAGGACCATCGTTAAAAACGTGCCCTAAATGGGCATCTCCTGTTTTACTTCTTACCTCTACTCTGGTCATCCCTTGCGACTTGTCCAGCTTTTCGTCTATTAATTTTTTTGTAATAGGTTTAGAGAAACTTGGCCATCCACAGCCTGATTCAAACTTATCTGTTGAAATAAATAAAGGTTCTCCGGTAGTGATATCTACATAAATTCCTTCACGGGTTTCATTCCAGTATTCATTTTGGAAAGGTCTTTCCGTACCATTTTCCTGGGTTACATTGTATTGTTCTGCAGTAAGTTTTTCTTTCAGAACTTTTTTCTCCTGTTTCTCATACTTTACTTTCGGTGCAGCTTTTGGAAGAGGATTTGCTTTTTTGGCCATTTCAAAAAGTCCCGGTTCAATATGACAGTAGCCTCCCGGATTTTTATCCAGATAATCCTGGTGATAGTCTTCTGCTCTATAGAAATTTTTCAAAGCAACAGTTTCTACCACTACCGGTTTAGTGTAGTTTTTAGCCAATTTCTCCACTTCTCCTTTTACGACAGCTTCATCATTTTTATCTTTAAAATAAATTCCTGTACGGTACTGGTTTCCTCTGTCGTTCCCCTGCTGATCCTTACTGGTAGGATCAATGGTTTTAAAATAAAGGTCAATCAACAGTTTCAGGTCAACCTGTTCAGGATCATATTTCACTTTTACTGTTTCTGCAAAACCTGTGGTATGGCTTACCACTTCTTCATAGGTGGGATTTTGTGTATTTCCATTGGCATATCCAACTTCTGTTCCCACTACTCCGCGAATCTGCTGAAAGAAATGCTCTGTTCCCCAAAAACATCCACCTGCAAAATAAATTTCTCTGACATTTTTATTATCCATAGTTTCCTGATTTTCTTTTTTTACTTCTTCTTTTCCGGATTTCGTATTTTTAAACAGCCCGGAACCTGCAGCAAAGACTGCGATACCCAGAATAATACCGAGTACAATTAATATATTTTTCATTTTTTTCTTTTTATTCATTTTTATTATTTTTGAACGATCATCAGTCCAAATCCTAAAAGCATAAGATCTTTTAAAATAAAGAAGTCTGTCACCGGAATACCATCCACTATTTTCCACATTCCCGGGCTTGTAAACAGATAGCTTAGCGTTACCAGAAATGTCATTATCATTCCTATTCCCGCATACTTTTTCAGTACTGCAAATTTCACACTAAATATCAGTAATAAAGCAATGATAATTTCTATCGTTCCGATAAGATTTGACACTGCCTGAACACTCATCATCTTATATACGAAAAAAGTTAGAAAATGGTTTTCCACCAAAGGTTTTATAGAAACAGCTTCAGTAGGGGTAAATTTGAAAATACCAATCCAGAGCAAAATAAGAGCCGCTCCAAAAAGCGATACATAATATCCTAATGAGGATCTGTTTGTGTTTTCATTAGATTGTGTTGTTCCGACCATGTTTTAAAATTTTTTAAATTATACTTTTTTATTTTCAAAAGTATAGTCGGAGGTATTTCGAAATCCTGACAAGATTTTCTTAAAAATCTAATTTTTCCATCATTTTAGTTTTAAAATCCTGTATATCAGAATCTTTAATTTCAACTTCCTTTTCAGAAAGGGTCTTTTTAAATAGGGTATCCAATAATGCTAATTTTTTATTGTACATCTTACACCATTTGCAAATCATAAGATGCATACTGAGTTTCCTATTTTCTTTAGAAGAAATAGCCCGGGCATTGCGTTTTTCCATGAGCAGTGTGGCTTCACTGCACGGCAGAAATAATAGATGTAGAATTTTCTTTACCATTTTAATTGTTATAATCTTGAAAACCAGTTAAATTCCAGACATTCCCTAAGCTGCATACGGCTGCGTTGTAAGATCTTCCAAAGGTTAGTCGTTGAAACATTGAATTCCTGACTCACTTCGGGTGCTTTTTTTTCTTCAATATAATACATTTTCAACAGGATTTTCCATCTGGAAGGCAGTTCTTCGATACATTCTTCCAATGTTTTATTAAAATCATGATCATCCAAAAGTTCAGATTCTTTGCCGGCGGCATTCCAGTCATTCAATACATCATTATTTTTCCATGAGCCTGTTTCATCAAAAAAATGATCGAGCCTGATATTGGGTTCAGATCTATATTTCTTACGGTAAAAATCAGCAATTTTCCTATTTAAAATAGCTGTCAGCCAGGTCAGCGGCTGGCTTTTTCCTTCAAAAGAATCGTATGATGAAAATGCTGCGATGAATACATCCTGAACGATATCCTCAGCTTCTTCTTTATCCGAAAGCAGATAGAAAGCCTTCTTTAAAAGCGGTTCTGAATAGTGTTCTATCCAGTTTTTCAGCACTTCGTTTTTCATCATTTTTTTATGTTTTTTTATCTTATTCAGATCATAACGAAGGTAATAAGTTAAATGGAAAATTGCAAAGTTATGGTGAATAATGATTATTTATTTTATGCACAGTTGACTTTTTTATGGTATCTCTCCATTACTGTTCGCGGCTAAAAATATAAACCATACTCCATTATTATGCCGGACATTTGATAAACCTATCTGAAAATATTCAATAGTAGATATTAAATCACCTAAAAACATTAAATTTGCATCTTATCAAAATTTGATACGTTAAAAAGCAAAAGCAATACTATGACATCACAAGAGATACGTCAAAAATTTTTAGATTATTTTAAAAGTAAAGACCACCTGATCGTTCCTTCAGCTCCTATTGTGCTGAAAGACGACCCTACCCTTATGTTTTCCAACTCAGGAATGACGCAGTTCAAAGATTTTTTCTTAGGCTACAAAACGCCTACCGCCCCAAGAATTGCCGATACACAAAAGTGTCTGAGAGTTTCAGGGAAGCATAATGACCTGGATGATGTAGGTAGAGATACTTATCACCATACCATGTTTGAAATGTTAGGAAACTGGTCTTTCGGGGATTACTTTAAAAAAGAGGCTATTGCTTTTGCCTGGGAACTATTGGTTGATGTATATGGAATTCCAAAAGAAAATTTATATGTCACTATTTTTGAAGGAGATGCTTCTGAAAACCTTGACAGAGATCAGGATGCTTATGATTTCTGGAAATCTCATATTTCAGAGGACAGGATCATTAACGGAAATAAAAAAGATAACTTCTGGGAAATGGGTGAAAGCGGACCATGCGGACCGTGTTCAGAGATCCATATCGATTTAAGAACTCCGGAAGAGAAAGCCGCTGTTCCCGGGATTACACTGGTTAACCAGGATCATCCACAGGTAGTGGAAGTTTGGAATCTGGTTTTCATGGAATTCAACAGAAAAGCAGACAAATCTTTGGAAAAGCTTCCTGCTCAGCATGTGGATACAGGGATGGGCTTTGAGCGTCTTTGTATGGCACTTCAAGGAAAGTCTTCCAATTATGATACCGACGTTTTCACACCGCTAATTTCTAAAGTTGAAGAACTTTCCGGTAAAAAATACACCGGTATTTTAACGGACGAAAAAGATATTGCTATCCGTGTTGTGGTAGACCACATCAGAGCGGTTTCTTTTGCTATTGCTGACGGACAATTGCCTTCCAATGGAGGTGCCGGATACGTTATCAGAAGAATTTTAAGAAGAGGTATTTCTTATGCTTACAGATTCCTGGGAATGAAAGAACCTTTCCTTTTTGAATTGGTAACTGTTCTTCAGGATCAAATGGGTAAATTCTTCCCTGAATTGGAGAAACAAGGCAAACTAGTTTCAGAAGTTATTAAAAGTGAGGAAGAATCATTCTTAAAAACCATTGAAAACGGACTGATCAGAGTTGAAAAATTAATTCAGCAGGCGATTGCTGATGATTTAAAAGTATTACCAAGCGAGGAAGTTTTTGAACTCTATGATACCTATGGTTTTCCGGATGACTTAACAAGAATTATTGCTGAGGAAAAAGGATTAACGATTGATGAAGCAGGGTTTAAATTTGAGATGGAAAAGCAGAAACAGCGTTCCAAATCTGACTCTGCTCAAAAAGTATACGATTGGGTGGTTTTAGAGGAAAAGCCGGAAACGTTCGTAGGGTATGACCAAACGGAATCCGAAACCTATATTACCCGATACAGAAAGGTAGAAAATAAGGACGGAGAATTTTATCAGGTAGTACTGAGCAGCTCTCCCTTCTACCCTGAAGGTGGTGGACAAGTGGGAGATAAAGGAATCCTGGAAAACGCTTCTGAAAGCTTTGAGGTATTGGAAACGAAGAAAGAAAACGGATTGATCATTTCACTGATTAATGGTCTTCCAAAAGATGCTGGAGCAGTTTTTTACGCTAAAGTAAATGCTTCAGACAGAAAAAACTCCCAAGCTAACCACTCTGTAACTCACCTTTTACATGAGGCATTAAGAGATGTTTTAGGAACTCACGTAGAGCAGAAAGGTTCTTATGTAGGTCCTGATTATCTTCGTTTCGATTTCTCTCATTTCAATAAAATGACGGAAGAAGAATTAGCTTTAATTGAAGAAAAAGTAAATCATAAGATCAAAGAAAGTATTGCTTTACAGGAATTCAGAAGCATTCCTATTAAGGAGGCTTTAGAGAAAGGGGCAATGGCTTTGTTTGGTGAAAAATATGGTGACAGTGTAAGAATGATCCAATTTGGAAGTTCAAAAGAACTTTGCGGAGGAACTCACGTAAAAAACACCAGTGAAATTGGTCACTTCAAAATCACTTCTGAAGGTTCTGCAGCAGCAGGAATCAGAAGAATTGAAGCAATTTCAGGTGATAAATCTGAAGAATATTTCAAAAATCTGGAACAGCAGATCAGTGAGCTTTCTCAATTACTGAAGTCTAAAGATGTAGTAAGATCTATCGAAAAACTTATCGAAGAAAATGCATCATTAAAATCTGAAGTAGATGCTCTAAAAAAAGAGAAGGCAAAAGGAGAAATCGGCGACTGGAAAAATGCTTATGAGCAGAAAGGCAACAAACAGCTTTTGGTAAAGAAAACCTCTTTGGATGCAGGTTCTGTTAAAGACATCGTATTCCAGCTGAAAAGAGAAATCCCAGCTTCTGTGACCATCATTCTTTCTGACGCAGATGGAAAACCTATGATCACTGTAGGGGTATCTGATGATCTTGCAGCAGATTACCAGGCCGGAGCTATTGTAAAAGATCTTGCCAAAGAGATCCAGGGTGGTGGTGGTGGAAACCCTGGTTTCGCAACTGCCGGAGGTAAAAACCTGGATGGTTTAGAAAATGCTTACCAAAAGGCATTACATATCTAAAATAGAATATTATTATCATATTACCATTGGCTGTTTCAAGCGAAACAGCCAATTTTTTATTTATAACAGTTCTAATTATTGATCTTATCTTAACAAATCATTGCTTAATCTTAAACTATTTGTTTTGTCTTATTAAAACCCTGTTAACACCGGAGTATTAGTTTTGTATTATCGAAATTCAAAAAAGTAATTATGAAAATTAATAAAACTATTGGCGCGCTATTGTTTGCTGCTCTTGTATTCCAGGGCTGTAACGATGACAATAACGGGGATAGCAATACCCCCGTCAATGACAACATCAAACTTGAAAATTTTTCTAAAGAATCTGCTTTCGTTTTTGGAATGCCTGATTTTGAAAATTTAAATATCACCACACTTATTTCAAGTTCTGATATTCTTTCAGGTTCTCCGGACTTTGTTTTTGGAGGTCAGCCGGACGGAATGGGCATTATGAAAGATCCTAATTCAGACGGTTATCTGATGATCACCAACCATGAGATCAAACAATCCGTATCAAGGGTATATTTAGATAAAACTTTCAGACCTGTAAAAGGGGAATATATTCTCAATGGAACAGGAGGAATGACAAGGTTGTGTTCTGCTACATTAGCCACTCCCGAAACTCATGGTTTCAGTGCTTTTCTTACTGCCGGAGAATCTGGTGAAGAAAGTATGGTTCATGCTTTAAATCCATTGGCACCAACTTCCCAGGCAACAGATAAAACAAGAGTAAAACCGGCCTTAGGAAAGGCTTCTATGGAAAATGCAGTTCCTCTTCCTAAAGATGTATCCAACGGAAAATCTTATATCATCATTGGTGAAGATCAGTCTTATTCTTCTTCTCATCAGTCTGCAGGGCAACTGATCATGTATGTAGCCAATACACAGGGAGATCTTGATAACGGAAAGTTATATTCTTTAAAAAGAACAAACAACAGCTATACTGAGACTGACATGGTAAAAGGCAGCAGCTATGATGTGGAGTTCGTTGAGATTCCTAATGCTAAAAACCTTACAGGAGCTCAGATCAATCAAAAAAATATTGATAATAATGCGATCCGTTTTTCAAGAGTTGAAGATGTAGATTACAGAAAAGGAGCCGGAAAAGGAAGAGAAGTTTATTTTACAGCCACCGGAGAATCTTCTGACGGAGTGAATCCAAAACCGGGATTAACGATGTGGGGAAGGGTTTATAAGCTTGTTCTAAATGCTAATAATATGCTGACAGGAAAGTTGGAAGTTGTAGCAGAAGGAGATTCCAATCCTGGACATAATCTTATCAATCCAGATAACCTGTGTGTTACTGAGAACTATGTGTATATTCAGGAAGACGGAGATTCTTATTATAAGGCTGCAGGCCATGATTCTTACATATGGCAGCTTAATATCGCTACGAAACAGTATAAACCATGGCTGAATATGAAACACAACAGAAATGATTCGGCATGGCAGACGGCTTATAACCAATCCGGAGATCTTCAGAAGTTCGGTTCATGGGAATTTGGAGCAATGACTGATATTTCAGATATCATAGGGGTTCCCAACACCTTTACGGTAAACATTCATTCTCATACCTGGCAGTTAGATAAATTTAAAAATCCTGATGGTTCCGGAGTCAATACCAATAAAGAAGGCGGGCAGGTTGTTATTATCAGAAACGTAGAAAAATAATTGTAATCACCTCATAAAAATCAAAAGTATCAATGGAAAACTTCTGTTGATACTTTTTCATACCTATGAAGAAACTTTCAAAATATCCGATATTCCTGTTTTTATATTCTGCAGCTGCTCTTTTCGTTCTTTCTTATTGTAAAAGTGATAAGCAATTGCCTGCTTCAGAAGATCTGGGGTCTGTAAAAAATCAGATTATCAAGAACAATGATGCCTTTGAAAAACAGATCAATGAACTGATCGTCCTTATTTCTAACCATTCTGATGAAAAAAAACTTCAGGAGAAGTTTGAGGAACTTAGAAAAACCTACAAAAAAATGGAATGGGCAGTGGAATATTTCCTTCCCCACTCTGCCAGATTCATTAATGGTCCGGCTTTGCCTGAAATAGAAATGGACGAGCATACGGAAATAGAACCGGAAGGCTTACAGGTATTGGAAGAAATGTTGTATCCTTATGATCAGGGGAACAAAGAGGAGGTGATCAGATTTTTAAAAAAATTAATTAATAAAAGCAATACTATTGAAACCAATTTCCAGGTCATTACCGTCAGTAGAGATCAGGTTTTTGATGCTCTAAGACAGGAAGTTTTCAGAATTTCAAGCTTGGGTATTTCAGGTTTTGACACTCCTATTTCCGGAACATTTCTGAAAGAGATCCCTTATTCTCTTCAGGGTGTTAAGCAAACATTGCAGCAGATTTCCACTGATCAATCAAAGAATAAAGCATTGAAAAGCATACTTAATGAAATTGATACAGCTATTGAAATTCTGAAAAAAAATACGGACAAGAATACGTTTGATTATGTCAATTTTATTCCGGATCATTTCAATAAGATCACCTCTTTACTGCTTGAATTTAAAAATCAGGAAAAGATTCCTGATGTTGAGGTAACCACTGCTCTCCAAAAAAATGCAGCTACTTTTTTCTCTAAAAATGCATTCAACCCCAATGCTTTTACTCCAGGAAAGGAATTCGCATTTTCTGATGAGAAAGCAAGTCTTGGTCAACAACTTTTTAATGATAAAATACTGTCTAACAATAACAACAGAAGCTGTACGACATGCCATATTCCTGAAAAAGCTTTTACTGATGGACTTGCCAAGTCTATGTCGCTGGAAAATTCAGAACTTGCAAGAAATGCTCCCTCTCTTAATTATGCAGGATTTCAGCATGGGCAATTTTGGGATATGAGAAAAGACGATCTGGAGGGGCAAAGCTCCGATGTTATTTCAAATAAAGAAGAAATGCATGGCGACCTTAATGTGATCCTTGCCAAGATCAACCAGGACAAAAAATACCAGGCAGCCTTTAAAAAGATTTATCGTTCTCAAAAAACAGAAGCATGGCAGCTTCAGAATGTATTGGCAAGTTACATTCGTTCATTGGCAAAATTCAATGCTGATTTTGATGAATATATGCGTGGAAATAAATCTGCCATGACGGCTCAGCAAAAAAAAGGGTTTAATCTTTTTGTGGGGAAAGCACAATGTGCCATATGTCACTTCATCCCTTTGTTTAACGGAACCGTACCTCCTACTTTCAAAAAAACAGAACAGGAAGTATTGGGAGTAGCCATGAATGGAGATAACACCACTTTTGACAATGATTTGGGAAGAGGAAAATTTCATGAAACAGTGGCAGCATTACAGCATTCTTTTAAAACACCTACCCTTAGAAACATCAACAAGACCGCTCCTTATATGCATAACGGAGGCTATAAAACACTGAAAGAAGTCATGAACTTTTATAATAAAGGTGGTGGAAAAGGTGTTGGATTTAAAGTAGATAACCAGACCCTTTCTGATGCTCCTTTACAACTTACAGATCAGGAGATTGATGATATTATTGAATTTATGAAAGCCCTGGATGATCAAAAGCAATAAAAAGCTGTGAAATTGCCCTTCAAGTATAAAATTTTCCACCTTTCCGGTGAAGGGAAATTATGACTCACCAGACAGGAGCCCTGGCTGGAAATTGTACTACCAATAAAGAATTCTATAATAACCTCAATTCTTCATCATGCGCACGAATCCTATACTTTATACCCCAACATCGGATAAGTCTGCTTTTTTAGCGTTCACAAACCTTGATTTTACCATTATGAAATTAGATGAAATCAATGTTATAGTCCGTTAAAAACTTTTCTAAAACAATAAATATTAGTACTTTTGAAATAGTTATTTTACATGAAAAGGGGTCTACTATTACTATTTTTTTTAATCTGCTTTTTGGGATATTCACAATTAAAAATTAAAATTGTTGATGACACCAGTCAAAAGCCTGTTTCCAGCGTTAAAATCTCCTGTGGCGACAACATCCTTGGCTATACCAATGCCCAAGGGATTCTTGAGTTCACATCAACGTGTAAGTCCATAGATATTGAAGCCGAATCTTATCAAAAAGAAACGGCAACGGTAGAAAGCAGCATGGAAGTCTCTCTGGTAAAAAAAACATCAAAAACCACCTCTATTGATGCTGTTGTCATTGAAGATAAAAGCGACCCAAGGGCATTAGAAATCCTGAAAAAAGTCAATAAGCTTTTCTATGAAAATTCTCCGAAAAGCCTAGGTTCTTATTCTTACAAATCTTATGAGAAAATATCCCTGGATATTGATGAAGACAGCATTTCTCAATTTCAGGAATATTTTAATGATTTAAGTCTTTTCAAGAAAAAGAGAGAGAAAGATTCATTAAACAACAGCTTTGCAAGAAAGATCTTTTCAAAGAGTAAGCTGTTTCTTTGGGAAAGGGCTCAGGAGTTTTTATATTCAAAAAAATACGGTGAGAAGATCAATATCCTCGATAACAGGATTTCCGGACTGAAGCAGCCTATCTATGAGATGATCGCACTTCAGCAGAGTAACAGAGATGTGGTTCCTGAGCAGATCAAACAGGAAAACAGAGGCTTATACAGATACTATTTATCTGATACCATAGAATTGGATGGAAGAAAAAATTTCGTCATCCGTTTCCGGGAGGTAAACTACAAAAATCCTGACAGGAAAAGGAAATACAATGGTACTATTTATGTAGATACCGAAACCTACGGCGTTAAAAAAATTGAAAACTTCAGTAAAAACAAGAACGACGGAATTATCACCAGCACCTGGATATTTTATAACAACAAATGGTTTCTTGCCCACGAAAAAACAAAGCTTAAAATGGGTAAAATGGCTATGGATGATAAAGACCGTCTTAATAAAAAAGATAAAAAAAGCTTTGCGACCTATGCCTTCCTCACTTCCAAATACTTTGACTTTGAGTCTCCCATAGACGAAAATCCTAAAGATTTTAAAGGATATACCTTCTCCGTAAAGAATATTGACGGGCATTCACTGAACCAGTACAGGACCGATCCGCTTACTGAAAGAGAGCAGAATACCTATAAAACAATAGACAGCTTAGGAAAAAAATATAAAATAGACGGTAAAGCCCAGATTTTATCCGGTTTACTTAATGGGCAAATCAGAATCCGTTCTGTAGATCTTGCCGTGGATGAAATTGTGAATTACAACTCTTTTGAGGGATTCAGACTGGGATTAAAGGCTAAAATAAATGAAAACTTCAATCCATACTTTTCCCCGGATTATTATTTTGCTTATGGGGTAAAAGACAGAAGGTGGAAATATGGAATGGGATTAGATATGAAAACCACTCTGGATAAAAATTCATTCTTCAGGTTTGAATTCTATGATGATGTAACGGCTTCAGGAGAATTCTACCGCAGGCTATGGAACTTCAAGATGAGGATGATGAATTTCGGAAACAACCTTAATAATGATAAATATTTTCATTTTAAAGGAGTTTCTTTATCTTATCTGAATGATGTCACCAATGGTCTTACCCTTGCCTTTGCGGTAAGAAGAAATATTGAAGAGGCTCAATTTGACTATCAGTTCAGAAACGGCGGTTCGTCATTCAAGAATTTAAATACTTTGTTTACTTTAAAATATTCTCCCAACTCAACCAATATCATGACTCCTCAGGGAAAATCCCTGATTGATCAGAAATATCCCGAGCTTTATTTTAATTATGAACAAAGCTACAGAATGGCCGGTGGAGATTTTAATTACTCCCGTTTTGATGCCCTTTTTGTTCATAATTTTAAAACCCCCATTGGAACTACCGGTTTCAGACTGTATGGAGGAATGGTTTTCGGAGAAGCTCCTATATGGAAGAATTTCACTATGAACGGACTTGCTTCTCCCGGGAAGGATTTCAATTTCAACCTTACCTCATACCTTGGGTTTGCGACACTGGAAGGTGGAAAATATTACAATGATAAGTTTGTGGCGTATTACTTTACCCATAAGCTTCCATTTTATTTTAAAAGCTTTGGGCATAATGTTTCCAGCTTCGATTTTGTATTAAGGGGAACTATTGGAAATATGAAATATCCGGAGTATCATCAGTTCCGGTTCAAGCCACTGAATCACCTGTATCAGGAAGTAGGTCTGGAATGGAATAATTTCCTGTCAAGTTATTTCAACCTAGGATTATTCTACAGGGTAGGTTATTATACCACCCCGAATTTCAAACAGAATTTCGCCATACAGTTTAAGCTGAAGTTCTTAGAATTCTAAGCCTTCAGATCCCTACCACCCACATTATATATTATACATTATACATTAATAATAGCATGCAGAAAATCGAAATACAAGCAGAACAGTTTTTTGAATTATTAAAATTAAAAGACACTTCCATGTGGGCCATTTTCTCCCAGATGATGGATGGAAATGAAAAGGAAATTATATTTTTAGATCATGATCATAAAATCCTTTTCAACTATATTTTACCTTCCACTCCTGAAAAGCTGGAAGAAGACAGGATAGAATTTTCAAAACAGTTTTCAGAAAAACTGGGCCAATCTAATTAAAAATTCAGATGAATAAATACTCTATTTTTTCCCTGCTGGGTTTATTTTTATTCAGTATCGGGAATGCTCAGAATTATAAGAAGCCATTGGTTTCTGCCCTTAAAGAAACTGATCTTAAAAAGGATATGTATGAGCTTGCTGCAGACCAGTTCTGGGGACGTGAAGCAGGAACTTTAGATGAATTAAAAGTCTCCATGTGGCTTGCTGACAAAGCTAAGGAAGCAGGAATGAAGCCTGCCGGGGATAACGGAACATTTTTCCAGTTCTTTGATATGTACAGGCATCAGGTTATTCCGCAAAGCAGTTTGAAAATTGGAGATAAAAACCTTAGATTATGGAAAGACTTTTTGGTGGCAGAACCTGTAAATGCATCGGTGGATGCTGAAATTGTGTATGCCGGAAATACAGAGCCTGAAAATCTCTCTACCCTGAATATCAAAGGAAAAGTGCTTGCAGTATATGCTTCGGACAAAAACATAGACAAAGAAATGACCCTTTTTGTAAGAAGATATCCTGGGTTTGTACGCACTAAATATTACAATAAGGCTTATGAGCTGGGCGCCAAGGCTATTATTTTCATCACAGATGATATGTCTGAGCAAAGCTGGCCGGAAGTACTTCCTCAAATGACCAGAGGCAGCTACGGAGTGGAAGGCTTAAGAGAAAAAATAAGCCAGAACATTCCTGTGCTATGGATCAAGAGGGAAAATGCAGGCTGGGTAAAAAACAATCCTAACCTCTCATTGAAGCTGATTACGGAAACCTACAAATATCCGTCAGTTAATATCATTGGAAAAATAGACGGGACAGATCCTGTACTTAAAGAGGAATATGTTTTATTGAGCGGACATCAGGATCATGACGGAATCCGGCATCCTGTAAAAAACGATACGATTTATAACGGTGCAGACGACAATGCCAGTACCTGTGTAGCTATGCTGGCCATGGCAAGAGCTTACAAAAAGCAGCCTGGAAAAAGAAGTATTTTATTTGTTTTCCACGGTGCAGAAGAGAGAGGGTTATTGGGTTCCAGATGGCATGCCACACATCCTGTAATTCCTAAGGAGAAAATTGTAGCCGTACTGAATGGTGATATGATTGGAAGAAATTCTAATGATGAAGCAGCTTTATTAGGAGGAAATGCACCACACAAAAACTCTGAAGAGCTTGTGAAAATGGCAGAGGAAGCCAATAATGAAAGTACAAAATTCCGCTACCTGAAAGATTGGGACTCCCCGAATCATGCAGAGTTTTTCTACTTCAGAAGTGATCATCTTCCTTATGCTAAAATTGGAATTCCTGCGATATTTTTTACCAGTGTACTTCACGACCAGTATCACACTCCGCAGGATGAATCTGAAAACATCAACTATAAAAAGCTTTATAAAATGACTGAATGGATGTACAGAACTTCCTGGAAAGTAGCTAATGAAGCTGAAAGGCCCAAACTAATTTCAAACTTTTCCCTTGAAAGATAAATAACAAAAAAGAATTTGTCTCAAAACTAGATGATGTGGGTTGAGGATTCTTCTATATCAAAACCATTTTTCAGACAGGAAAAAAAGAAAAGAGGCCGTTTCACTAGTGGTGAGACGTCCTCTTTTTTTCATCATTGAGTTTTTAGACAGGAATAAAAATAAATAGGAAATTCTTTATTTTATATTCCAGAATGCCTGATTGTATTTTAATAATTAAATAAGAAGATTCATTAAAGACGGATCATTGTTCAGATAATTGACAAAGAAATCGTACTTCTTCATATTATGGAGCAATGGCGTAAAATCTTTTTGCTCTTTCAAAGCAATCCCTACCACAGCTATTCCCTTTTCTTTTGAGTTTTTTTGGGTATATTCAAAAAAGGTAATATCATCATCTGGCCCCAAAACATCGATTACAAAAGTTTTCAATGCGCCCGGACGCTGTGGAAATCTGACCAGAAAATAATGTTTTAAGCCGACATACAACAAAGCTTTTTCTTTGATTTCTTCCATACGGGTGATATCATTATTGCTTCCGCTGATGATGCAGACTACATTTTTCCCTTTTATGTCGTCTTTATATTTTTCCAGTGCTGCTACAGATAAAGCTCCGGCAGGTTCTACTACAATGGCATCTTTATTATACAGTGATAATATGGTTTCGCACACCTGCCCCTCATCCACTGTAGCCATATCATATAACACATTCTTACAAAGTTCAAAAGTAAGATCACCTACCTGCTGTACTGCAGCGCCGTCTACAAAACGGCTTATCTTTTCAAGAAGTACAGGCTTTCCTTTTTCCAGTGCCTTTTTCATACTTGCCGCTGCAGAAGGTTCTACACCAATAATTTTTGTTTGTGGAGAAAGCTCCTGAAATACTGAACAGATCCCTGCAGCCAATCCTCCTCCACCTATCGGAACAAAAAGATAATCTATCGGTTTTGTTGACTGCTCCAGAATCTCAAGTCCCACTGTAGCCTGTCCTTCAATGATCGCCGGATCATCAAAAGGGTGAATAAATATTCCGTCATTCTCATTGCAGAACCTCATCGCAGCATCTT
Source organism: Chryseobacterium sp. WG14 (assembly GCF_024586945.1). NCBI lineage: Bacteria > Pseudomonadati > Bacteroidota > Flavobacteriia > Flavobacteriales > Weeksellaceae > Chryseobacterium > Chryseobacterium sp. WG14. The sequence continues at coordinate 332,039 of NZ_JALCZD010000002.1, forward strand.
TTGCTTCGTCAAAAGTATCCCCATACAACATCACATCTATATAATCCCCTCCAAACATTTTTACCTGCTCCAGCTTTTGTCCCGGCGTAGGCAACGGCATAAAGATTGTTCCCCTGACTTTCATCGTATGACAGGCAAAAGCAACTCCCTGAGCATGATTTCCGGCACTGGCACAAACAAGCCCTCTTCCAAGGTCTTCCCGGGACATCGTTGCCATTTTATTATAGGCTCCCCTGATTTTATAAGATCTTACCCTTTGAAGGTCTTCTCTCTTAAAGCTGATATTGGCGTCATAAATGGCTGACAGATTATTATTGTTTACCAAGGGTGTTTTTACAACCACATTTTTCAGTCTTTCCTCCGCTTTATAGACATTCTCCAAAACGGAGGACCCTATTTCCTCTTTCATCATTTTTTCAGTTGTTTAATTGTTTTCAGGTCTCAGGCTTCGGACCGTCTTTCCTGCTTTCCACATTTCACTTTCCCTTAGTTCAGTCAGCTCTACTTCTAATTTTTCTCTGTAGTCCGGCTTACTGTTGCTGTCGATAGACCGCTGTGCCTCATCTCCTTTAGCTACGCTGTCATACAGTTCTTCAAATAAAGGAGAGGTAGCATCTCTAAAACGTTTCCACCAGTCTAATGCTCCTCTTTGGGCTGTAGTACTGCAGTTGGCATACATCCAGTCCATCCCGTTTTCTGCAACCAAAGGCATTAATGACTGGGTTAATTCTTCTACCGTTTCGTTAAATGCTTCGGAAGGGCTGTGTCCGTTTTTTCTTAAAACATCATATTGTGCCGCAAATATTCCCTGTACAGCACCCATCAATGTTCCGCGTTCTCCGGCAAGATCACTGTATACTTCTTTTTTAAAGTCGGTTTCAAATAAGTAGCCACTTCCAATTGCTATTCCAAGGGCAGACACTCTTTCTCTTGCTTTTCCTGTAGCATCCTGATACACGGCAAAGCTACTGTTCAGCCCTCTATTTTGAAGGAACATTCTTCTCAATGAAGTTCCTGAACCTTTAGGAGCCACTAAGAAAACATCAACATCTTCCGGAGGTACTATTCCTGTACGTTCATTAAAAGTAATTCCGAAACCATGAGAGAAATACAGTGCTTTTCCTGGAGTAAGATGCTCCTTTACTTTAGGCCAGTATTCTATTTGGGCAGCATCACTCAAAAGGTAACAGATAATACTTCCTTTTTGTAATGCCTCTTCTATTTCAAATAATGTTTCTCCGGGAACAAAACCGTCCGCTACTGCTTTATCCCATGATTTGGAATTTTTTCTTTGCCCTACAATGACATTGATTCCGTTATCTTTTTGATTAAGCGCCTGCCCCGGACCTTGTACTCCGTATCCTATTACTGCTACCACTTCATCTTTTAATACTTCCTGGGCTCTTTCCAACGGAAACTCATTTCTTGTTACTACGTTTTCCTCTACTCCTCCAAAATTCAATTTTGCCATTTTTTTGATATTTATTTGTTATTGATTATGTTAATTTATTGTATGTTTAGCTTGCATATTCTACGACCGACAGATGTGGATTTCTATGATAATGAACTTCCAAAACGTCTACCTGTTTTTCTACCTGCCGGGTAATCTTCTGAACCGATTCTTCTGTTTCTTTGATTACAATGACAAACTTTTTTACCTTGTCTATTTCTGAAGGTCCTACATTGAAGGTCACCATAGAAATTCTTCTTCTGGAAAAAATGGCATTGATCCTGCTGATCAGCCCTAAATAATCCTCTGTATACGCGGTAATGGTATATTCTTTATGTTCTGTTTTCATCTCTTTTTATTAAAAATTATTATTCAATACAATCTCTGAAACGCTTTTTCCCTGTGGAATCATTGGAAATACGTTATGTTTCTTTCCTGTCATGACTTCAAGGAGAAAAGCTCCATTATAGTCAAGCATTTCACGAAGGGCCTCTTTCAGTTCTTCTCTCCGGGACGTCCTTCTTCCGGCAATACCATATCCTTTTGCTACCTGTACAAAATCAGGACTCTGGATATCTACCGATGAATATCTTTCCTGGTGAAATAATTCCTGCCACTGCCTTACCATACCCAGGTAACAGTTATTAAGAATCAGAATTTTGACGTCAGGGCGAAACTGCATAATGGTTCCCAGTTCCTGAATATTCATCTGGGCACCTCCATCCCCCATTATAGCAATAACAGGGCGGTTAGTTCCTGCATACGAAGCTCCTACTGCCGCCGGAAGGCAGAACCCCATTGTTCCTAATCCGCCACTTGTGACATTGGTCCGTGAATGCTTGAAATGCGAATACCGGCAGGCGGCCATCTGATGCTGTCCCACATCGGTTACGATTACAGCTTCACCCGCTGTCATTTCGTTGAGACAATGAATAACTTCACCCATTGTCAGTTCACCTTCTTCAGGATATAATTCATCATTGATCAGGTTATTTTTTTCAGTTTCAAAACAGTCTTTAAATCTCTGATGCCACGCCGGGTGCGCTCTGCTTTTAATTCGCTCTGTGAGAAGAGGCAGGGTTTCTTTACAGTTTCCGAGGATGGGAACCTCAGCTTTTACATTTTTATTGATCTCTGCTTTATCAATATCCAAATGAATCACCTTAGCCTGCTTTACGTACTGATCCAGTCTTCCGGTAACCCGGTCATCAAAGCGCATTCCTACTGCAATCAGAACATCACATTCATTAGAAAGTATATTAGGTCCATAATTTCCATGCATGCCTACCATACCTACCGCCTGAGGATGGTCTGTAGAAATAGCACCCATTCCTAAAACAGTCCAGGCAACGGGAATTCCTGATTTCTCGGCAAACTCTAAAAACTCTTTCTCTGCTTTTCCCAGTAAAATCCCCTGTCCGGCAATGATAAACGGCTTTTTAGCCTCATTAATCAGAGCTGCTGCTTTTTCAATATTTTCAAGGCAGGGATCAGGATCAGGTTTATAGCTTCTTAATGAATAACATGGAGAATATCCTTTATATATGACGTTCTGTAATTGTGCATTTTTAGTTACATCAATCAGTACTGGTCCCGGACGGCCTGATTTTGCAATGTAGAATGCTTTTGCCAGTACTTCGGGAAGTTCATGAGCATCCGTTACCTGATAATTCCATTTGGTAACAGGACTTGTTATATTCATGACATCAATCTCCTGAAAAGCATCTGTACCCAGAAGGTGCTCAAATACCTGTCCCGTAATACATACGACAGGAGTATTATCCAGTAAGGCATCCGCTAAACCTGTAACAAGATTAGTAGCTCCGGGTCCGCTGGTAGCCAATACTACACCTACTTCTCCTGAAACTCTTGCCAGCCCCTGCGCTGCATGCACTGCTGCCTGCTCATGACGGACCAGGATATGCTCCAGCTTTCCCTGATAATCATAAAGCGCATCATAAATAGGAATAATGGCGCCTCCAGGGTATCCGAAAACTGTTTTCACACCTTCCTGAAGAAATGCTTCAAGTATAATTCTGCTTCCGCTAAGTTCTGTTTCTATCGATAAATTTAAATTCTCCATGATATTGTGATTATGATATTTCGTCTGTCACACAGCCTTCGGCAGCCGATGATACAGTTAATGCATATTTATAAAGCAGTCCTTTCTTTACTTTAAGGGCTGGTTTTTGCCATCCTTCTTTTCTTTTTTCAATCTCCTCGTCTGAAACTTTGAGCTGTATGGTATTACTTACAGCATCTATTTCGATAAGATCATTATCTTCTACAAAAGCAATCAACCCTCCTTCATGAGCTTCCGGAGTAATATGTCCCACTACAAAACCATGAGTTCCCCCACTGAATCTTCCGTCCGTAATTAAAGCAACACTGCTTCCCAGCCCTGCCCCGATCAAAGCACTGGTAGGTTTCAGCATCTCCGGCATTCCCGGAGCTCCTTTGGGACCTTCATGGCGAATAACAATAACATCACCTTTCTGTACGGTACCATCCTGAATTCCTCTGATCAGATTTTTCTCGCCGTCAAACACCCGGGCTTTTCCTACAAAGCGCTCTCCTTCTTTTCCCGTGATCTTTGCTACACTTCCCTTTTCTGCAAGGTTACCGTACAGTATTCTCAGATGTCCCGTAGCTTTTATAGGTTCAGACAAAGGTTTAATGATCTTCTGCGCAGTAAAATCCAGTGTTGGAACATCTTCCAGGTTTTCAGCTAATGTTTTTCCCGTAACCGTTAAACAGTCACCATGCAATAAGCCCTGTTCAAGTAGATATTTCATGACAGCCGGTATTCCCCCGTGATCATGAAGATCCTGCATCAGGTACTTCCCGCTTGGCTTAAGATCTGCCAGCACGGGTGTACAGTCGCTCATTTTTTGAAAATCATCCTGAGTTACGGATACCCCTACACTTTTTGCCATAGCGATAAAATGCAGAACGGCATTGGTACTTCCCCCAAGAATTACAATAAGGCGCAGTGCATTTTCAAAAGCTTTACGGGTCATGATATCCGAAGGCTTAATGTCTTTTTCCAATAATATTTTCAGGTATTTTCCGGCTTCATGACATTCCTTTTGCTTTTCGGTACTTAAAGCGGGATTGGAAGAAGAGTACGGAAGGCTCATCCCCAGTGCTTCTATGGCAGAGGCCATTGTATTGGCAGTATACATTCCGCCGCATGCTCCTGCTCCGGGGCAAGAGTTTTTGATCACTCCATTAAAATCCTCTTCAGAAATTTCTCCGGCAATCTTTTTACCTAAAGCTTCAAAAGCTGAGACAATATTAAGCTGTTCCCCTTTATAACATCCGGGAGCAATCGTTCCTCCATATACCATGATTGACGGCCTGTTGAGCCTTCCCATTGCGATAATAGTTCCGGGCATATTCTTATCACATCCCGGCAATGCAATAAGACCATCGTAATACTGGGCTCCACAAATCGCTTCAATACTGTCTGCAATCACATCTCTGCTTACCAGGGAATAGCGCATTCCATCTGTACCGTTGCTCATCCCGTCACTTACTCCAATGGTGTTGAATATCAATCCTGCCAGTCCATGCTCCCATGTTCCTTCCTTTACTACTTTAGCAAGATCGTTGAGGTGCATATTGCAGGTATTTCCATCGTATCCCATACTTGCAATTCCGATCTGGGCTTTCTGCATATCATTTTCTGTAAAGCCTATTCCGTAAAGCATTGCTTTTGCTGCGGGCTGTTCGCTGTTTTGTGTGAATGTTTTTGAATATTTATTTAACATATTATCCTGCATTTGCTATTTTCTTATTTCTTTCAATTCTATTCTTTGGCACCCTGTTCTTTTCTTCCATCAGAATTCATAGATTATGTTTTTACTTAATTTTGGTCCAAAACTACAGTTTGTAATATCGTTTTCATTTTCAACTGTTCGGAAAACTACAATATTCAACTGTTCGGAAAAAGATATATCTTCATGATAACCAAGTATTTAAATTATTAAAATTTACAATGACAGAACTCTTACTCTTTTCAAATATGCCTGCTGTACCTTTTCACTCGCCGTATCTATCCAGTTTTTGGTGAAAGGGACATCATCCAATGAATCCAAAGCAGCAATTTCTGCAGCTGTACCACAGAAAAAGCCGGCATCAGCACCACGCATTTCTTCAGGTTTGAAAAAAGTTTCCTGTACAGGAATATCGAGTTCATTACAGATCTCCATTACGGTTTGTCTTGTAATCCCCGGAAGAATACTTCCTTTGGCCGGAGTAAATAATATTCCGTCTTTTTCATAGAAAACATTGGCTCCCGAGCTTTCGGCAACATTGCCGTTTTCATCCAATACCAGAGCTTCATCATAGCCTTTATCTTTAGCATCCTGACAAGCCAGGATAGAGTTTACATAATGACCTCCAACTTTAGCTTCTACCTTAAAAGCTTTGGGATTCGGGCGTTGAAATTCTGAAGTCATGATTTTCATTTTATCTGCCAGGTAACCATTATTCCACTCCCAGGCTAATAGAGACAGATAAGATTTTTTACCTTTTGAAAGAGACATATTGGGAGAGCAGGTAACCAACGGACGAATGTAAGCGTCTGAAAACCCGTTTCGTTCTAAAAGTTCGTGTGTAAGATCAATAAGCTGTTCTACGGAATAATCAAACGGAATATGCATGAGTTCAGCTGATCTTTTTAATCTTTCGTAGTGTTCTTTTGCTTTAAAAATCCTGGTCCCTTGGTCTGTACTGTAGGATTTAATTCCTTCAAAAACAGAATATCCGTAGTGAAGTGATTGTCCGTAAAGATCCATTCCTGCGTCTTTCGCTTTCATGAATTTTCCGTCAAAATAGATGACGGTGCCGTCGTTATAATACATGTTATAGAGGTTTAAAAATTAACAAATGGGAATAAAAAAAGCCCTCTCACGCTGTGAGAGGGCTCATATATGTACAGTCATACATTTCCTTCTCACAGACGCAAGGGAATAATAATGACGATAATAATTACTGCTAATAACTGATACATACTTTGTACAATAAAAAGTTAAAATAAAAAAAGCCGTTTCAAATGAAACGGCTTGTATATAATATAAATTAAAATCTATTTTAAAATGCCGTTTCCTTACTGTTGTTAATGACAACAGCAATAATAGAAATGACAATAATATTTTTCTGATTCGTAAAATTCATGTTGCAAATGTATAAACTTTTTAATTCCTCACAAGTTTTTTTAACACTTTTTATTTTTTCTGTAAAAATTGCATGAGGGTTTCCTTTGCCTCAGCCACATCATGAACCCTTAGAATCTTGGCCCCCTGTTCCAGTACTTTCATGTGAAGCTTCTGTGTTTCTTCATTGATATCCAATGGGGATTTACCAAGCGGTTTATAGATAAATGATTTCCTGGAAATCCCTATCAATAAAGGAAATTTTTGAAACCCAAGATATTCAACCTCATTAATCATTTTCATCTGATCTTCCACTGTTTTTCCAAAACCAAAACCAGGGTCAAGAATAATATCACTGACCCCTTTTTCCAGGAGCTCATTAACCTTTTCTGAAAAATACCGGTTGACCTCCAGTGTTATGTCTTCAAACCTGTTTTTATGATGCATCGTTTCATAAGACGGATTGACATGCATCAGAATGTAAGGAAGCTTTGTCTCCGCAGCGGTATCAAACATTTTTTCATCATACTGACCTCCTGAAATATCATTGATCATATCAATGCCTTCATTAAAACCAAACTTTACCGTTTCTGCATAAAATGTATCAAGGGAAACCAATGCTTCAGGAAATTCTTTTTTAATCTGAGAGATTATATTTCCAATCCTGTTTATTTCCTCTTTACTGCTCAGAAATTCAGCATTCGGGCGTGTTGATTGCGGGCCAACATCTATAATTTCAGCTCCTTCTTTCAACAGTTTTCCGGCATGCTCCAATGCAGATTTTTCACTACTGAACCGTCCTCCATCAGAAAAAGAATCCGGTGTCAGGTTCAGGATTCCCATGATCTTTGGAGTATCCAGCTGTACTAACCGACCGTTACAGTTTATTGAGTAAGTTTGAGCGTTTACAGGTCGAGGTGTTTGTGAATCTGAAAGCATAGCGTAATTGGATGATTAATGGTTTTGTATGCTGCAAAATTAGGGAGTTAATGGGTATTTTCGCTGAATATTTACAAAAAATAGTAGAATAGAAATATATTTTAATTGGCATATATATAGCCGATACCCATCAACATCATAAAAATGCTGAAAAGGTACCGGTTATAAGAAACTTATATTACATATCAATTATCTCTTTATCAAAGTCTAATCAAAATTAGTTTCAGCATTGTTATATGTACTTACTTTTGCTGTTGCTTCAGGGGTTAGAAGAATGTAGCCCGCAGCCGGAGTATTGGTTTTTATAGACAATATATTGTGGCTGATCATCCCTGAAATCAGTCTGTCACTATTGTTTGAAACCATAATAACAGGTTCCGATTCAGAGGTTTTTAAAATGCAGTTATTGATTGTAAAAAACTGGGCATTGTCGATATAAAGACCCTGGCGGGATTTTACATTGTCTATAAAAATATGATATCCGTTGACACGTGTTCTTCCGATCTCCCCTCCTGAAATATGAATGTTAGATCCTACTACTGTATAGGGCAGGCTTAGTAGTCCATTAATATTTGAATTTTTGATAACAACATCTGAGGAATTACTGTTATAGGAAAAATCAGAAATAATTGTAGAGTTTTCTACAATCATTTGTTTGTAATGGGTGATGGTATTAAAATAATAAAAAGAAGATTCTTTGATTGAAATTTTATTAAATTGAGTTGAAACCGGTGATTGAAATTCAATTTTAGAAGCTGGCGCATTAATTTTTGACAGATTAACCTCACCTGTCCCCCAAAATAACAGATTCCCCCCTTCAATTATTCCTCCATTAAGTACAAATTTACTTTTTAAAGGATACTGATCTTTAGCAAATTCCATAATACCATGAAATACAGGCTGATCCTGAAAAGCACCTCCAATATGAAGATTATTTACAGTAACCGTATTATTGTTATTGTAACTTGCCCTTATCCCTTTTTTCAACAATACTTTACTTGCAGCTGTTTTAATCTTCAGATTATCAATATATAATTCCGTATTAAAAGTTTGAAGAGCAGAACTGTCAAAAGTTAGATCTCTCGTTCCTCTATCGCTGATATCAATATCCAAGTTGCTGATGTAGGCATCACCGGTAGCTTCAAACCACATGGCTCCACTGGGATTATTTGCTTCAAATTTATCAGAATCATTGGATATATAAATGCCATTTCCAAAAAATTTAGTATTTCTGTCAGAACAAACTGCAGAAGCGCCATAGTTTTCAACTTTTATATTATCAATATAGTATTCACCAAAAGACACGATAGCCCCATACCCCCATTGTATCATTCCCATAGAATCTGCCCTGTTTCTTAGAACGAAGCTTACATCTGAGTTTAATTTTTCCAAAATTTCATCTGCTAAATAACCACAGTCTTTCGTTGTTATATTCTTAATAAACGTTTTTCCAGACTGAGTTTTACCATCATCAAACGAGTGATAGACATGAAAAGGTTTCATTGAAATATTTTCAAAATGACTGTCCTCAATATCAACATTTCCATAAGAATAAAAAGTAATAGCCGACATCGCATGAATATTTACAGCTCTTAATTTTTTTATACTGGCTTTTGATTTCCCATCGCCCTGTATGAATAAAAAAACATCAACTAAGCTTGGTATGATGGATGGTACAGAAGCATCTCCTGGCCCTTGAATCCATTTTTCAATATTTCCATTTTCATTTTTGTAAGTACCTCTTCCTCCATCAATAAAAATGTTTTCAAATACCATATTTTTATTGACCGTAATTTCCCAGCCACAATCTGAGTCATAATTATCATTTAGCCGAAAATTAAAGTTGATAAAGTTAAAATTATCAACTTCCTGAGTAATTCTGTTGAGTAAATGATAGGTTAGCCCATTACCATCAATGGTATACCCCATGGATGATATTTTCATCATTTTAGAGATAGCAGGACTATCGTCATTAATACCGTCGTTGAAAGGATTGAAAATCTTTGCATGTAATACTTTAGCGTTTACCACTACTCTTTTGTAGAAAAAAGTCCCTTTTTTTCTATAAATAATCTGGTCTACTTTAGCATCAGTCATTGGTGATCCATCTTCCCAAACTAATGTCTTTTTAAAATTGACATTTTCATTTGAGAAGCTGTCTACAAGGATTACTACATCATCTGTTGGATAACTGCTTCCAGGAGAGAAAAAATCTTCTGTGTAAATCATAATTTTGTTTTTTTGGTTGTTACTGTTATCAATTCTTGTAAGAGATTGTAAGCAAAAGTAGGCGGGCATAGCGACAAATCTCGACGTATTAAAATTCTGTTTTATGAAAATAAGAGATATGGAGATGTAGAGATTTGAGACATGAGACAGTCAACGTATTAACTGTAGATTTTGTATTGATGTAGGAGGGGTAAGATTCAAGAACCAAGAGACAAGAAGCAAGACATCAGATATAAGATTTCAGATATAAGAGAGAGAATATTTACTGTTAAACCTTATCACCCGCATCCCGGACCCCGAATCTCGTACCGTACCCAACAAACTCTCTTATCAAAAATTCTGCTACCTAAAAGCGAATTCGTATATTTGGAAGATTAAGAAAATTTATGCTAAAAACGTCAGTACAATTCGAGAAAGTTATCAGTCAGTGTCGTGATCTTTTCGGTAAAAAATTACAGGATTATGGTGCCGCATGGAGGGTTTTGAGACCGAGTTCCATTACGGATCAGATTTATATCAAAGTCAACAGAATCCGTACGCTTCAGATGACCGATAAAAAAATGGTGGATGAGAGTGAGGAAGATGAATTTATTGCTATTGTAAATTATTCTATAATAGGCCTTATTCAGCTTGAGAAAGGTCTTTCCAATGATTTTAACGAAAATAAAGAAGAAATTCTTGGTCTGTACGACAAATATGCCAATGAAGCCAAAGCATTAATGGAAAGAAAGAATCATGATTATGGTGAGGCATGGAGAGATATGAGGATCTCTTCGATTACAGATTTAATTTATCAAAAAGTACTGAGAACTAAACAGATTGAGGATAATCAGGGAAAAACTATTGTTTCTGAAGGGTTGGATGCCAATTATTTCGATATGCTGAACTATGCTGTTTTCTGTCTGATCAAGTTCTCTGAACAAGAAAAACAATTCGAACCCAAAACTATTTAATATGATCAAAGGTTTATTACGTTTTATTATTGCAGTCATTTTTATCCTTTCCGGCTTTGTAAAAGCTGTGGATCTGGTAGGTTTTTCTTTCAAAATGGAAGAATATTTCTCACCTGTTGTTTTCAATATGCCATTTTTTGAAAAATTTGCACTGCTGTTTTCAATCATCGTTGTTGTACTGGAGCTTTTCCTTGGGTTTATGCTTCTGCTTAAATTAAAGCTTAAATTAACCTTATCTTTACTGATAGCACTTTGTGTATTCTTTGGATTCCTCACCTTTTATTCCGCCTATTTCAATGTAGTAACGGATTGTGGATGCTTTGGAGATGCCATTAAGTTTACACCATGGCAGAGCTTCTTTAAGGATGTTGCCCTTTTGGTAGGACTGATTATCTTATTTGTCCTGTACAGAAAAGAATTCCGTAAAAAAGATGAGTATAGCAGTACTCCACAGAAGAATTCGGGAAAATTCAGATACATTATTCTGGGCGTTTTTTCTTTGGTTATGATTTACATTATGGCACAGGGGATTATGCATGAGCCGATCATTGATTTCCGTGATTATAAGGTGGGAACCGATCTGAAAGCCGAAAAAGAAAAAATCAACAAAAACCCATCTGAATATAAGACTTTTTATTCTCTGAAAAACCAGAAAACCGGTGAGGTCTTAAAGGTAAATCAGGATGATTATATTAAAGAAACTAAATACTGGGCAGAAGGTTCTCCATGGAAAATAGAGGAAGGAAAAAATGAATCTGTTCTGGTAAAAGAAGGCTATAAATCTGAAATCGTTAAATTTAAAATTGAAGATCCTACTGGCATGGAGCTTACTGAGGAGATCATTAAAGCACCAAAGGCTATTTTAGTATTTTCTTACCATCCAAAAGAGGTTTCTGCAGGTCTTTTTCAGAAAGTGGAAGCTAAAGTAAATGCTGAAAAAGGAGTTCTTATCTATGGCGTTTCAACGGATCAGAATACCTTTAAAACTATTAAAAATGCAATGATGGATGGAACGGCTATCAAAACAATTGCAAGAAGCAACCCGTTTGTACTGATCCTGAAAAACGGAAAAATAGTAAACAAAATCCCAGCAAAAGATTATATACAATAAAATATAAATGATAAGCGATACATGACAACTGATCATTATCAACGATCACCTTTAAACACTAAAATATTCAACAACACATGCAAAAATCAAATAAATCTATCGCCGGATATCACTTATTAATGATCCTTTCTTCTGTAGACGGAGAGTTTGCTCCTGAGGAAGGAATGCTTGTACAGCAATATCTGGCTGATGAATTTCCATTCAGAATGAACCTGGACAATGAGCTTGATACTCTTGCTCTTTTGCAGCCTGAGGAATGGAAAGATCACTTTGAATTCCATGGAAGATGCTTCCTTGATGATTCTACCGAAGAGGAGCGACTAAAGTTTGTTCAGTTTGCAAAATCATTGATCAAAGCAGACAATAAGGTAACAGAAGAAGAGCATACCTTCTATGTCCTTCTGAAAAATTTATGGGGATTGTCTTAAAATATCTTCAGAAAGTAAATAAATAATCTAAAAAGTAAAATAAATAAATCTTATGAGAAGAAAAATAGTTGCAGGAAACTGGAAAATGAACAAAAATGTAATTGATGCACAACAATTAATGATTCAGTTACTAAGCTATAAAAACAACAATACAACAAACTGTGAGGTTTGGATTGCTCCACCGGCTTTATACTTGATGATGGCAAAAGACGTCTTTGAGAAAGATGAGATCGGGGTATTCTCTCAGGATGTGAGCGAGCATGAAAGTGGTGCCTATACGGGTGAGATTTCTGTAGATATGCTGGAATCCATTGATGCAACGGGATCACTGATCGGCCACTCTGAAAGAAGACAGTATCACGGAGAAACAGATTCTCACTGTAACAGAAAGATCAAATTAGCGCTTGACAAAGGTCTTATTCCTGTATACTGCAACGGAGAAACTCTTGAGCAAAGAAAAGCGGGGCAACATTTTGAGGTCGTAAAAAATCAGACTGAAGTAGCTCTTTTCACTCTTTCAGCTGAAGAAATCAAGAAAGTAGTGATTGCTTATGAACCGGTTTGGGCTATTGGAACAGGAGAAACGGCAAGTCCGGAACAGGCTCAGGAAATCCATGCACACATCAGAAGTATCATTGCTGCAAAATACGGACAGGAGGTTGCAGATGAGATTTCTATCCTTTATGGAGGTTCTGTAAAGCCTGACAATGCTAAAGAGATTTTCTCTCAACCTGATATCGACGGTGGTCTGATTGGTGGTGCCGCTTTAAAACTGGAGGATTTCTCTAAAATTATTGAAGCTTTTAATTAAAATATTTATGCTGTAAAAAGGGATGTCGAAGATGTCCTTTTTTACAGCATCTCATTCGTTTTGATTTTTCAGAAAAGCGGATCCGCTCAAAAACAGAAAATAAACAAACCCCAGGATTTTATTTTTCCAAATAGGTCACTTAAAATTAAATAAATGGATTTTTTAAAAACGATCGCCATCATATCTGTTTTTATATTGTTCCTTCTTATTTTGTTTTTATTGACTTTAAAGTCCAATAAAAAGTTTCCGAATCAACTTTTTGCAGGATATCTTTTTCTAACTGCTCTTGACGTAAGCGGAGTCTTCATTGCTGAACCTGTCATTAGCCTTCTTCCCAACCTGGAGATCTTTAGATGGACTCTCATTTTATTGAATATACCGCTATTCTATTTATATGTCTTATCACTTTGCTATGAAGATTTTCAATTAAAAAGAAAACATCTTTTTCATCTTATACCTTTTGTCATTATCAATCTCATATTGGCTTCAGGAATCTATTGGGCAGATGGTATTGAAAAAAAATATTTTTTCAAATATCATCATAAGACCTTTGAAATGATTACTTTTCAATATTTGATAGAAATCCAGTATTTAATCTATACCATTGCTATTTTTATGGTGATGAAAAGAACCCGAAGTATCTATCTTGAAAACCAGTCTTATTCTTCCAATTTAGTCTTTAAATGGCTATCTCAACTAACTGTACTTTTTATGGTTGTTCATTATTTTGCAACCTTTAAAAATATGCTGAGATATACTGATGAGCATCAGCTACTGACTGTCATTAACGGATTTCTGGAAATCATGGCATTACTTGTCACCAGCTGGTTTGTCTTAAAAGCATTAAAATATCCTGAATTTTTCAGGGGAGTTGATCCTCAGTTACAATTAATAAATGATTTTAAAAATGAAACTGAGCCCAAAACAAGATCAGAGGCCAAACAAAATATAGATAACAGCAACATTAATTTGCAAATCGAATTACTGAATATATACATGGCTGAAAAAAAGCCATACTTAGATCCTGCTCTTACTGTGCAAAGCCTCGCAGCACAAATGAATATGCCCACCCGGGAATTATCAATTTTAATTAATTCAAATATGAAACAGCATTTTTTTGATTTTGTGAATGCCTATCGTATCGAAAATGCAATGGAATTATTAAAAAAACATTCTAAAAAAGATTCTACGGTCTTAGAAATTTTATATCAGGTTGGCTTTAATTCAAAATCATCATTTAACACTGCTTTTAAAAAACACACTACTTTAACGCCCACAGAATATAGAAATACGTATTATAAGAAGAATTAGTCAAACACTTTATTTCTTTTTTATTTGGTTCGACTTTTTAAAATCGGTCGCTTTTCATAACATAATAATTCAAATTTGTCTGCTATAAAACAGAGACTATTTTTGTCTCACAGACTAAACAAAAAGGATTATGAAAACAAAGAAAATATTTTTCAGCGTACTATTTTTAGGAGCAAATATCTGGGGATTCGGACAGGACACCATAAGGCTAAAACCCTATATTGAAAACATGAAAACTGTAGAGGTGTCTATTGAAGGAAAAAAATATAATTTCCTGTTTGATACCGGTGGAGCAGAAACTATTATTTCGCCAGAAATCGCAAGGCATCTTAATAAGAAAATATATGGAAGTTCAACAGGATTTAGAATGAGTGGAGAAATTATTAAATCTCAAAAATCAGATGGTATTTCCATTACTATAGGTTCTACAAAAATAGACCATCCAACAGTCGCTGTTTTTGATATCATGGCCATTTTACCAAAAGAATTCCCTAAAATAGACGGTGTTATTTCATTAAAATCATTTGCTGCCCACATCCTGACTCTTAACCTTGCCAACAATGCTATTATTATAGAGAATCATTCTTCATCACAAAAAGCAACGCAAGGAAAAAGCCTTATTCCCAGCAGATTTGCCAATGGGCTGGAAGCTACTGAACTCAATATTTTTTTGAATATTCCAAGGGACAATCAATCATACTGGTTTCTTTTTGATTCCGGAAACAGCGGTCCCCTGCTTTTATCTACAGAAACAGCCAAAAGCTGGAAGCTGCCGAAGGATAAAGATGATATGAATGTTGAGAGTCAGTTTATTATTGGCAAAAAAACATTCAGTTCAAGATCATTTACAAGAGATATTATTTATGATGGTGTACTCAATTTTGAAACCCTTTGTAAATATATTTTCACGATTGACTTTAAAAACAGTAAAGTTTGGGTAAAGTAATATAACAGAAAGATAATATCTTTTTCACTTAAAAAGCCAGTAATTTTCATATTGATGAATTCTTCATACAGAGATCATGAAAACGGCGGAATCTTCGATTCCGCCGTTTTCTTTAAAAAAAATCTAATTATTGAATATCGACTACATACATCGTTCCTTTGTCTAATTTTCCTGTTTTAGGAAGAATTTTGGCTTTAGGATTTCCGTTTCCATCATCTACCACTCCAAAATCATCATCATTAAAAACGGCCAGTTTATTATTTCCCAAATAAACAATTCCTTCAAACTTATCATGCTCATAGCCCAGTTTTGCTACGAGATCCACCGCCAGTTTTTTAGAAACAGGTTTTATTCCGGCATTTGCAATCTCATCCCAGGTACTCTGTTCCAATGCTTTATTATTAATTTTCATTCCGTCTACAGCCGTCAGATCCGTTCCATTAACGTCTGTAGCTCCGGATATATTGATTCTGTATACTTTTTTTATTCCTCCCTGTGTTCCGAAATTTCCGTCTCTTTCAATCACCAGGAATTCATTATTACTTAATGCTGTAATATCACAAACCGAATCAGAAGCTCCGCCATCCTGTTTGTATACATACTGTTTCGTCTGTCCTGTAATAATATCGAATGTTACGATTCTTGTTAATGTAGTATTGGTTGCCAATGCTTTAGTGGGAACCAGCATCGTAGACTGTATTGTTCCTACCAGTGTTCTTCCATCCGGAGTGATACAAAGTCCTTCCATACCTCTGTTGGCCCTTCTTTTGGCTAAAACTGCAGGAAGTTTTCTTGTTCCTGTATTCACTCCAATTGGGCTTATCCTTTCCATTTCTACCCCTTCTGCATTATAATGAACGATATGCGGACCATATTCATCAGAAACCCAGAATGTTCCATCCGGAGCTGCCACAATACTTTCACTGTCCAGACCATATGTATCTGTTCCTAACATATTTCCTGAAGCATCATAGGCTACTTCACCGGTACTTCCCATTCCTATAGGATTTGGAAGTCCTGTGATAGGCTGGCCTGAAGGGTTTTTAAGTTTAATATATTGAATGACCTCGATATTACCTTCTGCATTGATTTTAAAATGCATAATCGTTGGGGTAAAATTAGGGACAAGAAATTTTTTACCGCTTAAGTAATCTGTATTCGGACCACGGTCTGTAATGACATAAAATTCTCCTTTTCTTGTAGGATGGGCCGCTGCTCCGGATCCAAATCCTCCGTTGATCACATCTACTCCATTGATAGTTGCCAATTTTGAAAAAGCAAATTCCTGCGGAAGCTTAGAATAATTAATCTCCTGATTACTGGTGGTGTCATCATCTTTACAGGATGCCAGCGCCGTTAACACAAATGCGGATAGTAGCAGTCTTTTCATATTCTCTTTTATGGCTGCGAAAATATAAATTGATTGTAAACTGATCTTGAATATAATGATAATTGTATTTTAACAATGGAGCCATGAAAATGAATTTAATATAAACAGTAAAACTTTTGGTTAAATCCGAAAACCTAACAACATCTTCAATTTAATTATCAATTCAAAAAAACATAGCATTAAAAACCATTCAGCTTCAGGGAAAATATAAAAACTAAAAGATAATTCACAAAACAGGACCCAAAAATTTATATGATATATTTGCGGCGTTTTAAGGTTGAACACTGTTCATTAATAGGGAATCAAGTGAGAATAAAATTTAATTCTTGAGCTGTACCCGCAACTGTAAGCTGTTTTACTTATAGCAAAATACAACCACTGGATACTGATCCGGGAAGGTGTGCTATAGGATGCAAGCCAGGAGACCTGCCTTATCCATTGTCACTTCAGGATCGTGATTATTGTCACTTTTCTTAAGTAAGTTTCGGGAATAAAACTTTAATTTAATTATATCATGAGAAAAATCTATTTTTTTTTCTTACTGCTTTTTATGCAGTTTTTGTCTGCCCAATTTACAGAGAACGACATTAAGTTTTGGGTAGGAACAGGTTCAAAGAAAGCCTATTTCATTGCAGATTTTAACGATAATAATTCTCCTGCTTCTTATGCATGGGGGTACCGTTTTGATGCGGATGGTTTACTGATGGAAGACATGATCAACGCTATTGTAGCTGCAGAACCTCAAATGGAGATTGATATTCCTTCAGGTTTTCTTCAAAGCTTTCATTATAATCATCATACGCCGGATATTGATGACAGCTGGATCCCATGGTCCGGAGCCAGCGCAGGAAATATGACATGGAACAACGGCCCGGGTTATACACCTCTGAATGATGGAAAATGGTACGGAATTACTTATGGAATTGATGATGCTGACACTCCGCCTTCTACACCTGTTGCGGCATACAGCTCACAATGGTATGTTCCCTCTCAGATTACCAACTGGATAGGAACAGGAAGTAATAAAAGCCTGGTAGTGGTTGATTTTGGAACCAATCAGTCAAACGGAAATGCAGATTCTTTTGTGTTTGGAATTAAATATAACGGAAGCATCACAGCCGAGCAGGCCTTACAGCTGATCCGGTCTCAAGCCTCTTATTTTAATTTCACCTCATCAAACAGCCAGATTTCTGCTCTTTCATTGAATAGTTTTACAGGAAACGCCACAGTGGCAGACAGCTGGAAATTATATAAAGGAAAAGATCTCTCAAGCTGGCAAAAGAAGTATGACCTTTCCCAGATTCAGTTAGCCAACAATGACTGGATGGGTATAAGTTTCGGACAGAGAAGACCATTTATCCCTACGGAAGCAGCCGATTCTATGCTGGGAGTTTCTTCTGTCACAAAGAAAAAATTCAGTATTCATCCTAATCCTGCAAATGATTTTATCCAGATCGAATCCATTGAAAAATATAAAGAAATAAATATCTACTCTTCTTTAGGCCAAAAAGTAATCACTTCCCAAGCCACAAAAATTGGTATTCATTCTTTGAATTCAGGTGTTTATTTTGTTGAGATAAAGACAGCAGATACTTCAACCATCCATAAAATCATCAAGAAGTAGAACATCCTATGTGAAATGCTTTTTCATACAATGATAAAACAAAAAAACGCACCGTATTGGTGCGTTTTTTCCGATTTCCAGTATCGATTATTTTTTCTCTGTTGATCTCTGTAAAACCTCATCTACCATTCCGTAGCCTTTAGCTTCTTCAGAAGTCATCCAGTAGTCTCTGTCAGAAGATTTTTCAACCCACTCGTAAGTTTGTCCTGAATGATGTCCGATGATCTCATAAAGCTCCTGCTTTAATTTCAACATCTCTCTTAAATTGATTTCCATATCAGAAGCAACCCCTTGTGCACCTCCTGAAGGCTGGTGAATCATTACTCTTGAATGTTTAAGAGCAGAACGTTTTCCTTTTTCTCCTGCCACTAATAATACAGCTCCCATTGAAGCAGCCATACCTGTACAGATTGTTGCTACATCCGGCTTAATGATCTGCATAGTGTCATAAATTCCTAATCCGGCATAAACACTACCTCCCGGAGAGTTGATATAGATCTGAATATCTTTTGACGGATCAGCACTTTCTAAGAATAAAAGCTGAGCCGTAACAATATTAGCTACCTGATCGTCAATTCCTGTTCCCAGGAAAATAATCCTGTCCATCATCAAACGGGAGAAAACGTCCATCTGAGCAACGTTTAATCTTCTTTCTTCCATGATGTACGGTGTAAGATTCGTTGGGCCATACATTCCCATATACTGATCGGTAACCAAACCGTTGTTTCCTAAATGTTTTACAGAGAAATCTCTGAAGTCCTTTTTAATGTCCATATTTATATTATGTATTATTTTAACAAATATTCTCGAAGTTTAAATTACAATATTTATTCCTAAAATTTTATGAGACTTTTTGTCACAGAACAGGAATATATCTGTCCATAAACTATCTGTTTCTGCCGCCATAGATCCCTTTAATCGGTGAATACTCAATAATAGCGCTCAACCGTATGGAAGCCTGTTTCAACAGGGTAATTTTTTTGATCAGATCATAGTATTTAGTCTCATCATTATCGCTGTACTGATCCAGTTCTTTTGCCGTCTCTTTTATCAGATAATCAATATATCTGTATTTATGCAACAATACATCACCTCTTACCTGATCTGCCACTTTATCACCATAATTGGGAGGATAAATATTCCTTGATGCCCAGTTTTCCAGATCATCGAGAGGAATCAACGCGTCAACAACCTTTGTGGTAATGTCTTCGTCCATAAAAGATACAAAAAAGTTTCCACTTCTGAGCTCTTCCTTCTGAATTCCCTCTTTTACCTGATTAATAATAATTTCGTTTTCTTTTACTAAAAATGTATATTGTTCTTCTTCAAAATGATGAAGAATTTCTTCAATAACAGTGATCTGATACTCTTCATTATTATCAGTAGTTCTTTTCAGAACAATATCTCCAAACATCAGCATATGGTCCACCAGTTTGTTCTCCATAAACAGAACATCATACAGAAAGGGATCTTCTTTCTCCTTATCCAAAGGGACGATCTCCATCTTTGGAACAGCCGTTTCTTTCTGCTGTTGCTGAACATGGTGGGTCTGATTCTGTGTAATCTGTTTCTGAACATCAAGCTCATTGAAAAGACTCTGCTCCGAAAGACCAAATTTATTGGATACTTCTTTAAGGTATACTTCCCTTTTCAGTGCATTCTGAACGAAGGAAACCGACTTTACAATATTCCGTATAGCCTCCGCTTTTTTGATAGGATCGGTACCGGCATCTTTTAACAGGATCTCAGCCTTAAAATCGATAAAATCCATCGCTTCATTTTCGATGTATTTTTCAACGTAGTCCTGTGGATGTTTTCGGGCAAAAGAATCGGGATCATCTCCATCCGGGAAAAGCAATACACGGATATTCATTCCTTCGGTCAAAAGCATATCAATGCTTCGGAAACTGGCTTTAATTCCTGCGTTATCACCATCAAAAAGAATGGTTACATTTTCCGTAAGTCTTTTGATCAGTTTGATCTGTTCTGTAGTCAGGGAAGTTCCGGAACTGGCAACTACGTTTTCAATCCCAGACATATGAAGTGAAATCACATCCATATACCCTTCCACCAAAAGACAGGTATTCTTTCTCGAAATGGCCTGTTTGCTCTGGTTTAATCCATAAAGGACATTAGATTTATGGTAGATCTCTGTTTCCGGGGAATTGAGATATTTGGCTGTTTTGACATTATTTTTAAGGATTCTGGCTCCAAAACCTAAAACCCTTCCTGAAAAACTGTGAATCGGAAAAATAACCCTTTCCCGAAATCGGTCTATTCCTGCGGGAGCATTTTCAGGGAAAATGGAAAGCCCCGATTTCTCCAGAATTTCTTTAGAATATCCTTTCTCTTCTGCATACGCTGTAAAAGCATTTTTCTTTTCAGGAGAATATCCCAGCTGGAATTTCTTGATGATATCATCTTTAAGCTCACGCTCTTTAAAATAAGCCAGTCCGATACTTCTTCCATCTTCAGCATCCCAAAGAATTTCCTGAAAATAATTATTGGCAACTTCGTGGATTTTATACAGAAGATCTTTCTCTGTCTGGGCATTCTTCGCTTCTTCGGAAATTTCACGGAGATCTTCTTCAATTTCAATTCCGTACTTCTTGGCTGCATGGCGAAGTGCTTCAGGATAGGTAAAATTTTCAATTTCCATCAGGAAAGAGATAGCTGTTCCTCCTTTACCTGTTGAGAAGTCCTTCCAGATCTGTTTACTTGGTGAAACTACAAAACTTGGAGATTTTTCCTCATGGAATGGGCTGAGCCCTTTAAAGTTAGACCCCGCTCTTTTCAACTGCACATATTCACCCACAATCTCTTCTACCCTGATTGTGGAGAATATTTTATCTATCGTCTGCTTAGAAATCATGATGTAAAAATATGATATTTCTTTTCCTCCAACAAAAAAAGAAAGCCCTGCAAAAGTTTTCCGAGGCATAATTTCTTATCATAAAACCTTCTAAACCCCTGCTGCACATACTTCAATAAAAAAACCGGGAGCTTCCCGGTTTAAAAGTATTTGTAAACAAAATTATCTTTTTATGAATTTCATACTCTCTTTTATACTGCCATATTCTACATAAACAATATAAGTGCCTTTTTCCAGATCTTTAGCATACTTACCAAAGTCTAAGCTATTTTCACCATTTACTTTTACAGTATATTGATTCAATAATTTAGAGGAATAATTATAAATCTTAACACTTACTTCTCCTGTAAGCGCACCATTACTTATTAGTTTTGTATTATCATTAACAGGGTTATCTCCAATATTAAATTGAGTACTCTTTTGAACATTTACGGCCTCAGATTGAGTAACATCTTTGTTATTTGAAACCACAAAACCATTTATAATATTTCTTCTGATGCCATTCCCCAGACTAGCAGCCAGTTTTATAGAATAGATCCCATTTTGTTCACGGCTTACATCTGCTACAAATCTGTTGTTACGAAGTTCAAATTTCACATTCACTGCCTTTTCTTTCGGTCCGGTATTCTTTCCTTTTAAATCCGATATCCAATAGGTTTCATTTTGAAGTGAAACTTTTTGAAGCTCTTCAGAACTAAGGTTAGGGAAAGTTACCTCCAGATAAGTTTTCTCATTATCTTTTTTAATTCTATATTCCATCGGACTGTCAATTCCATCTTCAACCACAGCCACAAATTTAGAATTACTGCTTAATTTAAGTTCTTTATTTCTCAAATTGAAGCCTGATGATAATAACCGACTTTCAGCCCCTCCACTCTTATCCGGAATCGTATTATTTTTAATTTGACTCAACATCTTTCCTGTAGCAGGATCTAAAATATCTACAGAAGCATTGGCATCTTTGGTAATAACTTCAAAACGGACATTATTGGCATTTTTGCCTAGCTGTAAGCTTTCCATATCATTACTTGAAATCAATTGATAATTGCTTATCACTTTAAATTCAGAACTTTCCGGCTGTGACATCTTATTCGCCAAGCCATTATTGACAATTTGTCCGTCCAAAACCGGTTTTATAGCGTTATCCCAAACATAAACACCTTCCATTATATCTATATGGTTAATATATCCTCGGGGGTCAGTGTCCGTCATCAATTGCTTGGAACCCGGTCTTGTGGAGCTGTAAAATGGAGTAACCCCATCATTTTTTCCTCCTCCTAATGCAGCAATCGCAGTTCCCGCCGGAATAATTGCAGGAGAAAGCAGTCCTGTTACTCTGGTATATCCCCAGGCTCCCAAACTATAATGTTTCTTAGGTTGATTAAGTGGGTGATTATCCATATAAGGTCTGAAATAAGTATCACAGTAGGAAGTAGTGGACAGTTGTGATCCCGTTCCCAACTGTAATGCACCGGTTATCCAGGCCCACATCGGATAATTCGCAAAATCTGCAATCTGAGTCCCTCTGTGAGGTGTTCCTAAAGTGATTACCTTGTCTACTTTATTTGTTTTTTGATATTCCAATAGAGCAACATCTGAAGCTTTTCCTCCATTACTGTGTGCTACAATAGTCATTATATTGGCTCCTAAATAAACACCTACCTGATCAATTGCTCTTGATAATATCTCTCCATTTTCCCAATCTCCCAAAAACCTGCTGGTTGCTACAAAAGCTGTTTTGTAACCGGCACTGTATGCTTCTTTATACATTGAATTTCCAATAAGTAGAGATTCGGTAGACATCACAAAACCATGGGTAAAAAGAATAGTTTTTCCATTATAATTGGGTGGTACGGTACCATACAAAATATTCTTTCCGGAAAGACTGTTAAGATAGTTTAACGATAGTGCATTAGGTTCCGGTAAAGTGGCATACGAAAGTTGCTGAGTAAAAAATTTACTCGAAAAAAAAACGAGAAGGAGTAACAAAATTTTTTTCATAAGGTTTAATTTTATAATTAGGTACTATTATATTAAATATCCAATCAAAATTAGACACACAGCAATAAAATGACAAATAAAAATCACATAAAATAAATTAAAAATAATAAAACATAAAAATAACTGGTTTATCAATAAAAATATACATCAACAATGATTTAACTTAGAATTACATTAATAAAAAACAATTGACTTACAAGACTTTCATTCATCAGGTATTGCAGAAACTTTTTTGTTATTCTGATATTCAATTCAGGTCAGCTTATTTTTAATAGTTATTTTACTGCGGATTATTATAATCAATTCCAACCTGTGAGTCATAATTATAAATCTATCAGAAGGGTTTTAAGGTTCAATCATCCGTCAAATTCAAAAATTATTAAGCATAAATTTTACTATTTTTGTAGCAAATTAGCCTATGCAATTCACTATACATACAATCGAAGACTGGCAGGAAGTTGTGGATACTGTTTTTCCTGAATTAAAATATAACATTCTTTTACTGAAGGGAAATCTGGGAGCCGGAAAAACCACTTTCACACAGTTTTTGCTTAAAAATCTGGGCAGTGAGGATGAGGTCAACTCACCTACCTACTCTATTGTCAATGAATACAGTACTTCAAAAGGGAAGGTATACCACTTTGATCTGTATCGCTTAAAAAACGTTGAAGAAGTCTATGATATTGGTATTGAAGAATATCTGGATAACTCTTTTTTGTGCATCATTGAATGGCCGGAAGTCTATGAAGAAGAGCTTTACGGGCTCAAGTACCACACAATGAGCATCCTGAATACAGGCGAGCACAGAGAAGTTTCATTCGATTAAATATTATGTATCTTTGCTTCTTAAATCAGTATTAAAATAATAATCTGTAAGACATAATTTAAAGGATGAGTACAAATATTTTTACTCCTTTCACAGAAGAAGAATTGATGCCGAAAGAGGAAAAATTGGAGGTTATAAAAAAGGGGAAACAATTCAGTATTGGAATTCCTAAAGAAACCTGTTTAAATGAAAGGAGAACTTGCATTACTCCGGACGCTGTACAGGTGCTGGTAGAACACGGCCATGAGATTATCATAGAATCCGGAGCCGGACAAGGATCATTTTTTACCGATTTACAGTATTCTGAATCTGGAGCAAAGATCACTAATGATCCCAAAGAAGCCTTCGGACAGGATCTTATTTTAAAGATTAACCCTCCTACCGAAGATGAAATTGATTTTATGAAACCGAATACCTATTTGGTGTCAGCACTTCAGATCAATCTTAGGGATAAAGAATATTTCTTAAAGCTTGCCGAGAAAAAAATAAATGCCATTGCCTTTGAATTTATTGTTGATGAATACAAACAACTATCTCTTGTAAGGCTCATTGGTGAGATTGCAGGATCTGTTTCTATTTTATATGCTTCAGAATTATTAGCCCTGTCCAATGGGTTAATGCTTGGAGGAATTACAGGTGTAAGACCTGCTGAAGTAGTAGTTCTTGGAGCCGGAATTGTAGGTGAATTTGCTACAAAAGCCGCAATAGGCTTAGGAGCCAGTGTAAAAGTTTTTGACAACTCACTATCCAAATTAAGAAGACTTCATACTATCGTTGACAGCCGCGTTCCTACATCTATCATCGATCCTAAAGAACTCAGCAAAAGCTTAAGACGTGCTGATGTAGTCATCGGAGCTCTTCCAAGATTAAATATGACGCCCATTGTTACTGAGGATATGGTCATGAAGATGAAAAAAGGCAGTGTCATCATTGATATTACTATAGATAACGGCAAGGTTATCGAAACATCGGAGCTTACCACTATGGAAGATCCATATATCATCAAACATGGTGTTATTCATTGTGGGTTACCCAACCTTACGTCGAGAATGCCCAGAACTACCACAAAAGCAATTTCGAATTTCTTCCTTTCCTATATCCTGAATTATGATGAAGAAGGTGGTTTTGAAAATATGCTGATCCGCAAAAATGAAATGAAGCAGAGTTTATATATGTATAAGGGAAGACATACCAAAAAGATCATCTGTGACCGTTTCGGACTTACGTACCACGATATCAATCTTTTAATTTTCTAATGAAAAAATTTAAATTTTATTTAATAGGCTTCATTCCGGGGCTGATTCTTGTATTCTTTATTTTAAATAAAAAGGGAGCCAGCTGTAGTGGTTATCTGCCCAACAGCCGTGTCATCGCAGAAACCCTATCCAAAGAATTCAAATATTCCGAAGCGGTTAAGAATGTAATGATCACCAACAAGATTGATGAAAAATTTATCAAAGACAGTATCATTACCTATGGAAAGGTAGATTTTGACCGAAGCAATGCACAGCAAAAGCCATGTCCCGCTTACATTATCACCTATCCTGAAAAGAATCCTAAGTATGAGATTGGCTTTGAAAAATGTGAAGAAACAATGACGGTAAACAATCTGAAAAAACTTAAATAGTTTCCAACCAATACAATTTTATGGAGGGCAATTACTACATGATTCATGATTATCTGATATTCATCGGAGTTTTTGCCATTTTCTTTTTTTTAACCACCAGTATTTACCTCTTCAGCCAGCATCAAAAACTGAAACAGAGAAATACCAAGTTATCAGAAAGCAATAAAATCATTGAACAGCGATTGAATGAAGTTCGTCTTGAACATATTGGTACCAAGCTGAATCCCCATCTTTTTAAAAACATTCTTAATTCCGTTCAGTCACATGCTTACCAGACGTATATGTCTCTGGATAAACTGGCCAATGTTCTGGATTATATTTTATACGAAAGCAATAATAAGTTTGTAAGTCCAAAAGAAGAGCTCGACTTTGCCTTAAGCCTTATTGAGATCAACAAGATTAAAATAAATCCCCTTTTCGACTTCAGGATTAAATCCAGGATCAATAAAACCGATTCTGTATATGAGGAAAAAGTATTTGCCCCGCTTATTTCCGTTGACCTTATAGAAAATGCCTTCAAGCATACCGATTTCCTGGCCCAGGATTCCTTTATTTCCATTTATCTGGAACTTGAAAACGGGATGTTTACGATGAAAGTAAGCAATAAAGCGTCTTTAAAAAACAGCCTTACCAAGGAAAAAAGCGGTTTTGGAAGCCAGTCTTTGGATCAAAGGCTTAAAATGATTTACAGCACCTACTACCAACTGGAAAGAAGTTCAAAAAATGGTATCTTCACAGCAGAACTAAAAATCAATTTAGGAGAATTCTATGATAAAATGCGTTATTCTGGATGACGAGCTGCTAGCGATCAGCTACCTGAAACTTCTATGTGAACAAATTGAAAATGTAGAGGTGGTAAAAGCATTCAACGACCCTAAAATTTTCCTGAACGAAATTGACCATATCGACTGTAATCTATGTATTCTGGATATCGAAATGCCCGGAATGACAGGTCTTCAGGTTGCAGAACTCATCTCAGAGTCAAAAAAAATTATTTTTACAACAGCCTATAAAGAATATGCTGCTGAAGCTTTTGATCTTAATGTAGTGGATTATGTGAGAAAGCCTATCAAAAAAGAACGTCTGATCCAGGCCTTCGAAAAAGCTAAGGAACTGGTGGAAACGCCTCTTAAAAAAAACTTTATCGAATGGAATACCAACATTGGAAAAACAGTCATCTTTACCGAACAGATTGCTTATATCAAAACATCGGAAATAGACAGCCGGGATAAGGATATCACCCTCAATGACGGAACCACGATTGTTTTGAAAAACCTGAACTTTAAAAACCTGCTGGAAATGCTTCCTGCAAAAGATTTTGCACAGGTTAATAAAAAAGAAATTATCGCTCTGGCCTCTATCAAGGTATTTTCAACCAATGAAATTATCAGTACCATCTCTACAGAAGATCATACTTTTCTGAAACTTCAGATTGGTGAAGCCTATAAAAGCTCATTAATGGAACTCTTTGGAAAATAAACTTTCCAGATCTTTACGGTTTCATTACAGAATACCAGCCCTTTATTACAGCGCCTTATTTTTAGTCTGCAATCCATGTACTTTTGCTGCAGATTAATGGATGTTGTAATGAAAAATACAGGTGCTCTCATATCCGGCTTTTAATTGATATTGGATATTCTTTCAAGTAGATTTTATTACATTTTTTAGAACATTCATTACATTTTAAAAATAAGGGTATTTCAATATAGGTATATTCTTATCAACTTTACATCAAAATTTAGGAATCATGAATCTGGGGAAATATAAAAATATTATTTTTTACATCAGTACAATTGCATTTTTTTCGTGCCTTATGTATTGGTTTTTTGCAGAAGGAAAAACACTGGAGATTGGAGAAAATATTACTCCCGTTAAATCTACAGGTTCTACCATGTGGGAAAACTTCACAGATTCATTTCTCACCAACCTCCACCATCCTTTAGCTCTTCTTCTTGCCCAGATTGTGACCATTATTCTGGTGGCAAAACTTTTTGGGTGGGTTTGTATAAAACTGAAACAACCCTCTGTAATTGGAGAGATGATAGCCGGTATTGTCCTGGGACCTTCTCTTTTCGGTTTATATTTTCCGGAACTTTCAGCGTTTATTTTCCCAAAGGAGTCGCTCCCCAACTTACAGTTTTTAAGCCAGATCGGGTTGATTCTCTTTATGTATATTGTAGGAATGGAGCTCGACCTTAGTGTTCTCAGAAAAAAAGCACACGATGCCGTAGTGATCAGCCATGCCAGTATTATTATCCCTTTTGCATTGGGAATTGGTCTTTCTTATTTCATTTATAAAGAATTTGCACCGGATGGCATTCAGTTCAGCTCATTCGCTTTGTTCATCGCTATTGCCATGAGTATTACAGCATTTCCTGTACTGGCCAGAATTGTTCAGGAACGGAATCTCCATAAAACCAAAATAGGAACCGTTGTCATCACCTGTGCCGCAGCAGACGATATTACAGCATGGTGCATCTTAGCAGCAGTGATCGCCATTGTAAAAGCAGGGTCTTTTTCAGGGTCCGTATTTGTTATTTTAATGGCTATTCTGTACGTTTTCATTATGATAAAGGCGGTAAGGCCGTTCCTCATCAAGATTGCCGAATCGCAGAAAGGAAAAGGGTTTATCAGTAAAGGGCTGGTGGCTATATTTTTCCTGGTATTAATCATCTCATCTTATGCAACAGAGGTTATCGGAATTCATGCATTGTTTGGGGCATTTATGGCTGGTGCTATTATGCCTGAAAATATAAAATTCAGAAACCTTTTTATAGAAAAAGTAGAAGATGTGGCATTGGTTCTTTTACTTCCTCTTTTCTTTGTATTTACCGGGTTAAGAACCCAGATCGGTTTGCTGAATGACGTTCATCTCTGGAAAATTGGCGGGCTCATCATACTAACCGCTGTTACAGGAAAATTCGTGGGAAGTGCACTGACGGCAAAATTTTTAAAAATGAGCTGGAAAGACAGTCTCACAATAGGAGCGCTGATGAATACCAGAGGGCTAACGGAGCTTATTGTCCTCAATATCGGTTATGATTTGGGCGTTTTAGGTCCGGAATTGTTTGCTTTATTGGTGATCATGGCATTATTTACCACTTTTATGACTGGTCCGTGCCTGGATTTCATCAATTATGTTTTTAAAGGAAAAAAATCCATGGTAGAAGATGATGAGCAGGAACAGAATGATGCAAAATACAGAGTTCTTTTATCTTTCGAAACGGCAAAAGCAGGAAGTAAGCTATTGAGGCTTGCAGATAATTTCACCCGTAAAATGAATGGCAACAAAAGCGTTACCGCCATGACTATTGCTCCTGTTGACGAACTTCATGCTTTTGATATCGAAAACTTCGAAAAAGAACAGTTTAAAAATGTCATTGAAACTTCCCAGGAGCTTCAGCTTGAAGTCACTACCCTCTTCAAAGCCTCTACAGATGTTGAAAGTGACCTGACCAACATAACCAATAAAGGAAATTATGACCTTCTTCTTATTATGTTTGGAAAATCTATGTACGAAGGAAGTTTATTAGGCAGATTATTAGGGTTTACAACAAAAATCATCAATCCGGAAAAATTATTAAATACCGTAAAAGGAAAAGGCAATATTTTCAATACATCTCCTTTTGATGATCTGACCCTTCAGGTGCTAGACAAAGCTACTATTCCTGTCGGAGTTCTGGTTGATAAAGAATTCACGGCAGCTGATAAGATATTTGTACCGATATTCAACCTTGGTGATTTTCACCTGCTTGAATATGCTAAAAGGCTGATCAATAATAACAATTCACAGATTATTATCCTGGATGCTGCAGGACAGATCCGAAATAATATTGAAGTAAAAGAGCTTATCAGAAGTATTGAGCAGGTAGCTCCCAACCATATCACTCTCTATAATGAAAAGAAGATTGAGAAGGAATTCCTCAACTCACAGGACCTCATGCTTATCAGCAGTAAAAGCTGGAAGAGCCTGATTGACACCAAAAGTTTATGGCTGTCTGATATCCCTTCTACCTTAATTATTTCAAACCCTTAAACAGTCTGGCTGCCGGATATTTTTCTCCAGCAATA
The DNA here is from genome assembly GCF_024586945.1 of Chryseobacterium sp. WG14. Classification (NCBI taxonomy): domain Bacteria; kingdom Pseudomonadati; phylum Bacteroidota; class Flavobacteriia; order Flavobacteriales; family Weeksellaceae; genus Chryseobacterium; species Chryseobacterium sp. WG14. The sequence continues at coordinate 361,787 of NZ_JALCZD010000002.1, forward strand.
CTACAATTTTATTGATCATCCAGGTTAACAATAAGTTCAATAGTATATATAAGGCCATATAATCGGCATTATTCGTCCAATAAATACTGCCGATTTCTCTTTTTTTGGGTGAATTTTTCAGGTAACTCTGCAAAAAGAGGCTAAGGATACCCTGCTTAGTGAAATAAAACAGGTAATTATTTAAAAGTAGAGTTATTACAAAACAAACCGCTGTATCAAGGGCTTTAATAGCCATCTTATTTCTATTAATTTTTACAAGTCAATTAAAAAACATTATTTTTTTCATACAATATGCATTTCTGTTTCAAAATTTTAGCATATATTTAAAAAAACTTCTAATAACCATAGTGACTACTACAATTAAAAAGACTTTTGCGAGTAAGCATTGGGACTATTTTATTCTGATCTGTAGAGTGCTGCTTGCGTGGCAGTTCTTATCTTTCGGATATGCTAAATTTTTCGATGACGGGCAATTTGGTATTTCCGGTGAGGAATTGAATAAACCCATTAAAGATCTCAGTCTTTTTAAAGTAATGTGGTATTTATTCGACCACAATCCATTTAAGATCATCATCGGAATTTGCCAGACGTTATGTGGAGCTCTGCTTCTCTATAATAAGACAGTAATTGTAGGAGCTCTTCTTTTTTTACCTATTGCCTTCAATATTTTAATCATGGATATCACCTTTATGGAGCCCTCTATGGTTAATGGGTTTGCATCAAGACTGAGCTATTATATATTCCTTGATATCCTAATTCTCTATCATTATAAAGACAGAATGCTTATTGTTTTTAAAGCCATTACCGGCAATATAAGCAACAGGTTCAGCCATTCTTACGGAATGTACCTTATTTCACCAGTTCTGGCTGTTCTCTTAAGTTTACTTCCTCTAGTACCTGTAGTTCTGTTTTATCTGGTATTAGAGCCGGATCAGATGCTGCATGCACTGGGCAATGCCTGGCATGGAGTCACCAAATTAGCAAAACATTTTTTAAAATAAAATTACCATGAAAAAATCAGACAAAAAACTAACAATTTCAAAAAAGAACGTACAGAATTTAAGCAAAAACAGCTTATTTGAAGTAAAGGGTGGTAAAGCCATTGGTGCTGGTGACGATTTAGGATTGTTTACTGCAGGATGTTCAGACGGATGTATGTCTAACTTTATGCACACTCACCTGTTAAACTGTTCAAAAGCAAACTGTACAGCAGATTGCGGTAACTGCTAATTAACATTTGATCTCTTTTGTCATCTTCAACGTAAAATAATATGTCTTCAAAGCAATATACTCCATTTCATTACACCATATTGAGAACTCCGGTTCTTTCACCTGATGATCTAGACAAGTTTTATTCTTCATCGGATGTTATTGAAAATATTTCCTGTAATGATGCTATTATGGATGCTATTAAACTGTCGTCATTAAACTTTTACCATGAGGTGACAAAAGAGTTTTCTAAAAAGAATCCTGAACAAAAGGAAAAATTAGAAATATCATTATACAAATATCTTTCTCGATATACGACACGCCCTACACCTTTTGGGCTGTTTTCAGGACTGGGTGCTCTTAAAGCCTCATCGGAAACAGCTGATAAAAAGATTTACTGGAATACATCCTATCCCAGACTCAGGCTGGATTCAGACTACGTATACAAAGCAGTGCACTCACTGGAAACACACGAATCCTACCTTACCAATAATACCTTGTATGAAATCTTTGATGAGTACAAGTATTTGCAGTGCTACACAGGAATCATTGGCAGAGACTACCGATTGGTAACCATAGAAAGTAATGAATACATTGGTTCCGTTATCGAGTTCTGCAGATCAGAAAAAACTTCTGAAGAAATTATCAATTATATTAAAGAAGAAAACGAAGTTACTCAAAGTGAAGCTGAGGATTTCTTCAATGAACTAAAGAATGAACAGATCATCAATTCATCTTTATCTTACTCAGGAACCGAAACCGGAAACCTGATCAACAAAATATATAAAAATGTAGATATACCAGGCTTTAATGAGCTAAAAGAGTATATAGACAAGTCTAATCAAGGAAATAATATCCCTGAAATCCTGTCACTTCCTGATCAGAGAAAGGTACCTCTTCATGTAGACCTTTATTTTGAAACTTCAAATACAATGAGCAAAAAGTTCATTGAAGACATTCAGAAAAGTGATGCGATTTTCGAAAGATTCAGCATATTAGAAAACCAGACTCCTTACAGGATCACTCATTTCAAAAAACAATTCAGCAAAAAATATGACCAGCAGGAAGTCAGTTTACTCCATGCACTCGATATTGAGTTCGGAGTCGGCTATGGAAAATTTGTCAACTCAGAGAATATAGACAGCAGTACTCTCATTTTAGGCTGGCCCAATGAATCCATCAAGGAGGATCATCTTAGTCTCAACAAGAAAGAAGTTCAGTACTGTCATGCGATTATTGACTGTATTAAAAATAAAAAAAATACTATTGATCTCCATGTATTAAGTAAAAACCAGGAAATTTTTCTTCCCGAAAAAGTGAATCAGTCTTTCCCATTTAAATCCTATAAAGCATCTATTTTTCTCGATAAAGAAACTAATAATCCCGTTTATTTTATTGATTATATCTCGTTCCATTCTCCACGAAAAATATTGGGGCGGTTTTCAGATCATAAAGAGATAAGTAATTTATTAGATGATATTCATGATCAGGAAAAAAAGATCTATGGTAAAGACACCGTCATTGCCGAAATTGTACATCTTCCTTCGGAAAAAATAGGAAATGTCATTGAAAGAAAAATTAATACTGAATATTACATAGGATACATTGATGAAAGCAGTAACAGAAAGAAAATTCATCTGAATGATCTGTATATTTCTATTGTAAATGACCAGATTGTGTTACGCTCTAAAGCATTAAATAAGTACGTAATTCCGGTTTTTTCCAATGCCTACAATATCATGCATCCCACTAACAGTCCGATTTTTGAGTTTCTGCTGGATTTTCAGGCCCAGCAAAATCACAGTCTCCTGATCAATGAAGACAGGCTGCTGGATATTTTTAAATTTTTTCCAAGATTGCAAAAAGGAAATTTCATTGTCAAAAAAGCTTCATGGCTTATTGAATATCATGACTTTTTCACAAATAAAAATACAAGTGTTACAGAAGCCCTTACAGCATTTGATGAAAACCTTACAAAGCTTAATATCAGGGAAAATTTCTTCATTTCACAGGGTGACAATGAACTGTATATCCATTTGAAGTTTGAAATTTCAAAGAAAACCTTTTTAACAGAACTGAAAAAGAAACAAAAATTAAAAATAATAGAGTCCTTAATTGACGAATTTACTCCGGTAACCTATAATCAGGATGGAAATACCATCAATAATGAGTTTCTGCTGTTTTTCAAAAACGAAGGCCGGGAACTGAAAGAAGAGCACCCGATTCCCGCTGTGAAAACCTCTGATATTCCCAGGTCCTTGTTTCCGGATATTGATAACTGCATTTATCTGAAAATTTATACAGGTAAAGTATTTGCAGACTTTTTCATATGCGAAACGGTAGGAATTTTAAACTTTTTACAGGCTAATACACTTATAGATAAGTTTTTCTATATTAAATTTTATGATCCCGAGTTTCATATAAGACTAAGAATTTTTGCACCCAAAAGCAATCATGAAGAGATAAAATCCCATATCAATGCGCTTATAAAGAAATACCTTACCGGGAAAATACAAAAGATATCTTATGACACCTATGACAGGGAATTAGAGCGCTACAAAGGAAATAACACCAAAATATTTGAAAAGATATTTTATTATGATTCTCTTGTTTCCGCGGCAATCATTGAGAAAAATATTGAAGAAAACAATACTGATATTCTCTGGATGTACCCTATCAAACACATGCTTTTCTATTTTAAATTATTCAATCTCAATACGGAAGCCCAATTAAACTTTGTAAGTGGAGTAAAAAGCAGCCTGGCTAAGGAGTTTAATATGTCACCCTTGAAAACCTCTTTTATCAATGCAAAATTTAAAGGTTTCTCCGGAGAAATTGAGAATATTATATCTGAAAAAAATGGTATACTATCAGCGATTCACACTCAATTTTCCAAGGATATCCAGGGAGATTTACCCGCTTTACTTGATCAAAACTCCTATAAGAACCTGGCCAATATTATCCATATGCATATTATCAGGGTGGTACGAAGTGATAACAGGCTTCACGAATATTTAATGTACTGCTTCCTTGAAAAAATTTTAAAAAAACAATTCTTCAGCTTACAAACAAATGCCAATACTTCAACACCTCTGTAAAAACATCTTAGACTACGAGCATAGCCACGTTGGATTAATGAATGGAGCCTGCTCAGAGTTATTATTTATTCACCATTATTTTAATGCTTATCCTGAGCTTTATAATAAAACAGTAGAAAAAAAAATTGACCGGTATAGAGATTTAATCTTCGATCATATAGAAAATGAAAGAATTGATCTTTCCTATGCGGCAGGGTTATCCGGTATTTTATCTTCTGCCTCCTATTTACAGGAATCTCAATGGTGTTCTCTTGATTTTCTGGACATTGAAGATATTGGAGAGATAATGGTAGAAGAAGCTATTGCTCAGTTTCAGAATCATAATTTTGATTTCTTTTATGGTGGAATCGGTATGGTGATGCCTTTCATGAACAAACAGATGGATATCCGAAAACTGGATCCTGGCTTACTGCACACATTAAAAAAAACCATCATTAAAACGAAGACAGATTTATTCTGGCAAAACCCAAAAGATAAGGCAGAAAACATTTCCAATTTTGGAGTTTCTCATGGCTTTCTTCCCAATCTTCTAGTACTGGCCTATATCGCAGATTCGGATTCTGATATTTCTTTTATCAGACAAACCGTATCAGAATTTATGGCCTATGCTTCGATGGAAGATACAGTATCCGTATTCCCTTCAGTAATCGAAACCAATAAAGAAAAGTCAAAATATGCTTCCCGACTGGCCTGGTGCTACGGTGACCTGGGGATATCCTGTGTTCTCTATAAAATTGGCGAGCTCATTCAGGATAAATCTTTACAGGATCAGGCATTACAAATACTGTTAAAAACCACTGTCAGAAAACATGATGATTCCAGTAAAGTAACCGATGCTTCACTTTGTCATGGGAGTGCAGGAATTTCTTCGATATACGATTCATTTTATAACCGCACTCAAAACCCGGCGTTCAGACAGGCCGGAGAATATTGGCATGGGATCACTCATTCTTATTATACTCCTGAAAATAAGGAATGCTGCTTTTTATATAAAGCGGCGGATGAATATGTCTATAACCCGGGATTACTGGAAGGGTTAGCGGGGATAGGGCTGTCTCTTTTGGATAAAAAAGACTGGTCCGGCATCTTATTGATTGAATAAATACACAATAAAATCAAAAATTTGATATTTTTTTCTTAAATAAAAGGAAAAATACATATTTTTATATCCGAAAGTAACAATATTTAACAAATATCAACCATTTAAATACGATACGCAATGTGCCGATATGCCATGACGGTTTACAAAGGTCATTATGCCTGTTTTAACTGTCAGAAAACATTCAAACGCCGCATTTTACACGATGTGGATAGGGATTCTCAGGTTTCAGTAGAAGCCAAATGTCCTGAGTGCGGAAAACTGATGGCCAATATGGGGTTGGATTTTGAATCACCCTCAAAAAATGATCATAAAAGATGGGCGCATATCCGGGATCTGTATACAGTAGGCATCACTTTTCATTCCTGCGGATGTTCCGGTCCGGGATATATTCCTCAGGATCGAAAGGCTATTATCACTTATCTTGAAAAAATCCGCGCAGAATATATGCACTCGCTGGTGTATTGGAGATACCGCATAGAACCGGAAACCAAAAGAGAACGTGAACTGGAATACCAGAAAAACGGGTCTCAGCTATGGACGGTGAACCGGGATGCTTTTAAGAAAACAGTGACTAATCAGGAAGGAATAAATTATTGGATCAATAAAATCAAAGAAGTTGAAGAGCGTCTTGCCCTTATCCAAAATTCAAACAACTGATGGCACTAAAATCCGCCATAGAACCCGATTTAAAAACAGCAGAAACCGATACCCCTGAATTCTCAAATAATTCTGGATTAGTACAGCCCATGTAAATCTTTCCGGTGATGAAGACCTCACAGCCTATTGCCAGCTGGAATCTGAACTACAACAAATCACTCAGAAAAACATCTCACAGCACAGCATGGAATGGTAGAGGAACAATCATCTATATACTCACTAACAGCAAATAACACATTATCTCTATATAATTTCAATCAGAAATTTCATAAGTTTAAAAAAATTTTATACCTTCGCTTTGTGAATTTTAACAACGGAACATATTATTATAGAATTTTTAACTCAGATCTGGGATAGGGATTCTTATGAACATAATTTAAAACCTCGTCCTGGACGGGGTTTTTTTATTTAAAACCAATTTAAAAGATGAAAATAAGTATTATAGGAGCTGGATTAATCGGAGGATCGATAGCATTAAAATTAAAGGAAAAAGGCATCGCCAGCTTTATCTACGGAATTGATAACAATAAACAGCATATTGATGAAGCATTAGAACTGAACATCATTGATGCAGGAGCTGATCTGGAGCAGGGCGTTAAAAACGCAGAGCTGATTATCCTTGCTATTCCTGTGGATTCAGCCCGAAAATTATTGCCGGAGGTTCTGAATCTTATATCAGATCATCAAACCGTAATGGATGCCGGTTCTACAAAAGCAGGAATTGTCAATGCCGTAAAAAATCATCCAAAACGCTCAAGATTTGTGGCTTTCCACCCGATGTGGGGTACTGAAAATAGCGGTCCTAAATCTGCTATTGCCGAAAGTTTCTCAGGAAAAGCGGGGGTTATCTGCAATAAAGAAGAATCTGCAGAAGATGCTTTAACCCTGGTAGAAAAAGTAGTCGATGCACTTGATATGCACATGATCTACATGGATGCAGAAGATCATGATATTCATACTGCCTATATTTCCCATATCTCCCATATTACCTCTTACGCCCTTGCCAATACCGTATTGGAAAAAGAGCGCGAAGAAGAGACTATCTTCCAACTGGCCAGTTCGGGTTTCTCAAGCACGGTACGTCTGGCTAAATCGCATCCGGAAATGTGGGTTCCCATCTTCAGACAGAACAAAGAAAATGTACTGGATGTATTGAACGAACATATTACCCAGCTCAGAAAATTCAAATCCGCATTGGAAAAAGAAAATTATGAATACCTTGAAGAACTGATTACCAATGCCAACAGAATCAGAGGTATATTAAGATAATAATACTTAACCCAGCTTTTTTCCTAAAACTTAGTGTTATTTTAAAATAATAGTTACAATCTTGCCATTCCATAGGAATATTCCAACTGGGATTATAAAAATTGAGATTGGATTCCTGCGGAATGACAAACAGGATGCTGAATAGCACTTTAAAGTAATGTTGTACATCTGGTTTAACCACCCCGTCAAAAATTCTTTGAATTTTCGCCACCCCTCCGGAGGAGGGGAATATCACGTTCCCATTGTAATATTCATCGGGACATCCATGAAAATCATAAATTTTCATAGACTTAATCGTACTTCTTATACGTAAAGCTTGTAACTAAAAATAAGTATTGGTCTTAATATCATTCCATAGTCACCTAAACGGACATCATAAAAATTGAGGTGGATTCGCAATGATAAATTACATGGATAGTTTTTAACCTTCTTACAAACAATTAGGAATTTTCAATTGAAAACAACAACTTCAGGGTGGAAAAACATATATGTTCAATAAAAAATAGTGTTTGACCCCTATTAAGTTCCACTACTGCATAAAAAAATCCTTAGATGTTATGTCTAAGGATTTTTCATATTTTTAATTTGTATTCTGTATTAGCATTCAGGAACATTCACTGCAATTGCCAACCCACCTTCTGAGGTTTCCTTAAAACGGTCACTCATAGACTGGGCAGTCTCCCACATGGTCTGGATGACCTCATCCAGGGTTACTTTTGCCTTTGTCGGATCACTTTCCAATGCGATATTTGCCGCAGTAATAGCTTTCATAGCCCCCATTGTATTTCTTTCAATACATGGAATCTGTACAAGTCCTTTAATAGGATCACAGGTTAATCCAAGGTGGTGTTCCATCGCTATTTCAGCAGCCATTAATACCTGCCCTACACTTCCTCCAAGAATTTCCGTAAGCCCCGCAGCAGCCATCGCTGATGATACCCCAATTTCGGCCTGACATCCTCCCATTGCTGCAGAAATGGTTGCATTTTTCTTGAATAATGTTCCTATTTCTCCGGTTACAAGCAGGAATCTTACAATATCATCCTCGCTTGTAAATGGTGTAAACGCCTGTGCATACATTAACACTGCGGGAATCACTCCACTCGCTCCGTTGGTAGGTGCTGTAATGATTCTTCCAAAGCTCGCATTTTCTTCATTTACCGCCAGTGCAAAACAAGCAATCCATTTATTGATATTGGTGAAATTTTCTTCGGCATCAACAACCTGCTGAAACCATTCATCTTTATTTTTATAAATTTCGTCACCTAGTAGTTTTCTATTGATTCCCGCTGCTCTTCGGGAAACATTCAACCCACCGGGAAGAATTCCTTCTTTATTCACTCCTTTGTAGATACATTCTTTAATCTGGCTCCAGATATATAAAGCTTCCTGTCTTGTTTCTTCCTGTGACCTCCAGCTTTCTTCATTGATTAAAATTAAATCTGAAATTTTGTTGAACCCCAGCTTCTGGCAGTATTTTGCAATATCTGCAGCTTTATGACATGGATACAATGTACGTACGCATTGTTTTTCTATCGAGTTTTTTTCCTGGCTGGCAATAAAACCTCCGCCTACAGAATAGAAATCCTGAACAAGCTCGGTTCCATCTTCAAAAACAGCCCTAAAGATCATTCCATTCGGGTGAAAATCAAGTGATTTCTGCATATTTAAAACCAAATGATACCCGTAAACAAAGGGAATTTCTTTTTCACCACCAAGATTAATAGTCTGGTTTTTCTTTATTCTTTCTATCTTTTCATCAATTTTTGAAGTATTGATGGTCTTAAAATCTTCACCGTTCAATCCAAGCATTCCGGCGATATCCGTTCCGTGTCCAATTCCGGTTTTGGCCAAAGAGCCAAAGAATTCAAGAAAAACTTCTTTTACCTCTGCAATGGATCTTTCCCTTTTTATAATTCTGATAAATGCAGCCGCTGCATTCCAAGGGCCCATCGTATGTGAACTGGATGGACCTATTCCTACTTTAATAATCTCAAAAACCGATATTGATTCCATAAATGGCTCTTCATTTTGCTTATACAAAGATACATGATAAATCTAATAAACAGCATAGCAGAACCGGTATTAATAACTATTCATACCCATTAGAAATAAGATTTCACAATTATATTTTTTAAATTAGCAATGAACAATAATTCTTTCTGTAACCTTATTAAATTCACCCTGTATATTTTCATCATTCTAAATGGAAACACTAATTAAAAATATTTCACAGCATATCAAATTGAGTCCGGAGGAAATTTCGGTTTTCAAAAACTTCTGGACAGAAAAAACATTGGAAAAAGGTGAATTTCTTTTAAGAAATGGAGATACATGCCGCTATGACAATTATGTTGTATCCGGTACTTTAAAAGCCTTCTGTATTAATCCTGAAAATGGCAATGAAGAAATTCTTTTTTTAGCAATTGATAATTGGTGGGCAACAGATATCTATAGCTTTTCCAGACAAAAAGCCTCTATTTATAATATACAGGCGATAGAGAAAACAAAGCTGCTACAGATCAGCCATAGCTCTTTTCAAAAACTGTTAGAGCAGATCCCTTCGCTGGAAAGATATTTTAGAATTATTTTAGAAGGATATCTTGGAACCCTGGAAAAAAGAATTGTATTTAATAATATGTATAAGGCTGAACAGAAATATCTTTACTTCCTGGAGTCCTATCCTGATATAGCGGCCAAAGTTCCACAGTATTTAATAGCTTCTTATTTAGGAGTCTCAGCAGAGTTTATCAGCAGAATTAGAAAAAAAAATAAATCCTCTTGAACTAGATCAATTTTTCCGGACTTAATAATCAAGAATTTTGAGGTATACAATTTACCATTATGAAAGTATTGATTATTAATGCCAGTGTAAGAGACAAAAGATCTTACAGCCGAAGATTAACCGACCTATTTGTTGAGAACTGGAAAACCAAACACCCCCATGCTGTATTTACTTACAGAGAAACCGGAATTGGCCATATCCCCAATATTAATGAATCCTGGATTGCAGGAGCTTTTAAAAAGCCTTCAGACAGAACAGAGGAAAGCCAAAAAGAATTACAACTGAGTGATGAGCTTATAAAAGAGCTCAAAGAAAATGATATCTATGTGATTGGCACTCCCATGTACAACTGGTCTATTCCATCCGGTTTAAAAGCCTATATAGATCAGGTCATGCGAATCAATGAAACCTGGAAATTCAGGTCAGGTTCTCCAGACGGCGACTATGTAGGGCTGCTGGAAAATAAGAAAGTATTTATACTCTCAAGCAGGGGAGACACGGGCTATGGAGAAAATGAAAAGAATGGCCATATAAATTTCCAGACCACCTATTTAAAACATATCTTAGGAATAATGGGCATAAAAGATGTCACCGTTTTCTCGTTAGATAATGAAGAATTTGGTGGTGAAATATTTGAGGAATCAAAAAAAATGATCTTTAAGGCTATTGCCTCCATTGCATAAAATCTCAAAAAAGTATTTTGAAATTCCATTTAAATCAGGGTATTCCGGAAGCAACCGTGTTATACCCTTATTTTTTCTGTGACTAATTGAGACTTTCATCATGCTGGGAAAGATCAAGCCCCATATTTTCAGACTCTTCAGAAACCCTTAATGTAATCATGGCATCTGTAATTTTATATAAAAGCAATGATCCGAAAAATGTAAATGCAGAAACCAAAACCAAAGCCGCCATATGATGAAGAAATACACTTACTCCACCATGAAGAAGACTTGCGTTTTCACCATGAGCGAAAACAGCTGTTAAAACCATTCCCATAATTCCTCCTACCCCATGGCAGGCAAAAACATCCAATGTATCATCTACCTTTTTCAAAGCTTTCCAGTTGACCATCACATTAGAAACGATGGCTGAAATAAATCCTATAAAAAGACTTTCCTGAATACTGACAAAACCACATCCGGGAGTAATTGCCACCAATCCTACTACTGCTCCAATACAAGCTCCCAATGCGGAAATACTTCGCCCATTGATTCTATCAAAAAATATCCAGGTCATCATGGCAGAGGCAGATGCAATGGTAGTTGTTCCAAAGGCTGTAGCTGCAGAGGCAGAAGCACTCAATGCCGATCCTGCATTAAATCCGAACCACCCAAACCACAACATGCCTGTTCCCAAAAGAACATAGGGAATATTGGACGGCTCATGGTGCGGATTTTTTCTCCGCCCTAATACTAAAGCTCCTGCAAGGGCAGCAAATCCGGCGCTCATATGTACTACCGTACCTCCGGCAAAGTCTTTCACTCCAAAATATTTGTTCAGAAGCCCGTCAGGATGCCATACCATGTGACAGAGTGGCGTATAGATAAAAATACAGAAAAGGACTATAAATAAAAGGTAAGAAATAAAACGAACCCTTTCAGCAAAAGATCCTGTAATGATAGCAGGAGTAATAACAGCGAACTTCATCTGAAACAGTGCAAAAAGCACAAAAGGAATGGTAGAAGCCATCATTTTGTGTGGTAAGGCTCCCACTCCGTTAAAAAACATATAGCTTAAAGGATTTCCAATAATCCCGTAATGCTTTCCATTCATACTAAATCCTAAAGATTCACCAAAAGACAAAGAAAATCCTACCACCACCCATAAAATAGAAATAACCCCCAACGCAATAAAACTCTGCAGCATCGTGGAGATCACGTTTTTCTTTCCCACCATTCCACCATAAAAAAAAGAAAGGCCGGGAGTCATCAGCAGTACCAGCCCGGCAGCAGCGAGAATCCAGGCAACATCTGCCCCTACAATTTTATCTTCACTCAGAAATGCCCCAGTATCTGAAACATCGGCAGCAGGATTCCAAAACAATCCTCCGAATGCAACAATAGCAATTACCGAAAATGAAACAATCCATTTTAATCCTATTTTCATAAAATTTATATTTAACCCCATCAAATTTAAATATAAATTCCATAAAAACATATTTTAAATTACAATACCCCCATAAAAAAAGTATTTATGAAATAACATTGATCATTTTTTCAGAAAACACCTTAGCTAGTATTTTCGAAACTTCTTTATGTTTGGTAACCGGAAAAAGATGTGAACCGCCTTTAATCACATAATCCGGTTTTGAATACCGTATTGGGAAAACAATATCTTTATCTCCTAATATCTGAATAACATTAGGATTTTCTTCAAACTTCCATTCGGAAACTTTTTCTACAGACCATTTTAAATAATAAGGATCCCGCACTTTGAAATATTCCAGGATTTTAGGATTTCTGGGATCAAAAAGCTTTCTTACCACAGAATACACCTGAGCTGCTCTATTATTAAACAACCCTACGGGAAGGATTCTTGGGATCTTGGTTACCTCACCGGTCTTTATGAACTTGGATTTCTCTTTATCTGATTTTATACTTCCCAGGATCACTACTTTTTCAGCCGGCTTCAGCTGATTAATCTCCTGTACAATAATTCCTCCAAAAGAATAACCTAACAAACAGAACGGTTCCGAATCATCCACCTTCTCAGCCATTCTTTTTACATAGTCATCAAAAGGTTCATTACTTTCAGGAATAAGCCAATCTATAAAGACCGGTTCATAGTTTGGAGGGAACTCCAATCTTTCAAGTACCTTAAAGTCTGCTCCAAGACCGCTTACAACATAAATTTTCATAGGACTAATTTATAAAAAAACAGGAAAATAAATGACAGATTAACAAGGAAAAAGCTAAAGATATTGCTGTTGAATTTAAACTACAAAAGCTTTAAACATTCAAGCTGTTATAAGAGTTAGGCTTTATGTAAAAAGGAAACATATTTTTTTAATCTTCTATTTTACAAGTATTACAATTGAAGAAGGAAGTTAAAACGATCTATACAGTTTGTCACTCCGTAGGAATCTAAAACAGTGTTATTAAAAAAGAGTAGATTAGAAGTGTAGGTTGGAATAAACGCAAAGACGCAAGAAGATTGAATAACTAAGCGTTTTAAGGCGCAAGGATTTTATCTGCGATAAAATTGTTCCAGAGGTATTTGAATATTTTCAGCTTCCTTTTGCTGTTGCATTGTAGGATGTGTTTTCTATAAGGGAGAGTACAGAATTTTTTGACTAGTGCTGTCTTTGTCATTCCTTAGGAATCTAAGCACAGATTTATTTTTCCAGGCTTGGATTCCTAAGGAATGACAAATTTTGTGTTACAATTTCAAAAAAGTTTTAAAATAAGACTTCATTTTTTATAATGAGCTCATTGCGTAAGAAGTATACCATAGTTTTTAGAGATCTAATATATTTATGAATATTAAAATTAGAGAGCAAAATATCCTCTTCTCCAACACATATCCAATCAGCAGATTTGACAGAATGTTCTCAACACTAACTGTACAATATATTCCATAAAAAAAGAGCAATCCATCAACTGAACTGCTCTTTTTTATCAATATTATATTTAATCTTATTTCTTTTTCTTTACCGGAATTCTGTTTTCGTTATCCAACTGTTCTGTAGAAACTCTGAACTGGATATCCATTTCATTCTTGATGAAATAGTCTTTCAGTGAAGACTGGTAGAATACCTTAAAGTCTCTTCTGTTTAATGAAAACTTAGCAGACTCAATGACTACGGTAAACTGGGTAACATATACATTTGCAGGAAAAGTGATGGTTTTTCTCACTCCTTTAATGGTAACATCTCCATACACTGTAGAATTGTATTCGCTGTTGGCTAATGGAATAATCTTAGTCAAATGGAATTTAGCTACCGGAAATTTTTTCACTTCAAAGAAGTTTGAACTTTTAAGGTCATCTGTAAGCTTGATCTGGTCCTCATCGGAAACATCTCCGGCCATCATACTTCTCATATCTATTACAAATTCTCCGTCTACCAAAACAGTATGGTCAAAGTTAAATTTCCCGCTTTTCAGTTTCACTGTTCCTGAATGGGAAGAGGCTTCAGTTTTTACAACCTTATATCCCCACCATCTGATCTCTGATGAAGTCACTTTTGAAACTTTATCAAATTTCTTTTGGGCAGAAACAAATGATATGCCTACACACACCATAGCAAACAATAGTAATCTTTTCATTCTTTTTTATTTACAATTCAACAAAAATAAAAAAAAGTGTAGAACTTCTACACTTTTAACAATATTTTTTTGATTAATTTATTGAGCAGTAACCTTAACCTGCATATCGATATCATCTTTCACAAAAACATCCTGCATTGTAGATTTGTAAGCTACATCAAATTTCTGTCTGTCGAAAGAGAATTTGTTTGATACTAAACTCACCACTCCTTTGCTGTAAGAGATCTTTGCAGGGAAGGTAACCGGGTTTGTTTTTCCTTTTACCGTAAGATTTCCTGTTACCAGAGAACTGTAGATTTTATCGCTGTTTTTCTTAATGCCCGTAATTTTGAAGCTGGCAGTAGGAAATTTTTCAACCTCAAAGAAGTCACCGTTCTTAAGGTGCCCGTTTAGCTTTTGCTGGTATTCTCCTGAAAGGTCAGTTGCATTGATGGAAGTCATATCTAAAACGAAGCTTCCTCCTACCAGTTGATTTCCTTTCATCACCATATCTCCGGACTTTACTTTTACAGTACCGTCGTGAGAACTGGCCTCAGATTTTGCAACTTTATATCCCCACCAGTGAATATCAGACGCTACTACTTTTTTTGACTGTCCGAAAGCTAACCCACCGGCTAAAACTGCTAATAAAAATATTTTTTTCATTGAATAAAAGTATTTACTTATTTAATAACACAAAGATAGCTATCTCGTTTAATAGATAGCGTTGATGTAAATCAAGAAATATGATTATTTTTATGAATAATATCATCCTATAAAAAAACTCCGAATTTCTTCGGAGTCTTTTATTTATTCTTGGTAATAAGCGGTATAAAGTGCTACCCCTTTTAATGCTGTATGGTTTTGCTTGACCAGGTAAATAGGAATATTTTTCAACATTCCTTCCATTTTATCACTGATCTTGAATTTTTCGTAGAATTTATCCTTATCAATATATTCTCTAACCATCTGGGGAATATCTCCAGAGATCAGTAGTCCTCCTGTCGCCTTCACCTTTAATGTAAGGTTATTAGCCTCTCTTGCCAAAAACTCAATGAAAGTATCTAAAGCGATTCTACAGATCAGTACATTATCTTCTACTGCAGCTTTATAAAGTTCTTCAGCAAAATTACCTCCTGAAAGGCGTTCGCTTAACCATTCCGGTTCCGGATGTCTTTTTACGTCCCTTAGGAATCTGTAGATATTAAATAATCCTGATTTGGATAATACATTTTCCCAGCTTACAATTCCATAGATATTGTTTAAGAATTGGTAAAACTCAACTTCTACGTTGGTTCTCGGTGAAAATTCAGAATGTCCTCCTTCTGTAGCAAAAGGTCTTAGATATTTTCCGTCAAAGAAATATCCAGCTTCCCCTAACCCGTTTCCAGGGGCAAGAATGGCAACATTCCCTTTTTCAAGATGTCCGCTTGTATAGATGGCTTCCAGGTCGTCATCCTCAAGAAGACCCATTCCGTAAGCGGAAGCTTCCAGGTCATTCAGCATATCTGCTTTTTCAAACCCGAAATCTCTTTTATATTCTTCAATATCTAAATTCCAGCCTAATCTTGCCGGGCTGCTTTTTCCGTCAAGTACAGGACCTGGCACGGCCACTCCCAGACGTTTTACATTTTCCAGCTGATTATCCTGAATAAACTTCTTTAAAATATCAGTAAAAGAAGCATATTCTTTTGTGGAATACGTTTGTTGAATTTTTATCTCAAGACCTCCATTACTGGACACAAAATAGCCTAAGATCGTCATGTCTTCACGGAGACTTGCTCCAATGATAGAAACATTATCATTATTACTGTTCTCTACTCCTGGTAAATAAAGTGGAAATTTTGGATTCAGAATCATAACCTCAAATTTTACCAAATATAATAATTGTTTTTGTAAATCCTGCAGACAAGAAAAAAACCTTTTCACAAAAGTGAAAAGGTTTGGCTAATAATTGTTTATATTAAATCTAACTACTTTCCTAATGGAATATTATACCCGAAGCCTACTCCGATGTTTCCCACATTATAGTCCTGACCTGGTAAATCTCCTTTAGTTCCTACAAAAACCTTCTGGTATTGTACAAAGAAGTTCCAGTCTCTGTTGTGATATCCGATCTCCGGCTTAAGGTAAAAACCTCCGCTTGCTCTTTCTACATTTGTATTGGAAGCTACCGTTTTGTCTCCAACTAAGAATCCATATCCTAAATCAGCTCCAAAATAGAAACCTGTTTGTTTTGGATAAATTCTAATTAAAGCAGCTACAGGAACTACTCCTACATCATTATTTTTATATCCGTTATTTTCTTTTCCGAAATAATGGCTATATCCTGATGCAATACCTAATCCAAAACCAGGAGTAATAAGGTTCTGGTAAGCTACATCTACTCCAACAGCAGCCGAAAGGTTATCTGAAGGAACTGCTAAACCAACATTTGCGCCCACCTTGATCATATTATTCATTTGTGAACTCTGTGCGCTTGCTATTCCTGCTGTTAAAATTCCAGCCAGTAATATTGCCTGTTTAAACATTTTCATAACTCTAATTTTTAAATTTTACTAAGCAAGTAAGATGTAAAAATCATGCCAAGCACAGCTTTACCTGTTACTTTAACACATTTAAAAATCATAAAATAATGATTATCAACGCATTATTTTTTAACAAAATTTAAATGTTTGTTTAACAAAATTTACCAAAAATAATCTTAAAAGGTGAATTAAGGAATAAAATTCAGAAAAATTTCTGGTTTCCAGTCATCTTACAATATTAACAATCTTTAACCCGTTATTATTTTAACCTTATCTCTTCAGAAACATCAAAAAACAAATATCCTCCAATGGCTGATTCATTATTAAAAAATAAACATCTTTTATGGCGTGCGGGTTTCGGTATCGGAATCAGTCAAATCGACGATCTGAGGAATAAAAGCAGTAAAACGTTGATTAATGAACTATTTACAGAGGATAATTTCACTGAAATCACTTATGATACTCCCGATATTGATCCTGTGACAGACTATATGAGCAATACAGCTCCTGCAGAAAAGAAAAAACAGATGCAGAAAATCAACAGGGAGCAGAATAATGAACTGAATCTTCATTTTCTGGATAAAATGGTGAACAGCAAAGAACAGATGAGAGAAAAAATGGCCTTTTTCTGGCATGGTCATTTTGCTTCCAGAGTTGTGAATCCAAGGTTTAACAAACAGCTTTTAAATACCATACGAAAACATGCATTGGGTAATTTTAAAGACCTTCTTTTTGAAGTAAGCAAGGCTCCGGCCATGCTGAACTTTCTCAATAATCAACAAAACAAAAAGGACCATCCCAACGAAAATTTTGCCCGGGAAGTTATGGAGCTGTTTACCATGGGAAGAGGAAATTATACTGAAAAAGATGTAAGGGAGGGCGCCAGAGCCTTTACCGGATGGGGATATGATAAAGAGGGGAATTTTAAAGAAAGGAAGAACTTTCACGATGCGGAAACAAAAACCTTTTTAGGAAAGACCGGTAATTTCAGTGGAGATGATGCCTTACATATTATTTTGGAACAGAAAGCGACCTCCAGATTTATCACAACCAAAATTTATAAATTTTTTGTTAATGAAAAAATAGATACCGATAAGATAGACCAACTAAGCAACAGCTTCTATAATTCCGGATATGATATCAAAAAGCTCATGACGGAGATATTTTCAAGCTCATGGTTTTATGAGCAGAGTAATATAGGAAACAGGATAAAATCACCTATTGAACTGATGGCAGGAATTATGCGGCTGCTTCCCATGCATATCCAAAACCCGGAAAACCTCATCGTTTATCAGAAATTACTGGGACAAATGCTGCTTTATCCTCCCAATGTTGCGGGATGGCCTAACGGAAAGGCATGGATCGACAGTTCAACATTAATGCTGAGACTTCAGGTTCCACAGATCTGGTCAGGCTTAAGGCCTTTGGAATACAGCCCGCGTCAGGATGATGATATCGATATGGGGATAAAATCCCGGGAAACTGCTTTAAACAAGTCTTTTAAAAATCCGAATATCACCATAGACTGGGAGCGGGTAGAAAAAATTTTTGCCCGGAAAAACTGTGAAGACTATCTGATTCAAAATATTCAAAGCCTGGATATGAACTCAGTCAGAAATTTCTCTGATAAGAGCGTAAAAATGACAGTCATCAACCTTATGTCTACTCCTGAATATCAGTTAATGTAGTTTTTTAAGACAGCTGGTTGCAGATTTCAGGTAAGTTCCCACGGCCATTGATACTACCTGTAACTTATTGCCGCACAATTAAATTCAAAAGTTATGTTAATCAAAAGAAGAGAATTCTTAAAAATAAGTTCATTAGCCTCAGCTTCCCTGCTGATGCCCAGCTTTCTAAAGTCTATGGCTTTGGATAATGCCCTGAACTCTCATCAGAACATCCTGATCGTACTTCAGCTGACAGGTGGTAATGATGGCTTAAACACCATTATTCCTGTAAAAAATGATATTTATTTCCGGGAAAGAAAAACGCTTGCTATTCAGGATTCTTTATCTCTGACTGATGAAGCCGGAATCAATCCTTCCCTCTCTTATTTTAAAGAACTCTTTGACAATGGTGAACTTTCCGTCATGAACAATGTAGGCTATCCCAATTCTGACAAATCCCATTTCCGGAGTATGGATATCTGGCAATCTGCCAGCAGGAGTGATGAATTCCTGGAAACAGGATGGCTGGGTCGTTTTTTAGATGAAGAATGCTACCGTTGTGAACATCCCACCCAGGCGTTGGAAGTAGATGATATGTTAAGTCTTGCTCTTAAAGGTGATCATAATAAAGCATTTGCCTTTAAAGATCCTAAAAGGCTTTATCAGACCAGCCAGGAAAAGTATTTTAAGTCTCTTTATGACCATCATCATGAAGACGAAACTGTATCTTACCTTTATCAGACACTTGGTTCTACTATCAATAATGCGGATTATATTTTTGAAAAAAGCAAAGCAAAAAAAACCGAGCAGATTTATCCGAATTCCCAGCTGGGAAAGGACTTTAAAACAGTCTCTTCTTTGATCAAATCTGACATTAACACTCAGGTTTATTATCTTTCAATCGGAAGCTTTGATACCCATGTTAATCAGAATGAAAGACAGAAAAAATTATTCAGTGATATCAATGAGGCTGTACAGTCTTTTGTTGCGGACATGAAAAGCAACGGGTTATTCAACAATATCTTACTTATGACATTTTCAGAATTTGGCCGCCGTGTTGCCCAGAACGCCAGTAACGGAACGGATCACGGAACCGCCAATCAGATGTTTTTCATCAGTGGAAGCTTAAAAAAGAAAGGACTGCTTAATGCTCTTCCCAATCTGCAGAACCTAAATGAGGGTGACCTTATCTATACGGAAGATTTCAGAAAGGTATATGCCACTATTCTGAAGAACTGGCTTCATGCAGACTCTTCTAAAGTGCTGGGCTGGAAAAACGGAGTCTATGATTTTATATAAGTAATTGATTATTGATAAAGATTTGAAAGCCCGGATACCATATTTTGAATTACTAGAGCATGTGTAAGTAATAACCAGACCGAGAAGATTCTCATTTTATTTGAAGAAATCTTCTATTTTCACAACTATTACAATTATAATTCTTTGAATTTTTTGCTGGGGTGGTTAGGAATACCCAGTAAAAAAGAGACTGCACGTTATATGGCAGTCTCTTTTCAACAATTTTAAATTCTAACTACTTTTTTTTATGCAGTAATCTGCTTTGGTTCTTTCTCTTTCTGATCATCTTTTTTATCAAGTTTCTCAGATATTTTTTTAACGATATATTCTATCACTATAGGTGCTATAATTGCAATTAATGCTTTAAATATTCTTGATTTCATAATGTGATGTTCTTTTTAAATCAATGCAATTTCCAAGCCAAGATAAAAATCTAACTGATGATTTTAGCTGAATTGATAAGTTTCTGCTAGCTTACCCATTGTATTGATATAAAAAAATGACCACTCCATCGTTTTGTAACATACTGAAAATCATAAATTTATTTAATTTTCATCAGCAACAAAGTTTTGATAATTTTCACTGGCTATCCTGAATTTTTCCTCCATTCTTAGTCTCAGTTTTTTAGGTTTATGAACCATCAGGGAGTCTCCAAATCCCAGTAACAACCTTTCCAGCTCAAAATTAATCTGGACACAGATTTTAAACAGAGTTCCCTCCTGATCTTCGCTGATCACTTCCTGACTTTTATGCAGAGGCTTTGTTTTTACGTAGGGTGCATTACCGGAATCTACCCAGAAAACAACAGTTCTGGGAGCAATTGAATCTGAAACCGTAACGCCTACAATATCCTTAAAATATTCATCACCATCAAGATCCTTATCAATATACAGAAGGGTATCATCTGTTTCGATACTTTCCATTCTGTCCAGTGCCAGATTATACATTTTCTGTTTGTAAAGGCAAATCAGAAACCAGCGGTTGTTAAATTCTTTCAGCAACTGCGGATGAACAGTATATAGATTGGATTCTCTTGCCGTAAAACTTTTATAGAGAATTTTCAATACCTTTTTACCTACAATACTTTCATAGAGAATATCTATATATTCCAATCCTTTCAGCTGTTCATTTTTATCCAGATGGATGACGGACTTCTGACTGGTTGAGTGAATAGAATCTTCCAGCTTCTGAATGACCCCGTTCATTTCTTTGAACATAGAAAAATCTTTGAACTGCTTTAGGATCTGAACGGCATTATTCATTGCTTTGAGATCGCTTTCGTTTACTGAAATATTATGAATGCTGTATTCAGGATCGCTGTAACGGTAATATTTTCTTTCATAGACTTCAATGGGAGCTTCATACCCGAATTTCTCACTGCGCATATTTTGCAGATCGAGCTGCACCGTTCGTTTGCTTACATAGGATTCTTTGCCTTCGAATTCAAATAATGCTTCGGAACATTCATCAATAAGATCTTCCAAAGTATATTTCCTGTATTTGTTTTTAAGACACTTATCTAATGTTTTATAACGGATTAAAGCATTTTTATTAGATGACATACATATTGTGTTTATTGGAATAAAAGGCAAATCCGCTGATTTGTAAATTTGCCTTTTCGCCGTTTCATTAAAATTATTTCTCTTTCAACGCGTCTCCGTCAAAAGTAATGCCCTCCCAGCCAAATTTCATAAAGTTTCTGATATTCTGGTGATCAGTACCATTAGGTTTTTTCAAAACATCTTCCCTGTAAAATTCTCCAAAAAGAAGAAGGGTCTGTCCTTTGGTCAGCCCATGATATAAAGCAAAGCTGAAGACCTTACAAGATCCGTTATTCTGTCCGGCCTGATTAGTGGTATCACCATTTTTAAAAGCTGTAGGGGTGAAATCATATTTTCCGTCAATATATTCAATAACATCACTGAACTGAATGGTTTCCGGGAAATGCTCTAATTGTTCTAGTAGTTCCATAGTATTAATCATTTTTAATTATAATCCGTTGGCAAATCTGTTTTATTTCCAGATTCGCCTTTAATTTTTGTAAAAATAATTAAAAAAAAACAATCTACGCAAAACTATTGCGCAATAATGATATTACTTTGCATTATCAAAATGAGAAAACAAATGGAATTTAATGGAAATCACTTAATCGAATTAGGATATAGACCCGCTAAATGGTTCAAAGATGCTATTACTTATATCAACGAAAATAATCTGGATGAGGTTCAGATTAATGAATACCTGGAACAGTTCAGACAACCGGAAATTATACCGCTTCATGAAACGGCAAAAGATTTTATCATCAATATCAGAGCAGAACATGAAAGTGAAAATGATAATGTGGAAAAAGTAATCAATACGATGAAAGTTTTGATGAAAACTCCAACATTGATTAATGGTGCTTTAATGCCTGATGCCTGTCCTACAGGACCTGAAGGCCAGATCCCGGTAGGAGGTGTGGTGGTTGCTAAAAATGCCATTCATCCGGGATTCCATAGTGCTGATATCTGTTGTTCTGTTATGCTGACGGACTTTGGTAAAACAAATCCTAAAGAGGTTTTGGATGCAGCACATTCTATCACACACTTCGGATATGGAGGAAGACCGAGAGGGGAACAGATGCCAATGTCTCAGGAACTGATGGATGCTTTCAGAGAAAATGAATTCTTAAATGATGAAAAACTGATCAGCATTGCCCGTTCTCATATGGGAACTCAGGGAGACGGAAATCATTTTCTGTTTGTAGGAATCTCCAAAAATACAGGAAATACCATGTTGGTGACTCATCATGGTTCCAGAGCTCCGGGAGCTGCTTTATATGATAAAGGGATGAAGGTAGCCAACCGTTTCAGACAGGACATTTCTCCTGAAACATTAAGAGAAAATGCCTGGATTCCGTACGATACTGAAGAAGGAAAGTCCTATTGGGAAGCTCTTCAGCTGATAAGACAATGGACCAAGGAAAACCATACTTCTATTCATGACGCAGTGCTGAATAAACTGGAGATCGAAAAAGAGAACAGATATTGGAATGAGCATAATTTTGTGTTCAGAGATGGTGATTTATTTTACCATGCTAAAGGAGCTACTCCACTGGATGACAAATTTATGCCTGATATCACAGGACCAAGATTGATTCCTTTAAATATGGCTGAACCGGTATTAATCGTTCAGGGAAGAACAACGGAAAGAAACTTAGGTTTTGCCCCTCACGGAGCGGGAAGAAACTTCAGCAGAAGCCAGCATAAAAGATCTATGGCTCATAAAACAACCGAGGAAATCTTCAATGAGGAAACACAAGGATTGGATATCCGTTTCTATTCCAATGAGATTGATATCTCCGAGTTGCCAAGTGCTTATAAAAGTGCTAAAAACGTAAGAGCACAGATTGAAGAATATGGCCTTTGTGAGGTCCTTGATGAAGTGATTCCTTACGGATGTATCATGGCTGGTGATGTTCAGAAAAACGCGCCATGGAAGAAAAAGAAAAAGTATAGAAAAGCTTAATCCGTTACTTTAATGTTTAATCCTTAAGGCTTTCAAACCTTATAGGTTTTAAAAACCTATAAGGTTTAAATAATAATAGACGGGCAGCGGCTCCGCTGACAGAGCGATAATAATTTCCCGGAGTTGGTACATAAAGTTACTCAGCTTGTGGATCACAGATTTGATTTTTGTCTGTCTGGCAGAAAGATAGAATATATAATAAAAAAAAATTAAGGCAAAGGGAGTTCCTATATACATTACCAGGTTTTACTCCCCGCCTTTTTCAAAATTATAGGTAAAAGGAGTTCCTATATCATTTTTCTTAAAAAAAATTACTCCTCACTTATTAATTTTTATATCATGAAAACACTTCAGTTATTCAATGCCGTACTGGCTCAGAAATCTGATCACAACCCTTTTGTTTCCAATGACGGTTTTGTGATTGAACCTGGTGCACTTTGGGCTAAAAAACAGATTATTGCCTATTATTCAAAGGAAAAATTAAGCGGTAATGATGTTAATAAAACCTTCCATACATCCTGGAAGAAAATAAAGAACAGCACAAGACTGGAACTTTTAATGGATCAGATCAGGCATTATATTTCTACCTACGGAAGTGATTTCCAAGAGGAAATTTATATCCCTGATGAAGTATTGAATGTTCCCGAAATGAAGCTTACTTTCAAAGTAATTAAAGCTTATTCTCCAGATGAAATGACAGAAAAATGTTTATCATTACTGAGATCTGGTATTGCTTTAAAGGAAGAAACTATTAATGATCTGTTATTTATTTTGACAGAAGAACTGAACTATGAATTCACCGGAAAGGAAAACATCAGAAATAAGGAAGCTATTGTCAAAATTGCAGATCTTTACAAGGTTTATCCCGAGAATGCTGTAGAATTTTTCAGGTATGTTATTTTTAAAACAACAGCTACCAGTCTCCTGATCAAAAATGATGAGCTGATTGAGAATATCAAGCTAAGTAAATTTGATCCATCCGATTTGTTTGAAACCTTCGGATTGGAAAAACTTGCAGAGATTTTTAACAGGTTTAAGCCTTTATTTTTAGCTTATAAAAATAAAAATAAGTCTACTGCAGCAGCTGTTAATAAAATTTCCAAGTTGTCAAAGACTTACCATAAGCCTTTAATTTCCAACCCATTGAATGATGCTACAAACACATTACTGGAAGAAAATGATATGCATTGGCTGGATAATGCTACGCCTTTTGCCTTATTCAAAGCTTTATCTGCCTGTTATCAGAGAATGTATGGCCAGGACACTTTTGTGTATAGAATCAGAAACGGAAAGTCCTGGGTAAAAACAGGAAAAAACAGCATTGCAAGTGAATTGAATTATGAATTTATATTAAGTTACTTACAGTCAAAATTTGATCTTTCCGGAAAGAAGTTTTATTTCCCTGAAAATGTGGAATTCGGGCTTCCTACTTCTGAAAAAATGTATGTAGGGAATATTCCCACAGGAACGAGGTTTTCCGGTGAAAAGCTTGCGGTAGGAATCTACTGGGAAAATGCCTGGGGAGCTTATGACCTTGATCTTTCCGGATTGAATATAGCGGGAAAAACAGGATGGAATGCCGCCTATAATCAAGGGGATGGAAATCTGATGTATTCTGGAGATATGACCTCTGCACCTCAGGGTGCCGTTGAATATCTTTACGCCAACAGAGGTCTGAACACGCCTACATTAATCATGAACAATGTGTATTCCGGAAATGCGGAATGTGATTATAAAATTGTGATTGGAAAAGGAGATACGATCTCAAGAGATTATATGATGGATCCCAACAAAGTATTTGCTGAAGCTAAATGTAAGTCGGTTCAGAGACAGACTATTCTGGGAATGCTTCTTCCAAAAGGAGAAAAACAATGTTTTGTACTTCTGAATTTTGGAGCGGGTCATTCTCATGTTTCAGGAAATTCTGAGATTGCTGTACTGGCAACGGATGCACTTTATCAGCAATGGTATGAACCAATGTCTTTCAATGGGCTTGTAAAAGAGCTGGGAGCAACAGTTACTACTGAAAAGTCAGAAGCAGATTTTGATTTTTCATTGGAAATTCTGGAAAAAGATAGCTTTACAAAAATCTTTAAATAAATAAATAAATAAATAAATAATATAGCCATTTGAGTAAGACCGAATGGCTTTTTTGTTGGGTAATGCAAAGGACAAGAGCTTATTTTCTATACAGTTTACCTGGGATTATGACTGGTTGTTAAACATTCATCTTTTTAATGGAAAAGTAGCCGTCATTCTTCTGAATAATCACTTTCTTCCCGTAGTCAATCCGGATACTGAACATATTCTCTAGGGGAAACTGTAAAACCGACTGAAGAATAAGACGGATTACACCGGCATGCGCAACAACCAAGACTTTATTTACATTTTGTTCCGCAATCAGCTCTTTCCAGAAGCTGAGTACGCGGTTTTGCATTTCAAGAAGATTTTCTCCACCGGTAGCTTTTACATTAATAAAATCCTGATACCAGGGGTTAATTTCTTTCTCAGGAATATCCTTCCATTTTTCCATTTCCCAGCTTCCGAAATTCATTTCGCGAAGTCTTTCATCGATTGTATAATCAAACCCAAAATAATCAGCCAAAAGACGACAACGCTGTGACGGGCTTGAAATAACAAGATCGAAATCATGATCCATATTCAGCCTTTTAAAATCTTCAGGATAATCTTTTCTTAAAGGCATTTCGGTAAATCCATAACACAGGTTTTCCGGATTTTCCACTGCCGTATGTCTGATCAGATGAATTTCCATGCTATAATTGTTCCTAAGTAAAATAAAACCTCACTTACCTGCTGTACGGAACCCAAACAGTCTCCGGTATATCCTCCGATATGCTTTTTAAAATACCATCCCATACAGATTTTACCGGCATAAGCCAATGCAAAAGCCAGTATCAAACGCCCATCCGGAATGAAAGCAAAAGAAATTAAAACACTGATTAAACCTACTAATAAGGCTATTCCGTCTAAAGGTTTATTAGCTAACGGTTTTGACTTACTGACATCAATATCCGTAACGTATTGGTGAGTATAGATCATCGTACCTGAAATAAAACGGCTTGATGAGTGTGCTAAAATAATAATACCCAACGTTTTAAGAAGATCAATATTTCCCAAGGCCTGAATACTGAGAAATTTCAAAGCAAACAGCAGAATAATTCCAATAGTTCCATATGCTCCTACCCTGCTGTCTTTCATGATGGTAAGGATTTTTTCTTTCCCATATCCACCTCCAAAACTGTCACACATATCCGTGAAACCATCTTCATGAAAAGCTCCGGTGAGTAAAACACTGGTGATTATCATCAAAACAATACCTATTTCCAGGTTAAAAAGCTGAGCACAAAAATACAGAATCACAGCATTAATAAGTCCTACCAACAGCCCGATCCATGCAAAATATTTCTGAGATTTATTCATGATCTCACTGGAATACGGAATGGTAAACGGAACCGGAATCCTGGTGAAAAACATCAGCGCTGTTGCCAGATAGATCAGTTCATTTTTTATTATTTTCATCTATTCTCTATTTGAAACATGGGCATCTTCAAAACTTGACATCTCATTAAGAAAATTCACGGCATTCTGAATCACAGGATAAGCCAGTGCACATCCCGTTCCTTCCCCCAAACGAAGATTAAAATTCAACAATGCTTTCTGACCCAATAATTCTAACAGTTGAAGATGGGCATTCTCATCACTTACATGGCAGAAAATACAGTTGTTCAGGATGTCCGGATTCTTTTTCCATGCAGTGGCAACCGCAACGGTTGCAATAAACCCATCCACCATAATCAGCATATTCTGACGAAAAGCTTCTTCCATGGCACCGATCATTTGCGCAATTTCAAGCCCTCCGAAAGTCTGTGCTATGTCATCTGCTGTCTTAGTATCGGTATGCATCTCTATAGCGGTTGATAAAATATAGATCTTATTCTGTAACTGATCATCATTTAAACCCGTTCCGCGTCCGATACAACTTACAATCGGCAGGTTAAAAAGCTTACTCATCATCAGCGAAGAAGCTGAAGTATTCCCGATTCCCATTTCTCCAAAACCAATAATATTACAGCCTGTCAGGGCAATCTCCTCAACTACAGAACTTCCGTTTTTCAAAGCTTGCCGATATTCTTCAGCAGTCATGGCAGGCTCTTCCAATATATTACGGCTGGATTTTCTGACTTTTTTATCAATCAAATTCAGATCTTGAGGAAAATCAAAATTTACTCCGGCATCTACAATCTTTATTTTAATACCATTTTGCCTGCAAAACACATTTATTGCTGCACCGCCGCCCAAAAAGTTCATCACCATCTGATAGGTTACCTCCTGTGGATAAGCACTCACTCCTTCTGTAGCAATCCCATGATCGGCAGCAAATACCACCATATGAGGATTTGATAACCGGGGAGAAGTTGTCTTTTGAGCCATCCCAATTTTATAGGCTAATTGTTCAAGATCGCCTAAGGCACCTAAAGGTTTTGTTTTAAAATCAATTTTATGCTGTAATTTGTTTGATAACATGAATGTAAATTAATTATGTGAAGTAGAAGAAGTGCAATATTAGTGAAATGGGGAGTATTTTGTACAATGTCAAATATAAAAAGTAAAATGGATTGATGAAGGAGGGGATTGGAGATTAAGAGATTCGAGACTTGGAGACAAGAGACGTATAGACAGGAGACTTAGAGATTATCTTATACTTTGGGTTACCAGCTCAATAATAGAGTTTCTCACTCCCAAATTCTGAAACCTCTCACTCACCCTCAAACGCTCCTACCCTAAAATCCTCAAACCTTATTATTCTCAAACTTAAAAAAACTACGCAAGTAGATTACGCATAAACCTGCTTACTTTGCAATATAAATAAAAGACAATGACACCAAAAATACTTGAAAAAATAAAAGAAATAGAAGCCGAAAAGGGCATAGAAGTCCTTTTGGCTGTAGAATCCGGAAGCAGGGCCTGGGGTTTTGCCTCTCCGGACAGCGATTACGACATCCGTTTTATATACCGACATGATGCTGAGTGGTATCTCTCCCCCTGGGATAAGGATGAAACCATAGAGTTTATGACGGAGGATGATCTGGATGGTTGCGGATGGGATTTGCGGAAAACCTTTCATCTTTTACTGAAGTCAAATGCCGCTTTACTGAGCTGGTTCTACTCTCCTATCGTATATAAAGAGAACAAGAGATTTGTAGATCTGTTCAGTCCTCTGGCAGATGCTTGTTTTTCTCCGATAGCAGTTTCTTACCACTACTTGAGTATGAGCAAAAAATATCTGGATGCTTGCAGAAACGAAGAAGTAAAACTGAAAAGTTATTTTTATTGCCTGAGAACCACTTTAACCGGAAAATGGATTATAGAAAAAGGAACTGTTCCTCCTGTATTGTTCAGTGATCTGTTGGTTTTGGCAGATGGCTATACAAAACGGAAGATAGAGAATCTTGTTGCTTTAAAAGCTACAAAAGGGGAAGCTTATCATCATCCGAATGATTGGGAACTGTTTGGGTTTTTAGAAAATATGATCGCTGAAAATGAGGAAAGATCAAAGAGTTTACCCAGTGGAAAAGTAGATAAGACTGAGATGGAAAGGGTTTTCAGAGAGATACTAAATTAAATGGTATTGGAAACTGAAGAGACAGGATAAAAGTGGACTATTAAAATTTTATTACAATAAACTTTAAGATGCTACAACTATAATTTTCCCAATATCCAGCCTTTCCCTTTAAAAACAACTACAGAAAGCCATTATTATAATAAACTTATGATAATATTATCAATAATAAACCATAACCGCAGTTTTCTATTGTAAATCAACAATTTATTGATAAATTTAGGGATTGTTTTGTATCTTTAAGTTCTACATCATCTCACAGTATAAAGTATTTGAAAACATAGTAAAAAATCACAAAAATGGAAAACAAAAGGAACTTCACTCCCGTAGAGGAATCTTTCTTAAATGATCTTTCAAGAAACAGTAAAACCAATATACCTTATATTGCTGTTGACAATTTTCCTAATTTAGGAATGCTTACAGCCTTACGATTTCTGGAATGGGCAGCTGGAAATCCCAACGGTGTTATCAGTCTTCCCACCGGAAAAACACCGGAATATTTTATTTACTGGACTAAACATATTCTTGAAAACTGGGAAAAGGAAAATATTATTGAGCTTAGAAAAAAACATCATTTATCCGTCCAGAAACCATCACTGGCAGAGCTCCATTTTGTTCAGATTGATGAATTTTACCCTATAAAATCATCCCAGGCAAACAGCTTCTATCATTACGTGAATAAATATTATATTGAAGGGCTGGGATTAAAAAGGGAAAATGCTCTTCTAATCAATTGTGATGAAATTCCTTTAGCGTATGGCAAAAGCTTTGAGGAGGTTTTTCCCAGTCATAAAGTAGACCTGGAACTGAGATACCGTGAACCGCAAAATCCTTTGGAGAAACTGCAAAAAGAATCTATTTTCCTTATAGACAACTGGTGTTCGGAATATGAACAGCAGATCCGTAAGTTAGGGGGTATTGGATTTTTTCTGGGAGGAATAGGTCCTGATGGGCATATTGCCTTTAACATTAAAGGTTCTGACCCTTATTCAACAACCCGATTGACTTCCACCAACTTCGAAACACAGGCGGTTGCAGCCGGAGATCTTGGAGGAATTGAAATTTCCAGGGAACGCCTTGTGATCACTATCGGTCTGGAGACAATCACTTATAATAAAGATGCTGTAGCCATTATTTTCGCAGCAGGAGAAGCAAAAGCACCTATGATAAAAAACGCACTGGAACTTCCTCCTTCCAATTTATATCCGGCTTCTGTACTTTCCTGTCTCCCGAATGGCAGATTTTATATTACATTAGGAGCGGCAAGCACACTGAATGACTTCATTGCCGATTATTACCAATCCGGAAACTGGTCACAGGAAAAAACCGATAAATCAGTTATGATGCTGACCCAAAAACTGAACAAATATGCTGAACATCTTACCCTGGAAGACCTTCAGTCTGATCCGTATACCCAGTTAATTCCGGATCTTAATGAAGACACTGTTCAGTCAGTGATTACTTCCATTGAAAACAAAATAAAAAAAGGAACAGAAGCACTTACCCATGAAGTTTTTTATCATACAGGTCCTCATCATGATGATATTTCATTAGGACTTTTGCCTTATATCCATTACCAATCCCGAAATGAGACCAATGAATCTCACTATTCTGTCCTTACATCCGGCTTTACTGCGGTGACCAATAAGTTTCTGACAGATATTCTCCGGGCTACTCTTCTTTTTACCGAAAAAGGAGAAATCGAAATGCTTAATTATCCGGACTTTTTTGAGGTTGGATATAAAAATAAGAGGGATAAAGACGTCTATCATTACCTTATCAATATAGCTTCCGAAAATGCTGACGAAAGGTCAAGAGCGGTATCTCACAGAATGGTAAGAAATATCGTTGAACTTTGGGGTTTAAAAACAAAACAAGAACTGGAAGAGAAAATAACAGAAGTGATTGCTATCAACAATTCCAGCTATGATGGTCAAAATCCGGAGCAAAAGATCCAGACACTGAAAGGAATGATCCGGGAATATGAAGAAGAATTAGTATGGGCACACTTCGGTGTAAGAACAAAGAACGTTCATCATTTAAGACTTGGATTTTATACAGGAGCTATTTTTACGGAGAAGCCCAAAAGAGAAAGGGATGTATATCCTATATTGCAACAGCTGAAAACCATTAATCCTACCGTTATAAGTTTAGCGTTCGATCCTGAAGGAAGTGGTCCTGATACCCATTATAAAGTCTTACAGGCAATTGCCGCTGCCGTAAGGGAATGGAGCAAAGAAAAAGATCTGTCCCAACTTAAAATATGGGGCTACAGAAATGTTTGGTATCAGTTCAATGCAGCCGATGTCACTCATATTTTCCCGGTATCCCTTAATGGAATGAGTACAATGGATGAAAGTTTTACCAACAGCTATCTAAGCCAGGTAAACGCCTCCTTCCCAAGTTACAGATACAACGGAAAATTCAGTCATCTTTCTATACAAACCTGGGTAGAACAGCTTCAGGCTGCTCAGTTGATATTGGGAAAACCTTATTTTTATGATAACGAAAGTCCACGTCTCCGGGCAACCCATGGCCTTCTTTTCTTTAAAGAAATGAATGTGGAAGAATTTCTGCAATCTGCCCGTGAGCTGGAACAATCTACAGAAGGGGTGTTTTAGTAGCTGTTTTTATAAGTAACTTTCCCACTCTTTGAAAGAAATACAGAGAAAACAAAACTTAATAAAAAAAGAAATACGAATGACGCAGGGCTAGTCCTTGTATCAAAAGATAATCAATGACCATACAAGATCTAAAAACCAATAACCTCATCCTCTTTGAAGCCATCTCCGGAAGCCGTGCTTTCGGCCTGGCCACGGAAACCTCAGATACGGATATCCGTGGAGTATATTATGTACCGAAAGAAGATTTCTTTGGGCTGAACTATATTCCACAGATTTCCAATGAGACCAATGATATCACCTATTATGAAATCGGGAGATTTGTAGAATTGCTGCAGAAAAACAATCCCAATATCCTGGAAATTCTGGCAAGCCCGGAGGACTGTATCCTTCATAAAGATCCGCTGATTGATCTTCTGAAAACAGAAGACTTTCTATCCAAACTATGCAAAGACAGTTTTGCAGGATATGCCGTTTCACAGATTAAAAAAGCGAAAGGTCTCAACAAAAAGATATTAAATCCTATAGATAAAGAAAGAAAATCTGTTATGGATTTCTGTTGTATCCTTGATGGACAAGGCTCTGTTCCTTTGAAGAAATGGCTGCATGAATTCCCCTCATCTGGAGACAAGCCCGAAGGACGGGATGGTCTTTTACAGGAAAGGTGTGGATTAGTGAGCATCGACCATACGAAAGGAATGTTTGCCTTATTTTATGATGAATCAGGAACATTAGGATATAAGGGTATTATTCAGAATGAAGAAGCCAATCAGGTTTCTGTATCATCTGTGCCGAAGGATGAAAAGCCAACCGCTTATCTCTTCTGCAATCTGGACGCCTATTCTACGTACTGTAAAGACTACAGGGAATATTGGAAATGGGTTTCTGAACGTAATGAAGACCGCTATAATGTCAATCAAAATCATGGACAGAATTATGACAGCAAAAATATGATGCATACCATCCGTCTGTTGCAGTCGTGTGAGCATATTTTTAAAACCAATTCTTTGCATACCCGTGTAGAAAACCGTGATGAATTACTGAATATCAAAGCCGGAAACATGCCTTATGATTCATTAATACAAAAAGCTGAAGATTTGCTAGAATCAATTGACTTCCACCATACAACATCCAATTTGCCTGAGTCTCCTGATCTGGAAGAAACAACGAAGATTTTAATAATGATCAGGGAGAAGCTATATCAATAATATGGAAAGCCCGGAGGGTAGAGACTGGAGACATAGAGACTGGAAATTTAGAGACTATTTATCCTTTAGGTTTTGAACTCAATAATTCATTACCTCTAGAATCTCTCACTCTCAAACTCTACCACACTCCAACCCTCTAACCCTCTAACCCTCTAACTCCGGAAACCTCACTTCTTCTTCGAAGCTTTAGCAATTGTATTATAATCAAGACAGATTTTTATCCAATACTCAAAATCATCAGGTTTTTGAAAACCAATGGGCTCTACATAGCAATAGTCTTTGAGCTGTTTTCCTCTCATGATCATCGGAAGAAAACCGTTTTTTTCCGAAACCTCATCTTCCAATTCGGGGTTATAGCGGCACATCAGGTTGTCATGGCTGATATTGATGCACATCTTCCCGTTGACAAGAAATGATAATCCGCTGAACATTTTCTTTTCCTCAACTTCAATATCATGAACTTTGGAAAGCCGTTCACGAACCCTATCTGCCAATTCAATATTGTAAGCCATGATCTTTTATTTTTTCACTATTTAAAATTACATAAAAACAGTATTCAACACAGCTTTTTTCACTATTATTTCATTGTAGAGATTTTAGGAAATAAAATTTTATTTAAATTAATTATTGTTTTACGATAATTAA
This sequence comes from Chryseobacterium sp. WG14, assembly GCF_024586945.1. NCBI lineage: Bacteria > Pseudomonadati > Bacteroidota > Flavobacteriia > Flavobacteriales > Weeksellaceae > Chryseobacterium > Chryseobacterium sp. WG14. The sequence goes on from NZ_JALCZD010000002.1 coordinate 395,270, forward strand.
TTATATATTTGTAACACTAATTAATGATCGTGTCATGAACCAGACCAAAATTATTTCAAGAATTTTATTTTATATCTGCGCTCTGCTTTCTGCCGGATATTTAATCACTTTTGTGTACTCCGTTCTATGCCTGGTAACAGGATTCTCTGTTACGCCTTATAAAGATGGACAATATCTTCATATCAATTATCCGTTCACCGAAAAACCGTTTCTGAATATTGAAAATAATTCTCCGTATATTATCTTTTCTTTTCTAGCTGTTTTACTTTCTTATGGAATCTTTTTCTGGCTTTCCGCAAAAGTTTTCAAAGTTTTTTTCCAGCCAAAACTGTTTACAAAAGATCATATACAACAGCTTAAGAGATTTTACCTGTATAATATTTTTATCCCACTCCCATTGGTTATTGTTGCCAGTTTCTTTGTGGAAGTAGAAAGTATCATCTGGGGACTGGTGTTTATTCACTTTATGCTTGGAATTTTCTGTCTGTTTCTTGCGAATATCTTCAAGCAAGGACTACATTTGCAAAACGAACAAGACCTATTTATTTAACATGCCAATTATAGTCAACTTAGATGTCATGCTAGCCAAACGAAAAATGCAGAGTAAAGAATTGGCAGAAAAACTGGGAATCACTCCCGTAAACCTTTCTATCCTAAAAACAGGAAAGGCCAAAGGCGTACGTTTCGATACCCTGGAAGCCATCTGTAAAATTCTGGAATGCCAGCCTGGAGATATACTGGAATATAAGGATTAGGTTTTGAGTGAAAGAGTTTGAGGGTTTGAGGGTGGTAGAGTTTGAGAGTGAGAACTTCTATTATTGAGCTGCTAGCCCAAAGTATAAGATAATCTCTACGCGTCTCTTTGTCCCTGTCTCCTGTCTCCTGTCTCCTGTCTCAAAATCTATCATTACTCTTAAGTCACAGTTTACAAATCATCATTATTTACCATTATTAAAAGCAGCCTGAAAAAGGACTGCCTGTCATTCTATTACCCAAACACAACACTATGAACACCTTATCTATCAATAACCTTAGCCTCACCTACAAGAATGGTTTCCAAGCCATTAAAGACATTTCATTGGAAATCGGAAACGGGATGTTTGGTTTACTGGGTCCAAACGGAGCCGGAAAATCGTCCTTAATGAAAACCATTGTAGGATTGCAGAAACCCAGTTCCGGAACCCTGTTTTTTAATGATGTGAATATTGCTGAAAACCCTGGATATATAAAACAGAACCTGGGATTTCTTCCACAGGATTTTGGAGTATACCCTAAAGTCTCCGCTTATGATCTCCTGGAGCATATCGCAGTACTCAAAGGTATTACAGACAAAATGAAATGTAAAACCCAAATTCTAAATCTGCTTGAAAAAGTGAATCTTTCAAATTTCCGGAACAAAGAAGTTCATACTTTTTCCGGTGGGATGAAACAGCGTTTTGGAGTTGCTCAGGCTTTATTGGGTGATCCTAAAATTATTATCGTGGATGAACCCACTGCCGGTTTAGATCCTGAAGAACGTAACCGTTTCAATACTTTACTAAACGACATCAGCCAGGACGTCATCGTTATCCTGTCGACCCACCTGGTAGAAGATGTCAGAAATCTCTGCTCAGAAATGGCTGTGATGAGCCATGGACAGATCCTGCGAAAAGGAAATCCCGGAAAATTAATGGCAGCACTGGAAAACAGAATCTGGTCAAAACCCATTGATAAAAATGATCTTGAAACTTATGATTCCAGCTATGAGATCATCAGCAGGCAACTGATAGAAAGAGAGCTTCAGATCACTGTTTTTTCTGAAGAGTCACCTGAAGATTTCAGCCCCGTAACTCCCTTACTTGAGCATGTTTACTTTCATACGCTAACCCAAAAACCTTAGTCATGAACAGCCTTTTTTTATTTGAAGCCAAGCGCAATATCAAGCACTGGCTTACCTACCTTATTGCCTTACTTTTGGTTTTTACAGGTATTTTCTGTGGTAATCAGTTTAATCTTTCGGTAGGAGAAGGAATATATCTCAATTCGCCTTATACAATTGGATTCATGTCCGGAATGCTGAGTCTTTCTATTATTTTCTTTGCTACTGTTTATGCATTACAACTGATTTTTAAAGATTGGGATACCCAATTCGACCTTCTCCTCTTTTCTTTTCCTATATCAAAATCCACCTATCTTAAGGGTAAATTTCTGACTTACTTTTTACAGACTTTTTTAAGTTTCTGCTTCTTGATGGCCGGTTTCCTTGCAGGCCAGATGATGCGTACGGGAAGTGAAATGCACAACGAGTTCAATATAGGTTACTATCTATATCCATTATTTATCTTCGGATTTATCAACAGTCTTCTGGTTTGCAGTTTTCTGTTTTTGATATCTCTTACCCTCCGGAAAAAATTGATCGTTGTCATTGGCGGACTGTTTCTCTACGTATTTTATATGATTGTTTTGCTGTTTTCCAATTCACCATTTATGGCCGGAAGCATTCCTCAGTCTTTGGAAGCGCAGCAGATTTCTGCATGGCTGGATCCGTTTGGGCTCTCCTCTTACTTTCTGGAAGCCCGAACCTTTACTGTTCATCAGAAAAATACGCAGGTAGTATTTTTTACAGGATATTTACTCGTCAACAGGCTTTTATTTCTTATCATATCCATCGGTTTTCTATTTCTTAGCCTCAGGGTATTTTCTTTTTCAAAAATTTCAAAGCACAAGACAAAGAAGGCGGTCAAAGAAGTGGATTCTTCCCATAAGACATTAGCCTTACAATATTCTGCCATTCTGCCCACTTTTGGGAAAACAGCTTCTATTAAAGCCACCCTCTCCTTTGCCCGGATTGATCTTATTTATCTGTTCAAAAGTATCACCGTTCCGGCTGTATCCATCCTTTTATTATTTTTTGTCGGGATGGAAATGTATGCCGAAATAGAGAAAGGGATCCGTCTTCCCCAAAAATATGCCGGTTCCGGGCTTATGGCCACTACCATTTCAGAAAACTTTCCGCTGTTCGGGTTGCTTATTTCTGCCTATTTTATTAATGATCTTTACTGGAGAAGCCGCTCCTCATGGTTCTTTTTGATTGAAAACACTACTTTTTACTCCAAAAATAAGCTGCTGGGGCATTTCCTTTCCATCAGTTTACTGTTAGTTTTCTTTATAGGAATTTTGATCATTCAGGGAATCATTTTCCAGGCTATCTATCAGTATTTCCATATCGACTGGAATGCTTATCTGCCGGTCTTTCTTTTCAATACGGTTCCGCTGATTCTTTTTTCCGTTCTTATCCTGTTGATCAATGACAGCATCAGGAATAGATTTATAGCGCTGGGAGTATCTGTTCTTGCGGTTTTTATATTGGCAGGTCCTGTTTCCGGAAAAATACTGTCTTACCCTCTTTTCAGAATATTTTCAGACTTTAAAGGTACTTACAGTGATTTCAATGGCTATGGAATTTATCAATTAGCTTTTGCACAAAGGCTTTTATTCGGAATGGGTGTGATGGCTATGGTATGGATGCTCAATCAATGGATTACATTGAAAAAAATAACACTCAGCCAGGCAGTTTTCACTTCTATTGTACTGCTCTCGGGAATATATGCCGGGACTTATTTTATGAAGGATTATCTTCCCAAAGAGGATGAGAAAGAAATTTCAAACTCGGTACAATATGAAAAAAATTTCAGGAAATACGAAAATCTCCCACAACCTGACATTACAGATATTACTACGGAAATCCAGCTCTATCCTTCAGAAAATTCATATCAGATCATTGGAAAGTATAAGCTTAAAAACCAAACTGACCAGTCTGTCAGCAAAGTTTTGATTAATTTTAATAATGATTTAAAACTGGAAAATGCAGTTTTAAAATCAGGCTCTGAAGCCATGAAGATCACTGAAAACACTACGGAAATACAATTAAGACAGCCCATGCAGCCTGATGAAACGGCGGTTCTTGATTTTAAATTATCTTACCATTGGGTTCCAGTCAACGGTCACCAGTCCTTTAATGCTATCATAGAAAACGGTTCATTTATGAGGGTCAGCAGGTATTTCCCGTCGGTGGGCTATCAGAAAGATAAAGAAATTGAAGATCCGAAAATACGGCAGGATAACCAGCTTGGAAAACTGGCCTCACTGAAAAATCCTGAAGCTCCCGGAGTCTCCAAAAAAGATTTTATCAATCTTGACATGACTGTTTCTACTGATAAACATCAAATCGCTATAGGAACCGGTGATCTGGTAAAGAAATGGACAAAATCAGGCCGTCATTATTTTCAGTATAAAGCAGAAAATATACCTTTCAGATTTGCTGTTTCTTCTGCAGAATACAAGGTGAAAAGTATTCATTGCAAAGGAATTACAATCAATATTTTTTATCATCCGAAGCATGTTGAAAATGTAGATCACCTGCTGGAAAATACTAAAATCACTTTGGATTACTGTCAGCAGAATTTTGGAAAATATCCTTTTAAAACTATCAATTTTGCGGAAATTTCTTCTTTTACCAGAGGTTTTGCTGCTACAGCCTATCCATCTGTTGTTTTTATGCCTGAAGATATGGTTTTTCACGCCAATATTCATGCTGATCAGAATCAGGATGTCATCAATGAACTTGCAGGACACGAGCTTTCCCATTTATGGTGGGGAAACAGCCAGATTAATCCTGATGACAGAAAAGGCGCTATAATGCTCACTGAAACCCTTGCCATGTACACTGAAATGATGCTCTACAAAAAAATGCATGGCAAAGCAGAGATGATGAAAAGAATAGAGGTCCATCAGCAGATCTATGATAATGAAAAAGGACTGTCTGAGAATATCCCCATCTATAAAGCCACCGGAGATGCAACTCATGTTTCCTATTCTAAAGGAGCTGTTGCCATGGTAAAACTAAGTGATCTGATAGGTGAAGAAAAAGTAAATACAGCCTTGCGAAACTTTTTAAAAAATAACAGTTATCCTAAAAAGCCTACTTCACTGGATCTTATCAATGAGTTTTATAAAGTTGCCCCTAATGAACATTCTAAAAAACAGATTGATACATTATTTAAAGCTATATAAAAGAACAACAGTACGTTGAAATTCTCTTTCATAAAATATTTAACTCGTCCCTGATGATGCTCTGAAACAGAGAACAGGAATCTAATGGTTGGGTTGGGACACGCAAAGACGCAAGGAGTATAGGATAATAGACTGTTTTAAGGCGCAAGGATTTTATCTCTGATAAAATTGAATACCGTTACAAATTATTATTTGTGTATTCAAAATTTTCTTTTATAATGTATTTTAATTCGTCCCTGGTGATGCTCTGAAACAAAGAACAGGAATCTAATGGTTGGGTTGGGATACGCAAAGACGCAAGAGTAGAGGATAATAGACTGTTTTAAGGCGCAAGGATTTTATCTTCGATAAAATTGAATACCGTTACAAATTATTTATTTGTGCATTCAATACAGCATATTTGCAGTAATCCTTGATGTTCTTCCGCCTTAAAAATTTGCAGCATACATTATTTGCATAATTTCAGTAAACATAACAAGTATAACAATGCTTATACAAAACAAAAGATCCCTCAAATTGAGGAATCTTTTTATATCTAAGAATAATATCTTAAGCTTCTGTTGAAGGAGCCTGGTTTTCTGCAGGTGCATCACCTTGTGGTCTTCCTTGTCCTTCTGGTCTTGGTCTTCCTTCCGGTCTTCCTTGCCCCTCAGGTCTTCCTTGTCCTTCCGGTCTTGGTTTACCTTCTGGTCTTGGAGGTCTTGGTAAAAGAACTTTACGGGAAAGTTTCATTTTCTTACGGTCATCATAACCCATAAATTTCACTTCCACTTCATCTCCTTCTGCATATGGAACTTTATCTAAACGAGCCCATTCGATTTCAGAAATGTGAAGAAGACCTTCTGTACCTTTAGCAATAGCCACGAAAGCACCGAAGTCCATTACTTTTACTACTTTACCGTTGTATACTTCACCTACAACCGGTACGAAAGTAATTTCGTTGATCTTAGCCACAGCAGCATTGATTTTCTCTCTGTCTGTTCCTGCAATCTCGATACGTCCGATTTCTCCTACTTCTTCAATAGCGATAACCGTATCAGTATCTTTCTGCATCTGCTGAATGATTTTTCCTCCAGGCCCGATTACAGCACCAATGAAGTCTTTAGAGATCTCCATTACCACCATTTTCGGAGCGTGAGGTTTCACATCTGCTCTTGGCTCAGAAATAGTTTCAGTGATTTTATTTAAGATATGTAATCTTCCGTCTTTAGCCTGCATCAAAGCTTTTTCCATGATATCCATAGAAAGACCCTGAATTTTGATATCCATCTGACAAGCAGTGATACCGTCTGCAGTACCTGTTACTTTGAAGTCCATATCTCCCAGGTGATCTTCATCTCCTAAGATATCAGAAAGTACAGTAAATTTACCTGATTTTGCATCTGTGATCAATCCCATTGCGATACCGGAAACAGGTTTTGTAATCTTTACCCCTGCATCCATTAATGCCAATGTTCCTGCACAAACTGTTGCCATTGAAGACGAACCGTTTGATTCTAAGATATCAGAAACAATTCTGATGGTATATGGATTTTCTTCAGGAATAACTGCCTGTAATGCTCTTTGAGCAAGGTTACCGTGTCCCACCTCTCTTCTTGAAGTTCCTCTTAAAGGTCTTGCTTCACCTGTAGAGAATGGAGGGAAGTTATAATGTAAAAAGAATTTTTCGTCGTGTTGCGAGATTACGCTGTCTACCATGTTTGCATCTTTTACAGAACCTAACGTTACTGCTGTTAAAGACTGAGTTTCACCTCTTGTAAACACTGCAGAACCGTGAGCTCCCGGAAGGTAGTCAATTTCTGACCATATCGGACGGATCGTCTGAGGATCACGACCGTCAAGACGGATATTGTCTTCAAGGATCATCTGACGCATTGCTTCTTTCTCTACGTCATGGTAATATACTTTTACGAAAGGAGTTACTCTTTCTAATTCTTCTGCATCCTCTGCATATTGAGCCAGGAATTCTTCACGAACCGCTTTGAATTTTTCTCCTCTCTCTTCTTTTCCAGATGGTGTTCTAGCCACCTCATATACTTTATCGTAAGTTTCTTTCCAAACTTTTTCACGAATTTCTTCATCGTGATTTTCGTGAGAATATTCTCTTTTTGGAAAAGCTTTTCCTACTTTTTCTGCTAATCTTTCCTGAGCTTCAATTTGCTTTTTAATTTCAGCATGACCAAAATTAATAGCTTCTAACATTTCCTGCTCAGAAATTTCCTTCATCTCCCCTTCTACCATTACGATTGAGTCTTTAGTAGCTCCAACCATGATATCCAGCTCAGAACTCTTCAGTTCTTCATAACTTGGGTTGATAGAAAGTTTTCCGTCGAATCTTACCACTCTTACTTCAGACATAGGCCCATTGAAAGGAATATCAGTAATAGCAATAGCTGCAGAAGCTGCTAAACCAGCTAAATCATCAGGAATAGTTTTTCCATCATAAGAAATTAAGGAAATCATTACCTGAACTTCAGCATGGAAATCTTCAGGAAAAAGCGGACGTAGCACTCTGTCTACCAAACGCATTGTTAAAATTTCCTGATCTGAAGGTCTTGCTTCTCTACGGAAGAAATTTCCAGGAATTCTTCCACCTGCATAGAATTTTTCTCTATAATCTACTGTTAATGGTAAAAAATCTACACCAGGATTTGCTTCTTTATTAGCTACAACAGTTGCTAAAAGCATTGTTCCGCCCATTTTTACTACCACAGATCCATCAGCCTGCTTAGCCAGTTTCCCTGTTTCAATAGTGATTTCTCTGCCGTCAGCAAGAGTAATCAGCTCTGTAAACGCTTGAGGTATACTCATAAATTTGTCTTCTTAATACTCCGTATTGAGTATGAATTAATATTTAAACTCTTTAAATTTTCGTCTGCAAAGGTACTATATAATAATGAAATATTAAATTTTCAAATGAATAAATAACACGTCAAGTCTTGACGTTGTGACTCATTACATTTGCTTCAGACTTAAAATTCCTTCGGGAATCTTGGTCTATTTATATTAACTTTAAAAACAAAATTATGATTTTTACTGATGAATTTTTCTCGGCAAGTGATTCTAATACTGCCAACTTAGTAAGGTTAGTGGACAGCCATACCAATGAAGATGTTAATTTCAAACGCATCACCTCATGGATAGATGGGACTGCAATGGATGACACCAAAGTAGACCATATCATCTATAGAAAGAAAATGGATAGTGGAGGAAGTCCTTTTTATTATGTAAGAACCGATGTAACAGCAGGAGATCTGGATGTAAGAATATTTGGAGTTAAAGCTGATGATATCAACGATGATACCTCTGCATTACAGGCAGCCTTCAATATGGCGTGCAAATTGGGACTTAATATTCTACTTCCTGCCGGAATCATGAAAACAACACAGGGGCTTCTTTTAGATTTTTCATGGCAGGGAACAATTAAGAACCGCATCCAGATCATTGGGAAAGGATTAGGCAATTCGGTTATTAAAAATTACGGACCTACCTCTGTTGCATTATTCATTAAAGGGCCTGCAGATCCTTCTAGGCCGCCTTATTTTTCTGTCAGTGACCTTACCATCACTAAACCAACAGGAGAAACCAGATATGGAGTTGGGTTACTAATTCATGATTTCATTGGGGCAGAGGTTAACAATATTGAGATTTCAAATTATGATATTGGTTTCCAATTAGTTAACGTCTGCAATGCCCAGATTTCTTTTTTGGTTTCTAAATCCTGTAATTATGGTATGTACAATGAGAGAACGATAAATCCTTTAGGATTTACCTATCCTAATCTGCTTAATTTCCGTAATTGCTCTTTTTTAGGCAATGTTAAGTTTGGAGCTGTCATTATTGCTGGGCACGCTGTGAAATTTGATTCCTGTGGTTTTGAAGGTAATTTCGGAGTAGGTCTCCAATTTACATTTGCTGGTTATAATGGCCGGGAAGCCCTAAGTTTAATTAATAATTACTTTGAAGGCAACGCCAACCACGATATCTATTTTGAAACTTCTTCAATGACTGCTTTATCATTAATTTCCAATACGTTTACTAAAAATATTGCAGGCAGAGCCAGTGATGTGGTCGTAAATAACTTATCTAATGATCAGGTATATATGAGTTCGTTAAGTAATGCTTTTGGCTATTATGTCAACTCTAACCCAGAAATTCCTTCCTATGTTCCATCTGCATCTTCCAAAAACATTTTATATATGGGAGATCCGTCAAAGTTCCATTTACTGAATAACGATATGCATCAGTCAAGTTTAGAAAGCTAATTGATTCTCTAAAATCATATCAGACAGCCTCTTTTGGGGCTGTTTTTTTATTTTATTTAGTATTTTTTAATTTTTTATTGTCCCAAAAAAAGAAAATAGTATTTTTATCGTTCCAAAAGTATACATCTGATTATAAAAAATAGTAAAATCATTGCAGAAACATAGGCTGATCCCTATATTTGCCCTACTTCACAAAAATTAAAATGCTGTAGGCAAAAACAAGGAGCAATCCTTTCCGAAATGACAGAGCTTCAAAGCTCTTTCTATATTAAATAAATGTTTATGAATAATAAAGAAGTACAACTACAAAGCAGGAATTATACGGTTCCGTTGGTTACCATCACCCTGCTGTTTTTTATGTGGGGATTCATTACCTGTATGAATGACATCCTGATCCCCTATCTGAAACAACTTTTCAAACTTACCTTTTTCGAATCCATGCTGGTACAGTTCTGTTTCTTCGGAGCTTACTTTATCGGATCTCTGATTTATTTTCTGATTTCTATCTACAAAGGAGATCCCATTAATAAAGCAGGATATAAAAAAGGAATTCTATTCGGTATTTTCCTTGCAGCTTTCGGGTGTATATTATTTTATCCGGCGGCTACTTTTTCTTATTATCCTTTGTTTTTGGGGGCTTTATTCATCCTGGGATTAGGATTTACGGTATTACAGATCACGGCCAATGCGTATGTTTCTTTACTGGGTAGTGAAGAGTCGGCATCCAGCCGTCTGAATATGACCCAGGCATTCAATGCCTTCGGGACAACAATTGCTCCGGTTTTGGGAGGACACCTGATATTTGAATTTTTCTCTGCAGCGGATGGTTCGTTCAGTGCAGTGGCAACCAGAATTCCTTATCTGATCTTTGCAGGTATTCTTTTACTTGTTGCTTTACTTATTTCTAGAGTGAAATTACCTTCTTTCCAGACCCAGGAGGAAGAGATTGAAAAAGGACTGGGGGCTCTTCAGTTTAACCATTTGAAATTTGGAGTTTTTGCCATGTTCTGCTATGTAGGAGGTGAAGTGGCTGTAGGAAGTTTTATCATCAGCTTTTTGGAGCAGCCTCAGATTATGGGCTTTAATGAGATCATCAGTAAAAATTATCTCTCTCTTTATTGGGGAGGTGCCATGATTGGCCGTTTTCTTGGAGCTATTTCTTTAAACCAATCCTTAAGCCAGGGGAAAAAAGCAATTTATATGCTGGGGGCAGCAGGAGCTGTTTTCCTTGTTATTTTCAGTATTGTAGATCTTAGTTTTTCTCAGATCAGTTTTTTCCTTGTATTTATCGTACTTAATTTTATAGCTTTCTTTATTGGTAAATCAGCTCCGGCAAGAACACTGTCTATTTTTGCGGCCATCAACGTAATATTGCTTATTTCCGCCATGGTAAATCATGGTGAAATGGCTATGTACAGTATCTTAGGAATTGGTATTTTCAACTCAATTATGTTCTCCAATATCTATACACTGGCTATTTCCGGATTAGGAAAATATACCAGTCAGGGTTCATCTCTCGTTGTAATGGCCATCTTAGGAGGTGCTATTGTTCCTATTTTCCAGGGATATCTTGCAGATCAGTTTGGGGTGCAGCATTCATTTATTATTCCTGTATTCTGTTATCTGGTAATCCTCATTTTTGGTGCTTATTGTACTAAATTTTTAGGACATGTAGAAACAGCTGAAGCTAAATCCGGTCACTAAGAAATAATTGTTTTCAACTATAAAAGCGAAATATCTCAGGGTATTTCGCTTTATTTTTGGCTCAATTTCAACATGTAACGTTCTCCAGAAAAAGGACACCTACCTTATATATTTTATTTCCATGAAAATACAGTTAAAGCTAGAAAATATGGCATTTTTAGTATTAGGAATATTTGCTTTACCCGAACAGAATATTCATGGTGGAGGTTTATAGGATTATTTCTGGGTCTTTTGTGGTTAAAAGTTTAGTAAAATAATTAACATAATCTTTTTCATTCCGTAGGAATTTAAATGAAGTAAGAAAAAACTGTGGAGATTCCTGCAGAATAACAAACAGGCTGTTGAATAACTATTTAAATTAAGTTTTTGAGTGTAGTTTTAACCATCCCATCAAAAATTCTTTGATTTTTTGCCACCCCTCCATATCATGTTCTCATTGTATATTCCTCATAATATCCATTAAAATCGCAGATTTTGAAAAACTCTTAAGTGTACTCCTGTACATAAAGCTTGTCACTTAAAATAAACTAAAGTGTTCAAAAACTTTTGTGTCTTTTGTGGTTAAAAGTTTAGCAAAATAATAATTTAACGTTTGTCATTTCGGAGGAATCTAAATAACGCTAAAAAAAATAAGTTGTGAAGATTCCTCCGAAATGACAAACAGACTGCTGAACCGCTTTAGGATATTTACTACAAAAATAAAGGATTTTCAAAATTTTAAGTGTACTTAACAACAGTTTTCATTATAACTTAAACTAAGTGTTCAAAAAAATTTTGTGTCTTTTGTGATAGTTCGGAGATAAAAACAACAAAAAAGCAACCCCTTTCGAGATTGCTTTTATTTGTAAATCTTTACAGATTACTTTCTTAAACCTAGTTCAGCAATGATAGCTCTGTATCTTGTAATATCTTTTTTCTTAAGATAATCCAATAAGCTTTTTCTTTTACCTACCAATTTCACCAAAGATCTTTCCGTATTGAAGTCATGACGATTAGCCTTCAAATGCTGAGATAAGTGGTTAATTCTGAATGTAAAAAGAGCTACCTGTCCTTCAGCGCTTCCTGTGTCTTGTGCAGATTTTCCATGTTTTGCGAAAATTTCTGCTTTTTTTTCTGTTGTTAAGTACATTCCAATATTGTTTAATGATTATTATGTAACGGGTGCAAAAATACGACTATTTTTTGATTCTGCAAACATTATTGATTTCATAAATCAAATTTGATAGAAAAAAATGTTAAAAATTTCTTAATAAATTATATGGAATCCAACGAAAAGGCAGTAATTTTGCATTCGAATTACAAATGAGAAAAATTATACTTTTTACAACGGTTACTACTTTCTTGTTAATTGGCATTACTTCAGTACAGGCACAGAAAAATGCTGATGATAAAATAAAGAAAGTTCTTTACTTCAATCCTGAGGTAGAGCCTGATATTGATGAAATAAAAGAGCCTACCAATAATGCATTTTTCGATGTTGTTTCTGACAGTTTCAGCGGAAGAAGAAATAAAATGCTCAGAGCAGAGGTTCAGGTTCCTTTTGACAGTATCGATAAACAGACGATCATGGATTATTGCGTGAATAATGACGCAGATTTTGCCATTGTTTCTAAGGTAAGGTATTTCAAAGTGGGTATTGGAAAATATGTTTTCTCTAATCAGGTTGTGGTAAGCATGAAACTTTTTGCATCTGATGGAAATCTGGTGACGGAGAGTGATTATGATACCTACCGGAAAAACATGCGTCTGTTGGGATCTAGTGTAAATTCTGTAAAAATAGGAACGGAAGGTGCTATAAGAGATATTCTTAAGAAACTGAGAAAGCTGAAACCGACTGAAGCGGAGCTTTAATATAGCAGTAGAAATAAAATTCCTGTAAGCACATCATTGATTGCCTATTTCATACTGCTTACTTATCAAAATTTTTCCATTCTCCGATCTTTTCCCAGCATCAGGAGCAAATTTCAACAATATATGCAGACCCCTAATTTCAAGAGGGTCTTTTTTACGCATAAATTAAAAAAATCCAACAACACACTGGTTACCAGCAAAATATTTTCACCATTAGATGAATAATTTAAAAATTTTTACTATTTTAGTCTGACATAAAATCTAAATCATATGAAAAATTTAAAAAAACTTAGTAGAGAAGCCGCTAAGCAGATTAACGGCGGAGCTATCAGAAGATGCAGCAATACGGTACCTTGTACTGTGGGATGGTGTTGTGACGGTGTTTGTACTCCCATTATGTGTCCTATCGAATAATATTCAGCACATTAAAATCTAACCTGCATGAAAAATCTAAAAAAAATTAGCAGAGAAGCCGCCAAGAAGATTAACGGCGGATCCATTGAAAGATGCAGCGAACACAATCCATGTTCTGTAGGATCATGTTGTAACGGTATCTGCTCACCACACATCTGTATAGAGTTTTAAAAACATCATTTGAATCCCCATTCAATGAAATTGTTTTTCGGCACCTGTTTACGGGTGCCTTTTTATTTGCAAATGTAAAATATAAAACAAAATGCTGATTTTCAGCAAAATATTTTCACTAAACAATGAATAATTAGAAAAAAAATATTATTTTAGTTACACAATTAAACTAAATCATATGAAAAATTTAAAGAAACTCAGTAGAGAAGCTACAAAGCAAATCAAAGGTGGAGATCTAAAAAAATGTACAGAACACTCACAATGCATTTTTGGGATGTGTTGCAAAGGAGTTTGTATGGAACATATATGTTTTGAAGATTAAAAGTATCTTTCACTTTAATTATTAAATCAATAACCATGAAAACTTCAAATTTCAAAAAACTGAACAGACAGGAACAAAAAGAGATCAGTGGCAGTGGAATCATCAAAAAATGCAGCGAGAGCTTACAATGTGATCCGTTTCAATGTTGTATGGGTGGCGTTTGCCTGTTTTCGCCTACTCCGGAATGTGAACCAATTTGATTCAACAATATTGAAATTTAAAATTTAATTTTTTGAACATCTGCCCCGGCAGGTGTTTTTTTATGAAGCTCTATTTTAACAAGATTCAACACCTCTGTTTTAAATAAACAATCTTGATAATAATTATTTCAGGAAAAGTTATAATAATAAACGAGATACGAAAAAACTATTGTAAAAGGATATCTCCTGTCATGTTCTTTTTGTTCTCTTCTCATAGCTAAATTTTAATAAATCCTTAATTTTCCCAGTTTATGGCTCAGTCTTAAAAATTTGAATTATTTTTGCATATCCAAAAAAATTCACGTTTTGAACTCTAGATACCAACTTATTTTCAATCCCGCCGATATAGCCGAAACTCTCAGCGAACTTCCAGCTGACGAGAGGTTACTCGCGTTTTTGAAGGTTCCAAAGGAGTACAAAGCAGAGGTATTCTCCCATCTAGACCCTAATTTTCAAGAGGAAACCATCAGAAGTATTGGAAGTGATGAAGTTTCTGAAATCCTGAATGCGATGACTCCCGATGACAGGACTGCCCTTTTTGAGGACTTTCCGGATGAGCTTATCAAGTATTCTATCAATCACCTTAATCCGCAGGAAAGGAGAATTGCATTGAAGCTTCTGGGTTATAATTCTGATTCTATCGCCCGTCTGATGACCCCTTACTACATTCAAATCCGTAAGGAATGGACCGTAAAGCGATGTCTTCAGCAGATCAAAAAAGTGGGAAAAAAGGTAGAAACCATGAACTACCTGTATGTAGTGGATGAAAGAAACCGCCTGATAGATGACCTTGCTATCGGAACCCTCCTTCTTGCAGAAGAAGATACATTGGTTTCTGATATTACAGATAATCATTTTGTAGCCATTATGACAACTATTTCGAAGGAAGACGCAGTCACTTACTTCGAGAAGTATGACCGTGACGCTCTTCCCATCATTACGGAAGCCGGCGTATTGGTTGGCATTGTAACGATTGATGATATTCTTGACCAAATTGAGCAGCAAAATACCGAGGATATCCAGAAATTTGGAGGATTGGATGCATTAGATCTTCCCTACATCCAGACTTCATGGACAGAAATGATCAAAAAAAGAGCTACATGGCTGATTATTCTTTTCGTTTCAGAAATGTTAACAGCTTCAGCAATGGGATATTTTGATAAAGAAATTGAAAAGGCTGTTGTTCTTGCCTTATTTGTTCCGTTGATTATCTCCAGTGGTGGAAACTCCGGATCTCAGGCTGCTACCCTGATTATCCGTGCTATGGCACTTCAGGAAATCGGATTGAAAGACTGGTGGTATGTCATGAAAAAGGAAATTATTTCCGGGATTTGCCTGGGGCTTATTCTGGGGGTTATCGGTTTTGTAAGGATTATGCTTTGGCAGAAACTTGGACTTTTCAACTATGGTGAGTATTGGGCCTATGTAGGATTAAGTGTATCTGTCTCTCTAATCGCCATTGTATTATGGGGAACTTTATCCGGTTCTATGATTCCATTTGTCTTAAAAAAGTTAAACCTGGACCCTGCGACTTCCTCCGCTCCTTTTGTAGCAACATTGGTAGATGTTACGGGGCTTATCATTTATTTTACTGTAGCAGGACTTTTCTTAACCGGAAAACTTTTGTAATTTTAGGCATCATCTAACATGCCCATATGAAAATTGTTTCTCTCGTACCCTCTATTACGGAGGCTTTATTTGACTTAGGACTCACTGAAAATGAAATTATCGGAAGGACAAAATTCTGCATTCATCCTCAGGATAAAGTAAAAAACGTATCGATAATTGGTGGCACCAAAAACATCAATATTGATAAAATAAAAGCTTTGCAGCCAGATCTTATCCTTGCCAACAAGGAGGAAAATATCAAAGAACAGGTGGAAGCTTTAATGGTTGATTTCAAAGTAATCGTAACCAATGTTGAAACTATTGAAGACAATTACTACCTCCTGAAAAATCTTGGAAAAGTCCTGCATAAAGAAGAAAGAGCGCAGCTTTTTAATCTTAAGATCTACGACATCCTCAATCAGTCAAAGCTTGAAAATACTGTAAAAGCAGCTTATCTCATCTGGAAAAATCCATATATGACCGTTGGTTCTGATACTTTTATTCATAAAATTCTATCAGAAATAGGTTTTGAAAATATTTTCAAAGATAAAACCCGGTACCCTGAGATTACAGCCGAAGATCTTGCTGAAGCTGATGTCATTATGCTTTCTTCCGAGCCATTTCCGTTTAAAGAAAAGCATATTGAGGAATTAAAAATAATTTATCCGGATAAAAAGATAATGATTGTCGATGGCGAAGCATTTTCTTGGTATGGGACCCATATTGCAAAGTGCGAAAATTACTTTAAAGAGCTTCTGGCAGAGATACACCTGATGCAAATCTGATTTTTTTTACCACAAAAGCTTTTAAATACTTAAGTTATAAGCTTTACGTATAAGAAAGTAAACTTAAGTTTTTCAAAATCTGTGATTTTAATATCAGAAATTACAGTATCAATACATACCTTTTATCTTAAAGTTATTCAACAGTTTGTTTGTCATTCCGTAAGAATCTCTACAGCGTATTTTTCTTTACATCATTTAGATTCCTGTGGAATGACAAAGATTACGCTTTAACCACAAAGTAAAGATTTGATGTCACCAAAAGGCACAATTTTTTTTTAACATTTAAGTTTATTTTAAGTGACAAAATTTGCGTAGAGAAAAGTATACTCAATTATTTGTAAATATCTGATTTCAATATTATAATGGTAAACAATACAATGAGGGACGTAATATTTCCCCTCCTCCGGAGGGGTGGCGAAAATTCAAAGAATTTTTGACGGGGTGGTTAAAACTACACTCTTTTATCCTAAAGTTATTCAACAGCCTGTTTGCAATGATCAGGCTTACGAAATACTGTAGCTTCCAGCATTTTGACCACAAAAAAACTCCAACTATAAAAAGCTGGAGTCTGTATTTTAGTATGAATTGATTTTCAATTACAAAATCTTGGAAACTTCATGACAAAGCCACTCTAATAATTCGCGGTCTTCAGCAGTGAAAGGATCAATTGTATGGGAATCAATATCAATCTGACCAACGTTTTTTCCGTCTTTAAATATAGGAACGACAATTTCTGCTTTGGTATCGATTGAACAGCTTAAATAATTGCTTTCTTCCTGAACATCAGGAACTACAAATGTTTCATTGGAAAGTGCTACCTGACCGCAAATTCCTTTTCCATAAGGAATAATGGTATGATCTGTAGGAGCTCCCACATAAGGGCCTAAAATCAGCTCGTCTTTATCTCCATTTTTAAAATAGAACCCTGTCCAGTTAAAATAAGAGATTTCCTGATCCAACAGGTGACAAACTTTCTGAAGCTTTTCTTCTGTATTATGTTTAGGACTTTCAAGAATTGAGGAAAGTCTTTTCTTTAGTTCTGACATTTTATTTATTTTTAAGAGAATTGTTTTAAGGAAAGTTCTTCTTTATAACCAAACATTCCACGTTCTTTAATCATTTCTGCTACGCCTTCCGGAACCTGAGTTTCCCAACCTTTAACACAGCATGCTATTTTTCTTAATATTTCTCTCGAATAGATTTCCAAAAACTCAGGATTATAGTTGGTAATATCTACAATACGGTTGTTATGTTTGAAATATTTATAGAGTTCTTTAAGGTTTTCTTCAACTTTAAGGTTGGAAGAATCCAGCAGCTGATGGGTTTCAGGGTCTTTATATGGATACAGGTACACTCTCATTCCGTTTCGGAAAAACTTCCCGAACGCTTCAAGAATTCCTCCTGAAAGATTTTTATAGTATTTCTCATCAAACACCATTAATAAGTTATTTACCCCCATTGCTACACCAATATCTCCACTCGTATAGGATGCAAAATAATCAATAAGCCTGTAATATTCAGAGAAATTTGAGATAATAACAGTATATCCTAATTTACCAAGAATATCTACTCTATCCAGAAAATCCCTTTCATCAATATCTCCGTCTGCCCTAAGGTTTGAAATGGTAATCTCGATAAGTACTTCGGTTTCTTCATGGGTACAGATGGCGTCTTTGAAAAACATATCCATCCCATTCCTAAGCATATCTATATTCACTTTGGTAACCGGTCTGAAACTTCCTCTTACTGCAAAAATATTTTTCTTGTATAATACATCTGCCGGAAGCATATTGTTTCCCTGAGAATTGAAGATTACAGCATCAGTCATTCCGTTTTTCACTAACTGTAATGACATGAGCCTATTGTCTACATAGGCAAAAGCCGGCCCACTGAAGTCAATCATATCGATTTCCAGGTTGTCTTTTGCTACATCGTCGTATAGAGACTCTACCAATGTTCTTGGATTATCAAAGTAATTAAAAGCCCCGAAAATAAGGTTTACCCCAAGATTCCCTAAAGTTTCCTGCTGTAAGGTAGCATCATTTTCGTTAAATTTTACGTGAATAACAATTTCATTATAATCCTCATTTTCTTTGGTTTGAAAACGAATTCCGACCCAGCCATGGCCTTTTACTGTTTTGTCAAAATTAATGGTGGTTACGGTATTCGCGTAAGAGAAAAATTTTCTATCAGGATTATTATCACGTGAAATTCTTTCTTCAATTAATGCTACTTCATATCGAAGCATTTTTCGAAGTCTGTTTTGGGTAACGTACCTGTTTTTTACCTCTTTACCATAGATCGCATCACTAAATTCTTTGTCATAAGCGGACATTGCCTTAGCAATCGTACCGGAAGCTCCTCCTGCTCTAAAAAAGTGCCGAACAGTCTCCTGCCCTGCTCCAATTTCTGCGAAAGTACCATAAATAGTAGGATCTAGATTAATTGTTAATGCTTTTTGTTTAGGAGTTAGTTTCTGATACATTAGGACGTGAAATTTTTTGTAAATTTACCAAAATTAAACCAACCTCAAAACAAAATGAAGTTGAAATTTTTAGGAACCGGTACTTCCCAAGGTGTACCCGTTATAGGATGTACATGTGAAGTGTGTACTTCCAAAAATCCCAAAGACCAACGTTTTCGCTCTTCAGTAATGGTTACTACGGAGGAAAATAAAAAAATACTGATCGATTGCGGCCCGGATTTCAGGCAGCAAATGCTTATTAATCATGAGCATAACGTAGATATAGCACTGATTACCCATGAACATAATGATCATGTCATCGGGCTTGATGATATGCGTCCGTTGATTTTTAAAAGTGGAAAAGATGTTCCCCTTTATTGCTATCAGAGGGTGGCTCATGAAATAAGAAACCGTTTTCCTTATGCCTTTAGTGATGTAAGGTATCCGGGTGCTCCTGCTTTTGAGCTTCATGAGATTGAAAATAAGCCATTCCGGGTGCTGGATACGGAAATTACGCCTGTTGAGGTCATTCATTATAAAATTACAGTGTTTGGGTATAAGTTCAAAAACCTTGCGTACATTACGGATGCCGGTTTTATTTCAGACACGGAAAAGGAAAAACTGAAAAACTTAGATGTTTTGATTTTAAACTGTATCAGAAAATTTGATCCTCATCCTGCTCACTTTATCCTTCCGGATGTTATCAGGCTTTTTGAAGAGCTCAAACCTAAAAAATTATTTCTCACTCACATCAGCCACCACCTGGGACTGCATGATGTTGAAGATAAGCAGCTTCCACCCGGAATCCACCTTGCCTACGATGGTTTAGAGATTAATTTTTAAAAAAATATTCCAAAAAGCTTTTGAACATTAAAAAAAGTTTTTATATTTGCACACCGATTTAAAACAAGCCCAGTTGGCGGAATTGGTAGACGCGCTAGACTCAAACTCTAGTATCGAAAGATGTACCAGTTCGATTCTGGTACTGGGTACTAAAAGCCTCTGAAATCATTTGATTTTCAGAGGCTTTTGATTTTTAGGGTGGTCAAAAGGGTGGCTGTTTTTTTATTATTTAATTTATGAAGTATAATAGCATTCTTAAGATGCGTATAATCCTTTTGTTCATTATAGGAAAAAAGGATTTCTTGTTTTGATAATTTAGCTACAATATTATTTAAAAAACTTGGAGAATAATCTTTATAATATTTTACAAACTCCTCAATAGCCTCAAAAGATTGAAAATAATATTCTCTTGAATTTATATAAATTTTCCAAGAATTAAACCGATAGTACCTGCCACGCCCACCTTCTTTTATTATTGGCATTAAATTCTCATTAATAAGGAAATTAAATACATCAAACATCTTTACATCAAAAATATATTCAATTAAATCTGTTTTTATATACGTTAAATTACTGAATTTTGCTTGACAAGTTCTATGATTACCTCCACCAGTAAAATAAAGATCTCCATATTTTATATAATAGATTCCACTTCTAGTAAAATTTTCTGTTTCAGTAAAACTTAAAAAATTATTTACATTATAGTAATCACTAAAACGTTTCATGTTGTATAGTAGATCTATCCATTTTCTTCCTATATATGCCGCATGAGTTGTCCCAACTATTTTTTTAACCGGAACTAAGAAATCTTTAATTTCTTTTTCGGAATTATAGAATTTATAATTTTCAACCTCTTCAACTCTTTTTAAGTTTTCATAACACCAATCTTCTATTTGAAAATTCGGATTAAATTTTCTAACATTTTGCAAGCTTTCCATACTTAATATATAATTTATTGTTATTATAAAATAATTTTACATTTTGAAAGTAAAGTTTTTTCGACTTGAATCATTCCTTATCTTATTCAAAATTATAATCTGATATTTTATCTAAATAATTTACACCATTAAAACTTCTCATTCCCGGTCTTTCAAAAAAACTATATGAAATTTCTTCTTTTTCGTCTTCAATATTGTTTACTTCTACATCAGTATATACTGTGTGATATAACGGTTTAATTTTGATCAAAAGATTACCTAAATCTGTAAAATCTCGAGAAATCAATTTCCATTTTACAGTTATTTTTAAATTTTCTCCCACATTAGGACTGATAAAAAAATTGCCCGTAAAAAAATAATCTTCAGATACTAAAATTGGCTCTTTAGGTTTTATATAAAGGGCTTTGTTTGAATCACTATATTCTTTTACATTATTTATAAAATATGGCTCAAGCAATACATTTTTACTTTCAGCACCAACTTTTTCAAAATCCCCCTCGAAATCAAGCTCAATTTTAAAATCTTCAATGACAGATTGACCACAATTTTCAATACGTAGCTTTAACCAACAGTTTCTTCCCCAAACATATTTTTCACCTATTAATGGATTATTAAAGGTTAATTTTTTTTCAAAAGTATGACCTCTATTAATATTTAAAATGTTTTCAGTTTCACTTTCAGAAAGTTTCATGTCAGAGAAAACTTTTCTAAGTGTTGCGATGTATTTTTCTTCTTCTTCTAATTTTTGATCGTCCGTTTTTAACTTATAAATCCTTATATTTTTTTGAAATTTTGGATAGCACGTTATTTCATTTAACCCATTTTCAAATGTTATTGAGATTTGCTTTACTCGATGAAAATCTTCATTTTTAACATACCAATTATATACTTCTGGAAATTCAGATAATTTTCTTTCAAAAAACTCCCAGAAACAAATTTGAATAGAGAAAAGATCATTCTTTAAATTTTCTATACTCATCTTTCTAATATATTCTTCAATTTTCTGATCTTTAGGAAGTGATGTTGCAATAACTAGTTTACTTAAACTAGGTTTAAAACCTTTGGCTTTATCAATTTCTGCTTGAATATCTTTTATGGTGATTCTATTAGGAGAACCATCAATCAGATTTAACTTTTTATTTTTACATTGTATTCCATTGTAATTTAATCCATCATTTACTGGTCCATAAATGTCTACTCCATTTTGACCTTGAGAATTATCTGAATTAAATTCAATTTCATGAGGAATTTTCCATATTTCACCAAAAAGCTTAAGACATAAGGTTTCAAAATCTTGCCAATTTTTTGGAGGATGGATGTTTAGGGGCGATTTCATGCTTTATCTTATTTATATTATTAAAATGGTAGTGTTTTTCTCTTAAAAAAATTTCCTTGAATAAAATATTCAACTACTATTTGTCTATTTGTTTTATTTACTTCATAATATACCCCAAGGATATAGCCACAAACATTCGTGGGAAAGCCTGTATCCGACATTATAGTGACTTCATTGATAGGTTTTGTTAAGGCTCTTAATCTATCTTTATCTTTTAACTTTTCTGATAGAGAATGAGTATTTCTCTTCATTTCAATTGCTAATAAATTATCTTGATGTTGAAGAGTCCCTCTGCTATGTACAATTAGATCACAAGTAATATCCAGAGTCTTTAAATTATCATCAATAATCGTTTTAATAAATTTACTCTGGTTTAATTATTTACTTTTATCCTTTAATTTGTATCGTTATTTCAGGACTAGTCAAGCTTATTTTTCTTGTTGATAAAAATCAAAGTATCAGAAATAAGAATGGCGACAATATCAGTATTGTTGCCATTCTTTATTTTATTATTTTACTTCGGTCTGTCCGGCTTTGTGGGATCAATTGTTGGATCTTCTCCAACCGGCCCCGTCGTATCTTGTGGATTCAAAGAATTGTCATTTGAATTAACTGTACTTTGAATAGCTGCTGTATTATCCGGATTATTTATTTTTAAGGTCTGAGAGCTCGCTTTAACCGATTCTATCGCTTTTTTCCTCGCTTCCTCATCTCTATCGTTGTTACATGATAACACGACTGTAGTGATTGCCGCTGTTAAAATAATTAGTTTTTTATTCATAAGTCATTTTTTAATCCAAAACAAAAATAACCATTTATAAACCAGTTATACAATTTTTATGTCACATTCTCATGAATTGTGATGCGTTTTTGTGCCAGAAGGATTACACCTGTCCTCTCTTTTCTATTTTGATGATATGATGTTGGAAATATTGCCAGAGGTAAGCATCAGTTCTTTGAAATGAAATTTTTTATAGGAAATCTGCTTAATTTCATATCGGGTTTCTTTTCCCAATCCTGCCTGAAGGGAAGTTACTTTTTCGTCGTATCTATGATTATTGACGTCCATTCGAATGTCAGTATCAGTAATCAATCTGCTCTCCGAATTGGTATGTTTTGTATATTTAAAAATTCCTTTATTAGAAGAAATCAGTGTTTTTTCTATTTCCCGATCTCCTTCTCCAGATTCTTTTAAAACATAGCTTGGTACTCCTGCATTACTATACGAGAACTTTACATTCCATTTATCCAGATAATCACTTGCCTGGGTTCTGAAAGATTCCATATAAGCTTTTGTTATTTTGAAATCTTTATGCTTGTATTTTTCGTAGGATGAAATATATTTTAAATCTTCCAGCCCATATCCTGCTAAAAAATCTTCCAGGAAGTCAATCAGATCGGGGATGTTTAAATTATCGCCAACACTTTTCTGTACATATTTATAGTAAGAATCATTCAAGTAAAAGACATCCTTATCTCCGATTAAAACTGTCTTTTCATTATTATTGAATGTAATCTTAAGTTTTGTACTGTAGCTTCCATTTTTATAAGTCAACAAAAGACTATTCTGATTTTTTGCCAAAGCACATATATTGGGTACTTTCTTTTCTGATACCGGAGAATCATTAAAATCATAGAAAGCAATACTATCATTTTTAGGGCTGGAGATATAAATAAGGTTATCAGTACTTATTTTATCCTTTTTGTCAATTCTTTTATCATCAACGTATTCTCCCTTATCAATAGTTTTATTAATAATATGAGTAACGGTATAGGATTTTGGTGTCTGCGCAAAAGCGGTTACATGAAACGTCACCAGAATAAGTAATGTATGTATTAAATTTTTCATCATTTTGTTCTGTCCAGTACATACCTTGGAACTTTCTTCAAATCCTTCTTTTGAGACTTCATTAAAGAAAGATATATTTTATAATTTTCTATGGCTTTTCCTTTTTGTCCGATATTCCAATAGCTATTTGCAATATTGAGATAAGCTACTACCCGATCAGGATATTTTTGAATTATTTTCTGAAGCACATTAATCGATACTGTCGGGTTAATATTTTCGAGTTTAAAAGCTAAATCATTTATTTTAGTAATATTATTGGAGGAAATACTGAGATAATCCAACCAGCTTTTGTTTGCTACCCAGTCATAATAATTAAACTTCATCTTGGGAAGATCACTTGTATCTAACAAAACTGATGCATTATCGTCAGATTCTGTAGCAAAGTAGCTTTCTCTGTATTGATAAAGAATAAAATTATTGTTTGAAAACTGTAATGTAAAGTCTACAACAGAATACTTATCAGAAGCTAGAGGTGCGATAGATGTTGTGTATGAAAGCAGGTTATTTTCAAACTTTAGATCATCAATACTAGCATCAGATTTACCGCTGCATTCTTTGCAAGGGAAAATGTTCTCATTTTCATAGGTTGAAAGCTCTTTATTATTTTTATTCTTGAAAACGATGATAAGCTTTCTTTTAGTAAGGTCTTCTATCTGTTTTTTATTATCTGTTGTTATAATATATAAATCATCACGTGTTCCATCATTATTAAAATCATTATGCAGCTGAGCTACAATTTCATTCGATTTTAACAATGCTTCCACTTGAGAAGTTTGAGAATGACAGCTCAAACCTAAAAATAAAAATAGTAAAGGAATTTTATTGATCATCTTTAAATATTTTAACGGTTCTATCAAAAGCTTCTCTTCTGTTACTATATGATTTTGTTGCATAATTTACTTTTGCTGTTATTGAATTCACAACTTCATGAGTTGCTCCTTTTTTAGCTAATGTATGAACCTTCTTTAATAATGAATGTTTTAATGAGAAAATACCATAACTCATTACAATAGAGTAAATTATTAATTTACATCATTCAAAATTCTTCTCTGTTTTTTGTTCAAGTTCTTTAAGGGCTTTAAAATAATATTTATCATTATTTTTCTTAAAATAAAGTTTGTCTCCAACAATATTATTCTCTAAAAAAGTTCGTTTAATAATCAATAAATTTTTCTTACAACAACCAGCGGTAATCTCTATTTTAGCATTATTCCAATAATTAACAGTTTTTATATTTACACTTCTCTTCATTTAAAACTTTATTCCAAATCTTTATTTCCTGAGCTTGGGCTATAAAACCCATTAGTATAAGAATCATTGGATAGGTTATCTTAATTTTTTTAATAAACATTATGTTTTAATATTGTGTCAATCGCCTTCTATACTGTGGTGCTATAAATTTTTCAATTTCTTTCCATGTAAAATAAACAGAGTGTTCCGGATAACCACTATTTGTTCTACTTTTCTCATCATAAAAAATGAGATTTATACCTATCATTTTCCCCTCTATACTTGTATCTATTTTGTATTGATTGAGATTCTTTATTGGAACAAATACGTTGTTATCTGTCTTTAATTTTTTACTACATATCTGTAGGAGCATTTTTTTGTTCGTGAATAATTTTTCTCCAACTTCTGTATCATTCATTTCATCAAAGAAATAATAGATCGTATACTCCCATGGAGAGCCATAAGACTGAATATGTACAGATACATTTAGTAAGCCGTTCTTATTGAGAAATATTTTATATTTTTCAAATCCAAATTGGTTGTCACGTAAAGAATTTGTTGAAATTAAGTTTTTTAAAGTATCTTTTTTTGCATTCAATCTTTTTTCTGGGTTATCAAAAAAAACACCATTAAAAAGATCATAGCTTTTTTGAATTTTCTTGTAAATGACTGTATTCTTAGTTTCTATTTTTAATTCCTGTAACTCAAAACATTCATTGGAAATACATACCGAATCTTTTAAAACAGAAACATTTTGAGCATATGAAAATATGCTAAACAAAAAAACAAATAATATCTTGGGCGGGTATTTTATCATTTTTTCTCTTTTTTTATAGATTCATA
Organism: Chryseobacterium sp. WG14; assembly: GCF_024586945.1. NCBI lineage: Bacteria > Pseudomonadati > Bacteroidota > Flavobacteriia > Flavobacteriales > Weeksellaceae > Chryseobacterium > Chryseobacterium sp. WG14. The sequence goes on from NZ_JALCZD010000002.1 coordinate 421,145, forward strand.
ATGTTCTTTAATTTCAAAAGCAATTTTTGCTCTTTCATAATTTTTCGCCCTTTTAGGGAGTGCTTTTGTATCGTATCTATTAATAGCTTTTGAAACAGAATCAACATCATCGTTGTCAGCATGCTGCTTTGCTGTTTTTTTATTATATTTCGTTCCTTCATTCCAAAACCATAATGCAGATTGAGTTGCATACATTGGATCTTCGGATAATTTTAAATACTTTCCTTTTAAAGGAACTCCTTGCTTTTCTTCTGCAAAATCTATGGATCCCGTTGTATCATCAGTAAAAGGATTTTTATTCCTATATTTTGAAAAACTTCCATAATTTGCCCTACCTGTCACCTGCTTTAAACCTCTCCCTTTAAATTTCCACCCATCTCTCGTTAGCTCATCTCCATTTCCTAGTCCTCTTGTATCACCTGGATAAGGGGCATAAGCTCTAGACATCAAAGGAATCCCAAAATAAGTATGAGGTTGCAATACTATTTTATAATCTAATGACTTATCTGATTTTAAAACCTCTTTAAGTACTTTTCCTATTCTTTTTTTAGGATTTTTCGGATCTTTCCCTCCTATATATTTCCCATATAATTCCCCGTCTATAATAGATGGTTTATCATTCAATAATATTGTTTTAAGTTCATCATTTGTTTTTGAAATTTTGTTTCCTTTAGCATCAATTATTGTGAAAATTGATGTTAGATGGTCTTTCAAAGATTCAACAATAGTTGTATTGATTGGAATTACAGAAGAACTAAAAACTCCTAAACTTATACTGGAAGAATATTCTTCTCCTTCTTCAAATGTTGTAAACGAAGCTGACTCAAGAGCAATTTGTGCAACAAAGTGAGCTTTTCTTAAGCATGTATCTAAACCAAAATCTTTTCTATATTTATTTAAGTAAGGTAATATTGAATTTATAATTTGTTGTTGTTTTTCACTTAAGCTTTTTACACCGATTGTTTCTCTTATTAACTCAGCGGTTATTTCTTTTGAACAATTTGGACACTTACCATCTTTATTTTCCGGCACCGGTGCTCCTTTTGCATCAATACTTTCCGGAACATTTACTTGTCCGGAGGTTACAAATTCTACTTTCCCTGTTTCAGGGGGGACACTTCCCGGCATTTTTCCTGTTCCCGGTAAAGTGGACTTTTTTAGCAGCACATAATTCTCCTGAACTTTCACAGTTCCAAAATCCTGCCACTCTGTGAGAGAAATCATCTGAAACCCATCATCAAAGATAAAGTTTGGAATCTGTTTTTCAACGATGGTTCCGGTAAGCTTATCTTGTGTGGTGGGTACATCATTCAACACTTTAAATGTTCCCAAATGAGCATTGAATTTTATTTTTGCTCCGTCTATAGCCAGCAATAAATCTTCTTGCTTTTTATCTTTCTCTTCATTTTCGGCACGCTTTCCTGCCATTTTCTGGCTGTTGGCAGCTTTCATCTGATCGGGAGTCTGTTCTGGAGCCTGATTTTGAGTTTCCGGGACGGCATTTTTGCCATCGTTATTTAACCTATCCATAATAATGAATGTTTTAATTGTATTCTATCATTATTCCATCTATTTTTGATTGTTCTAGTTGCCACACAACACCTGTCTATAATTCAGTAACCATTTTTTCTTTTGACAATGTCAACAATAATACATGAGGCACTATAGAGCAATCCTTTTATCTTTTATTTTATGTTACCTTTTTCAGAATCTGGATTTACAAGATTAATTTTCTGTATTTCTTTTGGAAATTTAGAGTAATTTATTTTTTGTACTCTTTTCAGTTCTGATGGAAACCATATGGCAATTCGATTTAAATTATAATTATTAAAGTGATAATCTTCTGGTTGTTTGCTTTCTCTTTTGTATAAATTATTCTCTTTAAAATACCCCCCTAATAATTTAATATCTGCATCTGATAAAAGAGTATAGTCAATTACCTTTTTTTGATTTTCATCTATATAATAATAAAATTTTGAGGCTTTCCACAGTGGAATATAGTCCAGATCACTCATTTTTCCGGTTTCAATATAGAGAAAAGATATAGGCTCTTTTTCTTTATATACATAGCTATTATTGAAAGCTCTATAAATAACTTTATCCTTATGCACCTCTAAAGTGCAGTATGCATATTTAGAATTCATTTCAGTTATATTATCATTTTGATAATATTCATAATATTTTACAGAACTACATGATATTATTGTTAATAATGAAAATATAAAGATTAATTTCTTCATCTCTTTTATTTTATTTCAATTAAATATTTTCTTGTTTTCCCAAGGTTAATCATATCTTTCCACTGCCATTGATAAAAAGATTTGTATTGAAAATTACTATTGAAACTACCATCTGTTTTTTGTCTGTAGTCCAGATAATTCTCAAGAGTCTCACTATTAGCTTTAGAGTTGGGAAATTCTTCATAAGACTTTGCTTTTTTACGTTCTTTTTTCAATCTCTCTAATTCTTCTTTCTTCATTTTTAAGTTTTCTTTTTCCTGTAATAGATTTACAGCATTAGAACTTATTTGAGAAAGTGCTTTTCCCTCTAAACCGATCACATCATTTTTTACAAAATCTACAAAATTTGCCTCAAAATTTGTAAAAGAATATTTGTCCGCAACCAGACCTTCTAAAGATTTATATCTTTCATTAAGCAGAGTCAAGCCTTGTAAATCACTTATTGGAATATTATCTCTTTTAGAGATACCCTCTAATTTTTCTAAATTATCAATATTCGAATTTATTACGCTATCTATCTCAACTGTTAAATTTTTGATTTCATCTTCATAATCTTGTTTATATTTTTGTCCATTTTCTTTTATCTGATACCTCCCCATCACTTCTGCCTCAAAAGGATGTCTTAATCCGAAAGCATGCCCTAATTCATGTATTATTAAAGAAGCTGCATCTTTATCAGTAAGAGCAGAATTGAAAATTTGTGCAGTCCCAGAATTTATTAATGAGAAAGCCTGTATTTCTTTTTCAGGAGACCCTGCACCATGTATATCTTCAGTATAAAAGAAATAGATCTTTCCATTCTGGTCTAGCTTAAATGAATTTGGGTATAATTGATTATATTCGGCTTTTTCCTTTACAAAATCATCATACAAAGCTTTTATTTTTTGATCATTCCATATATTAGTTACTTTATGCTCTTCATGCATCTTTTTAGCTTTTTTCAAGTCATCACTTTTATAACCATACATTTTATCAATTTCCTTCAGTAGATTTTCAATCTTTTTATTGAGTAATTCTTCTCTTCTTTGCTGATCAGCCTTACCAGAATTATTTGCTTCAAATCGACGTCCCATTAATTCATCATATTTAAATGCTTTCTGCTTATTTGAGGCAGAATATTCTAAATATCGTTTTCCGTCAATATCATTGAAAAAACTTTTAAATTCGCTTTCCAAAAAAGTGACATGCTTTGTAGTAGCAGCTAATTCTCCAAAAATATAGGCTTGGTTAAAGGAGTTTTCATTAAATAATTTCACTATATCCTTCATTAAATTTACATGAGGAATATCTTTGGATTCGGTACTTGCTGTAGTTCCAAAAGTCACTTTTACTGGCTGTATAATGGTTTTATAAATAGTATTAGCTTTTACAATAAGTTTTCCTAATTCCTGAGGTTGCTCTTTTGCTTTTGCAATAATGGTAACATCCTTACGAAATGCTCCTGTACATTCAATACTAATTTTTTGAGCAGCACCTTTTATACTTAATCTTACAATATTAGGAGATATTTTGATTTTATCATCTGAACTTATTAATTCAATATCAGCTTCATTTATTTCACTTTTCACAAAGGCCTCATTGGCCCTTACATATATAAAAATTTTACTTTTTTTATTATCGGTATTATTTTCAGTATTTGGTCCCCAAACACTTAAGTATGGACATAGATATTCTTTTTTACCAGCATAGGTTTTCTCTTTAGTAATAATATTGGATAATTTTTCATATTTAGAAGCTAATCCTTCAGCACAAACTTTTTTATCAAATCGGTCAAAGCCAAATTCTCCATTGTATTGAGTATCTTCTCTCCCAAATTTTCCATCTGCATTTAATTGCGAACGATAGAAATCTATACAGGCTACAAAGGTTTGTTCCACAATAGTATTTCGCAGAACCGGTGCACCCTTTGGATCAATGCTTTCAGGTATATTCACCTGTCCGGAATCTACAAATTCAACTTTCCCCGTTTCCGGAAGTGTTCCGGGTACAGCTCCTACTCCGGGTAAAAACGATTTCTTCAACAGCACTTCATTGTCCTGTACTTTAGCATTTCCAAAATTTTGCCACTCTATAGATTTCGTCAAAATGAAACCATCATCAAAGATAAAATTGGGTGTCTGTTTTTCTACAATAGTTCCGGTAAGCTTATCTTGTGTGGTGGGTACATCATTCAACACTTTAAATGTTCCCAAATGAGCATTGAATTTTATTTTTGCTCCGTCTATAGCCAGCAATAAATCTTCTTGCTTTTTATCTTTCTCTTCATTTTCGGCACGCTTTCCTGCCATTTTCTGGCTGTTGGCAGCTTTCATCTGATCGGGAGTCTGTTCTGGAGCCTGATTTTGAGTTTCCGGGACGGCATTTTTGCCATCGTTATTTAACCTATCCATAATAATGAATGTTTTAAATGGGCATTGTGTTTTTTAACTTCTGTAAAACCTTCCTCATAAAGATCGCCCTTGAAAACAAAGAGACCTCTGAAATAGCTGGTTTCAGTTTTTTCTAAGTTTTCAGAAGAAATGGTCAGCATCATTTTTTCACCATCCATTACAGGAGTCATAATTTCCGTATATCCTTCAGAAGATATTCTTTTTCTTTTGCTATCAAATGACTGCAATAAGCCATTAAAAAGCAGCCCAAACATATGGTAACTTCCTAAAAATTCAATCAGTTCATTTTCATTTTCCAGCAAGTGGCTCACCCGGCTGAAATAGCTGTCTACCGCTCCTCCTTTATGGGTCTTTGATAATTCAGTTTGAATTTTCACCCACCTCATCTGGAGAAAAAACAGATTATCTACCGCTGTAATATTTCCCTCTTCATCTACCCTGCATTCTATCTCATCAAACAGATAACTGACCTTTTTAAAAAATTGCCCCATTGCATCGTCCTCATCTGAGAAGTCAAAATCAACGACTAGAATCTGGAACTGATGTTCTTCTTTCTCTTTTCCAAGGTAAAAGACCTCCACCTGTCTGGCATATCGTTTTTCTGTGGAATAAAATTCGTTTTTCTGCTCTGTAACAATCGTTTCCAGGCGGTATATTTTCTGATGAAGGTTTTGCAGTATATTACTCATTATTCCGGATATATTCTTCTTTGATAATCGTTATTGGGATCCATTCCCATCCAGTCCCTGTTCGCTGACCAATGAAGGTATTTATTGCGTATAATTCTTAATAAGGCCTGCGGATGATAGGCAGTAACAGTCACCCCTTCCAAGGTCTTGGTTTTAATTTTATTCCCGTTTTCATCTACCATCTCAGCAGGTGATTGTTCCTGTACCGGTTCCGGGTCTAACAGCCTTTGCAATGCTCTTTCCTGTTTTTCTTTTTCAACCTGTTCATCCGTTTTGAAATTCCACTTTCCACCATTTTCAAATACATAACCATGTAAAAAATCTTTTGCATGAGGCAGATACTGATCATGTTCTATAGAATAGGAAGTTTCAGTTTTCATCACCAATTGATGGTCGTACAGATTTTTACCGTGCTCTTCCATAAAATGTAGCGGAATATAGCTGTATTCTTTTCTCAAAAAACGGGTTCCGGTTATTTTACGGTATACACTTCCCGCTGTAATAAAATTCAGAAAGCTATTATTGATTTCAATCTGTTCATCATCATACCAATGTTCATCAATCAGTTGCTGTCTGCGCTTATTTAAGAACCATACGGGTTTATGGTTAGAAGTTTCTATTTCATCCACTTTTTCCATTCCGTTTTCATAAGCACCGCCTATATCACAATGAACTCCCGGAAATTCTTTTTCGATACTACCCGGAAATCTGGTTAATGAAAAGTTTTCCCGATGCTCATTGCCTGCCGTAAAATGAACGGCTTTGAAATAAGATCCTGGATTCAATAACTGCAGCTGTTCTACATCATCTCCGAAATTGTATGCAGATCCTAGGGTAGAATGCTTCATCCCTTCCCATCCGACACGTCTCATGCCACCCATATCACCAAATTCCTCATAAGAAGAAACAGTATCATAGGCCCCGATAAAACGAACATCCAGTTCTAAATCTTCCAATTCTTCTTTGGTCAGTACATCTTTACTTAAAAGATAATATCCCAGAAATCCAAATTTCGGAAGCTTTCCATCAACAAGATAATTAGGATCTACCTCTATTTTATCCTTATCTATCCACATATCTCCATATTGGGGAATCGTAATTGGTCCTTCGGAAGAATCCATTTGAGTATATCCTACTATCTTTCGGGATTTTTTTATCTCAACATCTGCTGTTCTTTTTTTACCATTGATTTCGTAAGCAAAATTCCTTGCGGCTGCAGCCCCACGGCTGAATCCGAAAGTATCTATATATATTTTTGTAAATTGTTTATCTGCATTTAAACTATCTCTGATTATTACTTTAATTCTATCCGCCAGTTTTTCACATCCTTTTCTCACTTTCCCTCTTACCCCTGTAATACCAGATCCATATTGGAAGCCATCATCTACATCTCTGCGGTTATCCAGCGTCCCAATACCTTCTATATAAATAGCATAATTAGTCTGTTCACAACACTTATACAATCTGGCAACATTGGTAAAATCGTTGCTAAAACTATTATCAACCCCCATTTTATCTAAGCGGCTCCTGTGAATCGCTTTAAGATACTGGTCATATTCGGAACCGGCATCTGGCTTTTTTTTATCATCTAAATCATCATATTCATCTTCCTGTTTTTCAGTCGTATCTTCTATCGCTTTTTCTTTTCGTAAAATTTCCTCTTCAGAATCCGTGCTTTCAATTTTGTTTTTGCCATCCTTATATTTTTGGCGGAGCTCAGTATTTTTAAGATTATTCAAAGTTCCGTCAAAGAAAACACCTACCTCCAAATGCAGTTCGTCAACAGGAGGTGCATAATTTCCAGTATTGTACACAAATGTTTTTCCCATAATCCTAAATTTGAGGCTTCTTTTAATTTTTCTTTTTCGACTTAAATATTTCTAATTTATCTGTCTTAATAAAAGCTTCTTTCCCATTTTCCCCTTTTAGCTTTACTGTAAAAAAGCTAAACGCCTCATTCACTTTTATGACTAATTCTGCTTTGGTACTTTTGGGATTATCTCCAAAAACACTATTAAAAGCGTCAAAGCTGGATTTTTCGTCCAAATTACATGCTGCTCCGTATCTATTATTATCTTTATCTAATACTGACATTGAAATTGAACTAGGAATTGTTCTAAAATCATAATCTGATAAAGGATTTTTTGCAGCATCAAATTGTTCTTTTTCACCATTTATCATATCAACCCCAACATCTCTTAGCGGATTTAATTTTGCATTTTCCGGGAGTTCAAAAATAGCTTTCCAAGTAAACCTTGTTCTATAAACATCCCATAAACCAAATGGTATAGGCTTTCCTTTGTTTTCTTCCTGTATTTTCTTTGGAATAATCTGTTCTCTTGTATGTACCATTTCCAAATAATCTTTGCGCCAAAATCGGTTTTCATGACTGTCCAGCTTAGCAATTTCTGATTCTGGAATGGTTACTTTTTTACCCTGATATCTCCCTATTTCTTTTTGCCAGCCAATTCCTGCCACCCAAACAACGACCACACCTCCAGGTGCCATACCTACAGAAATAACATCGTAGTTTAAATGTTGTGCTTTTCCGCTTGCTCCTTTTATTTCAAATCCCTGGCTAAAATATTTTCTTACCATTTCGGTATCAATTGCCGTATCTATCTGGTAAAACTGATTTTCAAGATAAGACATCCAGATAAAATCCAAACGGGAAGGAAGACTTTTAAAGCCATTCCCCATCCCATGATTAATCAATCCCCAGGAATGGCTCCCGGGAACGATACCAAAGCTTAATCCTACCCATTCTCCTCCTTCGCATTCCATTCCTCCTTTGTATACTTCCATCGGATATCCTAAAGGGGCAGAGGTTCCTTCAGTCCATTCATATTTTGTCATAGTTTCAGTTTTTTTATGGTCTTTTTTTTCCTGACACGAGATCTGGGTAAAAAATAAAAAGCTTAATAGATATTTTATTAGTTTATTCATTATTAATACCTTACATTTTTTTAATAATTTACTCTTAATTATTGTTACTTAATGATTCTTATGACATCAACGGAAGGATAATCACTAAAATTAACGATATCACAAGAAAACATATACAAAAAGAGTAAAAACAAAATAAAAGAAAATCATTTATTTCGTTTTGTTTACGTTTAGAAGCCATTACAAACGGCAGAGCAAATAATACCGGAAAAAAAGCGAAGATCAACCAAAGGGCGACCCATCCATAATCTCCATGGCTATACTGTGTTGTCAAATCCATAAAACCTAATTCAATAATGACAAGAGCCACTACCGATAAGACCGATGAAAAGAAGGAGATCAGTACTTTTTTCAACATTTTCTATCCTTTATTCACCTTAGCATCTATTTTACCCAGCATTTTCGCCACTCCTGAGCTCTGTAACAAAATATCGCCATTTTTTGCTTTATGGGTGGTGGTAGATGTTGTTTCTTTTAAATCACCCGTTACATTAATGGTTTTATTTTCGTTCACCGTCTGTTTATAGTTTTTTGAGGTGAATCTGTGATCATTAGTAATAGTAGTAGTATGATCATTTCCAACACTGGTCTTCATATCTTTTCCTACATTAATATTAAGATTTTCCCCTGCATTGAACGTCATATTTTTAGGAGCAGTTACCACAATATTACCTTTTCCATCCATAAAATAATTATTCCCGCTAGGATCGATAATATTGACACTTCCTTCTGCATCATTCATCAAAATTCTAATACCGCTTCTGGTTTGTATAGATTTTAAATGATTATTAACACCGCCACCCATAGCTGTTCCCCCATGAAACATTCCTCCCATCACGAAAGGACGGTCAGGGTGATTATGTACAAAACCAACCATCACCTGATCTCCTACTTCAGGTACAGCCACATAGCCTCTGTTTTGGGTGATCTGATCTGTTCCTCCTGCATCAGGAGCCATCATTCGGATAAAATTGGTAGTATCGTGAAGCTGCCAGTCAAATCTTACAGCTACCCTTCCTTGTTCCAGCGGGTCTGTATTGGATATTACAGTAGCAATCTGAGGCTGCGCAATAGGTACAATAAAATCCGGTTTCGGAATAAATCCTGTATCTGAGGCTATCGCTTCAAATCTTCCTGTATAACGGCCCAAAGCATCCACCTCATGAATCACCTCCGTCATCATCAGCTTTGTAAAATATGAGGTTTGATTAGTATCTGTTTTTCGCATATTGATATCGGCAACACATCCCGGATATAAAAAGGGAATAGTTGTCCCACCGGAAACCGTAAATACTTCTACCGCTTTACTTCCGGCTGTACTGGTTTGGGAAATAACAACATCCATATCGGTTGCCGCTTTTATGGGAGCTACCTGTAATGCCGGAGTTTTGAATATACCGTCATTATTTTGGTAAGCTGTTTTTGCCAAATTTCCTACATGTTTTATAGGGGTTTCTCCCGAAGAGAGCTTAGCATTTGAGCTGCTGTTATATCCATAGAAACTGGGTTTGATGTGCACCGCTTTCAATTCAACATTCACATCAGAAACATTGCTTCCATATACCAGTTCCAATGCTTTATTCTGAGGTGGCATATTTCCGAAGTGCAGCACTTCACCATCATAGTAGAACTGTTCACCATAGGCTTCAGCCATTCTGCAGAGATAATTATAATGGGTTTCGTTATATTGGGCGCTGTAGAGGATCTGGGACGAAGCTTTGGCATTTACTTTTACATCAAACTTGGTACTTTCTATCCCTTGTTTGATAACATCCTCTGCAATGATTCCCATATTAACAGGCTGATCTCCACCAAAACTTTGGGTGTGGGGAGCAGCATCCAACAGAATGGTAGGGCTATGCCCTTTCAAAACAATATTTCCAAGGTTATGATTTTCCTGGCTGAAGCCCACTCTTGTGATCACTCCTACAAAGGTTCTTTCCGGACTTCCTTCTACATCTTTGTATTTAAAAACCACTGTTAAACGTTTTCCTAAAAACTGTTGAGCTTCTTCCAGATCATGGTTTTGTCTTCCGTCCAGGGTATCATGAGCCAATGTAAGTTCAAAATCATGATGTTTTTTTACACTTTGCTGCAAACGAAAATGCTTAAAGTGCTTGATGATTTTGCCTTCTATCACAATATCCAGTTTAACCACACGGTTGATTCCGGGAATATGATTCTCAGAAATCTTATCTGAATTCGAGGTATTTTTATTCATATTATGTAAGGTGTTTTCGGGGAATTTATTTAATAAAAAAATTAAAAAACAAATGACCTTTTCATAAAGTTATGAATTTTTCACAATATAAAATTCACATTATCAGCTTTATGTTTAAAATTATAGAATTTTAAAAAAGGTAAAGCTGCTTGTCCATTTATGATGTCCCGATGGAAATAATTACAGACAAAAAAACAGAACAGCATCTTTGTAGCACCATTCTGTTTTATGTTGAGTTAATTTTAAGAGATCAGATTCTTATGCTGTAGGCCAAGCCCCATTATAAGCTGAATTACCTAGATCAATTTGTTCTGCACTTACAACAAAACTGATGTACATACTGTTTTCATCTACGGCATCGAAATCTACTTCGTGCTGGATGACATACCCGTTAGTCCATTTTAATGTTGTTAATGTTCCTTCTTCGTGAGATTTGTTGAAAGTTACTTCACCTACTGTAGGCTTGTATTTTCCATTAAGTAGGCTTTCCAGGATGTCAGATTTCTCTGTAGCTTCTACTGTAATTTTAATAAGAGCATTGGAAGGATCAGATGCTACTCTACCGGACACGTCTGTAGCACGGGCTACCGTATAATTCAGTTTTAATAACTTTTGTCCTTCACCGTTGTTGAATTTTAGAATTCCTCTTGAATTTCTTTCTGCCATGATCGTAAATTTTAATCGTTAATATTTTGTGATTTGTGGTTGGTTATATCACCAAAATTAGAAGTATTTACCAGACTGAAAGAATATTTAAGCTTAAATCTGAAAAAGTGTAGTATTTCTACGACTAACACTTGTTAGGTTTTTTATTGTTTGTAAATCAAAAGATTACCTTTCAAAAAGTATTAAAACACGACTTCCAAAGTACAAAGTACTATGCTACACTTACTCCGAAAAAACGTCCTACCAAAGCTGTAATCCCCATTGCTACCGTCCCCCAGAAACAGATTCTGAGCATGGCAATTTTAATATCGGAACCACCTGTTTTGGCTGAAATTGCTCCTAGCAGCATGAGGAATATGATGGAAAAACCATATTGAAAATAGATCATCTGCTTAATAGGAGCCAGTAAAGAAACCATAAAAGGTAATAAAGCGCCTAATGCAAAGGATCCAAATGAAGCAATAGCTGCCTGCAGAGGTTTTGCCTGTGTGATTTCATTGATTCCCAATTCATCCCGGGCATGGGCTCCCAATGCATCATGTGCTGTGAGCTCAGTAGCAACCTGCATTGCTGTTTCTTTGGAACAACCTCTTCTTTCATAGACTTTAGCTAATTCTCTAAGTTCTATTTCAGGCATTTCTTCAAGCTCACGTTTTTCACGGATTAAATCTGCTTTTTCTGTATCCTCCTGTGAACTTACAGACACATATTCACCGGCAGCCATAGACATTGCCCCCGCAATCATTCCCGCTAAAGCAGCCAGAATGATGATATGACGGTCGGGTTCTGCTGCGGCAACCCCAATAACAATACTCGTGGTGGACAGCAACCCGTCGTTAGCTCCCAAAACAGCTGCCCGAAGCCAGCCTACCCTGTTTACATAATGTTTTTCTAGCTGATGCTGCATAATACAATATTTCAGTGTTGATCCTTCCATTAAAGGTATAAAATGTTTCTTCAAGAATCATTTTAAATTAATATGCAGTTTGTTGGTTCAGCTCAAAACAGAGACAGGGTGTTCACTTTTAAATCTGTTAAAATCCTCAAGGGTATATTCAGGGCATGCTCCTTCCTGTGATGTAATAAAAGCTCCTAGTGAAACGGCCTGTAGCATTGTTTCATGTACAGAACTTCCTTTTTCCAGCTTTTTTGATAAAAACCCTGCTAAAAAAGAGTCACCACTCCCAACGGTGTCTTTTATGGTAACCGGGATGGTAGGATAGAGATAGAAATCATCCTTATAAGCATACAGAGCTCCTTTACTTCCTTTGGAAACAATAATTTCCGGGAGGTCAAATTGATCCTGTAAATAATGTATGCTGTCTTCTTCATTGGTATATGTTTTTCCTAAAAAATCCAGCATCATACGTAATTCTGCTTTGTTAAATTTTGCAAGATGTGCTTTGTGTAACAGGTCCTTAATCATGCTAACCTCATAATATGGTTCTCTAAGGTTAATATCAAAAACATTGTAAGAACCGATCTCCAGTAACTGGAATAATGTGTTTTTGGATTTCTCACTTCGGGCTGCCAGTGTTCCAAACACTAAAGCATCTGCTTCATTAAGGATTTCCTGATCTGCTTGGGTCATATCAATAAAATCCCAGGCTACATTTTCTACGATATCATAATGCGCATCATTATTCTCATCCATTGAAGCAACAACAGTACTGGTAGGATATTCTGTGCTTATCTGAATGTGCTCAGTCGGAATTTTCCAGTTTTTCATTTTCTGTAACAGATCGTGCCCAAGCTGGTCATCTCCAACACTACTGATCATATTGACACCAACACCCATCCTTGAAAGATGATATGCTACATTAAAAGGGGCTCCCCCCATTCTTTTCTGTTCTCCCGGAAAAATATCCCACAGAACTTCTCCAAAGCAGACTGCTTTATTTTTTTTATCTTCCATTATTTTAAAATAATAAATATATTTTTAATAGACTTCTCAAATTCATCTCTGTTTTTCAGAATGAATAGGCCTGTACGGAAAACTGCAGAAATGCATTATTGTTTACAGGATTCCACATTCCCCATATTCCGATGGGTATTTTATATCCTTCAATGGTAAAGTTTTTTGAAATAATAAGACTCACCTCATTAAATCCTGCTTCTTTAGCAAAAAAGTTATTCTTTTCGCCGTTGCTGTTGTTTAGTGCAAAGCCATATCCCAGTCTTCCTCTTACTTCCAGATTTTCTTTCTTATAGACAGGATATTCTCCCGATACAAATGATGAATATTTGTTCTTTGTATTATCACTGTTCCTGTCTCTCCCGAAAACCACAGTGTTCCAACTGAGAACTAACGGAAACTTTTCACTTATGGTATAATAAGATCTCAGGTCCCAAAAGCGCCCGGTTTCCCTTGCTGAATAATTAAAAAATTCTTTGTTATTATACGAGGCATCCGGTGAAAAATTATAAATATCCCATAATTCTAAAGTAAGATGTTTATTTCTGTATCCTACATAATTATTAAATTCTTTATAGGAGCCATTCACATTACCACCAGCCCAAAATCCTGCATAGAAGTTCTTATAATCCAAATGTACATCTCCTGTAGAAACCAAGCCTGTAGAAACTTCAATACCACGCCATAAATGACTATTTCGAAGTTGTAAAGCAGAATGTACCTCCTGTGCATTCAAAAATACACTTCCTATAACCGCGGAAAAAAACAATATAATACATTTTAACATGACATAAGTATTTTTAATATAAACACTAAGTATCCTCTATCCGGTAGTTATTTACAGGATAATAAAATAGCTCTAAGAAAATATATGATAGTGAACTAATGAATAAGATCTTTTTCTCTTATCCTCGATCCGAACAAAGCATAGGTCAGCATCAGCAATTCGCAGATTACGGTAAGCCACCATGTCCATCTCCACGAGCCTAAAACATCTGCCAAACCGCCTTGGATAAGGGTAAACACAGCCCCGCCAAATACTGCAGAAATAAAAATACCTGATGCTTTTGAGGTATACTTATTCAATCCTTTTATAGAAAGGGTGTAGATGCAGCTCCACATAGACGAATGCAGAAGACCGATTGCCACCAGAAACCAAAGGTTTTGTGTAATCATAGATGTTAGAGCAAGAATCGTCGCAAGAACTGTTGTGATTATTAATTGTGTTCTTGCAGAAATTTTACTCAAGAAACTTGATACTGCTCTCCCTACAAGAAATCCACCCCAATATAATGTAGACAGTAATGCATGAATGCCTAAATCTATCCCACCGACAATAATATCTGTTTTTCCGAAAAAGGTGATTGGATGTCCCGAATCCATCAATTCAAAGGCATACAGATTAATATTGGCTCCGATAGCAACCTCAGTTCCAACATAAAAAAAGATAGCCAGAACCCCCAATACAAAATGCCTGAATGACCAGATGCTTCTTTCCAGCTTTTCTTCTCCTACTATTCTCGTATGGGCAATATCAGGAAGGTGAAGCTTTTTGGTAATCACCATTACCATTAATATGCATATGATAAGTGCTAACAGAGGGAGCAGCAACTGCCTGATTTCTATATTTTCTATGGAAATCCCACTGAACATGACCACGGTAACAAAAAATGGTGCAGAAGTAGTCCCTATTGAATTAATGGCTGTCAGAATATTCAACCGCTGTACCGGCTGGGTTCCTTTCAATTCATATGATGCGGCATAAGGATTTACAACCACCTGAATGATGGCGGCAGAAGTACCCATTAAATAAGATCCTATAACGAAAATGGTAAATCCGAAAGGAATAACCGCATCCTTAATACTGAACTGTAAATCCGGATACTGATCACCAAACCAGGATGAGCATAAATACATAAAAAGACCTGAAATCATAAAAAAAAGACCACGCAGGATTGTATTTTTATATCCAAATGCATTTACCCATTTACTTCCCAGTGTTCCGTTCAAAAGATAGCCAAGAAAGAAGAAAAAGGAAATTAAAGTGGTAAATGTATTTTTCAAACTGCCTGCATGGCTTAGAAAAGTGAATTTCAGAGGCGCCTGCAGCTGCTCATTCACGGTTGTCAGAAAACCTACAATAAAATAAATAAAGGTGATAATGGCAAATGGCAGTATGGCATTGTTTGTCTTATTTTCTGAAGGGCTTATATTTGTATTTATTTGCATGATCTTTTATTTTATAATTGATTTTAAAACCCAATCGGTTCCCGAGTCTTTAATATCTTGTACAAACCGGGTATACAGATTTGTGAACTGTTCAGAATCTTTCAGATGAACTCCTTTAAAAGCTGATAATTCTAAAAAATCAAGTGGGTTTTCACTATCAATAAGTAAGTCGTCACTGGTAGTCAGCCAGAGTTCAGACACTTCAAAAGTATCTCCATGGTCATCTGTTTTGTATTTCAGATAATGTCTATAGGAAGCAATAAGAAAAGCAAGTCTTGTAAGGTCTTTCCCCTCTTTTTTCATTTTATCAAGATTAGGAATAATATATACCGAAAATTTTGAAACCCCGTCAGAGCACAAACGGCTTACCTGATCACTGACACTATGATTGGCAAATCTTTCAATAAGTGTGTCTTTGTAATTTTCTAAATCTGTATTTTTAGGGACAGGAACTAATGGTGTAATATCAATATCCATAAAGTTTCGGATAAATTGTACCAGATCTTTATTTTCCATCGCCTGGTCTACTTTTCGATACCCCATCAGGAAAGACGGATAAGATAACAGTGTGTGTGAAGCATTCAACAGGCTCAGTTTCATATTTTCAAATAAACTGACATCATCTGTGAATTCTACTCCTACTTTTTCCCAGGCAGGTCTTCCAGCCATAAAGTAATCTTCTATTACCCATTGTGCAAAATCTTCACAGTAAACAGGAGCTTTGTCATTCGTACCATTCAGCTTGTTCAGTCTTTCAATATCTTCAGGAGTGGTGGCAGGAGTAATACGGTCTACCATACTATTGGGGAAAGTCACATTGTCTTTTACCCATGCTGCAAGGTCTTTATCCTGTGCTTCTATAAATGCTGTAAAAGCTCTTTTCGCTGTATCACCGTTATGCTGAAGATTATCACACGAAAGTATTGTAATCCCTCCCGCATTTTTTACTTTTCTACTGCGTAATCCTTCTGCAACAAAGCCAAAAACGGTAGTAGGACTGGCAGGGTTTTCCAGATCATACTTTATTTTTTCATCATTCAGAATAAATTCTCCGGTTTCCTTATCCAGATTATATCCTCCTTCTGTAATGGTTAAAGTGATTATTTTAATTGAGGGGTCGGCAATTTTTCTGACCACTGCATCCGGATCTTCAATTCCCCAGATCAATTCACATAATGAATATATTTTATACACTTCATTTGTTCCGTTTCTTCCGCAAACTGTTAGTGAGTACTTAAGATCCTGAGCCCGTAAATTGTTTACGATCTTCTCATCTGAAGGCAATAAACAAACTCCACAAATCCCCCAGCTCTGCTGATCTTTATCATGTAACAGCATATTGGTATAAAATTGCTGATGAGCCCTGTGGAAATTTCCTACACCAATATGTAAAATCCCGGCACGAATCTCAAGCAAATCATAATTACAATAAATCTTATCCATAAGTAATAAATTATTAACAGATTAATCAATCCGCTAAAACTATATTAACAAATAGTTAATTCATTAGTTTTTTTAAAAAATTTAAATTGGGAACGTTCCCAAATTTTAGGGAACGTTCCCAATTGTCTATTTTTTTGTTATTTTTGACGAAAAGCATGGTATAATGAAGCGTATTACGATTAAAGATCTGTCTAAATTTTTGTCATTATCCACCTCTACCATCTCCAGAGCACTCCTTCATGATAAAAATGTAAATGATGAAACAAGAAAACGGGTATTGGATGCAGCAAATAAAATGGGCTATAAACCCAACCTTACTGCTTTAAGTCTGCAATCCGGACAATCCAAGACCATAGGGTTTGTTGTACCTGAAATGATCACTCCTTTTTCAGCAAAAGTTCTTAAAGGAATTCAGAATATAATGTACCCACTTGGATACCGGATTATCATCACCCAGTCTGATGAAGATCCTCTTATAGAAAGAAAAAATCTACAGCTACTCGAAGAGTTTAATGTAGATGCTATTATTATCAACCTTTGTCATGAAACCTACAATAACGATATATATCAGCACATTATGAGGCAGGGAACACCTTTAATATTCTTTGACAGGCTCCCTCATGAGTCCTTAGATGTTTCCAAAGTAATTGTTAATGATTATATTAAAGCATCATTAATGGTAGAATATTTAATTAAAACAGGGAGAAAAAGAATTGTCTATATCATGGGGCCTACAACTATCCGGAATGTTACGGAAAGAATGAATGGCTATAAACGTATTCTTATGAAATACAACATCTTTGATGAAAACCTTATTATACAGGCCAATGGGATGACTGTTCAGCATGGAAGAGATATCATCCAGGAACTGTTAAATAAGAATATAGAATTTGACAGTATTTTTGCATTTAGTGATACCTTGGCAATGGGTGTCATGAATTATCTTCTTGAACAAAAGATAAGAATACCTGAAGATGTATCCGTGGCAAGCTTTTCCGGAACCGAATTATCATCAATGGTATATCCCCAATTAACCAGTGTACAACAACCTCTGGAGGAAATGGGTGAAAAGGCGGCAGAACTGGCACTGGAAAAAATCAAAGATCATTCATCCCCAAGCCGGTCAGTTTTAATGGATGCAGAATTGGTATACCGAGCTTCTACTTAATAAAATCATAAGCAAAAAAATGTATTGAATGAGCTTAAAGATGGGACAAAATTAATGTCTTAATTCTCCCAGTTGCTTTTTAAAATAAATAACAAAACCACTGAAAATAAGTTCAGTGGTTTTGTTATTGTAAGATTTCTTAGATTATCTTGTGGTATATCCTCCGTTAGCAAAAATAGTCTGCCCGGTAATCCACCAACCTTCTGTTACTAAAAACTCTACCAGCGGAGCGATGTCCTTGATATCGGTAAGCCCTCCTAAAGCAGCAGCCGATTTATGATAAGCTACCGCATCATCTGTTTCCTGCCCATAGAAGAAAGGGGTATCCATAGGACCTGGAGCTACAGCAGTTACAGAGATTCCTCTTCCACCGAATTCTTTAGAAGCCGCTCTTGTAAAATGTTCTACCGGTGCTTTTGCCCCTGCATATGTAGAATACAATCCTGTATAGGCAGCAAGTAATGAAGTGACAATAGTACAGATTTTCCCGTTGTCATTCAGCTTTTTTCCTGCTTCCTGAAGGAAGAAATAAGCAGATTTTGAATTCACGTTGAACATTTTATCATATTCTTCTTCCGTAGTTTCTGCAAATGGTTTTTTCAGTACCATCCCTACCGTATTGATTGCAATATCAATACCCCCGAATTTTGAAATCGTTTCGTCAAAAAATTTAGTTACATTTTCCACTTTAGTAAGATCAGCCTGAAACAAAAATGCTTCAGCTCCTAAAGCTTGAACTTCAGCAAGTGTTTTTTCGCTCTCGGCCTTAGAACTTTCACTATTGTAGTGTATTGCTAATTTCGCTCCTTTGGCGGCAAAACCTTTGCTTAATAATCCACCAAGGTTTTTTCCTCCTCCGGCAATTAAAACTACTTTTCCTTTTACATCTTGTGCTGACATTATTCTTAATTATTTAAATGTTAATAAAACAAAGGTGAAAAATAAAATTCATCTCAGTATGGTGAATTTTTCGGTATTTATGTTTCATCCTATCAATTGCACATAGCTGCTGATGTTGAGCTGAAAAAAAAATTAATGATGTCAAAAAAAATATTTTCACGAATACATTATTATTTCTCAGACAGATACAAATACATTTTCCGTTTTTAACCTCATCAAACGCTGTAGATCTCCTTCAACATTGAGTTTTAGGCATAGCATTTGATATTCAACCATCCATATGATCACCACTTCATTTCTATAATAGAGTTTCACAATCCTCAGCTTGCTGGGGATTTATTATTACGTTCCGTGAAAAGCTTGAAAGATGTCTTTTCCACCATGTTCATTGCTGTTTCTGTAGAATCTATTTCTGATAATCAATTATTTAAAACCGTATTATTCATTTTATTGTTGTATATTTGCATATTAATAGCTAGATTACTACTTGTTTTTTACCACGGCTGAATATCATTTTATTAAGCCTTTGCTTGCAAAGCAGCCATATTTTTAACTTTAATTCTTCTACTAAGAACAACTTATCGGAATTTTAAAGCTCTATATGATAGGGGAAATCCAAGACAGGAAGCATCAGTGGGCTCTATAAAATATAAAGCTGATACACTGAATCATTAACAATATATTAGAAACTAAATACTAAAAATAATTTATGGCAGATTCTTTTTCTAAAAAGGAAAATTTCAAGAAAAAAATTCAAAAGCAAAAAGAAAAAGCGTTAAGACGCGAAGAGCGTAAAACGAACAACAACAAAGGAAAGGATATGGAGGATGTATTCATGTATGTAGATGAATTCGGAAGATTAACATCCACTCCACCTGAAGAAAGACAGGAGGTAAACCTTGAAGAAATTCAGTTAGGTGCAGCTCCAATTATTGAAGAAGATATCCGTAAAACAGGAATCATCACATTCCACAGTGAAAAAGGATATGGCTTCATTACTGAGGACAATTCAAAAGAAAATATTTTCTTCCACAACAACAACTGTACAGAACTTGTAAAGAAAGGAAACAAGGTATCTTTTGAGAAAGAAAAATCACCAAAAGGTTTTTCTGCAGTCAATATCCAAGTGATCAAATAATTACAAACGATCTTATAAAAATAAAAGCCACCTCAAAAAGGTGGCTTTCTTCATCGTAAAAAATAAAAATGGGCTAGTTTTTCAGACCGGCAAAAATTGTTTTTGTTTTAAAAACACTAAAAAACAGAAGCTGCTAAAAAATTAAAATCTTAAAAAGATATTGTCAGTTAAAACAGCTTATAGCTTCTTAATGGTTATATTAAAGCTAGTCTAACTTTCCGCCCAATGCTTTGAACAGCAAGACATTATTCCTGGTATTCTGATGCTGAAACTGCAGCAGATCGAGCTCTGCCGTCAGTTTGCTCTTCTGAGAATTAATCAGTTCAAAATAGTTGGCATATCCTGTTAAATACAGATCATTGGAAACTTCTACCCCTCGGTCCAGAAATCCGACTTCTTCTGATTTCAGCTTCAAAACCCTTTCGTAGATCTTTGTTTGCTTTAAAATAGACTGAAGTTCGTTAAATGCAGTAGTAATACTCTTCTGATAGTTAAGAAAGGCTATTTCCTGCTCTGTATTTGCTATTTTAAATTCATATTTCAGCTGGCCTTTATTAAAAACAGGAACCATTAATCCTCCCAATAATTGCCCGGCTAATGAACTGGGTTTAAATAAGGTTTCTACAGAAAAAGAGTTCAGTCCAAAACCTGCCCCGAGATCAATTTTAGGATAAAAAGCAGCTCTTGCCGCCTTGGCATCTGCCTGGGAAGCCTCCAGTACATAATAATTGGCAGCAACATCCGGTCTGGAATGCACCACTCCTTCCACATTAATGGTTTTATTTAAAATATCCATATTGGTAGGCATCAGTATTTTTCCCCGCTTAACATCTCCACCATAGCTCCCTGTCAGCGTGGTAATTGCCTGTTCAACAGTTACAATCTCGACTTTTATATGTTCTATTTCTGCCAGCCAATTGTTATTCTGGGCTTTAAATTGCTGTACTGCAAGTTCCGTAGCCTTTCCCACTTCCCTTTGTGCCAAAACAATTTCAAAGGCCCTTTGCTGAAGCTTATAGTTCTTCTGATAGATAGCCAGACGATTGTCTAAAGCCACCAGCTGATAATACAGATTGGCAATATCTGTAAAAAGCTCTACCTGCAGCAGCCTAAGCCCTTCCGTAGAAGCCAGATATTTCTTTTGGGCAGCAATTTTCCTGTTTTTCAGCTTTCCCCAGGCATCAATTTCCCAGCTACTTCTTGCCCCCAACCAATAATTAGGAGTAAAATTTCTATTAATTTTCTGTTCTTCAGTAACATTAGGAGAAAGATTGGTATCGTAATTTCCTACTCCTTCCATTGTATATTTTCCATAGCGGTTCCCGGCAGCTTCAACACCTACATCAAGAGAAGGTAAAAGATCCATTTTGGACCGCTGTAGAAAACTGTTCGCAATTTCTACCCTTTGCTGGGCAATCTGAAAATCCGGATTAGCCTGGATCACTTTATCAAAAAGTTCCAGCAACAGAGGATCTGAAAAGTAAGCTTTCAGGTTAATCTGCTGAAATTCATCCGAATTTTCTTTTTTCTCAGTCTTAATCACTTCTTCAGGCAGTGTCTGTGGCTTCTTCAGCATGGTGACTTTCGGAACAGCACATGAAGCCATACTCAATACAGCAATTCCGTAAAATATATTTCTATGGTTTAATCTTTTCATCTTTCTTCTTATTTTCAAGTTTTGCAAAGAATATATACAGTCCCGGAATGACTACCAATCCGAAAACAGTTCCTATCAGCATTCCTCCTGCCGCAGCTGTACCAATGGAACGATTTCCTATTGCCCCTGCTCCGGAAGCAATACAAAGCGGAATAAGCCCTGCTACAAACGCGAAGGAAGTCATCAGGATAGGTCTCAAACGCTGTCTTGCTCCTTCAATAGCAGCCGGGATAATATCAAAGCCCTGTTTATTTCTGGCCACAGCAAATTCTACGATAAGAATTGCATTTTTAGCTAAAAGTCCGATCAGCATGACCAAGGCTACCTGTGCATAAATATTATTATCCAGCCCAGTCAGCACCAATGCGAAATAGGCTCCAAAAATCCCTGTAGGCAGGCTTAACAGCACCGGCATCGGAAGAAGGAAACTTTCATATTGCGCAGCTAACAAAAGATACACGAACAACAGACAGATCAGGAATATATACACGGTTTGGTTTCCCGACAGAATTTCTTCTCTTGTCATCCCCGACCATTCTATATCAAACCCTCTTGGAAGGCTTTCTTTAGCTACCCGTTCTACTGCTGCAATGGCATCTCCTGAGCTATACCCATCTGCGGGCTCTCCGTTAATCATTGCAGACATATACATATTATACCTTGTCAGCACTTCAGGACCATATACTTTTTCCATGGTAATAAATGTTGAAAAAGGAACCATTTCGCCCTTGTCATTCTTCAGATAGAGATTCAAAATACTTTCAGGAGTATCCCTATGTTCCGGGCTTGCCTGAACCATCACTTTATACATCTGGCTAAAGCGAATAAAGTTGGTGGCATAATAAGAGCCAAGCATCGTCTGTAAAGTGGACATGGCATTATCTACGGAAATTCCCTTTTTAGCGGCCATATCGTAATCTACATTAATCATATATTGCGGGAAAGTAGCATCAAAGCTGGTAAAGCTATTTTGTAGTTCCGGAGCAGTATTCAGCTTTTTGACAAAATCTTTAGTGATTTTATCTGTATTCTCGATAGTTCCGCCGGTTCTGTCCAGTAATCGCAATTCAAAACCACTTGTATTTCCAAATCCGGGCACCGTAGGCGGCGCGAAAATTTCAATCTGTGCGTCTGCAATAGACTTTGTTTTTTCAGAAAGCTCCGTGATCAGATCATTCACTGAAATATCTCTTTCTTTCCAGTCTTTAAGGTTAATCATCGCCATTCCGTAGGATGAACCTGCAATCTCTGTTACAATACTGTATCCGGCAAGCGTTGTTACGTTTTCTACGCCTTTTATCTTCTTTGCAATAACCGTTACTTCATCCAGTACTTTTTCCGTTCTCTCCACAGTTGCACCCTGTGGTGTGGTAACGCTTACATATACCATCCCCTGATCTTCCATAGGGATAAATCCGGTGGGAAGAAACTTACTGGTCAGGAAGGTAAGCCCGATGAACAGGAACAGCAATCCAAAAGTTACTGTAGTTCTTGTTGCAAATTTTGATAAAATACTTACATAACCGTTTGTCAACCGGTCAAAACCTGTATTAAAACTTTGGAAAAACCTGTCCATCACAGTTTTTTTCTTATTATGGTCATGCGGTTTCAAAATAATAGCACAAAGTGCTGGAGTAAGTGTTAATGCATTCACCCCTGAAATAACAATACTGATGGCCAGTGTTAATGAAAACTGACGATAGAATACTCCAACCGGGCCATCGAGAAATGCAACAGGAATAAATACAGCAGACATCACAATTGTAATGGCTACTACTGCTCCTGCAATTTCTTTTGTAGCACTTACAGTAGCATCCATCGCACTCATGCCTTCCTCCATTTTAACATGGACAGCTTCTACAACGACAATTGCGT
The DNA here is from genome assembly GCF_024586945.1 of Chryseobacterium sp. WG14. Lineage (NCBI taxonomy): Bacteria > Pseudomonadati > Bacteroidota > Flavobacteriia > Flavobacteriales > Weeksellaceae > Chryseobacterium > Chryseobacterium sp. WG14. The sequence goes on from NZ_JALCZD010000002.1 coordinate 444,622, forward strand.
TATCCACCACAATACCAATTGCAAGAACCAAAGCAAATAAAGTCAATAGATTTACAGAGAAGTCCAGCATATTCATGAAAGCAAAAGTTCCTACAAGTGCCACAGGAACAGCTAATACCGGAATCAGGGTTGAACGCCAGTCCTGAAGGAAAATAAATACAACAATTCCTACCAGAATAAAAGCTTCAATAAGGGTTGTCAATACTGCACTAATGGAAGCATCCAGGAATCTGGAAACATCATATGCCATGTTATATTCCATTCCGGGAGGGAAAGAAGAAACTTTCAATTCTTCCATTTTAGCCTTTACGCTCTCAATGACTTCAGAGGCATTGGAACCGGGACGCTGCTTCATCATAATAGAAGCGGAAGGTCTGCCATCCGTTTTGGAAACCATTCCGTAATTCATGGCCCCAAATTCTACTTTAGCAATATCTTTAAGCTTTAAAATAGTTCCGTCTACGTCAGATCTGATGGGAACTTCTTCGTATTGCTTGGGTTCAAAAAACTTACCTTTATATTTAATTACATACTGAAGCTGGCTGGAGGTTTTTCCTGACGTTTCCCCCACTTTTCCGGGAGCTGCCGAAATATTCTGCTTCTGTAATGAATGAATCACTTCATCTGCCGAAATACTGTAGGCTGCCATCTTTTGTGGGTCCAGCCATACTCTCATCGAGTATTCCTTCTGTCCCATGATCTCTGCACGCCCTACTCCATCAATACGTTTCAACTCCTGAAGAACATTGATATCTGTAAAGTTGTAGATAAACTGCTCGTCCTGACTTGGATCTGTACTTGTAATGTTGAGGTACATCAGCATACTGTTCACTTCTTTTTCAGTCGTTACACCAGCTCTAATCACTTCTTCAGGAAGCTCATCGAGTATTGTCGTTACCCTGTTCTGAACATTCACTGCAGCAACATCGGGATCTGTTCCCACTTCAAAGAACACCTGAATCAGGGTAAGGCCGTCATTGGATGTCACTGTAGACATATACGTCATTCCCGGAACTCCGTTGATGGCACGTTCCAGGGGAAGAGCTACAGCATTGGCAGACACCTCTGCATTAGCTCCTGTATATTTCGCCGTTACGGTAACAGAGGGCGGTACAATATCCGGAAACTGGGTAATAGGCATTTTCATCAGGGCCATAATCCCCAGGAGGACAAATAATATGGAAATAACCAACGAAAGAACCTTTCGTCTTATAAACATTTCTACCATTGTTAGTTGATTTAAAAATTACGAAAGGTTAATATTTCTTTTTAATTTTGATTATATCACCGTCTTTTAAAGACTGTGTACCCTCATAAATAATTAAATCACCCTTTTTAAGACCACTTTCTATCAAATAAGAATCTCTCAGGGTAGTTCCAATCTTAATATTGGTCATCTTTACTTTATTTTGTTTATCCACCACAAAAACATACATCTTATCCTGAATGGAGAATGTTGATTTTTGGGGAATCAGAATGGCATTTCCCTGATGTTCGGAAATAATCAGCTTTCCGGAAGTACCATGTTTGATCAGATGGTCAGGGTTAGGAAATAACACTTTATACCGGATAGAACCTGTCGTTCTGTCTATTTCTCCTTCAGCTGTTTTTAGAGCTCCGTTAAACTGGTAATTAACGCCATTAGGCAGTGTCAGTTCAATTTTCTGATGGCTTCCTATCTTATCATTGGCTAAAAGCTCAAAGTAAAGGTTCTCTGGGATTGAGAAGTAAGCATAGACTTCATTAAGCTGGGATAAAGTGGTCAATAAAGTTCCGTTTTCTACCAGACTTCCATCTTTAAGAGGAATAACATCAATTACTCCGTCAAAAGGTGCTGTAATTTTTGTAAAGCTTATTTTTTGCAGAACAGCTCTTTTTTCAGCGTCAGCAAAGGCATGCTTGGCTTTAGCAGAAGATAGTTTTGCTTTTACCATCTCCAATTCGTTGCTGGCCACAAATTTCTTGGCATAAAGACTCTGGATCTGTTTCAGCTCCACTTCGGCAATACGAACATCGGCTTCAGTCTGTTTTAAGGTTGCATTCGCCTTTAAAAGCTCCATCTGAAGTTCTGCATCATTGATTTTAAACAAAGCCTGTCCCTGATGCACAAACTGCCCTTCATTGACATAGATGTGCTGTATGATCCCTCCAATCCTGGAACGCATTTCTACATTCTTCTTAGCCTGGATATCGGTCACAAACTGATTGTTTACCAAAGTATCTTTTTCTTTGATTTCAAGAACAGGAACTTCTTTTTCGTTTTGGTTGTTTTTTTTCTTGTCTTTACTGCATGACACAGCGAATAATGTTGCAAAAGTGCAAATTATTACGTTTTTAAAATACATTTTAAAATGTTTTAGTTATAAAAATTTTCGATAAAATAGACTGAATTCAATAACGTAAACTAGTACAACTGAAGGAGATGAAGAAAAGACTTAACCCCGCAGATAATTGAAACTGCAATGTTAGGAAGTGTAATTTTCGGGCTTACTTTCAGGATCGCTGAAAAGTCCCCTGCTGCGCAGTCATTTTTAGGTGCTGAATGTTTTATAACTTTCGAGGCAGCAGCTAATGCATGGGTATTCATATCAGCATCCTCAAAAACATCCAGCAGATGGATATTACTTACATTTACATGAGGAATATTTTCCAATGAATTTTCCACCCAATTCGAATTGAAAAGGGCAAAAACCAGCATAATATAAAAAATGAAAAATGACTTCAAACCTGCCATGTCAAGGAAAATGCTTTGTTTTTTAGTAAAAACGATAGTGGTGCAAAAGTACGAATTTTAGATGGAGTTCAGGCTGTTTAAATGTTAAAAAAACTTAAACTATTAAGAAAAAATAGGAGTTTTAGCTGCAAAAATTTTAAAGTAAAAAGCGAGGACTAAATGATTCAGATCTAAGATTTTTTAACTGCTATGTTGGGATCCCTTCGGATGAAATACTGTTACTCTAATTGAATAAGATAACACCTGCAAAAATTGCCATTCCGTAGAAATCCAGATACTTAAAATTAGCTTTACAAAACACAAATAATAGCTATGCTTAGATCCCTGCGGGATGACAAAGGGTATGTATAAATCCCGGACATTTCTACTTGTCATCATTCCGAAGGAATCTTAATTACTGTTATAAAATCATAACAGTATTAAGATTTTGAAGTAACAACTCAATGTGAAGTACATTTAAATTTTTTGAAAATCTCCGATTTTTTGTGAATATTAGAATTGAAGACACAAAACCACTTTCGGATACCCAACCAAGATCATACGGATGTTTTTAAAACATCCTGCTCAGTACCCGAAAGCGGTAATCGAAAATATATTCCAACTTCTTTCTGACAAAAAGATTGTGAGCTATTTCGCCAAGAAATCCCATTGGGAGTTCATAATCTATAGTATCCTTCATTAAAACACCCTCATCATTCGGGATAAACTCATGATGGTGATTCCATAATTTATAAGGTCCTTTTTTCTGAAAATCAATGAAGCTTTTCTGAAAATCGACATGGGTAATCTCTGTCTGCCATTTCATTTTAACCCCAAATAATGGAGAAACATAGTAATCTATGAGCATTCCTTCATAAATTTCATCATTTTCCAGTTCTGAAAGGACAATAAATCCCATATCTTTTGGAGTGATTTCGGAAAGGTTATTGGCGGAGGAAAAGAATTTCCAGGCCGTTTCTATATCACAGCTTAATTGTTGTTCTCGGAAAAGTCTATGCTTCATCTTACTTCTTTTAATTATAAATCCACATCAGAACAGGTTTCTCAGAGTTCTGAATCATGGGATCAATTTTTCTCATGGCATTATTTGAAATAGTGGGACAGCCCCATCCTTCCGGTGATCCTTTGGGAAAGACTTCGTTATCACTCATCAGATTCCAGGAATGAAAAACAATAAACCTCTTCAATGCATTAGTATTGGTATCCTCGAGGCCGTGCATCAGATATTTTATATTAATTCCCCACTCACTGTATCCTCTTCCCTCTAATTTGTATTTTCCTAAAGATGAAAGATGGCTTCCGTCTTCATTACTGAATTCCGGATGGTCTTTGGAATCATCTTTACTCCAGGAATTTGTGCCACAACCATGCCCTACCAGATATTTCTCTGAAATAGTTTCGTTTTTAAAATCCCAGACAAAGAAACGTTTAATTCCTGAATGAATACTCATATCTATAAGGATACAAAAATCTGTACTGAGATTTCCTGAGGCACAAAACTGTAAAGCTTCCTCAGCTTTTATTTTTATTTTAGAAAGATCAGCCTCAGGCCTTTTTTCACTTGTTACCACAGCATTTTCTGCCATATAAGAGCTTACTTTCCTCTCTTTGACGCAGGAAGAAAGCAGAAATAATAAAAAGAAAGATAAAGCGCTTTCACGATTATTTATAATGCTGAAAAATTCCAAAATCAGAAGGAGTCCAGAGGGCAGCTTTTTGTCCTGCAACCTTTAAAGCATCATTAGTCCACGTATTGCAGGTATACAGGAAGCTGTATGTACCTTTGGCATCATAGAAAGCATCATTATCTCCATAAACAGCATTAGTGGGAATCAAGATAAAGTTTCCGTTCTGATCCCTGTCGAATTTATCTTCTACAAATCTCACCAACTTTTCATATTGACTTCTGCTGATCATGATCATTTTACAGTCGTCCCCTTCTTTCATTGTGGTATAATAAGTACAGTGCATTGCTGAATCGCTTAACCAGAATGCTGCTTTCACAGCGGTAGAAAACTTCAGGTCAGCCCAGGTAGGTGTATCCAGGTAAAACCCTTTATCGCCCCATCCTATTCCGATATAATTATAGTCTGTTTTCTTGGATTTCAGATTGGCAAAAGGAATTTTCAGACTCCAATCCTGAAGATCGTTTTTTACGGGCATTACAATATCTGTATGCACTCCGTTGGTATAAATATAAATTGGAATATCTTTCTTTTCACCATCATCTTTTGCTGAAACCGGGATGAATGGTATCAATAATCCTAAAAGAACATAGATGATCACGATTCCCAAAATTATTCCCAACACTTTTAAGAGATATAATAATACAATTTTCACAGTCATGTTTTAATAAAATTTAATCTGTAATTTTTGGTAAAAGTATTTGTTTTAATCGGAAAAATGACTATATTTAGTTACGAAATATTCACAAATATGCGTAAAAATACCAAGTCACAGAAAAGATTTAAAGTAAGAGTAAAAACAGCTCCAAAAAGAGTACAAAAAAAGCGTTGATTTTCGGTGAGATTTAATCTCCTGAGAGTCAATTTTTCTTTTTAGGAAAGGTTTTTAAGAAACTTATTCTACTACATCTTAACCTCCTTAAAGCATAAATTTTAAGGAATGGTCGACTATCAGCTTTAGTTTGGACTTCAAAAAATTCCAAATAAGGAATTGTCACCAAAAGTTTCGGCTAAAATGGTTCTGAAGACTTCTCCAAAAACTCAATATTTCTCTTTAACCCAGCAAATTTGGTTCTTTTCACCGGTGATTTTTTAAAGATCTCAGAGAAAATTTCCTGGGTCAGTTCTTTCCATTCCCCTTTTTTAAAATTTTTCAGGGCTTCATTAGGGGTAAATCTACTTTGTTTATTGGGTGCTGAGAACCGGTTCCATGGGCATACATCCTGGCAGATATCACAACCGAACATCCAGTTTTCCATTTTATCCTGAAAGTAATCCGGAATTTCATTTTTCAGCTCTATGGTAGCATAGGAAATACAGCGGCTTCCGTCAATGATCTTTTCGGAAACAATAGCATCTGTAGGACATGCATCAATACATTTCCGACAGGTTCCGCAATGATCAGTTGTTTCATGGTCGGAAATAAGCTCCAGGTCGCAGATAATTTCTGCAAGAAAATAGAAAGAGCCGTTTTGCCGGGTGATCAGATTAGCATTTTTACCTACCCAGCCTATTCCCGATTTCCTTGCCCAGCTTCTTTCCATAACCGGCGCTGAATCTACAAAGACCCTGAATCCGAATTCACCGATCTCTTCCTGCAATTCTGTCACCATCTCACGAAGAATTTCTTTGATGACTTCATGATAATCTTCTGCATAAGCATATTTTGAAATCTTATAATTCTCCAGTACCGAAATTTTTTCTTCAGGAAAATAATTGTACGAAAGTGAAATTACAGATTTAGAGCCTTCCACTAAAAGTCTCGGATCTAATCTCTTGTCAAAATGATTTTCCATATACTTCATCTCGCCATTGAAGTTATTCTTAAGCCATTTCTCAAGATGTACTGCATCTTCCTCCAAAAAATCGGCTTTAGAAATACCACAACTCTGAAACCCAAAACTTTTGGCCTTGGTTTTTATCAGTTGGGAATATTTTTCTGCTGCTGTATTCATATTATCACCTTGCAAAATTAAGATTATTTTATCAATCTTTCAGATTTTAGAAAGCTTCAGCTATAAACCCTGGTCTAGCTCTGTTCTGAAAAAATTATGTTTTAATTAAGATTTTTTTCAAAAAAAAATTACGTATTTTCGTTTATAATTTAATGTTTAAAACAAACAACTATGTCTTTAATAGAAGTAATACAATCTGGAAATTATGAATTAATAGACGTTCGCGAGCCTATGGAGCTTGAAATGGACGGAAATATAGAAGGTGCTAAAAATATTCCCCTGGGTGAAGTAGAAGATAGACAGGATGAGATTTTATCTATCGAAAAGCCGGTGATTATATTCTGCAGAAGTGGAAACAGAAGTGGAAAAGCACTAGAATATCTTAACACTCAAGGATTAAAGGATGGCTATAACGGCGGAGGCTGGGCAGAGCTTAAAGCTGCTCTTGAAGCAAATCAGGGAACTTTTTAAAAGTTCCTTTTTTTATACCTTTTATTGATCATGATTCTGCAAGACCGATTTCTAGAGCTTTGCCTTCTTTTTACCAATAATCAGGCTTTAATCCAAAGCCTATGGAAAGAAATTGAAAAAAAGCATTCTGAAAAAGGCAGATATTATCACAACCTTTCTCATCTTGAAAATATGTTTCAGGAACTTGAAAGGGTTAAAAGCAATATTTCTGACTTTAGTGCAGTTTCTTTTTCTGTCTTCTATCACGATTTTATTTATGAGGCAACCTCCAAATCCAATGAGGAAAAAAGCGCTGCTGCAGCTGGAAAAAGGCTTAAAGAAATTGGTTTACCTTATGATACAATTCTGACCATTTCAAAGCAGGTCCTGGCAACGAAATCCCACCAAAGATCTGAAGATGAAGACACCAATTATCTTTTGGATGCTGATCTTTCTATCCTTGGAAAAGATATTGAAGCCTATCTGGCATATACCAACATGATCCGAAAAGAATATTCTATCTATCCGGACTTCCTTTATAAGCCCGGGCGAAAGAAGGTTCTTCAACATTTCCTGGAGCTTGAAAGCATCTTTAAAACGGAGTATTTTAAAGACCGATACGAAATACAAGCCAAAAATAATATTGCTGCAGAAATTCAGCTATTGTAGTTTAACAATTAAAAAAGCTTACTGATAAATTCAACAGATTTTTCAAAAACCAGCTCAGGAGATTCTTTATGTGGAGTATGCCCAATACCGGGAATAATGTATTTTTCACTACTGCCGCTTACCTGAGAAACTGTTTTTTCTACCTGATTCAGTGTACCATATTCATCGGATTCTCCCTGGATAAATAATAGTGGACAAATTATATCTTTTAAAAGATATTCAATATTCCAGCTTCTGTAATCATCACGGGTCCAGGTTTCTGTCCATGCTTTAAAAAGCATTTCTACTTTATCGCCATGGTATTTCTTCAAACGTTCCGGAAGATTTGTTGTTTTATAGGCTTCCCAGGCATCATAGACCCCTTTTAAGGTTACCTCTTCTACAAAAATATGTCCTGCTTCACAAATTACCGCTTCTACTCTTTCGCGATATTTTGCAGCAGTAATTAAAGCAATTGTTCCACCATCACTATGTCCGAACAGGATCACTTTGTCAATATTGAGCTGCGTCAACAGAGCATTAAGCAGGTCTGCTTCCTGTTCCATATAATTAACCGCTCTTTCGTGACTAAGCATCGGAAATGACTTACCATAACCCAGACGGTCATACACCAGGACATTAGATTGAGTAGCTTCAGATAATTTAGCGGGTAAATCTCGCCAAAGCTCTACTGATCCCAATGAGTCATGTAAAAAAACAATGGTTGGTCTTTTTTTGTTTGAATTATGGTATTCGGTATATAATTTTTGTCCTTTTACATCAATTATCCTTCTTTCCATTCTTAAAAGACCGGCATTTTTGTTTCTTCAAACTCTTTTAAAAGATGGTTGAAAACAGTTTCTACCGGCAGTATATCATCTATTAATGCAGAAACCTGCCCTATTTCTAATTCTCCATCTTCCATATCTCCTTCAAACATTCCTTTTTTTGCCCTGGCTCTTCCTAATGAAGCAATTAAAGCTTCTTTATCTCTTCCGTTTTGGTAAATAGTTTCCAGTTCACCGAAGAATTTATTTTTAACCATTCTTACGGGGGCCAGTTCTTTTAAAGTAAGATGTGTATCTCCTTCCTGCAACTCAGTAATTTTCTTTTTCCAGTTTTCATGCGCGCTGGCTTCAGTAGTAGCAGCAAAACGGGATCCTATCTGTACTCCGTCTGCTCCCAAAATCATTGCCGCTTTCATTTGTGATCCTAAAGCGATTCCTCCGGCAGCAATTAATGGCTTAGAGATATGCTTCTTCACATTAGGAATCAGGCAGAACGTTGTCGTTTCATCTCTTCCGTTATGTCCTCCAGCTTCAAAACCTTCCGCAACAACAGCGTCTACTCCAGCCTCTTCACATTTTACGGCAAATTTGGTAGAAGAAACTACATGAGCGACCTTTAATCCTTCTTTCTGAAGTGTTTCCGTATACGTTTTTGGATTTCCTGCCGATGTAAAAACAATTTTCACCCCTTCTTCAAGGATAATCTGAATGATCTCTTCAATATTAGGATATAGCATAGGAACATTCACTCCGAAAGGCTTGTCGGTTGCCTCTTTACATTTCCTGATATTTTCTCTTAAAATATCAGGATACATACTTCCTGCCCCTATTAATCCCAATCCTCCACAATTGGAAACGGCAGAAGCCAGTCTCCATCCCGAATGCCAGATCATGCCAGCCTGAATAATTGGATATTTTATATTAAAAAGCTCTGTAATTCTATTTTGGTTAGCCTGCATTTCATGAATTTTTTTTGCAGAATTGAAATCTATAAAATTGCTCATGCGTAAAAATACAAAAACAAAGGTTTACAAAAAATACCTCTCCATTTTTTAGCATAAAAAAACCTTCAGAAATTCTGAAGGTCTTTGTTTTATTTTTTAACTGTTCCTTTTTTCCAGTTGGATTTAAAATTACAGTTATCGTAACGTCCGTTGATGGAGATAAAGATGTTTGGTAATTTCGAACTAACAAACTTCTCAACCATTTCATTCTTCTTCTTATTCAGCGCCATTTGTTTTATCCTGCTAAAGTCTGTTTCCAGTGTAATCTGGTGTGCAGGTATAGCATCTTCCAATTTAATGATCTTAACCGCTTTTCTTTTATTTTCTTCATCTTCAAAAGCAGTAGTAATATCACCTTTGTTTAATCCTGCCAACTCATAGCTGATTGTTCCCGGGATACTTTCTCTTTCAATTTTATCAGAACCGTCTCCTCCCGGAATGATTCCAGCATTAAATTTGGTTCTTTTATCATCGGAAAATTTAAATGCAGCATCTTTAAACGTCATCTTACCTTCTATAATAAGACCTCTGATACTGTCTAGTTTTGCTTTTGCCGTTTTTAATTCTTCATCTGTAGGAGTAGCTTTTAAAAGAATATGTCTTGCATCATATACTTTTCCGGATTTTTTTATCAACTGAATAATGTGGTATCCAAATTCGGACTCAATAGGATCTGAGATTTCATTTTCCTGAAGGTTTAATGCTGTAGCTTCAAACTGCTTTACCATCTGACCTTTATTGATATTCTTGTATAATCCTCCGTTGGAAGCAGATCCTTCATCTTCAGAATAAATTCTGGCCTGGCTTTCAAAAGTTTCTCCACCTAAGATATCCTGCTTAACTTTTTTCAGTCTGTTGATCAGATCTTGTTTGTGAGCTTCCGTCAACGCCGGATAAATCATAATCTGAGCTAAAGTTACTTCATCTTTTATCTGTGGCAGCTGCATCTTGTACAGGTTATAAAAATCGGTAACCTCATTAGGTGTTACATCGGCTTTTTCGGTAACTCTCTGGTATTTTGCCTGCCCATAATACTGGTCTGTATCAATTTTTTCGATAGCATTCTTCATCTCATAAGCATTTCTGAACTTATAAGCAGCAAGCATCGTTTTTTCATCTGGAAATTGAGAAAGCAACTGACGGTATTTTCCATTAGCCTGCTCCTTGATCGCTGCAGAACGGTTTTCAATCAATGTATCTTTTTTTGCCTCGTATACAAGAAGCTTATTGCTGATAAGGTTTTCCAGGAACTCACATTTATCTGTATTAGAAGCTCCCTGCTGCTTTCCATAATTCATTTGCTCAGCTACATCAGATTCCAAAACAATCTCATCACCGATAACAGCAGCAATACCATCCACTAAATCTCCTTGTTTTAGCTGGGCATTCATCATATTTGAAGAGAATATCATTATGAAAATCCCAAGGAGAAAAGTGATTTTTAGTCTATTTGTCATTTTACTATTTTAAACAAGTTGCAAATTTAGAATTCTTAACGAATTTCACTCAATTTTTTATTATAAATATTTCTTAAAAAGACTTATTTACTGCAGTTCAACATCAAATGTCGTTAATTCTTTAAATTGTCTCAATCTCTCGAACATATCAGCTTCTCCAACTTCCTGAATTCTTTCTGTTCCGAATTTTTCTACGGTAAATGAAGCCATTGCAGAGCCTACAATTAAAGCAGACTTCATTGTTTCGAAATCAAGCTTCCCTTTTTTAGCAAGATAAGCTGCAAAACCTCCTGCAAAAGTATCTCCTGCCCCTGTTGGGTCGAAAACATCCTCTAACGGAAGTGCAGGAATAGCAAATACTTTATTATCGTGGAAAAGTAAAGCTCCGTGCTCTCCTTTTTTGATGATTACATATTCAGGACCCATTGTATGAATTTTCTTAGCTGCTTTTACTAAAGAATATTCTCCTGAAAGCTGTCTTGCTTCTTCATCATTGATCGTGATTACATCTGTTTTAGCAATCATATCCATTAGAATATCCCAAGCACTGTCCATCCAGAAATTCATGGTATCCAGGATAACAAGTTTAGGGCGCTTATTCATTTTTTCAAGTACTGACAACTGAACTCCAGGGTGTAGGTTTCCAAGTAATAAAATTTCTGAATCCTGCATAGAATCCGGAATTTTAGGATCAAAATTTTCCAACACATTCACTTCTGTAGCTAAAGTGTCTCTGGTATTTAAATCATTATGATATTTTCCTGACCAGAAGAAAGTTTTCCCTTCTTTTACAATTTCAATTCCTTCAATGTTTATGTCTCTGTCTGTAAACATATCAAGGTGTTCTTGTGGAAAATCTCCTCCTACCACAGAAACGATACCCGATTTAACGCCTAAAATAGATGAAGTGATTCCAATATAAGTGGCTGCACCGCCTAAAATTTTGTCCGTTTTACCAAATGGTGTTTCGATTGCATCAAATGCAACACTTCCTACAACTAAAAGTTTCATATATTTTTCAATGTATATTAAAAGTAATTATTTTTTCCATTCAAAAGAGTCCAGCAAGTGCTTCATATCGTTTTTGATATAGTTCACTGCAGGAGCCAGAGAGTCCGGTTTCGGTCTCGTATTAAAGTATAAGTAAGCAGTTACAAAATGTTTTGTACTGTCTGTAATGTAAAATTGAAGATTGGAGGCACTTTGCCCTTTCAGTTCATAAAAGTTTCCATAGACCTTTTTTTCAGGATACTCAAAAGACTTCGTGTCTATAGAACTGGCTTTAATGGTGTGTTCATAAACCATTTTTTCGGCTTCCTTGATATGTTCAGCAAAGTCATTCTGTATCGGATAATACGTAACAAAAACTTTGGCTTTCATTTTTGGATAATTAAGATAGTACCAGCAAGGTTTCTTTCCTGCCGTAATGGAAGCAAAATCAGAATATTCAAAAGTATAAGCACAATTGTTTTCAAACTTTTGATATTTCGGAGTTGGATATTCCAGACGCAATTCTCCATAAGGCTTCGGAGCAGTGTCTTTTCCACATGAAAGTAAAAGAAGTGATACAAAAATAAAAATGACTTTTTTAATCATTTTGCAAAAGTACAAATTAGATTTCAGATTTCGGAAGACAAATTTCAGTCTTTCAGAGAGTTTTGAATGTAATTTTCCAAAGGTTTGGGAAAGGATTTTTCATGAGAGCCCTGAATATCTGTAATGAGGTATTGATTTTCAGCTATAAAAGTATTCCATATCTTCTCTGAAGGCACTTCCACATTATATATTTCAATACTTAAATTCTTGTGAGTCAGCTTATGGGTAATGGTTTTCGAATGGGTAATAAAAGTTTCCATTTCCACAGGAATAGCTGTTGGAAACTCAAATAATTTTTTCCAGATAAAGTCATCTTTTCTCTGGCGGATCAGAAAATGCCCATTTCTTTGAACGAAATAATAGGTTAAAGCAAGATCTTCAGTCTTTACTTTCTTTGTTTTCACAGGATAATTGGCTGTTTTTTGCAAAGAAAATGCAAGACAATCTTTATTAATTGGACATTCTCCGCAAAGAGGATTTTTCGGTTTGCAGATCTCTGAACCCAGATCCATCATCGCTTGATTGAAATCGCCTACATTGTCAGGCATCACCAAAGCAGCCAATTCCGAAAAATAGATAAAAGCTCTGGAGTTTGAAATGTCAAAATCATCAGCAAAAAGACGGCTTAGCACTCTATAAAAGTTTCCGTCTACAGCAGGCATCTTTCCTCCGAAACAGATACTTGACACCGCAGCTGCAGTATATTTACCAATTCCTTTTAATGTTAAAATATTTTGATACTGAGTTGGAAATACCCCCTGATAATCATCCATTATCTGCCTGGCCGCTTTATGAATATTAATAGCTCTGGAGTAATAGCCTAATCCTTTCCAGTATAATAAGACCTCATCTTCATCAGCTTCTGCCAATGTTTTTACATCGGGAAATCTTTTGATAAAATTATTGTAGTGATTTAATCCCTGATTGATCCTTGTCTGCTGAAATACAATTTCACATATCCAGATCTTATAAGGGTCTTTTGTCTGTCTGAAAGGCAGATCCCTTGCATTATTTTTATACCACTCCAAAAGCCTGTTTCCTATATGAAGAAAATCTGAGCCTGTTCTACTATTTTCCAAAAATCTTAACTATTTATATCGCGGAAGAGATAAAAGCTCTCCTGATGAACATTATTTGAAGCTGCAAAGATAGGTTTATTTTATTTTTTCTTCACAGAATATACCGGAGCTGCTTTCAGCCACTGATATTTAAGATTTCTGTCTTTTGCAATAAACCGGTATCCCTGAAGGCTTTTCAGATAAACGTACATAGAATCATTATTCTTCAGCTTGAGCCTCTGTGGTGATAGGAACTGAAACGGATATTTCATGACAGAATCTCTTACGGTTTTCAATACTGTTCCGGATCTTACCTTATAGATAAAGAATGGTTTTCCACGGTCTTTTGAACTGTCTGCCAGCTTTACTTCCGAGCTTGCAATTACCAGCTCACTACCATCAAAGCATTCGTCTTCGTTCATGATATAAGCTTTACCTTCCTGATGCTCATCTGCAAATAAATCATTCTCGTAATTGCCCGGGCTCTGGTATTTTTTTTCACAGCTTACCAAAACTGCCATTAATAATACAGGCAGTACCAGGTTCAATTTTTTATTCATCTTACTATTTATTGGTGTTGGTAGAAAAAAACCGATGAAAAAAATTGCATCGGTTCTTTATTATTTAAAAATAAGTTTTTTATTCCTGAGTATATTCTGCATCCCATTCGTTACCATCATCTCCTTTGTGTCCGTCTAATTTAATAACGAAACTTTTTGTTGGGAAATAAGGGGTCATACGGATATCAAGCCATACTCTGTCTTTGTTCACTCTGTCTTGCTCGAAACGAACAATCTTGAATTTTTCAATTAATTTATCCGGTCCTTTGATATTGTCTAAGAATGTTACGATCTGTCTTCTCAAGTCATCTTCATTCTTAGCATTCCAGTTTTCGAAAGCTCTTCTGTTCAGGAAGTCAAGTAATACTTTAGTCACATAGTCGAATACACGAACTACGGAATAGGTCTGAAGACCGATGTTATCTCCTGTAAACAATGTTTTTGCAGAGAATGCCATGATTTTTCCATATTCATTTACCATCGGTACAAGACCCATTTTTTCCAGCTGAGAAATTTCACTTTTCTTCAATTCGAATTTTACAGCGTCTACTTCGTTGATATTACCGTGTTTTTTACCGGCAGCTACCTGAGACATTAAAGTCTTGTGGATTTTTCCTGCCAATGAAGTGGAAGGTGGAAGTTCTACGTTTTCCTCTTCACCTACTTCTTCAGCTTTTCCACGTCCTACCAGCCAGTTACAAGTCATAATCACATTACTTCTGTGAAGTTCTCCTCCTGTAAGGTTTGCAGAGTGGAATAAATCTACTACATCATCCGGTTTATCAAGGTTTGCAAAGTCTGTAACCATCATTACTTTATTCTCGTTACAGATTTTCGCCCATTTTTCAATGACTTTATTAGATCCTAAATACCCTGGTATTGCAAGGATTGAATAGTTATCTCTAAGGTCTAAACGGTCATAATAATTTTTGAATTCTTCAGAAATTGCATCAATAAATAAAGGATTATCTAAATCTGAAACCTGATCGATACTGGCATTGACAATGCTTACATTATCCACTTTATCCAATTCTGTATTTTTATAGAATTGTGCTACTGTTCTATAGTTGGTTTCCAACAGACGAACAGCATCAAGTGTATTTTTTAAGTTGGTTTTTAAATTCTGATCGGCCTGCTGTGCTTTACTTTTGCACGTTTCAGCCATTTTATCAGCAGATTCATTTCCTTCCAACAGGCTCACCCAAAGGTTGATTTTCTGAAGAAGTTCTTTTCTTTCATCTGCTTTATTGCTATCGGTAAGGAAAATTTCTTTTCTTGCCTTTCTTGTAGGGTTCATATTGGCGACTCCGTCTACAACGGATTCAACAAAGCCAAAACCTCCCATTTTATTGAGCTCTGCAAGTGGGTTGCCTTTCGGCTGCCCTGAGTGTTGCTGCTGCCCTTGCTGCTGGCTTTCCTGCGCCTGTAATTTGCTATCCATGATTTAATGTAAGTCTTTAATTATTTTTCAAGTTCCTGTGCTACGTCTTTCAGTACTTCGATGAACGCAGCCCTTGTCTGATCGTTCTCCAGCATATTTCGTAGAATTTTATTTGTTTTCAGCTGACGTACAATCTTGTTGTACTGCTCCTGCTCCATGCTCAGCTGCTGCAGATAATCTGATTTCTGAGTAAGGCTTTTGGGTGTAAAGTCGCCAAGATTTTGAAAACGGAATTCTTCTTCTACTACGCTTCCATCTTCTGTTTCATGCTGTACAGCTACAGAAGGCTGAAAATGTCTGAAAACATCTTCTACGGTTTTTAATCCTGTTACAATTTCAGGGGTATAAGATTCTTCTGTTGTAAGCTGGCTTACTATCAGTGATTTATTTTCCTGTATTTCCTGAATAGCTTCATTAGCGTCTACTTTTACCTCGTTTCCGCCAACACCATAATTAAACATTGCCATATTATTATTATTTTGAGATTTACTATTTTGGTTTGGATCTGTGTTTGAGTAATTTACGGACGTATCAAATAAATTACCAATCCAATGTTTAAATTTAAAAAAAAACTGTAACATACAAAATTTTGTCAAGATTTTTCTTGATTTATTTAAATTTAGCTATAATTACTTAACATACAATCACCATCTTACGATATCACTAAGCTATGAAAAATAAATAAAAATAAACCATAGAAAGATAAAATAAAATTTGATGTACTTTGATCAAACATTTGTTAAAATCAGAATTCCTCCCACGTGAGGAAAAAATATTCTTTATATTTAAATAAAGTAAACAGAATAATGAAAGATGTAAAGATTGCTTTTAGAAAACCAATATATCCTGTTTCAGAGGCATTAGAGCAGTATTTGGAAAAACATAACAGGACAACCAAGATCCAGTTTTTATATGAAGATCTACTAAGATTCAGTGACAGTGTGAATATTCTGGATAAGGATGGCAAAGATACTTTATGGCTTGGTGTATTATATTCTGAATATGAGTTCAGAGAAATAGAGGCTAATTTAAATAAGATTTATACCCTCCTTCATTCTGATGGAGATGAGGCTACTTTACCCTATCTGAAAGTGGATACGATCGATTTTTGCACTTTCGGAAACTCTAAACCTTTCCGAATTCGGGTGAGAAATATCCTGAACGACAATTATACCAATTTTTATATTAAACAAGCCGATGCTTCACGCATATACGGGCTGGAAATTGAAGACCTTCTTTCTCCCAACCGGATTAACTTTCTGATTTATAAAAACACTTTAATAGAAGAGCATATCCTAGGAATTCCCGGGGATGTTTTTATTCAGAAGCATTTACACAATTGTACAGAACCGGAAAAGGCGCAAATCTCCAAAGAATTTGTAAAATTCAATGAACGCTGCCTTATTGGACTTCTTGGTGACATGCGCTCTTATAATTACGTTATCATTCCTATACATGATTTTGATCAGGTTATCTACAGAATTCGTCCCATCGATTTTGACCAGCAAAGTTATGAAGGGAATTTAAAAGTTTATCTTCCTCAGTATTTCAAAGAAAATAACGTGATGGTTAATATGGTATTGGAAAAATTGAAGCCTAATTCTATAGAACAGTACCGTAAAGAAGTACGTTCACAAATTGTAAAAAGAGTGACCAGCAGCAAAAACAGATTCGATGAACTCATTTCTATTATGAAAAAAGAAAATATTGCGCCGGAAGCCAATGTTACAGAGCTAAAAACAGCTTTGCAAAAACTCACGTACGACATCAATTTCAAGTATTGTAAAACGATGGGAGATATTATAGAAACAGGGATAAAGTTTGTTCTCAGGAATTATAAGAAAGCGTATTAAAAGAGAATCCGTCTCACATTGAATTGAGACGGATTCTTTTTTTTCTAACAATTTTTGGTATTACTACCAGATTTTTATTCTGTCCTGAGGAGCTTTATACATTTTGTCACCAGGTTTGATATCAAATGCTTTGATAAATGCATCCTGATTAACTAATGGTCCAAATGCCCTGTACACTCCCGGAGAGTGAGGATCTGTTTTTACCTGATTGATCATATACTGATCTGTAGCTTTTGTTCTCCAGACGGTAGCCCAGCTTAAGAAAAATCTCTGATCCTGAGTGAATCCACTGATCTTACCTGGATTTCCTTTATCTTTTAAATACATTTGAAGGGCATCATAAGCTACAGATACACCTCCTAGGTCACCGATATTTTCTCCACTTGTAAATTTACCGTTTACAAAACTTCCTTTTACAGGTTCATACGCATTATATTGAGCTGCAAGCTGTCCTACTTTTGCATCAAAGTTCTTACGGTCAGCATCTGTCCACCAGTTATTAAGATTTCCGTCACCATCGAAACGGGAACCACTGTCATCAAATCCGTGAGAGATCTCATGTCCAATAACGGCTCCAATTCCCCCGAAATTCACGGCTGCATCTGCTTTAGGGTTATAGAAAGGAGGCTGAAGGATTGCTGCAGGGAATACAATTTCATTATTTGATCCGCTGTAGTATGCATTTACAGTTTGTGGAGACATTCCCCATTCTGTTTTATCAACAGGTTTTCCTACTTTGTCTAAGCTTCTCTGATACTGCCATGCCGCTACATTCTGAAGGTTGGAATATAATGTTGCTCCCTTATTGGTAGCTTCCACTTTCAACTGGGAATAATCTTTCCATTTATCAGGATAAGCGATCTTTACTGTAAATTTAGAAAGTTTTTCCTGAGCTTTTACTTTTGTTTCAGGAGACATCCAGTCTATATTGGCGATATGCGTTTTAAATGATTTTAAAAGGTAATCGATATACGTTTCCATCTGCTGTTTTGCTTCCGGAGTAAAATATTTTTCAACATATAATTTACCGAACGCTTCCCCAAGAACACCGTTAACCATTGTAAGGCCTCTCTTGTTCATTGGACGCTGCTCTTTCTGTCCCTGCAGATATTTTGCATAGAAATCAAATCTGATTTGTTCTAAACTTTCATCTAAATTACTTGCATTACCGTTAATAAGGTGATATTTCAGATAATCTTTTAAGAGAGGAAGGTTTTTTGGCGTTACAAACTGATCCATATTCTGATAATATTTCAGTTCTCCGATGATTACCCTGTCTGTATTTACCCCTGCATCTTTTAAATATTTTGCAAGGTCTATGTTTTTCACAAGCCCCGGAAGCTCAGATACATTTTTAGGATTGTATCTCAGGTTAGCATCTCTGTTCTGCTCAAGAGTCAATAAATAATTGGCAAGTTGTTTCTCGAAATCAACCACATTCTGCCCTGCCTGAGCTGAATTTTTATATCCTAAAACCCCGAATAATTTTCCGACATATGCCTGATATTCTGCTAAAGTTTTAGTATTTGCTTCGTTTACTTTCTGATAATAATCTCTTCCCAAACCAAGATCCGGACCTCCAAGATATACAGCATTCATTTTAGAATTCTTCATATCTGCGCTTACCCGCCAGCCATAGAAAGAATTATCTCCTAATCTTGTTGCTTCCAGAAGGTACTTCTGAAGATCATTAAGGTTTTTAATGGCATCAATTTTTGTTAAATCACTTTTTATAGGTGATAAACCATCTGCATTTCTTTTGCTGGTATCCATAAAAGAAGCATACAGATTCTGAATTTTCTGCCCTTCAGTTCCTTCAGCATATTTTTCGGATAAAATCTTGTTTAAGATATCCAGTGAAGCATCATCCACATTTTCCCTCAATGCATTGAAAGATCCCCAATTGGCTTTATCAGAAGGAATCTGAGTGTTTTTCACCCAATTTCCGTTCACATAGCTAAAAAAGTCATCCTGTGGACGCACATTGGTATCCATATATGATACATTGATTCCCTCATCTTTTACCGTCTCAGCAATTACTGCCGTAGCTTCAGTTTTTGTATCTGTCCCTGCAGTCTTCGTTGTACCACAAGAATTAAGAAATACAAGACCTGAAAGGGCAAGTATTCCAATATTTAGCTTTTTCATTAAAGATATTTTTGATTTTACACAAACTTATCAAATATACAAACTTTACTGATAATAGTTGAGGGATAATTAAAAAATGATGGAGTATAATTAGTTGAGAGATTTGGGACATGAGACTCGGGTATAATGTGGAGATTGGGTTTATTTTAGGTTTTGGCTAAAGCCTAATGTATGGGTGTTTATGAAGAAAGCGGACTAAAGTCCGCTTCTATTGATGGGTGATATGTGGATGGTATCTGCATTCGTTATAGACCACCCCGTCAAATCAAAGATTTGACACCCCTCCGGAGGAGGGGAATGATGGAGGTCTTTCATTTACAGATATGGGTAAAGCACCCGCACTTCTAACTTCTAACTTCTAACTTCTAACTTCTCCTTTAATCCCTACAAAAACAAAAACCGTTCATTGCTGAACGGTTTGTATGATTACCAGATTTTAATTCCGGATTCTAAAAATTAAATTAGACGTACCTCTCCTGTTATTTTTATAATATCTGAGCCTTCAGACACCGGTCTTTTAATATTGATGGTACCATCATTATTGTTAATATGAGATTCCAAAACTCCTGTGGCTGACACTCCGGAAGCATTAAATTCATAAAAGATATTTCCTACAAAAAAACCTTTATAATATCTGATTCCTGACTGAACATTTACTTCAAGATTCACGTAAATAATCTGCGTCCATGTATTCTTTATCTTCGTTTTAAGATGTAAAAAGCCAGGCTGTGAAGAGTCCAACTCAAATCCTGACGGACCATCATATCCTCGTGTATATTGTCCTGAATAATTTCCTGGAATCAGACCTTTTCCATTTCGGATATTGGCTAAGTAAGAAGGGAACTTTGTTTTAGCATTGATATTAAAATTAGCTCCAAAATTGTCTATTAAAAGATCATTAATAGAATTTCCATGAATCGTATCAAAACTCATTTCCATTCCGTAACCATAATCATTTTCAATATTTTCAAATAGCTGTTGATAGTCTGTCATTCCAATAAACGTATTATTAGGTAACAGATGTACACTATTCAATGGCAATCCTTTATATTTTATAAGTTTGTGCTGGGGTTGTACAAATCTGATATAATTATTATCTATTGTAAAATTATTAATATAATCATTAAATTCAAAAGCTCTGTCAAAGCCTTCAAGGTATGAATTGACAATTGAACAGTTATATACAGAAGAGTTAAATTGAATTCCTGTTGTGACTCCTTCAATGGATACAGCATCAAAATGACAAGCCGTTAAAGGACCATCAAATTTATATCCCACTAAAGAATTGGCAGCTATCAATGAACGGAAAATATTCAGATTCATTTCACCTGAAAAAATAAAACGCTCACCTATTCTTGTATCATGCTGATGGGTGGTTCTTAAATCATCAAAAACTGTATAATAATTATTGATTGACTTCAGTAGAGTTGAAAAATTGGCTGAAGAAATGTTAAATAATTTACAACCCTGATGCCAGTTTTTAATAATCAAAGCAGGATTGGTAACATCATAAAAAGTGGTCTGAAGGGAAAAGTTTCCAAATTTAATTCCCTGAGACATGCTATTATCCTTATCTGTTTCTATTGAGCTGATTAATTGACCATTCTTATAATACCCAGACTTAAACACAGTGACATCAGCTTTTATTAAAAATATAGATTCATTAAAATCGTACGTTTTAGATAAAAAGGCAAAATCAGGATGCTGCGGAATTAAAATAGTGTCAGAAATAACATAGGTTCCTTTACCCGCAGTAACCGATAATTTAAATTGATCTGCAATAATAAAAGCTTGCTGAATAGCAGCTGTACTATCAATGATACCCTGTGGTGATGCACCAAACCACCTGATATCTACACGACTGTCTTCCAGTACTCTTCTGTAGTAAACATTTCCAACTTTTTTGAAAAGAATATCATCACAGTAGCTATCAATAATTGGAATATTGTCATATGTTTTATCTGTCTCTATAAAAGTTACCCATTCTCCGATATACGGATCATTAATTTCAATTGTATTCATCTTATTATTTTTATTATTTGGTAGCGAAATAATACATCTTGCAAGATTTACTTCTGAAATCAAAGATATTTATGGGTAGCGACAAAACCCGTCGTGTTATAATTTTAAAAACAAAAAATCACCTAAAATTTAGGTGATTTTTTATGTTAATAATAGGTATTACCAGATTTTAATTCTTTCTTCAGGAGCTTTGTATAGCTTGTCTCCTTTTTTCACGTCGAATGCTTTGTAGAATGAATCAACATTGATCAGCGGGCCGAAACTTCTGAAGTACCCCGGAGAGTGCGGATCCGTCTTCACCTGATTGATCATGTATTTCTCACTTGATAACGTTCTCCAAACGGTTGCCCAGCTTAAGAAGAATCTCTGATCCTGAGAGAATCCACTGATTTTCCCTGGGTTTCCTTTATCTTTTAAGTACATCTGAAGAGCGTCATATGCAATATTTACACCCCCTAAGTCAGCGATATTTTCACCATTTGTGAAAGTACCGTTTACAAAAGTTCCTTTTACGGGTTCATATTTATCATATTGAGAAGCAAGAGCTTTTGTAGCTTTTTCGAAGTTGGCTTTATCTTCCGGAGTCCACCAGTCTACTAAGTTACCGTCTGCATCAAACTGAGCACCTGAATCATCAAATCCGTGGCTCATTTCGTGACCGATAACGGCACCAATTCCACCGAAGTTTACAGCAGCATCAGCTTTAGGGTTGAAGAATGGCGGCTGAAGGATTGCAGCAGGGAACACGATTTCGTTGTTTACCGGGTTATAGTAAGCATTTACCGTTTGTGGAGTCATTCCCCATTCTGATTTATCAACCGGCTTGCCAATTTTAGCTAGATCTTTATTGTACTGCCATTCAGCAATATTCTGAAGATTTTTGTATAATGTTCCTTCTTTAGATTCAGGAGTAATTTCTAATTTTGAATAATCCTTCCATTTGTCCGGATAAGCAACTTTCACTGTAAATTTGTTCAGTTTCGTCATTGCTTTTGCTTTTGTAGTAGCAGACATCCACGCTAAGTTATTGATGTGAACAGCAAAGCTTTTCTTTAAATAGTCGATCAGTTCTACCATTTGAGCTTTAGCTTCTGCAGGGAAATATTTTTCAACATACAATTTACCGAAAGCTTCTCCCAGAGAACCATTAATCAGCTCAAATCCTCTTTTGTTTAAAGCTCTCTGCTCCTGCTGACCTCTAAGATATTTACCATAGAAAGCAAATCTCATATTTCCAAGGTTCTCACTTAAGTAAGAAGCACTTCCGTTGATCAGGTGAAATTTTAAATAGTCTTTGATGATAGGAAGGTTTTTAGCATTCACTAATTGATCAAAGTTTTTATAATACCCTAATTCTCCGATAATTACTTTATCAGAATTCACCCCTACTTTTTTAAGGTAAGCAGGAAGGTCAACTCCTTTTACCAAAGTGGAAAGCTCAGCCATTGTCTGAGGGTTATACTGAAGGGTATTATCACGGCTCTGCTCGTTTGTAAGATAAGTTTTAGCGATGCTTTTCTCATAATCAACGATACCTTTTGCTGCTTCATCAGCATTTTTGTACCCTAATTCTTTAAGCATAGAAGCTACATATTTCTGATATTCAGCAATAGCTTCTGTATTTTTTTCGTTTACTTTCTGATAGTAGTCTCTTCCTAAACCAAGAGATGCTTCACCCAAGTAAACAGCGTTCATTTTAGAGTCTTTTAAATCTGCATATACTCCCCATCCGTAGAAATTATTCTCGCCTTCTTTAGTTACAGAAGCAAGATAATTCTGAAGATCGGCAACATTTTTGATGGCATCAATTTTAGTCAGATTTCCCTGAATAGGCTTGATTCCGTCTGCATTTCTCTTCTGCATGTTCATATATGTAGCATACAGGTCCTGGATTTTTTTACCCTCACTTCCGTCAGCAAATTTATCTTTCAAAAGCGAGTTCAGGATCGTCATAGAGTTGTTATCCGTATCTTCAGCTAATTTGTTGAAACTTCCCCAAGTTGGCTTATCAGAAGGAATTTTGGCAGTTTTCATCCAGGTTCCACTCACGTAGTTATAAAAATCATCCTGCGGACGTACAGAAGTATCCATAAGGCTAATATCCAAGCCTATATCTATGCTGTTTACAACTGTTTTAGTTACTTTAGCCTGGGCATTCACTGTATTTTGTGAACATATTCCTGCTAATAAAAACAAAGAAAGCGTTAGTTTTTTCATTATGATAACAATTTATACAATATGTATGATTTATTTACTATTTGTTACTTTTTTATAAAAACAAATTTAAACAAATATTAAGAAGTTGCTATCTCTTTTACATTTCCTGTTCATTTCAGGAATCTCCAGGCCTGTATTTCGCCTTTCAGAGCTTTTCTTAAACTTTTAAACAGTACGATATACATCAGCCATCGGTATCCAAATCTCTGCGGAATAACATACGGCAGATTCGTTAATCTTTCACGCTGCATCATAAAGGGAAAAGGAATATCAGTAATAGCTAATATTTTGCTTCCATTTCCGGATAAAATTCCAAAAAAAACAATGACGCCAGCCAGCAGTGAGAAAAAACGGGATAATATATTGGAATAAGAAGATATTAGGCATCGCCCAAAGCCCCAATCCTTTATTTTAGGGTTAAGAAAGGTCTGTTTCTGCTCAGAAATAATCTTCTGAACCCTTATATTTTATGCTGTAAAAAAAGAGGCGATCTATTAAGAATTTACTAAAAGACTTACCAAATCCTGGATAACCTTTTGAGAAACGAAATCCATAAAATCTACTCTCTCCAGATGTGGCATATATAATTTAGAAGTTACCTCCTGATCATTAATCCTGATGGTATAAAAAACGGTTCCTACTTCTTTACCGTCTTCACCTTTTCCCGGACCTGCAACACCGGTTGTAGAAAGAGAGATATGGCTGTCAAATAATTTCTGAACACCTTCTGCCATTTCCTGTGCTACCTGTTCACTGACTACCGTAAATTGGTCTATCGTTTCCTGAGAAACATTTAAAATCTTCACTTTTTTCTCTGTGGCATAGGCTACTACCCCACCAAGAAAATATTTTGAACTTCCGGAGACGGAAGTAATCATTTTAGCAAGCCCGCCTCCTGTGCAGCTTTCTGCAGTAGAAATCGTCAGTTTTCTATCAGTAAGCATTTCCGCCAGGATATTTTCAATTTTATCTTCAGATGTTGCAATAACATGATCTTTTATCAGTGGAAGCAGCTTCTGGATTTCCTCTTCAGTCTGCTGTTTCAGAAAATCTTCGTTATCACCGGATGCTGTAAGCCTAAGTTTAACCCGTGTTCCCACCGGAAGATAAGACAGGGCCATATTTTCAGGAAGAGCAAGTTCCCAGTTTTCAATGGTATCAGCCAGGATACTTTCAGGGATTCCGACCACGGAAACAATGCGGCTATGGATATAATTAAGGTTAAATTTTTCCTGTAAATAAGGGATAATCTGGTCTTTGATGAGTGGTTTCACTTCATAAGGAACACCCGGAAGGCTGTAGCATAATTTTCCGTTCTGTTCCATCATCATGCAGGGTGCCGTCCCATAATGATTTTGAAATACGACAGATTTTGTGGGAACAAAAGCCTGCTCTTTATTCCTTTCAAGGATATCCTGTCTTCCTCTTCTTTCCATATATCCCTTCAGATGGTTAAAAGTAACCTCATCCAGGGCAATTTCATCATTAAAAAATTCAGCCAGTGCTTTTTTGGTTTTATCATCTCTGGTGGGTCCCAGCCCGCCGGTTGTAATGATTAAGTCTCCAAGCTCCAAGGCGATTGCAAGTGTATTTTTAATGGTTTCAATTTCGTCCGAAATTGTAAATATCTGAGAAACTTTAATACCTATATTTTTAAGTTCAGAGGCAATAAAATTAGAATTGGTATCTATTGTATTTCCGGAAAGGATTTCATCCCCAATAGTAATCAGAACAGCTTTTTCCATAGATCAGTTTGTTGAAAAAATTCTCCTGCAAATGACGGAAAAATCTATGGCTGCGGCAACATAAAATGATTTTTTCTATTTTTGATGTCAATTATTTAAAACTATAATTAAAATTATGTCTAAATACGATGACGCCTCATGGCATTATGGCGGTGATTTTCCTGAAGAGCTTCCTGAAAAAAACGGAGCTACCCATACAGGGATGTTTCTGAACTGGTGTATTAACAATGATCTTATTTCTGATGATTTAAAAGAAGATGGTAAAGAAGAAATTGAAAAACTAAAACGAAGAGAAATTACAGGTGCCGAGTTTATTATGGATTCCTGTGAAGGTAAATTTTCTGAGTATGACCTGAATGAATTAGGAAATAGTTTTGCAAAAGATTACTATGCAGATGATACTGATTTTGGGAACAGATTCAGCTCATTTGCCGATGACTATGTTAATATTTTTGATGCGAAGGCTGAAGAGAATGATTATGAATATGAAACGTTTTATCATATTGAAGATACTTATGAAAACTACGATCTGATGAGGCTGGTTATTGATCATCGTTTTGAAGAGTGGAAAGAGTATTCTAAAAAATAAGAGAAAAGGGCCAGTCAGATGATTGGTCCTTATTATTTATTGATTATGTTTCACCCAGATAAGTTCGTCTGTATTATATCCTAATTTCTTTGCTTTTTCTATGAATCTTTGGCGCATACTTTCAGGAATGTTAGGCGTTCTGGATAAAATCCAGAGGTATTTTAAACTGCTTCCTGCCACCAGGGCATACTGATATTCTTCATCAATATCAATCACATTATAGCCTGCCCAAAACGGCTTAAAGAATGCCACTTTCAGCCTGGCCTCTGTTTTATCTTTTACAAATCTGGCTTCACCAATGGCTTCTTTCCATTCTTTTTTCACGTAATTATAGCCCTTATTGTTTACCCTTACTGTTCCATCCGGATTTTCTGAATATTCTGCGGTGACATTATCCATATCCCTTTCGAAACGGTAATCAAAACGGGCTATTTCATACCATCTTCCGAGATATTTTTTGATATCAAAATTCTTTACCACTTTAGCACCTGTGGGAACTCCCACCGAATAGGAATTAAAAATGATCAATCCGAGTGCTCCCAGTGAAACGGGAAGTATAATTTTGTGAAGAGTTTTCATAACAGAAAATTTTGCGTGGTTCTTATAAAAACTTCAAAAATAATGCCTTTACGCTGTTAAAGATTGGTAAATTCTATGAAAAAACTTTCAGAAAACCATCTTTAAAACTACCGGAAACTTCAATCTCCGTATCATCAGAAAGCATTACTGTTCCACTTTTATGATAAGATTTTACAAAATCTGTATTGATAATATGGGAGCGGTGCACTCTTACAAAAGGGTTTTCCAGCAAATCATCAAAATGTTTTAAAAAACGGCAAACCATTTTTTTGGAACCATCAGTAAGATATACCTGAGTAAAATTACCATCTGCCTGAAGCCGGACAATATCCTCCGTTTTCACCACATCAAAGCCTTGTAAGGTGGGAAGTATAAGCTGTTGTTTTTCGGGTTTCAGCTTTAAATTTTCAAGCAGAATTTTATTCCTGTTGAGCTCATCTTTTTTCTCAAGGCTCTCCACAACTTTGTTGACTGCCAGAATGAGCTCCTGGATATCAATAGGTTTTAAAATATAATAACTTGCTGACTTATTTAAAGCCTGTAATGAATACTGTGAGAATGCTGTAATGAAAATGGTTTCATAGGAAAATTCTTTAGTTGCTTCCAGAACATCGAAAGCATTTCCAAAAGGCATCTCTACGTCTAAAAACACCAATTGTGGCTGTTTCTCAGCAATCAGGGGAACCGCTTGTTTTATATTTTCTGCTTCGCCAAGAATTTCCACCTGCGGACAATACTTAGTAATATAATTTCTCAGCACTTCTCTGGCTATGAGTTCATCGTCTACGATTACGGCTTTTATTTTCATAGGATAGGTTTTTTAATAGGCAACAGCTAGTAGGTGGCAGGTAATAATTTGAAGATCACAACCGGAATTGTTTATTCGTTTTTAAATTTTAATGTTTAGTATGTAGTTTTTGTACAGTTCCGGAGCATAGAGAAGACAATGTTAATAAATACTTCATGTCAATGCATTTACATGAGGTTAATTTTTATAGTCACCAGCACTCCACTGCTATTCTCTTTGTCTTTTACACTACAGGTTATATTTTTTTTATACAGGTCATTCAGCAGCTGTATTCTTTCCAGTGTGTTTTTCATTCCTCTGCCTTCTCTTGTTTTTTGATGCTCGGTTTTCTGTTTTTTACTTTCTTCAATTCCTATTCCATTATCTTCAATAGTCACCTTTACATATTGCTCTACTTTTTCAAAATTTAGTTTTAAAAATCCTTTTTCAGTTCTGTAGCGCAATCCGTGCCAGATCGCATTTTCAAGAAATGGCTGTACAAGCATTCCGGGTACCAGCTGGCTTTGTACATTCAAGTTATCATCTATATCAACTTCATAATCAAATTTGTCTGCAAACCGTGTTTTTTCCAGGGCAAGATAGTTCTGAAGAAGATCCAGCTCCTGTTGGAACGGGATAAAATCTTCTGTAGAGTTTTCCATTACCCCCCGCATCAGCTTAGAGAATTTTGTCAGATACTGGTTGGCTTCCAGTTCGTTATTGGTGGCTATAAAATGATTAACGCTGTTCAGGCTATTAAAAATAAAATGAGGATTCATTTCTCTTCTTAGCGACTGAAGGGCAATCTTCTTATTTTTGGTCTGAACTTTTTTCAGGGTCCTGAAAATAAAAATGATCAGGCCTGTCAACAGGATCAAAGCTCCAATCAGACCATAATTGAAAACATTTTTCTTGCGGATCAGCTCATCTTTCAGTTCTCTTTCTTTTTCGAGCTGAGAAATCCGCTGTTCTGTATCTTCCAGAATTTTATTGTCTACCAGACTTCTGTCTTTGGAAACCAGATCAGGAAGTTTTCCTAAAAAGTCTCTGTACAACGACACTGAAGCATCTGTATTTCCTGCTATATTGTAAAGGCTGTCCAGTTTTTTCACACTTTTTTGTGCTTCCAGTGTATGTCCTTTATCTAAAGCAATACCATAGGCATTTTTCAATAAGGCAACAGCCTCCTCTGTATCGTTCTTTTTTATATAAATATCTGCCAGTTCCTGAATCTGATTAACTTTCTCCTGAGAATCATCTTTTACGAAGTCTTCTTTCATCACCTTCTTTTTGGCCGCTATCGCTTTATCAAAATTTTTATTTTCAACATACAGATTCGCCAGCTTCTGATTAATTTCCAATGCCTGTTGTGGAGCCTCTTTTTTTGAAATCTTATAAGCAGCATTCAGGTTATCTTCAGCTTTAGAGACCTCATTCCGTTGTATATTGACATCTGCTAACTGGCTATATCCTTCTGCTAAACCGGTCTGCTCTTTTTCTTTTCTGATGAGATTGATATTACTCTGGATAGCTTCAGTCTTTTGCTCAGGTGTAGGAGAAGAAAGTCTGGTCACATCATTGGAATTAACGGCTCTGCTTTTTTCAGAATACCCCACTTGTGCTGCCATACTGTAATTGCTGATAGCGGGTGATATTTTATTCTGCTTTTCCTGAGACTGGGCTAATCTTCGGGTTACTTTTTCAATATTGGGTTTATCGTTAACCTTTTCATAGATCTTTTTAGCTTTTGTATAGTATTCTTCGCTTTTCGGAAAGTTTCCGTCATTGAAAAATGTTTCCCCAATATTATAGTAAGAATCAGCCTGAGCAGGTTCATTTTGGGTATCAATAGCTTTTTTCAGCTTCCTAGTTTCTACCTGAACTTCTTCCACAGCCTTAGTACTGCTTTGAGAATAGGTGCTATTTCCCAAAATCATTAGTAAAAGGATCGTAAAAAGTCTAAGTATTTTCATAAAACAAAGATATACATATATATAGTCTGCTCAAAAACTATTCACCAAGCGAAGCTGCCCGTTCACCAAGTTGAGTCCTCTAAGAAAAATCAATACCTTCAGGACTTCAATCTTCATAAAAAACACAAAACATTATATTTCAAATCAATAAGGCTTTATTATATTTGTATCCTCACCTCACTGTATAATATCATGAAAAAATTTCAAATAGCATTAGCTGTTATTCTGTGTTTCAACAGTATCCGGGCTCAGATCTATATTCAAAATGTAACCGTCGCAGATGTAATTCATAAGAAAATGATTCCCGCTCAGACGATCATTATGAATAATGGAAAGATTACCAAAATAAAACCAAGCAAACAGATTAACATACCCCAGAATTCACACGTCATCAATGGTGAAGGTAAATATCTGATTCCGGGAATGACAGATGCCCATATCCATTTTTTTCAAAACGGAGGTTTATATACAAGACCTGATGCACTTGATTTGAGAAAACATGTTCCGTATGAGGAAGAGATCAGCTGGGGACATGATAATATGGAAAACCTTCTTCAGTATTATCTTAAAGCCGGGATAACTTCTGTGATTGATCCCGGGGCTACCTACAATTTTCTTCTTCTCAGGGATTCTTTACAAAAGAATAAAAGATTACCCACGGTCTATATGTCCGGACCTCTTATTACCACCTATGAGCCTGAAGTTTTTAAAAACCTCAGTAAAGATGAACCTTTTAAGCTGGCGCTAACGGCAGAAGAAGCCAGAAAATGGGTACAGGAACAGCTTCCTTATAAACCAGACTTTATCAAGATATGGTATATTGTTTTAGGAGATGCCAAAAAAAAGAAAGAGGAAGCCCAAAAACTGGAACCTGTAATAAAGGCTACTATTGAAGAAGCCCACAAAAACAATCTTAAAGTAGCAGTACATGCTACAGAACGTTTTACAGCAGAAACAGCAGTGATGAACGGTGCTAATTATCTTGTTCATAATATAGAAGATGAAGTGGTTTCGGATGATTTTGTAAAACTTTTACAGTCTAAAAAAGTGATCCTATGCCCTACCCTCACCGTAATGGACAATTATTACGACACCTATGCACAGAAGAAAAACTACAATACTTATGAACTTGAGCATTCCAATCCGAAAAGTATTGGTTCTATGTATGATTTAAAGCATCTGAAAGATACCTCAGATTCTGCAATGATAAAGAAATATAAACTAAGATTCAATTCTCCTCAGATAAAGGCCTATGTTTCAAAAACAGATTCTATCAGGAGAATTAACCTGAAGAAACTGACCGATGGCGGAGTAACGATTGCTGCCGGTACAGATGCCGGAAATATTGGAACCCAGCATGGCACTTCTTTTATCAACGAACTTAAAGCTATGAAGGAAAGTGGTATGAACAGCTGGCAGCTTCTACAGTCGGCAACCATCAATCCGGCTAAAATTCTTAATAAAGAAGCTCAATATGGCAGTATAGAAGAAGGAAAAGTTGCAGATCTTATTCTGTTGAATGCCAACCCTATTGAAAACCTGGAAAACCTTACCCAGATTGATACTGTTATCAAAAACGGACAGCCCCTGAATCCCAATACAATACCGGAAACAACAAATGAAACATTGGTTCAGCAACAGGTAAATGGCTATAATGCCAGAAATATAGATGCCTTTCTGGAACCTTATGCAGAAGATGTGGAGCTGTATTCATTTCCTTCCAAACTATTAAGCAAGGGAAAAGAAGCGATGAGAAAGAGCTATGAGAAATTATTTGCCAATCATCCTGACCTTCATTGTGAAGTCAGACAGAGAATCACCAACCTAAATACCATTATTGATAGAGAAAGTGTTTCCGGGGTAAAACCGGATAAAAAGATAGAAGCTACCGCTATTTACGAGATCAAAAATAATAAAATAGCAAAGGTTTATTTTCTGTATTAATTTAATTTCATTCCAATAAGGAAGCTTATTATGAGCTAAAATAATAATTTAGCAGCTTAGTCTTTTTAAAGCAGTCTTATGTAGAGATTGCTTTTTTGTACCCGTTCACCAAGTGAAAGTTCCTTTTCACCAAGTCTTCCGGTTTTCAGTTTCAGATCTCCCTAATTTTACTTCAGAATTTAAAATTATTTACAATTAAAAAACAGGAAATTATGAAATTGAAACATTTTTTATTAATCGGAATTTTAACTTTGGGGAGCTTTGTAAACGCTCAGGAAGTAAAGAAAAACGCAATTGAAGTAACCGGTGTTGCCGAAATGGAGATAGAACCCGATGAAATCATTTTCAGTATCGGAATAAAGGCAGACAACAAAAATGAACTGGCAGACAATGAAAAGAAATTGTTTGAAACCTTAAAGAATGCCGGAGTAAAGAATGAAGACATCAAATTTAAATCGATGTATCAGAATATATACTCTAAAACGGCCAAGTTCACTAAAAGCTATCAGTTTAAAGCCAATACAAAATCAAACATCAGTAAGATTTTTGAAGACCTCAATCAGAAATGGGTAAGCAGCCTGAATATTGCAGAGGTAAAGAATACCAAGATTGCAGATTTCAGAAAAACAGTAAAAATCAATGCCTTAAAAGCAGCCAAAGAAAAGGCAGATTACCTGTTGGAAAGTATGGGTAAAAAAACAGGAAATGCTATTGAAATTATAGAAATAGAAGATTATACCAGTGATACTATAATGCCTGTTGCCTACAAAGGGAGAATGAACAGTGTACAAATGGAGATGGCAGATGCTGCGGTAGATTATTCTTTTGATAATATTGAAAACATCAAACTGAAATACAGTATCAAAACAAGATACGAAATCCTTTAAAAATAACAGATGTAAGAAGACAGCCTCAAAAGGGCTGTTTTTCTTTTTTATGCTTTATCAGATTTACCAAGTGAAACCTGCATTTCACCAAGTCTCCCGAATTTCAGCCTTAAATAGGGATAATTTTACTCTAGAAATTCAAAATAATAAACGATGAAACGTTATTTTTTACTATTAATGACATTTTCAGTTGCCTTTTTAAAAGCACAGGAAATAAAGAAAGAAATTGATGTAAAGCAGGCTACCGTATTTCTACAAGGGGCAAAAGTCTTTGGAAATACTAATGTGAGCCTTCAAAAAGGAATCAATAAGGTAAGAATTATCAATCTTCCCAATAATCTGGATGAGAATACGTATAAAATCAATCTTGAAAAAAATACAACACTTCTTTCCATTACGCCCCAAAATAATTTTTTGAAAGATGATGAGCTGTCTGATGGTGAAAAGAAGCTGGAAGATGACAGAAAAAAACTTCAGCGACAGGTGAATCTTTTGAATATTCAGGTGAAAAACCTGACGGGAGAACAGAATATCATCAATGATAACTTAAAAGTATCAGCCAATGATAAATCTACTCCTCAGGAACAGCTTGTTAAGCTCACTGAGTTTTACAGAAAGAGAATGCTGGAAATTGATAACCAGGTCTTTTTACTGAATGAGCAGAAAGATGTTCTCGACGAAAGTATTGCCAAGCTTAATAAACAGTCTGCTGAGGAGCAAACGCACAAAAATACCAACAGAAAAGAGCTCCTGCTTGAAATTCTTGCTGATTATGACACCAGTCTGAATTTAGGGGTAAGCTATATTGTTTCAGATGCCGGCTGGGTCCCTTCTTATGATCTGCGTGCAGAATCTGTAAAAAAGTCTCTTGAAATGATCTATAAAGGAAAAATTTATCAGAAGACCGGACAGGACTGGAAAAACATCAAGCTGTTTGTCTCCACCTATAGACCTTCCTATAACCAAAACAGACCTATTTTATCTCCATTGTATGTTGCTGAATATACACCTTACAATCCTCAGATAGAAGTAGCAGGTTATCAAATTAAAAAAGAGGCTGCTGCAGTAAATGCCTACCAGATGAGAGCAGATAAAGCGATAACACCAAGCCAGGTTCCTATAGCTTCTGTTTCTGACAGCCAAATGAATGTGATTTATGAACTTAATTACAATCAGACTATTGTAAGTCAGGAAAAAGAACAGTATGTTATCCTTGATAAAAAGCAGATTGATGCCACTTACAAATACCATACAGTTCCGAAAGTAAACAACCAGGTATTCCTGATGGCTTTTGTGAAAAACTGGCAGCAGCTCAACCTTATTACGGGAGAGGCAAACATCTATTTTGACGATAATTATATTGGAAAAACAACCATCACCAGCAATTATGTAAAAGATGAATTCCCAATTTCTCTGGGTGTAGATGAAAGAATTACGGTAAAAAGGAGTAAACTGGAAGATAAGACATCCCAAAAAGCAATGAATTCTAATAAATGGGAAACAGAATCTTATCAGATCAGCATCCGAAACAATACCAAAGAAAGTATTGAACTGGAAATTCTCGATCAACTGCCGATCAGTGAGAACTCTAAAATTTCGGTTAAGGCAGTAGAAACCGGAGGCGGAAGTCTTGATGAAAAAACAGGAAGTATTCTCTGGAACAAAAACATCAGCTCGGGAGGTTCGGAAAAAATAAACTTCTCTTATGAAGTAAAGTATCCAAAAGATATGCAGATCCAATATTACAGCAGATAACTTTAAAACCGATGGCTCAATTTTAGTCATCGGTTTTTTTATAAACAGCTTACTTTACTATAACCACAAAAGTCACAAAAGATTTTGAACACTTAAGTTTATTTTAAGTGACAAGCTTTGCGTATAGAAGTGCACTTAAGTTTTGAAAATCTGTGATTTTCATGGATATCACGATGAATATTACAATGGAAGACGTGATATTCCTTTCCTCTGGAGGGGTGGCGAAAATTCAAAGAATTTTTGACGGCCTGGTTAAAACTACACTCACAAAATTAATTTAAAGAGTTATTAAACAGTCTGTTTGTCATTCCGCAGGAATCTCCACAACGTATTTTCTTTACATCATCTAGATTCCTTCTGAATGACAAAAATTACACTCTAGCCACAATAGAAGATTCAACGTAGTTAAAAGGCACAAAAGCTTTTAAACACTTAAGCTTATTTAAGTGACAGGCTTTGCGTATAGAAGTGCACTTAAGTTTTTGAAAATCTGTGATCTTCATGGATATCATGATGAATATTACAATAGGAAATGTGATATTCCTCTCCTCCGGAAGGTGGCGAAAATTCAAAGAATTTTAGACGGCCTGGTTAAAACTACACTCACAAAATTAATTTAAAGAGTTATTAAACAGTCTGTTTGTCATTCCGCAGGAATCTCCACAACGTATTTGCTTTACATCATCTGGATTCCTTCTGAATGACAAAGATTACACTCTAGTCACAATAGAAGATTCAACGTAGTTAAAAAGCACAAAAGCTTTTAAACACTTAAGCTTATTTAAGTGACAGGCTTTGCGTATAGAAGTGCACTTAGGTTTGAAAATCTGTGATTTTCATGGATATCATGATGAATATTATAATGGAAGACGTGATATTCCTCTCTTCCGGAGGGTGGCGAAAATTCAAAGAATTTTTGACGGCGTGGTCTTACAACAACTTACCTCCCCTCATTACCTTCCAAATTTAAAATAACGCGATAGGGCATGTTTCTTATTTTTCATAAACAACGAAGCCATTTCCATTCCTGTTACGGAAAAGGTAATTCCATTTCCACCAAAACCCAGAACAAAATATGAATTTTTAAATTTTTTATGTTCTCCTATATAAGGAAGTCCGTCTTTAGTTTCCCCAAAAGTTCCCGCCCAAACGAAATCGGGATAAAAATGATAATCCGGCTTTATTTTCTTTAGGGTTTTCAGTATTTCTTTTTCCTTTTTATCTAATAGGGCATCTCTTTTCTCTGCATTATAAAAGTCTT
This sequence comes from Chryseobacterium sp. WG14, assembly GCF_024586945.1. Taxonomy (NCBI): domain Bacteria; kingdom Pseudomonadati; phylum Bacteroidota; class Flavobacteriia; order Flavobacteriales; family Weeksellaceae; genus Chryseobacterium; species Chryseobacterium sp. WG14. The sequence goes on from NZ_JALCZD010000002.1 coordinate 479,758, forward strand.
CATCTCCTCCTCCTATTAAGAGCCTTCCATCATCGGTAGTTCTCATATACAGATAAGGGTTATCAGTATTCCAGACTAGTGTATTGCTGATATTTTTAAATTTATCTGTATCAATTTCTGAAACAACAGCGTAGGTACTTTTCAGGTTTACAAAATTTTCTTTTAACAGGTTTTTACTTTCATAACCAATACAGTAGATAATTTTCTTTGCTTTGATCTGAAATCCACTATCGACAGTCACCAGGTTAAACCCTTTATGATAGTCTACTTTTGTCATCCCGGTCTTATCGAAAATTTTCAATCCTTTCTTTATATTATGTCTGAATAATTCATGAGCAAATCGAAAAGCATCGATACTGGCACCCTGTCTGGATATAATTCCGCCATAAGTATTTTCAAATCCAAATTGGTTCAACACCTGTTCTCCGTCCAGCCATTTCACTTCAAAACCTGCATTCTTTCTGGCTTTACACTCTTTTTTCAGCCATTCAGCATCTTTTTTTCTGGACGCAAAATACAGTGATTTTTTCCGTTTGAATCCTGCATCAGATTTTATTAATGCTGAAAGCATCTCAATGGTATCAATAGCATCAGAGCAGGCTTTGTAACTTAAAACCGCAGCCTTTTCTCCTATCTTTTCCTGTAATTCAAAAAGAGGAATATCTATTTCGTACTGCAGCATGGAGGTAGTAGCTGAGGTACTTCCGTTACACAGTTCCCTTTTATCAATAAGAATTGTATCATATCCATCTCTTACCATCTGATGGGCAATAAGGCTTCCTGTAATTCCGCCACCAATGATAAGTACATCACATTTTTCATCTGATTTCAGAGAGGGATAAGAGGCGACAAGTCCATTCTTTAAAAGCCAAAAAGGTTCGTTAGATTTGAGATTCATATTTATATTTTACATTAAAAATAACAATATTTACAGGAATTTTAACAACTTATTGGCAACTTATGGTTTAATTATTGTAGTTGCCTTTAAAATCAAACCACCATAAAATATTTTACTATGATAACAATTATTCCAGAAGCTCCGGAAAATGTTGCTGCATTCAATGCAACGGGAGAAGTAACGAGAGAGGATTTTGAAAGACTGGTAATTCCGCATGTAAAAGAAAAAGTAGATCAATTTGGCGAGCTTAATTATTTACTGTACCTGGATACTGATCTGGATAAATTTACCATAGGTGCATGGCTTGAAGATGCTCTTTTAGGATTAAAAAACCTTACCAAATGGAACCGTACAGCTATTGTCACAGACAAGGAAGGTGTACAGAATTTTACAGACATTTTCAGTGTCGTTATGCCGGGAGAGTTTAAATCTTTCCCAAAAGAAAACTTATACAATGCGCTCTACTGGTGTAAAAACGGAAATGAGGTAGAGGTATAAACCTATTTACAAAAAAAAGCTGTTTCCCTATGGAAGCAGCTTTTTGTATAGAGAATAAAATCTTTTCTTTTTATTTGTCACATGAAACACATTCTGTAACAGTTTCTTCAGTAGATGGTTTACCGTACAAATACATATATCTTACGCTTACCACAACACCTATAAAGGTCATTCCCACCCCTACCAGAGCTGGATAATTGAAAGGCAGCCCATATTCTAATGGAATTCCTCCAAAGAAAGCTCCCATAGCATTGGCAATATTAAAGCCGGCCTGCATAAAGGCAGCAGCCATCATTTCGCTATTGGGTGCTGCTTTCATCATCATGATATTAATGGGTGAAGCAATAGACATTGACAGTGCTCCACACATGAATGTAAGTATAAGAGCAGTATTCTGATGTTCAGAAAGGAAAAATACTCCTGTAAGAGAGATCATCATCAGAAAAATCAGTAATGCGCAGGTTTTCTCCGGACCAAGCTTATCTGAAACCACACCGCCCACAAGGTTACCCACTACCATTCCGGCTCCGGCAAGAACCATTACATAGGCCATCTGACTGCTTTGGATCCCCGAAATCACGGTCATTAAAGGAGTGATATAACTAAGCCATGTGAAAAGGCCTCCAAATCCAATTGCTGTAATGGTAAGCACCAGCCACGCCTGTTTATTCTTCAGGAATTTCAGTTCTTCCAGGAAATGGGTATTCTGATTGGATTCCATCGCAGGAAGCCACAGCTTTAAAAACAATATAGCAAAAAGCCCAATCACGGCTACAATTGCAAAATACAGCCTCCAATGGAATGTATGGCCAATATACGTCACCAGAGGAACCATGACGAGGTTCGCAACGGTAAGCCCTGTAAACATCATGGATATATAAAATGCTTCTTTGCCCTTTCCTGCCATTTTAGCTGCCACTACTGTTCCCACTCCGAAGAATGCCCCATGAGGAAGTCCGGACATAAATCTTATGATCAGCATAGAGGTATAGTTTGGAGCAATAGCAGAAAGCCCGTTAAATAAAGTAAACAGGATCATAAAAGCCATCAGTACCTTTTTTGGAGGAAATTTCACCGAGTATCCGATAAGAATAGGTGCACCAATTACCACACCCATTGCATAAGCAGAAATTAAATGTCCTGTTTGAGGAATCGTAATCTCCAATGTCTTTGCAATATCCGGCAGCAATCCCATCACCGTAAACTCTGTAGTTCCTATTCCTAATCCACCTATCGCCAGCGGGATTATCCTTTTATCAATCTTCATTATATGTTCTTTTTTCTGATTTTATTTTTTATAAATTAAAAATGATAATCACCTTTACTTCTGAAAGTGCAAAAATCGAAAGAAATATTGAATTTCACTGCTCTTGAAATGATAAAAATTTGCTCCATATTAACCTTTTTGTTTAATTTTAAATTCAGAAACAATCAAATCAGAACAAAATGAAAATCCAGAAAGAAATTATAATGTTTGATAAAGGGAAATCTTTCAAACTTTTCTCACCTTCTTTGAAAAATTGTTTTTTCTGGCATTATCATCCTGAAATAGAGCTTGTTTATGTAGAAGCCACCAATGGAATCCGACATGTAGGAAAAGATATTCCGGCTTTACAGAAAGTGATTTGCTGTTGATAGGTTCCAATGTACCTCATCTGAATTTTGATTACGGTATTCAGACAGAATGTAAACAGCTTGTATTGCAAATGCATGAAAATTTCCTTCAGGATATTATTCTGCCTGTTCCGGAGTATGAAGAGATCAAAAATCTGTTGGAGAGATCTTATCTTGGATTATCCTTCTCCGGAGAAACAAAAAAAATAATTGTAGAAAGGCTTCAGTCTATGAAAGAAAAAAATTCTTTTGCATCCCTCATCGGACTGATGGAAATTCTGCAGATCCTTGCAAATTCTACAGATGTAAAAGAACTCAATAAAGAAGACACCAGAATAAAATGGTTTTTGAATGACAAGATCAGAATGGGAACCATCTATGACTATATCCATGAAAATTATGACCGGAAACCTAATGTGAATGAAATTGCAAAGATAGTCAGCCTGAGTACTCCTGCTTTCTGCCGTTATTTTAAAAAGCAAACGAATATGACTTTTACAGATTTCGTGAATAATTACAGAATTAACCAGGCCAAAATATTTCTGCTGAAAGATTGTTCTGTAACGGAAGTCTGTTTTCAGGTGGGATTTGAAAGCCTGTCCTATTTTAATAAATTATTTAAACAGCACACCGGAGAAACACCGTCTGAGTTTAAGAAAAAACAATTTAAACCTATTGAGATCAATGGAAGGATCGGAATTATTACCAAGGAATCTTCATGTAATAAATAATCCCGAAGATTTTTAGGTTTCGGCTAAAGCCACATTGATTGGATCTATATATAAAATGGGCTAAAGCCCATTCCTATTGAATTTTAATAGTAAAATATTTATATTCTTTATTCTTTATTCTTTATTCTTTATTCTTTATTCTTTATTCTTTATTCTTTATTCTTTATTCTTTATTCTTTATTCTTTATTCTTTATTCTATTAAAAAAGTCCATCCTATCCACCCGGTAGCCTAACCTATACCCTATTATCCGTCACCTACTCATATATAAAAAGCCGTTCAATTCTGAACGGCTGTATATTTTCTAGTGAATATGTTTTTCTGCGTGGTAAGAACTTCTTACAAGAGGTGAGCTCTCAACATGTCTGAATCCTAAGCTTCTTGCAAAATCTCCAAACTCATCAAACTCTTCCGGAGTAATGAATTTTTTTACAGGAAGGTGTTTCTTAGTAGGCTGAAGATATTGCCCAAGAGTAATGACATCTACATTTGCATTTCTGATGTCTTCAATCGTTTGAAAAACCTCATCTCTGGTTTCTCCCAGACCAAGCATCACACCGGTTTTGGTTCTTCTTTGTCCTGCTTCTTTCAGATATCTTAAAACCTCAAGGCTTCTTTCATATTTTGCCTGAATTCTCACTTCTCTGGTTAACCGTTTTACGGTTTCCATATTATGAGAGATTACTTCAGGAGCAACTTCCACTAATCTGTCAAGGTGTTTGGTAATTCCCTGGAAGTCCGGAATCAATGTTTCCATTGTGGTTCCCGGAGAAATTCTTCTTACAGCATTTACCGTTTCACCCCAAAGGATAGATCCCATATCTTTTAAATCATCGCGGTCTACAGAGGTAAGAACGGCATGTTTGATTTTCATTAATTTGATGGAACGGGCAACTTTTTCAGGTTCATCCCAGTTTACATCAAGCGGTTTTCCTGTTTTTACTCCACAAAATCCACAGCTTCTGGTGCAGATATTTCCCAAAATCATGAAAGTGGCGGTACCCTCTCCCCAGCATTCTCCCATATTGGGGCAGCTTCCACTTTGGCAAATTGTGTTTAGTTTATATTTATCAACCAAAGTTCTAAGTTCCCGGTAGTTCTTTCCGGTAGGAAGTTTTACGCGGATCCATTTTGGTTTTTGAACGGTAGTGTCTTGAACTGAATTTTCCATTTCTAAAATTGAAGTTCAAAGTTAAGGATTTTTTAATGGAAACCATCTACCGGAAAAATTGATGAAACTGATAATTCAACAATAAAGTTTTAATTTTCAACAGGAATCATACATTAAAACATTTATTATAAATTCTTTATAATATTATTTTCATACCACAAAACAATATTTATTATTAATAATATAATTTTTTGGAAAGATTATTGCTGTATTCCATCCATGAAAGAACAAAGCTACAGGAATCACAGGAAATTTTATACCCCTCATCATTTCATATATCTTCCCATATTAATTGTATTGGAAATTTTAGGAATTTATAAAATCACAGATGATCCGGGAAACCAACTGATCTGGGTTTTGTTTTCAATTGTGATTTTTCTGCTTTTTTATCTCGCATTTATGACCAGGCAGCATTATGCTTTGGGGCTTCAGAACCGCATGGTCATTCTGGAATTTAAGCAGCGGTATTTTGAAATTTTCAATAAAAGGTCTGATGAGATTGTTGAAAAATTAAAGTTCGACCAAATTGCTGCCCTGAGATTCACTTATGATGATGAATTTAAAGAACTTTTATATAAAGCACTTGATCAGAATATTTCCGGTGATGAAATCAAAAGATCTATAAAAAACTGGAGGGCTGATCTTCTCAGAGTCTAACACCTAAAATATATTCTTATGAAAAAATGGAGCATTTACAGCATAGCGATATTAAGTTTGCTAACACTCACAAGTTGTGAAGCAGTAGAAACAATTTTTAAGGCAGGAATGTGGTGGGGAATTATCTTAGTCGGCGCAATAGTAGTGATTCTTTTACTGATTTTTTCGAAGGGTAAAAACTCTTAACCATGTCTTATGGAGAAGAATGCAGATTTAGAAATCATTTCTCACCTTAAGCCTTCAAAAATTGTTAAAATCATGAAGGATCCGGAAGCATCTGCAAAGGCGGTACATCTTATATATACCACCGATGCAGAAACTGCCGGAATTACGCGTAAAAAAACAGGAAAGAAATATTCTTATTATAAGGACGGCGAAAAAATTAAGGATAAAGAGGAAATTACCAGAATTAATAAGCTGGTCATTCCGCCGGCCTGGGAAAACGTTTGGATCTGTGCGCTGGACAATGGCCATCTTCAGGCCACAGGTTTTGATGTAAAGAGAAGAAAACAATACCGCTACCACCCTCTTTGGAGTGCTTTAAGAAATCATACGAAATTTTACAGGATGCTTCAGTTTGGATATGCATTACCCAATATCCGTCTTCAGCTGGAACAGGATCTGGCTTTAAGGAATTTTGAAAAACGGAAGGTATTGGCGTTAATTGTAAGCCTGATGCAGAGAACCAACATCCGTATCGGCAATAATGTATATGAAAAACTATATGGATCTTTCGGGCTTACCACACTGAAGGATAAACATGTTGAAGTAAAAGGGCAAAAAATCAGTTTTTCATTTAAAGGAAAAAAAGGCATTCAGCATCATATTGATCTTAGGAGCAAAAAACTGGCAAGACTTGTCCAAAAATGTAAAGATATTCCGGGGAAAGAGCTTTTTCAATATTTTGATGGTGAAGGCACGCGCCACTCTATAGATTCCGGGATGGTAAATGAATATATCAAAGAAATAAGTGGTGAAGATTTTACAGCAAAAGACTTCAGAACATGGTCCGGAACGGTAAGTACCCTGATCGCTTTTAAGGAAATAGGGTATGCTGAAAATGATACTCAGTATAAGAAGATGGTAAAAGAAGCACTGGATATCGTTGCCAAACATTTGGGTAATACTATCGCTGTCTGCAGAAAATATTACGTACATCCTCTGGTGATTAATCTCTACGAAAATAATACCATAAAAAAATACCTTGACGAGTTAGATGTCATTGAAGAGAATGATGGCAAAGCCGGCCTTACCCAGGAAGAAAAGCTTGTTCTTAAAATTCTGGAAAATGAAAAGATGTAAAGGAAATATCACTGGTGAATAGTGAATTTGCCCCGCGATGAATTAACTCCTGTTTATCATTATTGCAGTTTCCGGATTTGCGTTGATATGAAGAATTTATTGCCTTCACTCATTGAATTGCGCAGCAAAATTGACCATTGACATTATTGTATATAATTAATCTCACTTATCAAACAGGAACTCTGCTATTTAAAAACTGTATCCTGTATTCTTTCGGGGTAATTCCTGCAATCTTTTTAAAAAGCTGCGTAAAATGTGATGCTGTATGAAAATTCAGCTCATAGGCTATCTCTGCAATGTCTTTACTTGAATGCAGCAGTGCCTTGCTATAATTGATATCTATTTCATTAATCCATTGTTTCGGAGATTTCTGGGTAACTCCTTTCACGCATTTGTTCAGATAACTTTCTGTCACCGACAGTTTATCAGCGTAGAAAGCCACTCTTTTTTCTACGACATGATACTTAAACAGTAAATCTCTGAACTGAAGAGACAACTCCATAGGACGGGTGGCTGATTTATGATGGGTATCAGAATCTGTACTCAGCATTTTGATTAGGATAAGGTGAAGCATAGTCACCACCACATCATTTACATTGAGATTATTCAGCCATAATTCCTGTTCCATAATCGGAAGGAGCTGTGTAATAGTACCGTAGGTGAGGCTGTCCAGATTCAGAAAAGGAGTCATAAAGAAAATGCTGCTTTTATGTTTGGGTAATTCCTGTTCGGAAAGAATATTATTTTCATAGGCGAGAAAAAAACCTTCAATATCGTCAGACAATTCTACGGTAGCCGTAATTGTTCCCTGCTTGATAAAGATAACACCTGCTTTTTCAGCATGGTATTCTTTATTTTCAAGATACTGTTTAATATGCCCGTTGGTAATGAAAATAATGAAATTAAAGGTGGTACGGTATGGAATCACCGGCATCAAAATCCCCTTAAGATAATTTTCTATCCTATACAGCTGTATATCAGCATTATTAGCCAGTATCTTATCCGTTATCTGAGGTAAAAAGAGCTTTTTGTATTGAAAATTGGATAATACTTCCATCCGATGTAATGATTATTTAAAATTATACAAAATTTATTAGTTAGAATCATAGAATTTGAAAATTTGAGAATGAGTTAATTTGAAAATGAATAATACTATTCTTTATCATCCTCAAATTCCCTCACCCTCAAACGCTCTACTCTAAAACTTATAATACACTCCCACTCTTATCCCAAAAGGGCTTCCCGGTGTATAAGTAAGGTCTGTAATTGGTTCTGCTTCTCCTTTTAACTGGGTTTCTGTTGCGAACTGAGCTTCATTCCATTGTACATTGAAAAGATTGCTGACCTGAAGGTTAGCCCCCCATTTCTGGCGGTTGTAAGCCAATACCAGATCATTTACGAAATAGGCTTTTGTTCTGATGCTGTTGTCTTCTACAGCTGGTCTTGCACCAAGATAACGATATTGAAGTCCCAAAGAAAAGCCGTTCAGGAAATCCCAGTTTACAGATCCGGTACTGGTAACCACAGGTGCTAACGGAATGTAATCCTGTCCTTTTTCTTCTTCAATAAATCTGGCATGAGAATAGTTGATGTCGGCATTCAGGTAAAAATTTTCCAATGGCTGAAAACGGATTCCAAGATCTGCCCCGAAACGTCTTGATTTTCCGGAAGGTTCTACGACAGCATCATCACCTACGTAAACAAATTCCTGCTGCAGATCCATAAACCAAATAGCCGGTGTAATGATAAGCGACTTAAAAGGATGCAATCTAAGTCCGAAATCTCCACCAATTGAATATGGCAGTGTTTTTTGACCGTTAGTCGGAACAACAACTCTCAGGTCATTGGAATGAAAACCCATACCCATTTTCAGGAACCACATGATGTTATCATTTTGAGCATAGGAGAAATTTAGTTTCGGGCTCAGCCTTGTGGCTTCTTTTGACTGTCCGGATGGCAATTGTCCGGCATCCAGCAGATTATGCATATTGAAGATAAAGTGATCTACTCTCAAAGCCGGATTGATGGTCCACTTTCCTGTTTTCCATAGTAATCCTGAATAGGCATGAAGGTTGGTTTCCGTACCCGTTACATCCGACATTCTGTTCAATAACAAATCTCTGTGATACACATGATTAAGCTGAAGAGTATTAATATCATCGTTTCTTACCCCTATTCCTGAAATCCAGTTTAATGAGCTGTTGGCAAGAGAAAAGGTTTTGGTATATTTTACTTCTGCTCCATATATATTTCTTCCGTCTGTCTGCTGAATTTCGTCACCATGGTCTTTATCTTTCAAATAAAAGGTAAAATCAGAATAGAGATTAAAATTATATTTTGAATAAAAAGCCATCGCATCAATCTGCTCAGAAGGGGAAATAATATGCTTAAAATTCATCTGAAGATTTGTTCTGGATGTTTTTCCTCCTTCAGTAGGGTCTATGCTGCCCCATCTTCCAATGATTCCTTCATCTACAGCCCGCTCCGGAATCTGCCCGGAAGCATTCCATGAGGAATTGAATGTTGAAAACTGGATATTGAAATAATCATTATCTGTAAGCCATTGGTTATATTTTCCGAAAATATTGACTCTGTTAAAGTTTTGTTTTACATCAAAAGGACCGTCTGTATAGTTATATTCTGCTGCTACATACGCATTTTTTCGCCCCAGATCATCATGCAGGATATTGAACATCCCCAACACTCTTTTTGAATTAAACGAACCTCCTTCCAGTTTGATCATGCTGTTTTTCAATCCATTATAAGTTTGAAAATCAACATACCCTGCTGTATTGAAATCTCCGCGATCCATATAATAGGCTCCTTTTCCGAAATCAATATTATTAACCGTTTCAGGAATCACAAAATGAAGATCAGAATATCCCTGCCCATGGGCATGCGATACAATATTCACAGGCATTCCGTCTACATTTACGCTTACATCGGTACCATGATCGGCATCAAAACCTCTTAAAAAAAGCTGCTCAGCTTTTCCTCCTCCTGCATGCTGTGCTATAAACAATCCCGGGACTTTTCTCAGCAGGTCCTGTGCTGAATTCACCGGAAACTTATTCAAATCAACTTTGGTAATCGCCGATAAAAATGAGCTGTGATTAATGGCCACTTCAGAGATCTGAAAAGGTTTATGCTGTAAAAAAATAACTTTGTTTTTATCTTCATCGTTGGTAACCATCCATTTTACCTCATCATATCCCTGACGGCTGATCACCAGTGTATCTGGAAGAGATGGAACAGGAATAGCAAAAGTACCGTCTGTTCCTGTATGGGTATGGCTGTTTCCGTGGTCATATTTTATAAGTACGTCCGCAATGGGAAATTTGTCATCAGCATCTTTGATCAGCAACTGCTTTTCTGCTTCCTGAGCCGTCATTTTTCCAGTGAAAGCCATGATCAGAAATGCTGCTGCTATTTTAGTTATTTTCATTTTTTATTTTTTTGATAAAAAGTATGTTGTATAATATTAATGGCTGGGAGTTGAGACGTGAGACATAGAGATAAGAGACGTAAAACCTTTATCAATAGTGAATTCTGCCTCTCAGGTGAATTGTTAATCATCAGTGAAGGGATAACAATTTTGAACTTTAGCGCTAAAACGCTTTTACTCTCCCACTCTCAAACCTAAACACTATGTTTTGGCTTTAAGAAATATCTTCTGAATTAAAAGTGTAATCCATGTTCCTGTTACAAAAGGAAAAGTAAGCACTCCACCTACTGCTCCCAGAGTATTGTTGTCTACAAGATAATCGTCGATAAGTACGGTTAAAACGACAGCAATAAAAACCCAAATTCCGTCTGTCTTTTTGAACCCTGAAAAAACAATTGCAGAAAGCACTGCATTGAACCCAAAAAGCCCCATATGAATTTTGTCGATAGGTTCCCCATGCATATGAGATACGTAAGAACCCAACACCGCTCCTACAAATCCATATAAAGCTGCCGCCGGAGAGCTGATAAAAACAGCAATAAAGAAAATAATACCTGAAAATACTCCGCCCTGGAAAATCACTTCCCCAAAAGCATTGGTACATGTAAGGAAATCATCATAATCCACGGGGCCTGCAGTTGCTGAAATGGCTGCTGAAGGAGGAATCTGGGTAAAATGATGTAAAGCAAAAATGCATACCCATGTAATGATAATAAAAGGAAAAGTAAATACGGGGATTTTCTTTTGGATAAAGAAATGCTGAATAACAGCTGCCAAAACTCCTCCCAGTATAATAAGCATCCAGATGAGTACTGTCGTCTGAAACACAAAAGACAATGCTACTCCTACAAGTGCTGCACTGAAACCGTACAATCCGGCATTAATTTCAGATTGGTCATAATTAAGCTTCATCGCAGTGAAAGTGGCAGCTGCTGTTGAAAGCAATACAGCAATACCTCCCTGCCAGCTTCCTATAAAGATACCTATAAGAAACAGAAGTCCGGTCCATCTGTTTTCCTGAAGCATAATCTGCCCGATTCCTTTTAAAACATAGTCTATAAAGGGTAGTTTTTTGAAAAGTTCGTCCATAGTTTTTTCTGTATAATGTATTTTGTACAATGTAAAATATATTGATGATTTGAATGTAGGATTGGAAGTTAATAGCTGGAAGCTAGAGGTTAGAAATTAGAAGAAAAACTTTTACCCTCAAACTCTACCACTCGAACTCAGAAACTTTACCATCCAAGAAAGACCATTCCGATGCCACAAACTGTTACCACCACTCCGCTCACAACTCCCATATATCTTTCCAGCTTATCTGTATTGAACAATGTTGAGTAGCCATAACGTCCCAGCAGAACCATTCCAAGCATTGTTAATACCGTAGTAATAGTGAATGAAGTCACCAAAACAGCAATTTCTGATATGGAATGTTTTACTCCTGAATAGAATAATAAAGGAATCAACGGTTCACTTGGCCCCATTACAAAAATCATAAAAAGGACAAGTGGAGTTACTTTTATTCTTGTTTGGGGCACGACCACTTCACTGTGATTGTGTTCATACACATACACATCGTCCCCCATCACATCAAAATGCTTGTGAGGCTTGTTCCTGATGGCCTGGATCAATCCATATATTAAGTAAACTCCTCCAAAGATCAACAGTGCCCATCCGGAGAAATTTCCTCTCAGGTCCTGGAACCATGAGATTTTATTCAGCTGCCAACCCAGAAATACTCCTATAAACCCTAAAACCAAGGAGCTTAATACATGTCCCAATCCGCAGACTACTGTGAGTACTGCTGTTTTCATCCCGCTCCATTTTTTAGATTTTGAGAGGACAATAAAAGGCAGATAATGATCCGGTCCTGAGGCTGTATGTATAAAGCTTATTGAAACAGCACTTAAAAGAAGTGCCCAAACTGTACTATCCATTTTTGTTTATCTATTGTTTGTTCTTTTTATTAAGTTTTGGCTAAAGCCAGTTGAAAAATATTCTTTTATTAGCGTGGGCTAAAGCCCACTTCTATCGATAAAATCAGCCTACCTACTTCAATAAGAATCATTTTAATTTTTATTCCAGTGACCAGAGAATTTCCTGAATATGAAGGAAAAAATTGTATATCAATTCTCCGCCATGTCCCAAAACTCTTACTACAAAACCATTATCCTCCATTGCAGAAACACCTGCTTCCATTTCTTCACGGTGCTGTTCTGCGGCCTCAACAATCTCTTCAATAAGACCGTTTTTGTCTACATTCTCCTTTGTGCTGTAAAAGATCAGAGTTCCCTGATGCGTATACTGTTCCAGGTTTCCGATACTGCTGATGGGGATCATATCAGGCTGAATGACAACATTGTCCTTCACTACCAGCTTATTGTCATGATAGATTTCCATAAGGTTTTGAAAACGTTTCAGCTTGAAGACTTCTCCATAATGCTTTCTCCCACAGGTAATTATCTCACTGATGATGATCTGGCTATTTTTTCCGATCTGAATATTGGCTTTACTTTTAAAGTTGGAATCTTCATGGGGAACGATAGGATGAGGAACGTAGGCAAAGGAAGTTTCATCCTCCATGGTAACATTAAGCTCCTGAACAGCCTTATCTTTCATATTGAAAAGTCTCTGATACGACTGCGACTGCAGTTGAAGTGAAGCTCCTTTTTCCAGGGCTACATCCAAATGGTAGTGGTCACCGTCCAGAATTCCCGGAGAGGAGCTCATCACCATCTGATAGAGCTTTTTGTCACTTTTTCGCTGCCCTACAGAAACCACTCTGAAAGGAAGTGAGACATAAAGATCCTTCACATAGGATTCTTCTCCCTTGAATCCTGCAATAATATGTAAACGACTATCCATTATCTTACCAAATCCGGTTCTTCAATTTCTTCTAAAAGGGCATATTTTTTAATCCAGCCGATTACTTTATCCAGTCCTTCGTCCGTTTTTAGATTCGTGAATACAAAAGGATTTCCTTTTCTCATTCTTCTGGCATCATTTTCCATGACTTCGAGGCTTGCTCCTACATGTGGCGCAAGGTCAATTTTATTAATGATCAATAAGTCTGATCTTGTAATACCGGGGCCTCCTTTTCTGGGAATTTTTTCCCCCTCTGCCACATCAATAATGAAGATCGTAACATCTGCAAGATCGGGGCTGAAGGTAGCGGAAAGGTTATCACCTCCACTTTCAATAAGTACCAGTTCGATATCCGGAAAACGGGCGGCCAGCTCATCTACAGCTTCAAGGTTCATACTTGCATCTTCACGAATGGCAGTGTGAGGACATCCTCCTGTTTCTACTCCGATAATTCTTTCATGGGGAAGAAGACTGTTTTTAGCCATAAATTCAGCATCTTCTTTGGTATAAATATCATTAGTAATGACTCCAAGATCATATTTCCCGAATAATTTTCTGCTTAAACGTTCCAATAATGCAGTTTTTCCTGATCCTACAGGCCCTGCCACTCCTACTTTTATATATTTTCTATTTTTTTCCATTTTTTTCTAAATTTCACTTTGTTTGTTCTGACTTTTTTAACGCTAAGGGCGCTAAGCTTTTTTTGATTGAGAATATTTTAAGTTCACAAAGGCGTTGCATTAAACAAAGCACATTTGCATTCCAATCATTTACCTTTTCAGCTTATTATGACATATAAAGCCTTGAATACAGTCTCTCATGCTGCATGCATCTGATATCAAAAGCCGTATTACACAGTCCCACCATATCTCTATCCAGCTCCATGGTTTCCCAGACTGTTTTTTCCATAACCGGATATAAGGAAAAAAGAATATCCTGGCCATCAAGCTGCCCCAGAGGTACCAGCTTCACAGCATTGGTGATCATCCCGGCGACTGAAGTGTAATAGAATCCTAATAAGGCTTCGTATAAAGGAATTTTCATTAAACAGGCATATACTCCAAATACAATACAGTAGTGAGAATTGGCCTCTTTATTTTTAATTGCTTTTTCAAATTCCTCCATGAAAGGAAAATTTTCTCTTCTTTTGAAGATTTTAATCAGTCTCAATCCCAATTTTTGACTGGCCTGACGGATTTCCTTTGGACATTTTATGGCATTGCATTCGTTATCAAGTTGTAACAACAATTGTAAATCCCCATTCTCTGCTGCTTTATATGCCAGTTTTACAAAAGCTCCATCATTGAATTTAAGATTGTACTGAAGCATATTCTCTACAAACTCTTTTGCCGTTTGTAAATCATGTACTATTCTTTCCTGCACATAGGTTTCAAGCCCGTTGGAATGGGTATAACCACCGATAGGAAGTGTAGGATCTGCAAGATGAAGCAGTCCTGACAAGAAGTTTATATTTATATTATTCATCTTTGGGAGCTGCCATTTTTAAGATTTTGGTAAAAATTGTTGAGCCCAGACTTCCATGTCCGTGAGGTTCAACATTGGATTTAAGGAGATTCAGCAGTTTTACGGATTGCTTTTCCGGGTTGAAACCGCTTGCCTCCAGCCATCTGAACATGGGCATTTCAAAAGGCAGCAATACTTTATCTTCCTGGATAAAAAGAGGAATATGTTTATTTCCTATTTCATAGCATACCGTTCCCATTTCAAATAAAGAGCCTGGTACCATTACAATAGCTTCTGTTTCCAGCACATTGACAGCTATTACTTTTTCTGCATCTTCGAAAAGAATATCTCCTTCACGCAAACGTTGTCCTTCCTTAAGGAATTTAATGGCAACATCAGTTCCCTGTCTGGTTTTTTTACGTTGGATCCTTTTTGTAGTTTCAAACCATTCCAGATCGAGATAATCTATGGTTTTTGCTGGAGGATTTTCGGCTAGGTTGCCTATGGTTTGATTAATTATCATCTTTAGCGGATTTTTTTCTGAAGTCAAAGTTTTTGGAAATGCCTACCCCGAATGTTGACCCACTGAGTCCTGCTACATAGCTTTTTGTCCAGCCTTCCTGTTTTGTTTTGGTCTGAAGCATTGAAAGCTCAGCAAACTTGAACTTTAAAGCCCAACCCCCGCCTAACAATATCCCGATCAAAGGATAAGCACGAAGACGGAATCCATTAAAGTTCTGCATAGAATCTGCAGCTCCGGACAATTGTTGTCCCCAGACATAGTGAGCATCAACCTGCCCGATCAGTACAAAATATTTCCCAAGCATTAATGACGGACTGTACCAAATTCCCGCTTCATTTTGTTTATACATTACATGATGGTCAACAGAGTTTTGTGAGTATGCATAATTCACTCCGATAAGGTCATTATTATTGATAAAGTATCCTACTCCAAGCGGAGCACTTGAAACCGTACTGCTGCTGGTGGATGGTGTAGTAACTTTAGAGTAATCCAATGAACCATACACCATAAATTGTCCTTTTGGTCCCTCTTCATCACTTGTAAGCCTGTGTCCCCCCAGAAACTGAGCGCTTATATTTCCTGAAAGCATTGTCATTCCGGCTACAGCAAGGGAGCAAACTGTTTTATTTACGTATTTCATTCTAAACTTAGTTCTATAATTATTTTAAATTCTATTGGATAAACTTTTCAATTTTTAAGTAACCTTATAGGTTTTAGAAACCTATAAGGTTTGTAGTGGTTGGTATGTTTATCTTAGAACAAGTAATACAACTGTGTTAAAGGAAGTTTTTCTGCCGGCTCACAGGTGATATATTCACCATCTACGGTCACTTTGTAGTTTTCAGGATTCACTTCAATTAATGGGGTCTTATCGTTATGAATAAGGTCTTTTTTGGAAATATTTCTACAGTTTTTCACAGGAAGGATCATTTTTTCCAGTTTATAGGATGCAATGGTTCCGTTATCTATGGAGATTTGAGAAACAAAGTTGGCACAAATACCAAACTTAGCTTTCCCATGAGCTCCAAACATATTTCTGTAGATAATGGGCTGAGGCGTCGGAATAGAAGCATTAGGATCTCCCATCTTAGCAGCAATTACAAATCCTCCTTTGACAATCATCTCGGGTTTCACACCAAATAATGCCGGCTTCCAAATCACTAAATCTGCCAATTTCCCTTTTTCAAGAGATCCCACATATTCTGAAATACCGTGTGCAATAGCAGGGTTAATGGTATATTTAGCCACATATCTTTTGGCACGGTAGTTATCATTTCCCGTCTCTTTATCTTCTTCCAGATCTCCTCTCTGTTCCTTCATTTTACTGGCGGTCTGCCAGGTTCTGGTAATTACTTCACCTGGTCTTCCCATCGCCTGAGAGTCAGAACTCATGATACTGAAAACTCCCATATCGTGAAGGATATCTTCTGCTGCAATGGTTTCAGGACGGATACGTGAATCTGCAAATGCCACATCTTCAGGTATATTCTTGCTCAGGTGATGGCATACCATCAACATATCTAAATGTTCATCGATCGTATTAATAGTGTAAGGACGGGTTGGGTTTGTAGAAGCGGGAAGTACATTATGGTACATTGCTGCTTTAATGATATCCGGTGCATGCCCTCCACCAGCTCCTTCTGTATGGAATGTATGGATTACTCTCCCATTGATTGCTCTCATGGTATCTTCAAGGAAACCTCCTTCATTTAAGGTATCCGTGTGGATAGCTACCTGAACATCATATTTATCTGCTACTTTTAGCGCTGCATCAATTGTTGCCGGAGTTGCTCCCCAGTCTTCATGAATTTTTACTCCTAAAGCGCCTGCTTCTACCTGCTCTTCGATAGGTTCTTCTGCAGAACAGTTTCCTTTTCCGAAAAATCCAAGGTTCATAGGATACTCTTCAGCCGCTTCAAGCATTTTCTGCATATTGAATTTCCCAGGAGTTACTGTAGTAGCGTTCGTTCCGTCATTAGGACCCGTCCCACCACCAATCATTGTGGTGATTCCGCTGTACAAAGATGTTTCGATCTGTTGTGGACAGATATAGTGAATATGGGTGTCAATTCCTCCTGCTGTTACAATATATCCTTTTCCCCCATGAACTTCTGTAGAAGCTCCGATGATCATATTGGGAGATACGCCATCCATGGTATCAGGGTTTCCTGCTTTTCCTATCCCTACAATCTTACCGTCTTTAATTCCGATATCCCCTTTTACAATTCCCCAGTGATCGATAATTACTGCACCGGTAATACAAAGGTCTAAAACACCTTCGTCTCTTTTTGCAGTAACATTCTGCCCCATTCCGTCGCGTACGGTTTTTCCTCCTCCGAAAACGGCCTCATCTCCGTAATGGGTGAAGTCTTTTTCAATTTCAATGATAATTTCAGTGTCTCCCAGTCTGATTTTGTCTCCGGCTGTAGGACCTAATATATTGGCGTATTGTTTTCTGTCTACGTGTAAGCTCATCTTAATAATTTTTAAAGTTTAAGTCTTCAACTTTTGCAAGGCTTGCTTTTTTCTGTTCTTCAGAATCTACCTGTCCGTCAACAAGATTATTGAAGCCCATTGCTTTTTTGGTTCCTCCTATTTCTACCAGCTCCACTTCTTTTTCTTCTCCCGGCTCAAAACGTACTGCAGTACTTGCTACAATATTGAGTCTCTTTCCGAAAGCTTTTTCACGGTCAAAACTCATGGCTTTGTTCACTTCAAAAAAGTGGAAATGGGAACCTACCTGAATAGGGCGGTCTCCTGTATTGGTTACTTTTATTTTGACAGTTTCTCTGCCTTCATTGCAGATAATTGTGCCTTCTTTTACAAAAATTTCTCCTGGTATCATGATGAAATTGGTATTAACGGATTGGGTTGTGTACGGTTACCAGCTTAGTTCCATCAGGGAAAGTAGCTTCAATCTGAACATCGTGGATCATCTCCGCAACGCCCGGCATTACATCTTCTTTTGTAAGAAGGTTTCCACCTTCCTGCATCAGTTCTGCCACTCTTTTCCCATCTCTGGCTCCTTCAAGCAGGAAATGACTGATTAATGCTATGGATTCTGGATAGTTTAATTTAAGGCCTCTTGCCTTTCTTTTTAGAGCAAGTTCGCCTGCCAGAAATAGCATAAGCTTCTCCGTTTCTCTCGGTGTTAAGTGCATTGTTTTTTATTTTAAAATTGGATATACAGTATCTGGTCTGCCTTTCAGAAAAGGCAAATAGAAATACTCAGAAATGTTAACATGAAGAATGAATCCTCCGGACATGCATCTTTTATAATGTAAATCCTGTCAATGGACCATTAAAATTACAAAGGAATTAGCAGCCTGCTATCTGCAGAGAATGGTACAGAATGTACCTTGGTGCTGTAATATAAATACGGTTTTGAACGGCCGCAACCTGATTATTATAGGTATATTCTGCAAAGAAATAGTGCAACCACTGCTGTGCAAGTATTGAATAATCAAATTTTACCTTTTCCCAATCATTGGAATCCTGAACATCCTGTACGTCTGAAAAACTATAAATTTCAGGCTGCGTCTGCTGATCCGATTTTTGCTGAAGAAGATGAATTTTTGAAAGCACATCAGAGTACGCCTGAGTTCTCCCCTTATGTGCAAAAAGACCTGCACATAAAACCGCGAAAAACAACAGAAAAGAGAAAAAGACAACTCTTTTTTTCATACCTTTTAATAATGGTGTAAAATTAGAGTAATCTTAAAAACCGGGCTATCAAAAAGATTATTTAAAATGTTCAAAATCGCGACAAATGCAATTTTATGTAAAATTCACATTCACAGATAATCACCTAGTTTACAATACTTAAAAGCATTTCATCAACTATGACAAACTTTTTATAGTTCTAATTCATATCAGAATCAGAATTCAGCTCTGTTTTATTCTATTTAAAATATCAAATAAAATCGTTAAAAATCATCATTTTTCCATCATTAAAAAAGATATATTCCTGGCATCCCGCAATAAAAAGGTTTATTCTATAAAAATTTGCTGTATTTTTTTCTTTCCTTATAATTGTCGTAAATTTGTATACCAACATACTTATTTAATTAAAAAATAATACAACGTAATATGTCAAAAGCAATTTCGCAAGTACCATTGGCGGTAAATGAGCCGGTAAATTCTTATGTACCGGGATCTCCAGAAGTTAAAAGCCTTATCGACACTTATAAAAAAATGTGGGCAGAGAAGGTAGAAGTTCCCATGATCATCAACGGAAAAGAAGTAAAAACTGATAAAAAAGTACAGCTTCAGTCTCCACAGGATCATGCTCATGACTTCGGATTTTACTACCAGGGTGATATGCAGCATGTAGATGACGCCATCAACGCGGCATTGGCAGCTAAAAAAGAATGGAATGAACTGGGATGGGAGCAGCGTGCAGCCATTTTCTTAAAGGCAGCTGATCTTTTGGCTGGGCCTTACAGAGATGTGATTAATGCAGCCACCATGATCGGACAGTCTAAAAATGTACACCAGGCTGAGATTGACGCAGCTTGTGAGTTCATTGATTTCTTGAGATTCAACGTAGAATTCATGACAGAAATGTATTCTGAGCAGCCTGTTTCTGATAATGGTATCTGGAACCGCGTAGAATACAGACCATTGGAAGGATTTTGTTTCGCAGTAACTCCTTTCAACTTTACAGCTATTTCCGGAAACCTTCCTACTTGTATGGCTATGTTAGGAAACGTAGTGGTATGGAAGCCTTCCGATAAGCAGATTTATTCTGCAAAAGTAATCATGGATGTATTGATCGAAGCGGGTCTTCCTGCAGGGGTTATCAACATGATCTTTACAGATGGTAAAGAAACAGCTGAAAAAGTATTGGCACACCGTGATTTTGCGGGTCTTCACTTCACAGGTTCTACAAAAGTATTCCAGGGAATGTGGAAAATGATTGGTGACAATATCCACAATTACAGAACGTATCCAAGAATTGTTGGAGAAACAGGAGGTAAGGATTTTGTAATTGCTCATCCTTCTGCTAATGTAGAAGCGGTAGCTACTGCTTTGGTAAGAGGAGCTTTCGAATACCAGGGACAGAAATGTTCTGCAGCATCCAGAGCTTATGTTCCAAAATCTCTTTGGGCTGATGTGAAAAAAGTAATGGAGGCTCAGATGAGTAGTATTAAAATTGGTTCTCCGGTAGACCCTTCTAACTTTGTGAATGCGGTAATCGACAAAAATTCTTTCGAAAAATGTAAAGGATACATCGACAGAGCTAATGCTTCAGGTGAAGCTACAGTAGCTATTGGTGGTACATGTGATGATTCTAAAGGATGGTTCGTGCACCCTACAGTGATTGAAACAACAAACCCTCAATATGAAAGTATGGTGGAAGAAATCTTCGGGCCTATCTTATCTGTATTTGTATATGAAGATCAGGACTGGAAAGAAACGCTAAAAGTAGTTGATTCTTCTTCTCCTTATTCATTGACAGGTTCTGTATTCTCTCAAGACCGTTATGCAATCAACGAGGCTTACAAAGCCCTGGAAAATGCATCAGGAAACTTCTACATCAATGACAAACCTACAGGTGCTGTAGTAGGACAACAGCCTTTCGGTGGTGGTAGAGCTTCAGGAACCAACGATAAAGCAGGTTCTAAGATGAATCTTCTAAGATGGACCTCTGTAAGAAGCGTAAAAGAGACATTTGTTTCTCCAAAAGACTACAAATATCCATACCTAGGATAATAAGTAATGAGTATAGGTAATGAGCTATTGTTATCTATTCTTTCCATACAGCCTCGGAATTTCGGTTTCGGGGCTTTTTTGTGGTTGGGTTCAGGATACGAGATGCAGGATGCATAAGGTATAATGTTATCGGATACGCGGTTTCTTTTATCATAACAGTATTTTATTCTCCCCATTCTAACACTCTAACACTCTAACACTCTAATACTCTAATACTCTAATACTCTAATACTCTAACACTCTAACACTCTAATACTCTAATACTCTAACACTCTAACACTCTAATACTCTAATACTCTAATACTCTAATACTCTAATACTTATTCTAATACCCTAAAACTACCTACCATCCGTTGCTTTCTAACATTTTTTAACAAACTTTACCTATATTTTACAATTTCTTACTACCACTTAGGAATAATTGTTGATTTTTCACTAATACACCCCTAAATAAAATTGTATGAAAAAGTTTTTGTTAGCAGCCATTGGAGTAGGATTATTTGCAGTGAGCTGTGGAACCAAGGAATCAACTATGTCAACGAGTAATACTGATTCAACAGCAGTAGACAATACCCAAAAAACGGTACCCTCTACTACTGATACAATGCGTACGAAAGTGGCGAATCCTGACAGTATCAAGATGAAAAAAGATTCAATGGTAACAACTCCTGTCAAATAAGTTATTATAACGTTTAATTTAAAATGGAAAATCTGCAGCTGAAAGTGCTGCAGATTTTTTTTTACATTTATCTGATGGCTGATATTTAGCAAAGTTCTTTTAATCTTTTTAATTAAATCACTATATTTGATAAGATCAATCAAAAAAAATATCATTATGAAAAAATTCTGGATAGGAGCTATTTTAGGGCTTTTCTTTCTGGGGAGCTGTGCTCAAAACAAAGAAAAAAGAGAAGAATTCAAGGATGCTCACAATAAAGACTCTTTAAGAAACAAAATGGGAGATTCTGCTGTCGCCAATTCTGAGCAGGCACCGGTAACTTCCGACACTACAACAAAAACAGACAGTACAAGGGCTAAATAAAATCACAAATCCACAGAATATCTGTGGATTTGCACTTAAAAAAACTTGACTGAAAAAAACCGGGCAATCAACCCCGATTATATTGTATTCCCTAACTTTTCGATTAGGTATATTTCCTACGAAGACAAAACAAGGAACCGTGATTATTTCATGGTGAAGAAATAGGCACGAATTCCGGATTAAAATTTTTGGTTTGATTAAAATTAAGTAGTTTCTCTATTGTAAAAGAAAACATATTCTGTAAATACAATAGAGATTAACTGTAGTATAATAGTGATCATTCCCGTTAAGCTGAAGCAAAGATAGGATAGCAATCCTATGATATAAAACAATAGGTTGTTCATTTTCGTGAAAATAGCAACAGTGAATTAAAAAAAACAGTGATTTTTAATCATTTTCCTGAAAACGGACATCTTTATCTGGTTGATTTTCAGAATCCAGATGCTTAATATATGCTGATGGAGAGAAATCAGTTACGGCTTTGAATACCGCAGCAAACTTACTGTGTGAAGAAAAGCCACATTCATCAGCTAAAATACTTATTTTGTACTGTCTGTATTTCTCGTCATTGATAATTTTATCCACGATATAATTGATCCTTAAACGATTAATATAAGATTTAAAGTCAGCACTTTTGTGCTGATTAATCACATAGGACAGATATTTTGTATTGGTATTAAGTTCACCCGAAAGAAAAGATAATGACATACTTTTACTGTTATAAAGTTTTCCTCTTTCAAAATCTTCCAGCAGTTCCAATAATTTCGCCTCAGTTTCAGAAGTCATCAGAGATTCATTTCTCTTTTTACCGGCATCACTGTCTTTTTCTTCTATTTCTTCAACAGAAATATTTGAAAATTCAGTTTCATTAGGGGGTTGCTCCACTCTTTCTTTTGAACCATAAGCCAATTGCTGGCGGGTCCTTATCATACTTCTCAGTTTTGAGCGCTGCTTTTTCTCTTTTGTTCTGAAGAATATAATCAATCCAATAATGGATATGAATAATATAATGATGGCAACATTCTTTACAATATTCAGTTCTCCGTTTTTAGCGGTTTTATTGATGGTATTTTCTGGGGTTTTAGTGATAAACTCCTGATTGCGGACCGTAATACTGTCATAAGCTCTTACATATTTCACAGCATACAAAGATGCCTTAAATGTATCACCAATATCCTCATAATAATCATTAATATTAGAATATACAGCCTTTCGGAGTTTAAGACTTCGGGAGGTATCTGCAATTTTTTCCGCTTTTTTAAGATACATCTCTGCCTCTTTCCAGTTTTTTTGTTTTAGGCGGATTCCTCCGAGACCATTATAAATCAACCCTAACGTACAGCTTCCTTTCTTAAGTAGTGCTTCCGCTTTTCTATAATAATTTTCGGAAACGAGGTAATCATTAAGCTTAAAATATACATCTCCCAAAACCTGATAAGAAACAGCGATTGTTCTGCTTTCATTGGAAATTTTTGCTTTTTCAAAAAATGTAAGAGAAGATTCAATATCCTTTATAGCATTTGAATAATTACCTAATTCCATTTCATAAAAAGCCATTTCCTGGTTCATCAGGCCTGCTGTTTCATTACTTTTCTGAAAATCGGTGATCAGCTTAGAAAATTCAAGACCTTTTACAATATATTTTTTTGACCTTTCATAAAGCCCAACCTGTCTGTATTGTTTGGCCAGCAGCCTGCAGATATAAATCATCTGTTCCGGATCATTGGTCCGGCTAATTAAAGAGTGTGCAGTCTCACTATAACCAATAGCTTTTTTAAAATTCCCTGAATAGTGATAAAGTTCCGAAGAAAGAATAAGGCTTTTTATCTTTTCCTGTGGTGTCTGTGCAGCTATATAGAGAGAGTCCGCAGTTTTAAAAGCTGCCGCCAAATTTTTATGAGAAGTGACAACAGTTGTCTTTTCACAGATCTGGTCAAAACTATTTTTTTTCTGAGCAGATATCAGGATTGCTGTTGCAAGTAAAAACAAAAGCTGGAGTACATTTTTAGGCATAAAAAAACAAATTATTATTCTTGTTTTATAATAACTCATCATCTTTTCAACGGGGTGTCTTTTTGTTTTTTACAAAACTACTAATATTTTACTTTTTATTAAAATATTCTCCTGTAATTTAATCATTTAAACCAAATCGTCAATTTACATTAATTTTAATAATAAGAACAAAATAATACATGATCATCTTTCATATCAAAACTATGCCTATACTAAAATCAAGATTTATGTGTAATTATTTCCAAAATGATTGACTTAATTGTCATCATATTTATTACATTTGTATGGAACAAAATTAATTTCATGAAAAGATTAGCTATAATTTCAGCTTTATTTATAGGGATTTTTGCATTTGCACAGGGTATAAAATTTGAAGACGGCAACTTTGCGTCTGTCCTTGCCAAAGCAAAAAAAGAGAACAAACTCATATTCATTGATGCCTATGCTTCCTGGTGTGGTCCCTGCAAACTGATGGTAAAAAATATTTTCCCTTTAAAAAATGTAGGTGATTATTATAATTCTCACTTCATCAATGCTAAGATTGATATGGAAAAAGGAGAAGGTGTTGAATTGGCTAAAAAATACAATGTAAAAGTATTTCCTACTTATCTATTTATTGATCCAAACGGTGAAACTGTACACAGAACAATAGGCTATGTAGAAGAAAAAGACTTCATCCAATTTGCAAAAGATGCTGAGGATCCTAACAAGAAACTAACCGCATTAAAGCAAAAGTTTGAAAATGGAGAAAAAGATCCTGAATTTTTAAAAAATCTTGCCGGGCTTACCCTTTACAATGATACTGAATTTGCCGGTAAAGTACTGACCCGTTATTTCCAGCAGAAAACTGCCCTGGATCAGGAAGATGTTCAGATTCTTCTTTCAGGAACACAAAGTACAGAGAGTCCTTTGTATAAAATATTCCAGGAAAAGAAAGCTGAAATCATCAAATTTTATCCAGCAGATAAATATGAAAAATTTGAGAAAAACATCAAAGTAAATACCGTAGCGCAAAAGGCTTATAATGCAGATACAAAAACATGGAATGACAATTATTTTATGACAGGAACCCAGACTTTCCTGAGCAAAGAGGAAGCTGAAAAGGTATTAAAGAGAATGAAAGCCAACAGAGCTTTAAAAAACAAAGATATTCCTGTTTATGAAAAATTAATCCTTGAGCTGTATCAGGACTATTCTACGGCAAGCTCCGGAGAATTAAACTCTCTTGCCTGGAATTTCTTTGAAAATGTAAATAACAAAGCATCTTTAGAAAAAGCTATCACCTGGGCACAGGAATCTGTAAAAAAAGATCAAAGTTTTGCCAATACAGATACTTTAGCTAACCTCTATAATAAAGTAGGTGATAAGAAAAATGCAAAAATATGGGCTGAAAAGTCTATTGAACTGGCAAAAACTTCCGGAGAAGATTCAGCAGATACAGAAAAATTACTAAAAAGTCTTTAACAGATAAAGCATAAAAAAACAAACCCGGCAGATTTTATCTGCCGGGTTTTTATGTAACAATCTTTTGTCGAATCTATGATTCTGCCACTATTCACGGAAGGAAATCATTCCTTTAAGGGTGTATCCGAAGATTAAATAAAATGGTAGCTCTATCTTAATATTCAAACAAAACACTTCCCCACGTAAACCCGCTTCCAAATGCAGAAAGAAGGACTAAGTCTCCCCTTTTTATTTTACCTTCTTCAATGGCTTCACTTAAAGCAATTGGAATAGAAGCTGCCGTTGTATTTCCATATTTCTGAATATTATTATGGATCTTCTCATCCGGCAATCCGAATTTCTGCTGAACAAACTGGGCAATTCTAAGGTTCGCCTGATGAGGAATGAACATATCAAGATCTTCAACTGTTTTTCCAGCTTTATTTAAAGCTTCCAACATCGTTTCCGGGAATCTTGTTACGGCATGTTTGAATACAAAATTACCGTTCATAATCGGGTAAACTTCTTTATTGGTTACATTTTCCGGTTCTTTTCTCATTCTATCGCTCCATCCGAATTTAGAACCTGGAAACTGTGTACAGAGTTCATCTGCATATTTACCTTCAGAATGCATATTTACCGCTAAAATATCTCCTGAAGTTTCATCTTCTGTAGCACAAAGCACCACTGCTCCTGCTCCGTCTCCGAAAATAACAGAAACCCCTCTTCCTTCATCAGAAAAATCCAATCCGAAAGAATGAACTTCAGCCCCCACCACAAGGATATTTTTATAGGTACCGGACTTAATAAAAGCATTGGCCACACTCATAGAATAAACAAATCCGGAACATTGGTTTCTCACGTCCAGCGCTCCAATAGTATCACATCCCAGCATATCCTGAAGCAACACCCCACAGCCCGGAAAATAATAATCCGGTGAAAGGGTAGCGAAAACGATGTAATCAATATCTTTAGCTGTAAGACCTGCATTTGCAAGTGCTTTTTCTGAAGCTTTAAATGCTAGATAAGCAGTAGTTTCCTGAGAATCATTTCTGTTCTTACGGTGTCTTCTTTCTTTGATCCCTGTCCTTTCTGTAATCCACTCATCATTGGTGGTCATTAACTGCGACAGATCATCATTGGTAACAACATTATCCGGAACATAAAATCCTACTCCTTTTATGGTACTTTTAATCATATAGTTTTTTAATTTTGGTAAAGATAAAACTTATTTAAAACATAGTATTTCAAAATATTAGTATTTTTACTTTATGCCAATTGATATAATATACAGAAGCTCCCAGTGTGAATGGGTAGATGTAGAGGCTCCTACAGCAGAAGACCTTAAGTTTCTTCATGAAAGATATGAAATTAACAACCTTCTTCTGGAAGATACCATGGACCCAAACCACCTTCCCAAATATGAAGAGGACGGTAATGTAAAATTCTTTCTCCTTCGTGAGAGCACAGAGCTGGAAAGAAAAAATCTGAATACTATCAGCGATATCAGTACCAAGATCGGAGTTTTTTTACTGGATAATACCATTATCACAATCCACAGGATGAAGACCCGAAGTATTTCTGAGACCAAGAAACAGATATCGGTAATTCAGGAAGACGTTACTCCTCAGAAAGTTCTTTTAATGATTGCTATATTGATCATGAAAAGCTTTGATGATGAATCCCTGAGCTTATTTGAAACTATGGACAATATTGAGAATGAGATTTTCCTCAAGAACACCAATCATACCAGTCAGATCCGAAGACTTTATAAACTGAAACGGAAGTCCGGATTGAATTCACGGGTGTTGGTTATTTCTACCGATGCTATAGACAAATTTAAATTATTGGATCTTCAGGATTCTGAAATTGTCGATTTAAAAGACAAGCATAAGGATGTAGTTGCCGATTTCGACCATTTAAATATACAGATCACCAACCTTATTTCTATGTTTCTTGCACTTTCTGATCAAAAAGCCAATCAGGTCATGAAAGTGTTGGCTATCTATTCGGTTTATTTTTTACCAATCACCTTTATTGCCGGTGTGTATGGGATGAACTTTGATAATATGCCTGAGCTTCATCATAAATATGGCTATTTTATAACGATGGGGATCATGGCTACTGTAGTGATCAGTACATTTATCTATGTAAGGCGCAAACAATGGTAATCTGAAGTCAATAAGCAGCCGGCAAAGAATGAAGCAGAGCAGTGGCATCAGTTCATTGAGAGACTGCCTCTGTCTTTTCCAACCACAAAAAACAAAAAACTATGAAAACTGAGGATCTTAAAAAAATTCTGAAAGATAATTCGCTTTCATCAGCATCAAAGGAAAAGCTTGCGGCCCTGCATGAAAATATTTCATCCAAAGAATTCTCTGATCTACTGGATCAGCATGGAAATCAGTATGTAGAGTTTGTACAGGAAGGAGGCGGAGTCTGGGGAAGTGCTCTGGTAGGCTATCTTTATGGGTTGGAGATCTTTGGAGTCCGTTTTTTAAAGGTGGCGGGAACCAGTGCCGGAGCCATTAATACTATGCTGATTGCAGCCTGTAAAACTAAAGAGGAAGCCAAAAGTGAGCTTATTAAAGATATTCTTTTCAGCTGGAATTTTGCTGATTTTATGGATGGTAAAACATATGTAAAAACAACCCTCCATTCCATGCTGAACAATAAGAACTTCTTTACCATTAATCTCATTATTGCCATAGCACTGTTCATTATTCTCATCAGTATTCCTTTTGCAGTTCCATCAGAAACAATACTGAATGCCAAGCTTATGTTTCTGATCCCTCTGATTCCGGCAGTTATTCTCTTTTTCTGTATCAAAAAGCTATACAACAATTTCAGAAAAGAAAACAGCGGACTTAACCCCGGAAATGTTTTCACGGATACCATGAGAAATGCCCTTGATAGTTTTGGAATAAAAACAGTTGCCAACCTCAATGAAAAATTTATCCGCAAAGAACACAACCTTAACCTCAATTACCGTTATGGAAACGGCGAGGAATATTATACACGGGCTTTGCAGAGTATAGAAAAAATTAAAACTAAAAACCTGGAACATATTGACCAGACCCGGTACAGAATTTTCTACGAAAGTGCCGTGAATAATGATTATTACAAAAACAATCCGTTTTATCAGCTACGGTCAGAATATATTGTAATCACCACAGATATTAATGCCAAAATAAAAGTAGAACTTCCCACCATGGCCAATTTGTATTGGTCTGAAGAAGAGCTCAAACGCATCAGCCCTGCAGAATTTGTGAAAGCTTCCATGTCTGTGCCTTTCTTTTTTGAACCTTTTCAGAAAAGGATCAATAAGGATGATGATTCTGTGAAATATGCCTGGAAATTCTGGATGAATACCAAACCGCAGGATATTAATCCTATAGGTATATTCATTGATGGTGGCAGTATCTCCAATTTCCCGATCGATATTTTCCATGCGGATGAAGTTTTCTACCCAAGAATGCCCCTTTTTGGAGTACAATTGACCAATGATTCCGATATTCTTTCTGAAAAAGGAAAAACAAGCGAGGAAATTCTTAAAACACCCTTCACCTATGCCGGAAATATCATCAGTACTTTAAAAGGTTTTAATGACAAAACCTTTCTTACCAAACATACTTTTTATCATCTGTTTAGTATACAAACCGTCAATTGCGGAACCAGCAGCTGGCTTAACTTCTTCATGAAAAAAGAGGAAAAGGAAGAGCTTTTCAACAGAGGCTTTCAGGCAGCACTTGATTTTCTCAACCAGTTTGACTGGGAAAAATACAAGTATGAAAGAATGATGCTCTCTATGAAAGAGAAAAAAATCCTAAAAGAAGAGGATACCCCTACGGTGGGATAAGGATTTTTAAATATTTTCGTTAAAAATAAAATAGACTATGAAATATATCTGTGAATGCCACGGAGAAAAATGCTGAGTAAATAAAATATTTCCAGGAATGAAAAAAAGTATTGTACAAAAATTCTCTATTATTCTTCCAGTTTTAACTATAATATTGATTGTGTTGAGTTTTGTTCATGAGAGTTTCTGGATAAAACAGATGCTCAAAAAACCCAGATATACAGTTGCGGAGGCTACTACAGACTGGCATCAGAAGAATAACAATGGTGTAGGAACAGATTATAAATATCGGGTTAAAGACAAAATATATTTCGCAACTACAAATTGTTCTTACCAAAAAGGGGATCAGTTTCTTATCATTTTTGACTCTCTAAAACCTAAAAATGCAAAGGTCCTTGGTATCTACTCTATTGAAAATTATCTTATTGATTTAAAAATCCCTGTCGATGGTTGGAAGTATGAGGATGTTCCATTTAAAATAGACAGCAATACCATAAAAAAGTATGTGCAGGACGGAAATATTGAACCCTTTGAATACAATCAGGAATAATCTTCAATGAGTATAGCAAATTCGGGAAAAAAGTAAGTTGAACTTACAATAGGAAATCCGAATAAGTCAATTTACTTTTATTGCATTATAATTTATCCAAAAACTCCAGATACATCGGAACACTTCTTTCAATCCATTCATCAGAAGAATTACGTTCTATTCCGTAATATACAAAAGGGTCCTTATACTCTGCTTTTATATAGTCAAAGGTCAATTCATAAGGCTGGAAAAGTTCATTCATTGTATATTTATATTCTCCGGATGCACTATACCCATCTTCATCAATTCCTGCAGTAACAGCCAGAGACATTTTCTTTCCTCCAAGCTTATAACCGCTGCTACTTCCATAGGCCCAGCCATACAAAACAACCTCATCCAGCCATTGTTTTAACAGCGGCGGACTGCTAAACCAGTAAAAAGGAAACTGAAATACAATTTTATCATATGATTCCATCAGTTCCTGCTCTTTAGCTACATTAATCTTTCCATCAGGATATGCTTCATACAGCTGATGAACAGTATATTTTTCAGGAAATTTCTTGAGTTCTTCAATCCATCTTTTATTGATTACAGACTTTTCAATATCAGGATGAGTGACAATAATTAAGGTTTTCATTCAATTTAAATTTCTATGGCAAAAATACGACACGTAACTTACATTTTGTACATTAGCAACCTATTGTATGGTACTATAAAAAATGTAAGTAATGACTAAAATAAAGGAAACCTCCACTAATTTTGCCAATAAAAAAGCTCTTGCTGATGAATGTCCGGAAATCTATGCTTCCAACCTTATTGGAGGACAGTGGTCTTTGGCTATCTGCTGTTATCTGATCAACGGCAAAATGAGGTTTGGAGAACTTAAAAAAAAGCTTCAGAATATTACTGAGCGTATGCTTACCTTACAGCTTCGGAGACTTGAGGAAGACCAAATTATTACAAGAACTGTTTTTGCAGAAGTTCCACCACGGGTAGAATATGAACTTACAGAAATTGGGTATAAACTGAAACCTATTATTCTGGAGTTTGAAAAATGGGGGAATGAACATAAGCAGCTTATGAAGTAAGAAACTTAAGATAGCATAAACTTGTGCCGATAGAATATCAGTCGGCACAAATTAATATTGATTTTTTTATTTATCTTCAGCTTGTTTCCATAGCGGATTTTGTTCCAAAACTTTATCATAAACAGGACAGCTTTCTGTATGACATCCTTTCAGATATCCTGTACTCATCAAAAATTCATTTACAATCTCTCCTCCTGTGAATTTGAATGTTTTTTTGAAAAGCTTCATCCAATCCTGTAATGTTTTAGGGTGATGGTGTTCCAGCCATTTTTCAAAAGAACCAAAGTCTTTCTGAAGTTCCACAATGGTTTTGGCATTTTCAATCGCAGCATTCACTTTTAATCTATTCCGGATGATTCCACTGTCATTCAGAAGCCTTTCACGGTCTTCTTCAGTATAAGCTGCCACTTTCTGAATATCAAAATTGCTGTATGCTTTTCTGAAGCTTTCTTCCTTTTTTAAAACCGTTTCCCAACTGAGGCCGGCCTGATTTATTTCGAGAAGCAATCTTCCGAACAGTTCATTATCATCATGAATAGGAAATCCATAATAATTATCATGATAATTTTTGTGCAGCTCTTTCCTGCTTTCAGGCTGCATCCCATCTATGGCTAAACAATAACTCATATAAGTATATTTTCTGTTTTGTTAAAATTTGAAATATAATATTTTTTCCACAACCCCTTCGTCAGTAAGAAATGATAAAGATAAGGCAGGGGTATGACAACTGTTAGTCAGGAGAGGTTTAAATTTTATTTTTTTAGCCTCATTTCTTTAAACAGACTATACTAGACAGCCTTCCTCTTCTGCTTATGTATAGATGAATTCTTACAATTTATTAAGCCTACATTTAAAATAAAGTGTAGTTTTGTAAAAATGTCAGAAACAGGAATCCATATAAAGACCTATAAAGCTATCATAACGATGCTTATTCTGGCATTTTCATTATCACCATGTTCTGTAAAAAGAGATGTTCTTGACATTTTTGACATCCAGTACATCAGTGGCTTAAATAAGGTAAAAACAACTTCCTCCTACCCTTCCAGCTGCGATGTATCTTCTACAACATCCAGGCTTTCAGTTTCAAAATCCGATATTAAATTAATCGGTAAGTGTTTCTTTTATCTGAATTTCTCAGTACAAAAAACGGAAAATGAAAGATTCTCTTTCAACAAATACTCCGGGCATACCACAGGCAACAGCCCTCCAAAGTATATTTTGTTTAAAAGATTAAAATTAAGTTTGATACAGGTTTAAAAACATCAAACT
The DNA here is from genome assembly GCF_024586945.1 of Chryseobacterium sp. WG14. NCBI lineage: Bacteria > Pseudomonadati > Bacteroidota > Flavobacteriia > Flavobacteriales > Weeksellaceae > Chryseobacterium > Chryseobacterium sp. WG14. The sequence goes on from NZ_JALCZD010000002.1 coordinate 511,883, forward strand.
CAATCAGTCTTTTACATAAAATAAACTTTAATGAAACATACCATAAAAAGCCAGTCTTCAGATTTGGCAGGCTTATACACTTTATCTCTCCGAATGGTTATCGGATGGACTTATTTTTCAGCTTTTTGGCGCAGGCTTATCCTTGAAAACAAACTTACCCCCGATGAAAACGGATATATCGGAGAAAAATTCAATCACTTTCTCCCGAATGCCTTAGGAATAAAACCCATTATTGAATATCTAGTTACCCATCCAGATGCCCTACAGCAGTCTATGATGATTTTTACCATTATTGAAGCTATAGTAGGTTTATGTATCATTCTGGGATTATTCACCCGGTTCATGAGTATCGGAATCTTTGGTCTTGCCTTAGGAATTCTTCTGGGTTCAGGCTGGCTGGGAACAACATGCCTTGATGAATGGCAGATCGGCGTTTTGGGAATTGCAGGCGGATTTGTTCTTTTTCTCACAGGAAGCGGTCCTTATTCTCTGGACTACTATTTTATGAAGAAAAACAGAGCTTTTACTCAAAAAAAATGGTTTAAATGGCTGGGATCCGGCAATTTACCCATTTCAAAACCTAAGATTATTGTATTGACAGGTTCTTTGATTATTTTTGGACTTACCCTTTACACCAACCAATATTTTCATGGTGGCGTCTGGGGAACATTACACAATAAATCGGTAAAACCAAAGGTTGAAATTTCCAATATCTCACACAATAATTCAGATTTAAAATTTGAAGTCTATAGAACTGAAGGTGCCGATGTATATGGCTCTTTCCTCATAGGGATCCACATTCTGGATAAAAATGGAAATATATTAAAAGAACTGAATCATCAGGAGCTTTCAGAATTTTCCAAAGAAAACATTCACAACCATTATGTAGCTAAAGTAAAACCCGGGAAACACAGCCTGGTGCTTCCATTGGGAGCAAAAGCTGATATTATGATTGACATCAGAGATATTCTTCTGAAAGATAATATGTATAGCTTAAAACTTGTTGATATCAGTGGTATTGAATGGATAGGAAAAATCCGATAAGTTTTTAATTACAATTTGTCATTTTTGGTAAACGTAATGGTATGCATATTTTTCAATTGGATTTATTTTACTTTCAAATCAAGTGATGAACCATTTTTTGACTATTGCGTTTACCAATATCTGACTTCTTTTAAAAAACTATGTTATTAATAAAAAAGGCCTGATTATGAATGGATCAGCACAGCATTATTATGTGAGTATGGGAGACCGTTTTTAGGTTTCGGCTAAAGCCAAACTGGATGGTTCTTTCAAAAAAACGGGCTAAAGCCCGTTTCTATTGATGTAGAAGGTGTTTAATGTTCACATTATACATTATACATTATACATTATACATTATACATTATACATTATACATTATACATTATACATTATACATTATACATTATACATTATACATTATACATTATACATTATACAAACCTTATACACACACGAACTGTCCGGATTCAGTTCCAGTACTTTCATTTCAAGTAAAACATCCAGCCCCATGGCATCGCATACTCCCTGTACGAAAGGCTTGATCACCGGCCATTTTAATAGATGGGCAATTTCAAACTCTTGTGTTATTCTATGGTAGCGATCCACTCCTTGTATCAACATTTCAATTTTATGGTCATTCAATTCTTTAAATTCAAAACTATATTCGGGACTGGATGTAAAAACTGCTCCTATAAGTATTTTTGCGACAGCCGGAATTCCGGGTTTCAAACCGGGTTTGACGGCAAGGTTTCTCAAAGCCATTTTCGATCCCAGATCATACATAAAGCTGCTGGAAAGGAGTTCAACTGCTTCAGCACCAAAAAGCTTTCCTGTTTGCCTAAGCATTCCTCCGTAAAAAGATCCTGTAATATCTGAAAGTCGCTGAACCAGCTCTGTAAAGGTTCCTGGAAAATAATCCGAGATAATCTGCTCCATATCCATTTCAGGGAGATAAATGTCATTTTTTCTGAAATCGGATAATGCCACAAATGTTTCCGGCAGTTGTACGTTATTATTCATGGTGAAAAGTTTTTAATATTTTGGTAATTATACACCTGGTTTATAAAACAGCAACAGCGTTTTTATTTCAATGAAAATAAACACAGGAATACCACACAATGGAGGTTTTAAGATATTGCCAACAGCAATTCTTCGGGCAGATGTATTTTGTAATACTCCGGAATTCCCCTATTGAAAAGGGAAAGTATTGATGAGGGGAACTTATTCATATTTTTTCATTTGGTACAGTAAAGTTAAAGAAAATAAATAAATTCTCCAATAGGTGATATTGTTTTATTAAATACATTAATTATTAGTTATAAAATACTTACATCCGTAATACAATACTATCAATGATTGGTTTTATTTAAAATAGCCTATAAAAAAACCTCCGGAAATTCCGGAGGTTTGCCGTGTAAATTTAGTGCATGGCTTCACTCAAATCTATCTTTTCTTTACTTTTCCTTTCTTTAATAAATAAGATAAACGGAATACATATCAGGAATATTACCCCCAGGTAAAGGAATACGTCCATGTAGGACAATACGGTTGCCTGTTTGGTTACTGACATGTCGAGCATTTTATAGGCGGCATTCATTGCTGCATCAGGGGTCATTCCTTTCGCAACAAAATTTGCTTTAAGAGCAGCCAGTCTTTGCTGGACATCAAAACTGTTTTCGTCAAGGTGAGAAATCAGGTTATTTCTGTACTTCTGGCCTGCATTGGCAATAAAAGTAGTGATGGCTGCAATACCAAAAGATCCTCCAAGCTGTCTCATCATTCCTGTAAAGGCAGCTCCTTGTCCAATTTCCTGACCTTTCAGGGTACTTAATGATAAGGAGGTGATCGGGATAAATAATAGTCCAAGCCCGGCTCCTCTTACAATAAGCATCCAGAAAAAGGCATCTTTACTGGTATCCGGTGTCAGAATTTTATATCCCCAGAAACTATAGACAAAGAAGATGAAGAGTCCTAAAGACACTAAGATCTGCTGTTTTGCTCCTTTTGCCAGTAATCTACCGATAATAGGCATCATGAAAGCAGTGGTTAATGCTGCCGGAATCATCAATGCTCCTGACTGCAATGCCGTCCATCCCAAAATACTTTGCGTATAAAGAGGAACAATAAATGTAGACCCATATAATCCGAATCCCAACACAAATGACATCATTGTTCCGATTCTCAAATTACTGTTTTTAAGTACTCGAAGTTCAACTATCGGATATTTAAAGGTAAGCTCCCGCCATAGAAATAATATAAATCCTAGAATAGCAGCTATGGTAAATGCTACAATCATTCCGCTTTCAAACCAATCCTCTTCATGACCTCTCTCTAAAATGAACTGTAATGAACCTACCGTCACTGCCAGTAATCCAATACCAATCCAGTCTACATCTGATGCTTTACGTTTTTCAGCATATTTCGGGCTTCTTACAAACTGAAGTGTCATCAAAGTGGCCGCAATCCCAATAGGAATATTGATATAGAAAATATAAGGCCAGCTGAAATTATCCACAATATATCCTCCTAACGGCGGACCTAAAGTAGGGCCTATAATTACCCCCAGCCCATAAATGGCCTGAGCCATACTTCTTTTCTCAATCGGATAAGATTCCGTGATGATCGTTTGTGAAGTTACCAATAGCGCTCCCCCACCAATTCCCTGCATCAATCTGAAAAATACCAATTCCCAAATATTCGTAGCGTTTCCACATAAGAATGAAAATATGGTAAATATGATGATGGAAGCCGCAAAATAGTTTCTACGTCCAAATTGCTGTGAAAGCCAGCTCGTCATTGGTACGACAATTACGTTACCTATTGCATAAGCCGTAATTACCCAACCTACTTCAGAAAGTGTGGCTCCAAGGTTACCCTTCATCTCATTCAAGGCAACATTTACAATCGTGGAGTCCACAATTTCAAGCAGAGCACAAAGAATTGCTGTAATCGTGATGATTACTCTTCGGGCTCCATATTCTACTAATGAATCTTGCATATATTTTTAATAAGGACAATGTAAAAAAGGACAATGTAAAATGTATTTTTAAGCTACATTAATATACTTGTACATCTTATATTGTACATTGTATAAATTATTTCAAAGAAACCTCTGCTTTCACGTTCATTCCTGTTCTTAATCTTTTTGCAATATTTTTATCAAGGTTTACAAAATCAATTTTTACAGGAAGTCTCTGAACTACTTTTACGAAGTTACCACTCGCGTTATCCGGAGGCAAAATGGAGAACGTAGCACCTGTTGCCGGAGAAAATGAGCTTACTACTCCTTCAAACTCTTTGTCAGGAAAAGCATCAATTTCAATTTTCACTTTTTGCCCCTCCACCATTTTATCTACCTGCGTTTCTTTGAAGTTGGCCACTACCCATTTCTGATCATTCTTTACCAAAGCAAACAGCTGTGCTCCTGCCTGAAGATACTGACCAGCCTGAGTAGGTACTTTTCCTACATAGCCATCTTCTGCGGCAAGAATTACGGTATATGACAAGTTTAATTTTGCATTTTCAACATCTACTTCTCTTTGTTTTGCTACAGAACCTGCAACACTGATTTGCTGAGAGCTGGCAGCTGTTTGAGAGGATGCGATATTTGTTTGCTGAGCAATCTGATTCCTCTGATCCACTAAAACCTGTAACTGTCTGTCTGCAGACTGTTTTGCTGCCAAAGCCTGCTCATATTGCTGCTCTGTAATAGAATGGTCTTTTACAAGGTTAGCATATCTCTTTAAATCCTGAGAAGTTTTCCACACATTTACTTTTGCTGCTTCTATCTGTGCATTGGCAGTAACTACTGCTGCTTCAGAAGAACTGATATTTTTTGAAGTGGCTGTTGTAGTAGCTTCGGCATTTGAAATATTGCTTTTAGCCGTAGATAAAGCAGCCTGAGCTTGCTCAAGGGCCATTTTCTGGTCTCTGTTATCTAAAATAACCAGCGTATCACCTTTTTTTACAAACTGATTATCTTTTACTTTCACTTCAGTGATATATCCTGAAATTTTAGAAATCACCGGAGTCATATTAGAAGCAATCTGAGCATCATCCGTTTCTTCATGATACTGTCCGTAAGTAAATGCTCTGTAACCATAGATTCCTCCTCCGATTACTACAGCTGCTAAAATGAGGGGAAAGACTAAACTTTTTTTCTTTTTAGGTTCAACTGCCTGTGTATTATTATTTTCCATGTGGGTTCGATCTGATTATTTAATTGTTAAAGTTCCTGTTGTCTGTAATAGTTTTCTATATGCTAATGCGGCGTCTGCTTTTGCATTGATTACGCCCACATTTGCGGCAATCTGAGCGGCATCCGCATCCAGTAATTCGGTCATGGTTGCAAGCCCGTTGTCATATTTGTTTTTTGTAATTCTGTAATTTTCATTAGCCTGTTCAGCTGATTTTTCAAAAACTGCGATTCTCTTTTTTGAGTAATCTGTGTTCTGGTACTCTCTGTTGACATCAAGCTTAATATTGTCATTTAATAGCTCATCAGTGGCCGCCAACTGCTTTTCTCTTGCCTGTGACTGCTTTAAAGATGAATTCTCTTTCCAGATGTTTGATAAATTGTAAGAAATTCCGATTCCTACATTCACGGCATTGTATACGGTAAGAAGTTTGGGAATATCTGCTGCTACATAACCTCCGGTAAATGCTAATGATGGAAGATTTTCTGCTTTAGCGGCTTTTGATCCTAGTTCAGCAGCTTTTCTTTGCTGAGCTAAAGCCTGTAAATCTTTACGGTTTTCCCGGGCTTCATTTACATAAAAAACAACGGGTTTTACCTCTGATCCTTCATCTATATAATTTGGATCCACTTCAAGTTCTGTAGTTTCAGGAAGCCCCAACAACAAATCCATATTGATATTGGCAATATTGTAATTATTCTTAGCTTCCAATAGCTGAAGTTCAATATTTGAGGTCTGAAGGTTTGCTTTCAATCTGTCGTTTCTGGCAATCAATCCGTTGTTCTCCATTTTCAGGAATGTTTCATCTCTTTTTTGAGAAGCAGCAAGATTTTCTTCAAAAACTTTGATAGACTGGTTGGCCTTAAACAGATTATTGTAGGCCTGGGCAACGTTGTAAGCAATTGCAATTTTATCGTTTTCAGTGCTTAATTTAGAAGCTTCCACCAGATATTTTGCAGACTGAATCCCATACTTGATTCTTCCTCCGCTGTAAAGAGGAACGCTAAGATTAGCCGAACCGTAAAGAACCTGATGTATTTCCGGACCTCCTGCACCTCCGGAAAGACCCGGAAGTTTGATATCAACATTCGGTTTTATCGGAAGGTACATATAGCTTCCGGAAACTTTCAATTCAGGAAGCTGCTTGTTTTTAGCTTCCAAAAGGTCAGCTGTAGCCTCCTCGATCTTGGCTGCGTCGATCTTGAGATTCTTGCTGTTCTGGATTCCCAGCTGCACAGCTTCGTCAAGAGAAAGTGTTTTTTTCTCCTGAGCATTTGCATTTGCTACTCCTAAGAATAGTGATAATGCAATCACTGAGTTATTTATTCTCTTCATAACCTAAAAGGTCTTTTAGTAAATGTTTTATATGTTTATTAAGTTCAGTATAGTATTTTTCATCAAAAACACTCTCTTCTTCTGTATCATTAAGGAATTCTTTATACATATCTTTAGCATTGAATGCATAAAATAAAGTTCCGCTGATGGTTGAATGAAACAGATAAATTGGAGGATTTTTCGTGAAAATTCCCTTCTCAAGTCCGCGTTCCAATATCTGAGAATACATGGAGAGAAATCCCATTTTAGTTTGTTTTAAAAACTCTACAATCTGTGGATTATCAGTATGGAGCTGTTCTCTTTGCATAATCCTGTAAAAACATTTCTGGGTTCTTATCCTATTGGAAAACTGGTCTATTATCTTTTCTATCTTCTGCCATTCATTAAGGTCCGTTCTTTCTACAATATCTTTTGAGAAAAACTGCCCTTCGTTCATTCTGTATTCAACCAGCTTTTCATAAAGCTTTTCTTTAGAGCCAAAATAGTAAGAGATCATAGAGATGTTCACATTTGCAGCCTTGGAAATTTCCCTGGTAGAAGTTCCGTCAAAACCTTTTTCTGCAAAAAGTTTTTCAGCAGCAAATAATATATTTTCTTCTTTTGAAATCATATCACTTCCATTTTCAGGGCGCAAATTTACATAAGTTTTTCATAAAATCAAACGATTGATTGATTTTTTAATATAGATTTAATTTATCAGCAACATAAGATTGCTTCTATTAAAAGAATAAGTATAAAAAACTATAATAAAAAAAGACTAATGCAATATTTACTGCAAACTCCTTAAAAATCAACAGTCTGTTGAAAAATATGCATTTACTTACACTTTAAAATCAGCAAAGATATTGGTTGTTGTAATAGAGATATTCCGGGAAAGTTCAACGGGTGGATGTTTGTGCAGAAAGAACAGAACAAAAATTTTAAAACAGGAATTCCGGCCTGTTGACCGGAATTTTATTTCATGAGTTTTTATGAATATATCTTGATAGCTTTATCCCAAGGTCTGTCCATACAATTTTAGGATTCCCGTTTCTTGTCAGGTGTAGATCTGCAGTATTGATTTCTTCTAATATATTTTCAATATTGGCACCACTGATAAATTTTGAAAATCCGGGCCAGTTGAATCCATCAGCATTGATTTTTTTATAAACAAGATCCTCAGACTGATAATTCTGAAGGAGTGCCAGCCTGAAAATTTCAGAACAGTAGTTTAAAAAATTCTTCTGCTTTTCCCTGTTCCATCCGGCTATTTCTCTTGCCCAGAAAATAATACTTTTAAGATAAGCGGGTTTCTTTTTTACCATAAATGCATCCCGTACCCATTGTACAAATAATTTTTCAAACTCGTTAGTCTTATCACCGGAGTTTAAAAGTTTTATGGCATTGTTTAAATCTCCCTGAGCTTCATGGAGAACCTCTCTGATCTTTTCTTCAGAAACAGAAAAATTCTTTTCCAGATAGTGTTTAATATCTTCATCATTAATTCTCGGAATTTCCACAATCTGGGTTCTGGAAAGAATGGTAGGAAGTATATCATTTGTACTTTCTGTGGTAAGGAGGATAATAGTTTTGGCCGGCGGTTCTTCCAGGAATTTTAAAAATTTGTTTGAAGCTGCAATATTCATTTTATCAGCCCTCCAGACAATAAGGATCTTAGTTCCTCCTTCAAAACTTTTCAGGGAAAATTTCTGATTTTGGTCATCTACTTCATCTGCAGAGATAAAAAGCTGTTTGTTTTCGGATTCTAAAAAGGCAGTCCAGTCATCATAGCTGGCATAGGGAGAAGCCATGATCATCTCCCGGAATTCTTCAAACTTATTTTTACTTAAAGAATTTTTATTATCTGTAAAAACAGGGAAGCTAAAATGCAGATCCAAATGATTCAGATGCTCCACCTTTACGGCAGCATGCTCATTTTCCCGACTCAGTATCTCTCGGGCATAGGCCAGGACCATAGGTAATGTTCCATATCCTTCTTTCCCTACAAAAAGCTGGGCATGGCTAACTCTGTTTTCAGCAATACTTTCTCTAAGAAGTTTTTTCAGGTTTTCCTGACCGGCTATGTTCTCCCAATTCATGTTCCAAAGATAAAAAATCTTATCTCAATTTATAAAATTAAGTCTGCTTAATCTGCAGTAAAACCTTTTTATATATTTAATTGAAATCAAAAATCTAGTAATTATAGGAAACATCAATAATTCAATTAGAATTAATTTTAAATTAAATTGTGCGCAATATAATTTTCAACAATATATTTGCATTACTAATTTAACTTAATTTACTATTAGAATTTCAGATTATTGAATTCTTAAAAATCGATACACAATGAACAAAGAATCAGAACAGAAAATAAGAAATGTCTTTCAACAGCAGAAAGCTTTTTTCAAAACCAATCAGACAAAAGATATTGAATTCAGAAAAGCACAGCTGAGAAAATTCCGCGAAGTATTTTTACAGCATACGGATGCTCTTTGCGATGCTTTACATACAGATTTGGGGAAAAGCCGGAAGGAAGCTGAATATGTAGAAATTCAGATTGTCATTAGTGAACTTGATTATTTTCTGGAAAATATTGATGAATGGGCAAAACCAACTCCCGTTCCCTCCAAACCACATCCAACAAGAGCCGAAGTCATAAGTAAAATAATGTATGAGCCGTATGGAGTAACTTATATTATCGGGCCTTTCAACTACCCTGTTCAACTGACATTCAGTCCCCTTATCGGAGCTTTGGTAGCAGGAAACACTGCCATTTTGAAGCCATCAGAAAATACACCCCATGTTGCTAAAGTTCTTGAAGATATCGTAAAGGAATCTTTTGATGAATCTTATGTAGCCGTATTTCAGGGGGCTATTGAAGAAAACACCTTATTATTAAGCCTGCCTTTTGACTATATTTTCTTTACAGGAAGTCCAAATGTTGGAAAAATTGTGATGAAAGCTGCGGCAGAGCAGTTAATTCCTTTAGCATTGGAGCTTGGAGGAAAATCTCCTACCATAGTTCACAAAGATGCAGATCTTGATAAGGCAGTGGCAAGAATATCTTACGGAAAATGGATCAACTGTGGACAAACCTGCGTGGCCCCCGACTATATTTATATTCATGAGTCTGTAAAGGATGCGTTTATTGAAAAATTTAAAGCTCATTTAAAGACAACCTATAACGACGAATCTTTAGGGAAAATAGGAAAGATTGTAAGCCAGAATCAGATTAAACATCTTGCCGGATATCTGGAAGCTGCTCCTGAAAAAGTAATCTACGGAGGTAAGTATGACCTTGAGAGCCGTCATTTTGAGGCTACTTTAATGGATCATATAACCTGGGATGATCAGGTAATGCAGCAGGAAATTTTCGGTCCTATCCTTCCAATTATGACCTATCATGACATTAATGAAGCGCTGGAAGAAATAAATAACCGCCCTAAGCCACTGGCCTTATATGTTTTTTCGGAAGACCAGGAATTTTCAGCTCATGTTCTAAACTGTACAACAAGTGGTGATGCAGAAATCAACAGTACCATTATTCACGTTGGTTCCCATTATTTACCTTTTGGCGGCGTTGGAACTTCGGGGATGGGAAAATACCACGGAAAATTCAGCTTTGAAAGTTTTAGTCACAGCCGGTCGGTGCTTCAGGTAAAATAACTCTACCGGCTATCTTGCTAAAAAAAAGACTGTTATACTATTATAAACAGTCTTTTTTGTATAATAGAATGACCAGTTTTACGAATAAAAATTTATAGTTTTCTTTTAAAGGAAGGCCCTTAACAAACTTTAACCACATATAATTTTTACAATTCATTAATATTTAAGATATTTGCGCATTGTTTTAAAAATAAAGAATGAAAAAAATCTTTGTAGTATCATTCATATCAGCTGGATACTTCCTGAATGCACAGAGTATAGGTAATTCGCCCTATGCAACGTATGGAATTGGAGATGTAAAATATGATAATACGATCGAAACTGCTTCAATGGGAGGTATATCAACTGCTTTTATAAGTGATTTCACCAGTAGTTTCAACTTTGCAAACCCTGCAAACAACGCCAATTTCGAACTTACAAGTATCAGACTGGAGGCTACCAATGAAAACAATTATTTCAAATCGAATTATAACGATATGAAATCTACAAAGCATTCTACGTATCTCTCCAATATTGCTTTGGCATTTCCTTTATCTTCCAAGGTAAAGATGGGACTTTCTTATCAGCCGTATAGCTCTAAAAGCTATGATATTTTAAATGAGCAAAAATTAGAAAACGGAGATACTTACATTAATAAATTTAAAGGAAACGGAACTTTAAATACAGCACAGGTGGCTGTATCTTACAAAATAAACCAGGAGTTTTCTGTTGGAGCAAGGGCCAATCTTTATTTTGGTGATTTGTATGACCTGAATGAATTTAGCACTTCATACAATAATGCTATCAATGGCTTCGTGAATGGGTATGAAACTAAAAACAAAGTAAGAAACTTTAATTTTACACTGGGTACCAGCTATCAGACTTTAAATACACGTACTGATAAAAAATTCACGATCGGAGCTACTGCTACTTTTGGGAATACCAGTAATATGACGACTGAGTACATCAACAGTACTTACAGGTTTGCAGATGCAGCAGGAACTAAAACTGATGAAAAAATCATAGAGCAAAAAAGTATACGTTCCAAGAACCTTCTTCCTTTACAGGCCTCTGTAGGGGTTGGATATGGAAGTGAAAACCATTGGTTCTTCTCAGGACAGGTAGACTATAAGAAAGGTGAAGACATCTCTTATTTCGGAAAAACTTTTGATTTCCAGGATACTTATAGAATTTCTGCCGGTGGATGGTACTTGCCTAACTACAATAACTTCAGAAATTATTTCTCAAGAGTAATCTACAGATATGGAGCTTTCTATGAAAGAGGAAACCTTAAACTAGAAGGTAACAGCATTAATAAATTTGGTATTTCTGCCGGAGTAATGCTTCCATTCAAGACCAGCAGTATCACAAGAATGAGCGGACTTGAAATAGGAGTAGAAGTTGGTAAGAGAGGAACCCTTAATGACAACCTGATCAATCAGAACTTCATTAATCTTAGAATCGGCTTTAATTTTGCTGATAAATGGTTTAGAAAGACTCTTTATAACTAGAATGAATTTTTCAAAAAAAATATCATATAAAAATATAGCATGCCTTTTTAGTTGTGCTATATTTTTTATATTGACATCATGTGAAGAGGACCTTACCAAAAATAAAGGCAACCAGAGTAAAAACTTCCCTTCACAGATCATCAATAATGCCAATATTGTACAGCGTGATTCCGGTTTTGTCACTTTAAAAGCCAAAGCGCCTATCATTGAAAAATATGAACTGATAGACAGCCCGTATGTTGTAGCAAAAAAAGGAATCAATATAGAGTTCTTCGATAAAAAGAAACCGAAAATCCCCGGAAAGATCACCGCTAAATATGCCCGTATTTTTGAATACAAAAAATTCTACGAGGCAAAAGGTGATGTGAGGATTACAACCAATGAAGGCCAAAGGTTTGCTATGCAGAGTATTTATTGGGATCAGAGAAAAAAAAGAATTTATACCAAAGATACGGTATATGTAACTATGGAAGACGGATCCACATTAGTAGGCGCTAATGGAATGACTGCTAAAGATGATTTTTCTGAATATACTTTTTATAACAACTCGGGAGACTTTAGTTCTAAAAGGATTTCTGAAAACAAAAAATAAGTCTTATCATCATGAAAACTCTTGCTATTGGCCTTATGTCCGGAACAAGCCTGGACGGTTTGGATATTTGCTTTGCTGAATTTGAAAAGCAAGACCAATGGACCTTTAAGATCCTGAAAGCAGAAACCATTCCCTATTCTAAAGAATGGGAAGAAAAGCTTAGAAATTCAATTCATATTTCTGCAGAAAAGTTATTAGAATTACATTCGGAATACGGCTTTTATTTAGGAAAATCAGTTAAAAACTTCATTGAAAAACATCAATTGCAGCATATTGATCTGGTTGCTTCTCATGGCCACACTGTTTTTCATCAGCCTCAAAAAAGATTTACCCTGCAAATAGGCGACGGAAGAGCTGTTAAAATAGAAATAAATTTACCCGTCATCTACGATTTCCGGACTCAGGACGTTTTGATGGGCGGAAATGGAGCTCCTCTGGTTCCAATTGGTGACGAATTGCTATTTTCTCAATATGATGCCTGTCTTAATCTGGGTGGGTTTTCCAATATTTCCTTACAAATTAATGGTCAAAGAATTGCCTTTGATATCGCTCCTGTGAATATTGTTTTGAATACACTGGTTCAGCAGTTCAGGAAAAATTTTGACGAAAACGGAGATTTAGCCAGAACAGGAAAAATTGATGAGAATTTATTATTAAAATTAAATTCCTTAAGCTTTTATCGTCAATCGCATCCCAAATCTCTTGGAATCGAATGGTGTAATGAAAATATTTTCCCGCTATTTAAAAATGTTGAAGCTCTTGATGCCTTAGCTACTTTTACAGAACATACTGCTCAACAGATTTCAGATATATTTAATAAAAATCAATTAAAAAATGTACTTTTTACCGGTGGTGGAACTTATAATCATTATTTAATTGAAAAAATTAAAGAAAAAACCACCGCGGAAATTGTTATTCCTGAAAGAGAAATCATAGACTATAAAGAAGCTTTAATCTTCGCATTTATGGGAGTTTTAAGGTTTAAAAATGAAATCAATGTTTTGGCTTCTGCAACAGGAAGCCGTGAAGATCATTCTTCGGGAATTATTCTATAACAAACCACACATTACCATTCTTTTTAAAAAAAATTCATTATAAATTAAATAAATACATTAATAATGAATTTTCAATGTTAATTATCATAAAAAATAGATAATTTTACATTAACTATTATGGAAAGAAAAAACATATCAGAAACTCACGAGAATTTTTCATTTGATCAAGCTGAAACATATTTAAAAGCTTTATTTCCTCGTGTTTCACGTACTTTTGCCTTAACTGTTCCTGAACTTCCTGTGCCGTTACGCGGTGTTGTGATGAATGCTTATCTTTTAGCCCGTGCATTGGATACAATTGAAGACGACGACGCTCTAACCTTGGAACAAAAATTTGATTTTGGAAAAAGATTTGTTGAAATTGTTAGTACTAATGAAAATGCAGAAGAGTTTGCTATGGAATTAACGCCGCTGCTATCCCTTCACACTCATGAAGCAGAACGGGAGCTTATGCATAATTTGGCACTAGTGATAGGAATAAAGCAAACTTTCAATGATGTACAGCAGCAAGCAATAGAACGATGCATTCGTATTATGTGGGATGGTATGCAAAAATTCCTGAAACAAAGAAGCTTAAACGGGCTTGAAACATTGGATGAAATGAATGATTATTGCTATCATGCCGCAGGTGTTGTAGGAGAAATGTTAACAGACCTTTTTTGTGATTATTCAGATGAGATAGCAAAGCATAATGCCGCCATGAAAAAACTGGCTATATCATTTGGAAGAGGATTGCAAACGGTAAATATTTTATACGATCATTGGGAAGACCGTAAAGCTGGTATCTGTTGGTTACCTCGCGATATATATGGAAGTGAGCTCAAAGATCTGAAACCTGAAAATTATAATGAAGGTTATAAGAATGCTCAAAAAGAACTAATAAGTATTACCCACAAAAACCTGCGCGAAGCATTGCAGTACACATTATTAATTCCCGATTCAGAAGCAGGAATACGCCGTTTCTGTTACTGGACAATCAGTCTTTCAGTATTTGCTCTCCGCAGAATACATAACAGACCAAATTTTACTGCAAATGCAGAAATAAAAATACCTCGTAACTGGGTTTTAGCTATGATTATGATAACCCGAACCTTTGGTGTAAAAGATAAAGTCTTAACAGGGATTTTTAATTTAAATTCCCATAAACTTCCTTTACTCCATCATCCCTTAGACAAAAAATAATAAAAACCGTCTTACAAATCATGAAAACGGCTTTTTCTATAAAGTTCCCTTATACTTCTGAGAAATAGGGGTTGTATTTTTACTTATGATCCTGAACGAGCTGATACTCTCTGTTATTTATAAGCCTCGATCTTATCTGTAAGCGTATTGATGAAATTTTGCAGCGGTTTTTCTACCATCATTTTGATGAATGGATTAAATTTCCCTTCAAAAAGCATCTGTACTTCTGTCTGATTTTCATTAATAGGGTTTAAAGTTGCTGTTAATGTAAAGTCTAAACTTGAACTTGCTGATTTCAAGATTGCTTTCTGATCATTAACTTCATCTATTTTCAATGCAATTTCCGGCATTCCCTGTAATCCGAATTTAAAACCGTTGTCTCTTGTTTCAAATTTCTGAAGACCATCCGGCATAAATTCTTTATAATTTTCTGGAGACTTCAGTAATTCTGACAGCTCTTTAGATGATTTATTAACAATAATCTTTCGTCCTTCTAAATTCATTTTTTATTTTTGTATTTAAATTCTTAATTCTTACAAATGTATAAAGTTTTTGTGAACGAAAAAAAATTATTAGTATCTAAGCATCCCGAGGAACTTGAAAAAAGTATTGGGTACGAAAGTTTCACAACTTTAGAGATTGCATTAGATATTTTAGAGAATACTTCTGTAAAAGAACTCAATGTTTTCGGTGAGAATATTGATGAGATCTGGAGGGAATTTCAGAAGCTGTTCAGGATCATTGAGGCAGCGGGAGGAATAGTGAGCAATCCTGAAGGTGAGATTCTTTTCATCAAAAGGCTGGGTAAATGGGATCTTCCCAAAGGTAAAATGGAGAAGGGTGAATCTCAGGAGGAATCTGCAGTAAGAGAAATTGAAGAAGAGACAGGCCTTAAAGATGTAGAACTCGTACAATTCATTAATACTACTTACCATATTTATGTGGAAAGAAACGGTGAAAAAATATTAAAATGCACTCATTGGTTTGAGATGAATTTTAATGGAGAAGCTACATTCAAGCCACAGGCAGAAGAAGGAATTACTGAAGTGGCATGGAAAAAAAGACAGCAAATAGAAAACGAAGTGTTTCCGAGCACTTTCAAAAATATTAAACTGATTATAAAAGATTTCTGGAACTCAAAAAACCTGTAGGTCCGAAATAAAAAAAGGCAGGAAGTTATTAAACTTAAACTTTCTGCCTTTTATATTTTCCTGTTTTTTTATCAGCCTAAATAAAGTCGATCACCTTTTCCAAAGCTATTCCTCTGGATCCTTTTAAAAGAATATTTTCAGACTGAATCGGAGTCTGCTTCAGGTAATCAATTAATGAGGATGTATCTTCAAAAGCAAGGTTTGAAGAATTCACTGCTTTAAAGTGTTTTCCTACGGTGATGATTTCATCAAAATTCAAATCCTGAGCCAGTTTTAAGATGTTCTGATGTTCCTTTTCACTTTCGGCACCCAATTCCAGCATATCTCCGATAACAATGGTTTTGCGCCCTTCAAAACTGATGAAATTTTTCAGTGAAACTGCCATAGAACTTGGATTAGCATTATAGGTATCCAGCACCAATGTTTTATTCTCTTTTTTTACCACCTGAGAACGCATGTTCGTTGGGGTATACTGCTCAACGGCATGTTTTATTTTTTCAAAGCTAATTCCGAAATGAAGCCCAAGGCTTGCTGCTACACAGAGATTGGTGAAGTTATAATCTCCGGTGAGCTTTGAAAGCGCTTTTACATTCTGATAAGACAAGCCTACAAAGTGTTCTTCTGAGAAAGATTCAAAGTTATAATCTGATCCTTCATTTCCAAAAGTAATGGTAGACGGATAGTTTTGAGTTTTTTCTATCTGAATAGGGTCGTTTTCATTAACGATAATGGTCCGTTGGTTCGTTTTAAGATACTCGTAAAGTTCGGACTTTCCTTTGATCACGCCCTCAAAGCCTCCAAACCCTTCCAGGTGGGCCTTTCCAAAATTGGTAATATACCCGAAATCCGGCTGGGCGATCGTACATAGAAGTTCTATTTCTTTTTGATGGTTGGCTCCCATTTCTATAACCGCTATCTCATGTTCCGGTTTGATGGAAAGAATGGTCAGGGGAACACCAATGTGGTTATTCAGGTTTCCATAGGTATACTGAACACTGAACTTCTCTGACAGCACTGCATGGATCAGTTCTTTTGTGGTGGTCTTCCCATTGCTTCCTGTAAGTCCTATAAAAGGGATGCTAAGCTTATTTCTGTGGTATATTGCTAATTGCTGTAAAAACTCAAGGGTAGATGGAACATAGAAAATATTCTTATCCCTGTTTTCGAATTCCGGCAGCTCTACAATTACCGCCAAAGCACCATTATCTATAGCTTTTTCGGCTAAAGTTGCGGCATTGAAATTTTCACCGGAAAAGGCAAAGAAAATATCATTCTCTGCTATTTTTCTACTATCTATCGTTACTTTACCTGCCTGTAAAACTAAAGGATAAAATTGTTCTATATTCATCTATTTTTTTTTAAGAAGTCACATGCAATCGCCAAATGTATACAAGTATTTTTAGATTTTTTAGCCAAAGCGATTTCATGATTCAAAAATAAAAAAACCTTCCGGAAATCCGGAAGGTTTTTTTTAAGTATTTTTTGATAACTATATTATCTTCTAGTTCTATTCTTATCGTTTGTTCTGGCATCCTGTGCAACACGGAATCCAATCCAACCATAAGCCCTGCCCTGATTTTTATATCTTCTCTGACCCGGGTCCAGCCAATATGCAGTATCCTGCCAAGATCCTCCTTTTACAACTCTTACGTCATTAGAGATCCCTGAAGTTCTGTCTTTAGTGTCTTTCACCATTTTCACTTTACCTCCCGCATCTACAATGAAACTCTGACGAGGTGCATTATACATATCGAATGATGAAGCTGAGTCTGATTCTCTTCTGTATTCTAAAGAAGATTGTCTGTCACCATCTCTATAGTTTCTGTAGTCAGCAATGGTCTGTCTTTCAAACTGTCCGGGAAGTCCTTTATAAACCAGTCTACCATCAGATAAAGTATCATATTTGATAGTTCCTTCGTCAATCATTTTATAAGTTCCGTCACCGTTTCTTACAATAGCCTGAGGCATATTACCTCTGTAATAATTGAAGTCGTTGTAGTCTTCATCTATAATAGGTCTGTAAACATCAGCTGTCCATTCAGCAACGTTACCGTACATACCATAAACACCTAGATCATTAGATGGATATTGTCTTACGTCTGAAGTTTGTGCAGATCCGTCGTTTTTCCATCCTGCAATACCGGAATAGTCACCTTTACCCATTTTGAAATTTTCAAGGAACATTCCTCTATCTTTTCCTTTGGTACCTCTTAATCTTTCGATTTCAGGTTTTTTACCTAAGTATTGGTTATATTCTCTATTCTTAGCCATACCAAGAGCAGCATATTCCCATTCTACCTCGGTAGGAAGTCTGAACTTCTGTACCATAGCAGAATTTGGAGCTCTGTTGGCAGAAAGAAGTCTTTGGTTTGTAGTTTTAAGACCGGTCTTCTGCTGCATTCTCTGCTCATTGATGTATCCTTGCATTTCAGGATCATTTGCTTTGAATTTATCCATATTGAAGGCTGTTCCTCCCTGGTTATTAGATTCGTTGATATACAAATCTTTAGCAATAATACCAGCGCTCATCAAAGCTTTTTCATTAGCTCTGTCTGTCAGCCATTCACAATATCTGTTTGCCTGGGTCCAGGAAACTCCTACTACAGGATAGTAGTCGAATTCCGGAGAACGCAGATACGTTTCATTATAATCGTTTCTAGATAGTTTGTTGTCCCATAATAAGGTATCTGGTAGAGCACCGTTATAGATTTCCTTAAAACTAGGGTCACTTGGCGGGAATACATACTTCAACCATGTAAGGTATTCGCGGTATTCATAGTTTGTAATCTCAGTTTCTCCGATAAAGAATGAACTAACCTGCATTCTGCGAGGCGTATTATTCCAATCGTGCATAACATCATCTTTCACTAATCCCATTGTAAAAGTTCCACCTTCTACATATACCATTCCAGGCCACCCCTTCTGCTTCTGTTGCTTTCCTGCAAAAAACCAACCCTGTTTTTCGTTTGGCTTCCAACCTGTTTTACTGACAAATTTTTTGGTACCACCACCTTTGCTGGTTCCTGACCCGCCACAACTGGTTAATGCAAGTGTAGAACTTAATGCTATTAATGAAAACAACTTTAGTTTTTTCATAGTCGATATAAATATTTTCAAGAGTACAAAGAAAAAATAAATTATTCAATAAATCAAGTAAAGATTTGATTTTTTTGAAAAACGTTAACAAATTAATTTTATTGTATCGCAATTTAATTATAAAATTTTCATTTATTTTGTAATTTAGCAATTTCAATAATAAACATGAGACAAAAAATCACTATTTTATTTCTATTCTCTTTTGTATCAGTACTTTGGGCCCAAAGAAACACCATAGAATGGGAGGGTTCAAAAATTCAGGACTTTGGTGATACAAAATTAATTCTTCCAAATTTCAAAAATGATGGTTTTTCGTTTAGCCAAAATAATGTTTTTATCATAACTAAACAAAAAATAGGGGAAAAACAGCTCAGAGTTTCTGACCTTATTTGGGAAAATGTTTCCAACAAGGATTTATTTGAATTAGACAAAGGCAGCCTACCCGATTATGATATTGCAGATGTTTCATATTATACCTTAGAGGGAGAAAGCTATGCCAGTATTAATGTTGCTTTATTTAAAAATGTAAAAGGACGGGTTCAGAGGTTATCTTCATTTAATGTTTCTGAAGCCTCAGCTTTGAACACTACAAATAATGTAAACAGAATAGGATCTACAGCAAACCCTCTTTCAAATGGAAGCTTTTATAAGATAAAAGTAGATAAATCGGGGATATTTAAAATTACCGCTCAATTTTTAAAAGATAATGGAATCAATCCGGCATCTGTGAATCCCAAGAATTTCAGAATATATGGAAACGGAGGGCTTATGCTCCCGGAATTTAACCAGGATCCAAGATACAGTGCACTGCAGGAAAATGCCGTTCAGGTGGTAGGTGAAGATGACGGTGTATGGAACGACAATGATTTTGCTCTTTTCTATGCTCAGGGACCGGATGGATATAATCTTTATAACAGGGGTAACGGTAACGGTTTTAAAAGAACAGATACCCGCTATGACAGAAGTGATAACGTAAAGAATATATATGAAGACTTTTCATATTACTATATTACCTTTGATAAAGGACCGGGTAAAAGGGTTCAGACCATCGATGGAGATCTTCCTAGTCAGCTGATCACAAGATATGATGACTATCAGGTAATCAACAATGACCAGAAAAACCTTATGAAAGTAGGCCGGGTTTGGTTAGAAGATGCCCCTTTCACTACCGAAAAAACAGTAACCTTTACCACCAAATCACCCATACAGCCATCAGATGTTATAAGATACAGAACCAGAGTGGCTGGCTACAGGGCACAAAAAAATACAATTGAGTATAAGATTAATGATGTAAACCCTTCATCAGGGTCAGTGCCTGAAGATACCTCCAACTTCCAGTATAATCTTTATTTCCTCCTTCCATATAACGGAACAGTAAGCAACCTGAGTGGAAATCAGATTACCTTTAAGTATAATCCCAATATTTCTATCAATCCTAACGGATCATTCTATATAGATTATACTGAAGTACAATATAAAGAGAATCTTGTTTTCAATGGTTCACAAATGAATTTCAGGGATTTCTCTCTGGTAAGCGGCAGCAATACCAACTATGGTTTCAGCATTTCCAATGCTTCCAATATAGAACAGGTATGGGATGTTACGGATATTACCAATGCCAACAGAAGAGTAAATAAGGCAGGTGCCGGAAGTTTCAATTTTGCTTATATGGCTGCTGATCAGAACTTCAATAATGAGTTTGTAGCTTTTAGAGCGGATGCTGCTTTTTCGCCACAGTTTGTGGAGAGAATCGGTAATCAAAATCTTTCTGCCTTACAAAATATAGATTATCTGATCTTAACGGTTCCTCAAATGATGGGCCAGGCACAAAGACTTGCCAGCTACCACCAGACAAAAAACAATTATAATGTAGAAATTGTAGATGTTAATAAGGTATATCAGGAATTTGGAAGTGGAAGCAGGGACCTTACTGCTATAAGAGATTTCGTGACAAGACTGAACACCACCCAGGGAAAACTTAAATATGTATTTATTCTGGGGGATACATCCTATGATTATAAAAATAAAGTTTCAAATAATTCCAATGTAGTTTCCAGCTATCAAAGTGAACAGTCTTCAGATTATGTAGGCTCCTTTGTTACGGATGATTATATTGTAATGACGAAACCACAAACCGCCAACATCATTGAAAACAATCTACCGGATATACCGGTAGGAAGAATTCCTGCATCCAATGCTTCTGAAGCCGGAGATATGATCAGCAAAACGCTTGCTTATTATAATGCACTACCGGGGCAATCCAGTCCGTTTGGAGAATGGCGTATGAGGTTAGATTTTGTGGTAGATGATGACAATGACGATGGGCCACCTTTCCACAATGTGATGAACACTACGCTGGTGAATGTATTTGAACAGCCGGTACAGCAGGAACTGAAAGAATATAATGTTAAGAAATTATACCTGGATTCTTTCACGGCTCAGAGTACAGCAGCAGGACAAAGATATCCGCAGGTCAATCAGGCTATTTCCAATGCTATTGGAAACAGCATGTATCTGTTCTATTTCGGACATGGAGGAATCAACGGCTGGGCACAGGAAAGAGTATTAACCAGTACAGAAATCCAAAATTCCAATAATTTCTCCAATGTGTACAGCAGGTTCCCGTTTGTTTCTACCATTACCTGTGAATTTACATTATGGGATGAACCTGCCACTAATTCTGCAGGAGAACAGTTCATTAAACTAAAACAAGGTGGTGCTGCAGCTATGATTACTTCCAGCCGGGCTATTGGGGTAATCTACGGACGTCAGTTTACAGATACCTACACTAAAAACATCTTTAAATTGACTAATGATGATTTCGAAACATTAGGAAATGCTCATTTAACGGCGAAGAAACAAAGAGGTGCTGACCTTAACCATTTAAAGGTAAATCTTTTGGGTGACCCTGCCATGAAACTGAGCAGACCTCAAAGACTTTTGGTGATTGATAATATTGAAACGCCTGTTCCCGGTCTGATCAGAGGATTGGATTTTGTAAAGGTAAAAGGACATATCAATAATTCTAACGGAACATTAAACAATACCTTTAACGGAAGGGTTACTATTAATATTTTTGATAAGAGAATCAATAAAAAAACATTAAATAATGACGGACACCTTAGTCCTGTATTAGAATATACAGAAGAAGGAAGCCCTATTGTAAAAGCTTCGGGGATAGCCGTAAACGGAGTTTTCACCGCTGAATTCTATGTTCCTAAAGATATTAATTATACTGTAGGCCAGGGAAGAATATTAAGTTATGCTGACAATAAGGTAATGGATGTCTTCAACAACCAGGCTGTACAGGTGGGAGATATTAATCCTAACGGAATTAATGATAACCAGCCTCCGAAAGTAAAACTGTATATGAATAACACCAACTTTGCTGATGGCGGTATTACCAATCAAAACCCTACCCTTCTTGCCTGTCTTACTGATGATACGGGAATCAACTCTACAGGTTCAGGGGTTGGCCACGATATCACCGTATATCTGGACGGACAAATTATCAACACTATCATTTTAAATGATTTTTATGCCGCAGGAGAAGGAAACGGATGTTTAAATCCCAGCCTTGCAGAATACCAAAAAGGAAATGTAACTTATCCTTTCAGGAATTTAGCCATAGGCCAGCATCAATTATTATTTAAAGTTTGGGACATAAACAATAATTCTACAACTGCCACGTTAAATTTTGAGGTTAAAGATGAGTCTGACCAGCATTTGGTAATCAACCGCCCATTAAACTGGCCTAATCCTTTTACCAATAAGACGTATATTCAGTTTGAACATAACTGTTCCGATATTCTGGATGTGAATGTGCAGATTTATACGATAACAGGAAGATTGGTAAGAACTTTATCTCAGCCGGTGGTTGCAGAACCGTTCCTACAGGGCTTTAGAACACCTCGCCAGGCAATAGAATGGGACGGAAGAGATGATTTTGGGGCTACAGTTGCAAAAGGTACGTATATTTTTAAGATATTTGCAAAAAGTCAGAATCAGGAAAAATGCAAAGGAAGTGCTACAGCTGTAGAAAAAATGGTACTTTTGAAATAATTAAATAATACATAGATAATAATATTAATAAAAAACTGATAATATATAAAAGACAACATATGAATTTAACTACTAAACTGCTTTTAGGATTTGGGTTAAGTGCTGGTTTTCTAGGATATTCACAAGATCTAGGTAAAGTAGGTCCTGTATTAACCGGAGCACCTTTCCTAAGAATTGCACCAGATGCCAGATCAGGAGGTATGGGAGACCAAGGGGTTGTAACCTCTCCGGATGCATTTTCACAATTCTGGAATGCTGCAAAATATCCTTTTAGCAGAACAAGTTCTTCCATCGGTCTTAACTATACACCGTATATGGGAAAACTTACCAATGATGTATTCTTACTATACGGAGCTTTCCATAAGTTTTTGGGACAGGATGAAAGATCTACTATTTCCGCGAGTATTTATTATTTCAATATGGGTCAGGTAGACCTTACTCAATTGGTAGGTACTGAAATTGCTTCTATGGGTACATCAAAACCAAATGAATTCTCTCTGGACGTTGCCTATGCTTTGAAACTATCCGATTCTTACTCAATGGCTGTAACAGGTAGATTTATCCGTTCAGACTTAGCCGGTGGATTCAATACAGATACAACACTTAAGGCTGCTAATTCCTTTGCAGTAGATATTTCAGGATACTACAGTTCTCCAAAATTTACAGGTTTAGGAGGAAATGACGGTAAAATCAATGCCGGTTTTGCGGTTCAGAACCTAGGTCCCAAACTGGATTATACAGGAAATGAAGAATCGAGATCTTATCTTCCTACTATGGCAAGATTAGGGATTGGATATGACATGTACCTGGATGATATGAACAGAGTAGGAATTAGTGTAGAAGGTTCAAAACTTCTGGTTCCGGGATCTGAATATGTAGGAATTGATCCCAATACAAGACAACCGAGATATGAAATTCCCAATGTAGGTCCAATGGCCGGTATTGGAAAATCTTTCAAAAATAAAAACAGTATCATGTACAGTGGTGCTGTAGAATATTCATATGACAATGCTTTTTCTGTAAGAGGAGGTTATTTTCATGAAAGTGAAGAACAGGGTGCCAGACAATTTGCTACAGCAGGTATCGGGTTGAATTACCGTTCTTTCGGGCTTGATCTTTCTTATCTGATTAACATGTCTAAAATTAACAGTGCCTTAGATAACACTCTTCGTTTCGGTCTTACCTGGAACATTGGAGATGAAACATCTAATAACGACCGTTAACAACAGTATCAATATCATACAAAAGCCTCATCAATATGAGGCTTTTTTGTTGGAAGCAGGAGAAAGGCTGATTGTCAATCGTCAATCCGCTTCGCTCGTCAATTTCTTCAGACCCCATTCACTATTCACTTGGCGAAGCAAAATTAACTATCGGCAACACTTCTCGCCTACTATTAAAGAAATATAACATTTAAGTTTACAAAAGTCTTATCATTATAACTATTTTCTTAAATTCAATAGCTATTTTTGTAGTATGAACTATTCGGCGGAGCTAAAAAAATTTGTAACCAGTCAATATGTATATTCTGCAATCAGAATTACATTAGCTACTGTTCTGCCTTGTTTAGTCCTTGCCCATTTTGGAATATTAAAAGAATACTTCCTCTTCCCTCTCGGAACCAGCTTTGTAGCTCTTACAGACCAGCCGGGACCTTTCATCCGAAGAAGAAATGCTTTAACTTTTGCCATTTGCTGTTTTGTCTTTGTGGCACTTATTGCAAGCATGGTGATGGACCTTAAACTATTAGTGCTTCTCGAAATCATTGTATTTGGAATGTTTTTCTCCCTGATCGGAGTTTATGGTCAGAGATTAGCTGCTGTAGGTTCTCTATCACTGGTTGTGCTCGCCATCTTTATTGACGGGCATCTTACAGGAAGTAATATCTTAAAAAGCTTACTGATCTTTGCCTGTGGCTGTATATGGTTTCTACTCATCTTTCTTGTTGTAACTACCATCCGGCCTTATAAACTGGCCGGCCAGATGATTGGAGAAAACTATCTTCAGCTGGCAGAATTTTTAAAGATTAAGGCTAATTATTACCAGAAAAATCCTGATTTTGATAAACTGACCACTCAGGTCATTGCTAAACAGATTGAAATAAAAAACCTTCAGGAGGACACCCGGGAAACTGTTTTTAAAACAAGAACCATTGTTAATGAATCTACAACGACCAGTCGTTTACTGATGTTGATGTTCCTGAACTCTATGGACCTTCATGAAAAACTGATGACTTCCGAGAGTGACTATCAAAAATTGCAGCAGAGTTTCGAGGACAGTATGATCCTGGTTAACATTCATGATTATCTTAATCTTTTGGCCGAAGAAATCACCAATATCGGAATTGCCCTCCAAAGTGGAACACGGGCAAAATCTATATTTAATCTGGAACTTGAATTAAAAAACCTTAATTACAATTATTTTGAACTCAGAAATAAACAATTAAGCTCTGAAAATCTGGAAAATTTCATGATCCTGCGTCAGATTCTGATGCGTATTAACGAAATTACCAAAGAGATCAACGAGATTTATAAAGTATTTTCCCAGGATGTGAAACTGGCGAAAAGTTTATCTACCGGACTGGACCTGAAAAAGTTTATGCCGAATGAGCCTAAGCTTAATGCCAAAGTTTTAAGGAATAACATTTCATTATCATCCTCGCATTTTCGCCATGCTATAAGAATTACCACCGCTTTGCTGCTGGGATATCTTTTCTCTATGTTTGATTTTCTGGGACTGGGACATACCTACTGGATATTAATTACCATTACAGCAATCTTAAAACCGGCTTATTCCATTACAAAGCAAAGAAACCTTCTCCGTCTTTATGGAACGGTTACCGGTGCTACCATAGCATATATCATTCTGCACTTTATACACATCAACGGTGTTTTATTTGCCATACTCCTTATAAGTATGATCATGTGTTTCAGCTTTTTGAAAGGACGGTACTTTTGGGCCGTATTATTCATGACGATCTATGTTTTCCTCAGTTTTAATTTCTTAAACCCCGGAAAAGTAGACGTTATTTTCAAAGACAGAGTGGTGGATACAGCTATTGCCGGAATTATTGCTTTTGCAGTGTCTTATATTGTATTGCCTGTTTGGGAACATACCCAGAACCTGGATCTGATGAAAAAGTCTGCTGCAGATAACCTCATCTATTTCCAGAGTGTGATTTCTAAATTCCTTGAAGGAAATTTTGATCTTGAAGATTATAAGGTAAAGCGAAAAAATGCAATTATTTCGCTGGCTAATCTTTCAGATAATTTCCAGCGAATGATTTCTGATCCTAAAAACCAGCAAAAAAAACTGGAAGTAGTGCATCAGTTTGTGGCTACCTCACACCTTGTTACAGCCTATACCGCTTCTCTTTCTCAGTACTCCAAAAGCAATGAGCAGTATCCTGAAATAGATGCTGAAAGCTGGAGCAGAAAAATTGAAGCTGAGATGCAGCAGACCTCTGCCCTGCTCAACGGTGATGATATCAGCGAAGCTCTTAAAATGGAAAGCCGTCTTGAGCCGGAAGATTCTTCCATTGAAGACCTGCTCATGAAAAGGAAAACGGAGATCGAAGAAAATGAGATTATCGACAGAAGAGATCCCGATAAAATTTCACATTTAACGGAACTTAAAAACATCCATGACATCCTGGAACTGATCTATGATGTAGCCAAGGAACAAAGAAAGGTTATTGAAAAATACAAAATTGAAAAGCACGCTACTCCTCCACAATCGTAAAGCAGTAATCGTCAAAAAATTCTACCCTTGCTTTAAACTCATCTGAAAACTGTTCGTCATATACACGGCAGCTAATCTTATGAAGATGCTTAAGCTCAAAAGGTTTCACTTCGTAGTTTTTCTTCAGGGACCAATATTTTGAATGATGGATTTTATACATACTTTCTTTTACACTCCATATAATAGTATAGAAAGTATCTGCTTTATCTTCAGGAATAAATCCTCTTTCATTTTCATACGTGAATTTATCAATCACCCTTAAAATTTTAGGATTGAATTTCTCAACGTCAATTCCTATTTTATTTTTAGAAATGGCAATAGCTGCAAAAGGGAAAGAATGGGTGATGGAAATTTCCGCATCGTGAGGGGAAAGAAAAGGCTCTCTTTCTCTATATAAAATTTTGGAAGATGGCTTTAGCCCTTTCAAGAGTTTGCGTACCATCAGAACCTCCAATAGTTTTTTGGGGTGGTAATCCTTTACTTTTTCGGCATTTTCAGGCTCCAGAAGCTCGCGGATATCAAGTTCTTCGCTCTCGTCATACTTCCAAACAAGGATTGTGGCATTATCATCTGAAAAATCTCGGTAAAGGGGCATCGTTTTTTATTCGATAAAAGTAATAAAAAGATGTGGAAAGAGAAAATGAATGAAAGACTGAAAATGGAAAGCAGGAAGATGAAAGTTAAAATTTGTTCAAAAAGTAATCTGCAAAATATAGATGACAAAGAACCTATCCATACAAAACGGATCTAATGTTTACTTATCCTCTGAAACCTCCTCCTTCCCTCTTCCTGCTTCAATTTTATTTAGACTGATGGTTCACATCATTTCTATGCTCTATGATCTCCAGATTTTCGCTCACAAAATAAGCACTTCCAAATCCGTTAACATAAGCTCCTTTTACCGGCTGCAAGGCAATTAAAATAAAATCTCCCATATCGGAAATGACATCCACTACTTTCCCATGAGCTTCTTTAAGGTTAGCAATCACCTGAACCCATTTTTCGGAGTCTCTTTCTATCTGAGATGGTACCACCTCAATAGTCAGACGTTCTCTGGCATATATTTGTTTGGTAGCAGATTCATCTTCAATAAACATCACTGAGGCTTTTCTTCCTTCTGCAAGATTTTTGGTATGTCTCGCCATAAAAGATACCAGAATATAGAATGTATGACCATCCTGTACAAAAGGGGCATAGCTGGAATTAGGGTTTCCTTCTCCATCTACAGTTGCCAGAACTACACTTTTGCTTCTTTCTATCAGCTCTTTTACTTTTGGAGCAACGGGTTTTGCTTTTCTTTGAGATTCGTCTTGGGTATTGGTATGATCCATAATGTATTATTTATGAGATAAAAGTAGTTATTTATATTAAGACTAAATAATTTTAAGCAATGTTTAATCTCATAAACTGAACTCAGGCTGCCGTTTTTTTATCTTAATTATTAATTGTAATTTTGCATTTCGTTATCAATTGAATTTAAAAACTATTCATTACATATGAGTACTACAACACAATACGTTCCTTATAAAGTTAAGGACATTTCCCTAGCAGAATGGGGAAGAAAAGAAATTA
Organism: Chryseobacterium sp. WG14; assembly: GCF_024586945.1. Lineage (NCBI taxonomy): Bacteria > Pseudomonadati > Bacteroidota > Flavobacteriia > Flavobacteriales > Weeksellaceae > Chryseobacterium > Chryseobacterium sp. WG14. The sequence continues at coordinate 540,023 of NZ_JALCZD010000002.1, forward strand.
CTCTTGCAGAAGCAGAAATGCCGGGCCTGATGTCTATCCGTGAAGAATACGGACCGTCTCAGCCGCTTAAAGGAGCAAGAATTGCAGGATGTCTTCACATGACGATCCAAACAGCTGTGCTTATCGAGACATTAGTAGCTTTAGGAGCTGAAGTTACCTGGTCTTCTTGTAATATTTTCTCTACTCAGGATCACGCTGCTGCGGCTATTGCTGCTGCAGGAATTCCGGTATATGCTTGGAAAGGATTAAATGAAGAGGAATTTGATTGGTGTATTGAGCAGACTTTATTCTTTGGAGAAGACAGAAAACCGTTAAATATGATTCTGGATGATGGTGGAGATTTAACCAATATGGTTTTTGATAAATACCCGGAATTCACAAAAGATATCAAAGGGCTTTCTGAAGAAACCACTACAGGAGTACACAGATTGTACGAAAGAATGAAGAACGGAACTTTAGTAATGCCTGCTATCAACGTAAACGATTCTGTAACTAAATCTAAATTCGACAACAAATACGGATGTAAAGAATCTGCAGTAGATGCTGTAAGAAGAGCTACTGATGTAATGTTAGCTGGAAAAAGAGTGGTAGTTTGTGGATACGGAGATGTAGGTAAAGGTACTGCTGCTTCTTTCAGAGGAGCCGGCTCTATTGTTACCGTTACTGAAATTGATCCTATCTGTGCACTGCAGGCTGCTATGGACGGCTATGAAGTAAAAAGATTAGATACTGTAGTAGATAACGCAGATATCATCATTACTACAACGGGTAACTTTAACATTGTAAGAGGAGAGCACTTCCTTAAAATGAAAGATAAAGCTATCGTTTGTAACATCGGACACTTCGATAACGAGATCGATATGGCGTGGTTAAACAAAAACTATGGTCAGACTAAATCTGAAGTGAAGCCTCAGGTTGATATCTATACTATCGAAGGAAAAGAAGTTATTATCTTAGCAGAAGGAAGACTGGTAAACCTGGGATGTGCAACAGGGCACCCAAGTTTCGTAATGTCTAACTCTTTCTCTAACCAGACGCTGGCTCAGATTGAGCTTTGGACTAACTCTGCGGCTTACAACAATGAAGTATACATGCTTCCTAAACACTTAGATGAGAAAGTAGCTGCTTTACACCTTAAAAAATTAAGCGTAGAGCTTGAAACTCTTTCTACAGAACAAGCTGAGTACATCGGTGTAGACGTAAAAGGACCGTTCAAACCTGAGTACTACAGATACTAAGACTTACATCAAAATATGATATGATCCCACTATTTCCAAATAGTGGGATTTTTTTATTTATACCTACTCAGCATTCCTTATTTTTGCGAACTAAAAAAATAACATGAAAAACTACTTATTTCTGGGACTGATAGGTTCAGTTGTATTCTTTAGCAGCTGCAGCAATAATGATGATAATGATGGAACCAATATACCTTCTGAACCAAAGGTATTATTGAGTAAAATTACTATAGTTTACTATGACAATCCGGCTCAGCCACAGACCAGTATACAAACCCTGGAATACAATAATCAGGGTGAACTTATAAAAACATTATCAGCATCAGGAACTTCCAGGTTCGAATACAGTAATGGAAAACCTACAAAAACCACTTATTATAACCCAGATGGCACGGTAGACTATTATTCGGCCTACACTTACAATGGTGATCAGCTGGTAAATGTTAAAGCAATCTACACTAATCCGGATTACAACAGAACGATTACCTATCATTATAATACGAACGGACAGGTGATCTCTTCCTCACTTTGCCAGTCACCGAACTGCTCCAATCCGATTATAAATACTTATGTTTATAATGGAGACAATATTTCATCAGAAACTTTAGAGGGCGGGGGATCCAGTTACGGTACTAAAATTGTTTACTCTTATGATGACAAACTGAACCCATACACAAACACCAACAAATATCTCAAAATTACGATGGGAGGAGCTTATGTTGTAAGCAAAAACAATTATCTGACAGAAAAAATAAGCTACAAAAGTAATGGTGCCTGGATACAAAATCAATCCAGAACTTCTACTATACAATACAACAACGCCGGTCTACCTGTTCAGGTGATCTCAAAAGAAGCTAACGGAAGTCTTTCCGCTCAGTACAATTACGAATATATCACTCAATAAGATAAGAGCTCTCCAAATTTGGAGAGTTTTTTTATAAGGTATGAATTATGGAATGTGGTATCCGGGGTTATATAGTCCTTATAAATATTCAACAGGAACAGGCTTTAGTCGTTTTCACAATAGAATAAAATCAACTGGCTTTATCCAAAACATAAACCGATAAATATATTTCACCGTATTTTGCCCATATTTTCCCTCTGCCAGAGCTCTATTTATAAAAAATGAATATCTTAGCCCATTAAATAAAACATTAATCTATGAAAAAACAAAAAGTCTCGAATGCATTTATCGCTGCATCATGGGTAGCATTGGGAGCAGGAATGGTTGGTTATATTGTAGGCCTTGCAAGAGCTGAAATGCTGTTGAACGAAAAAGGATATTATTTTACAATCCTACTCTATGGCCTATTTGCGGTTGTTTCTCTTCAGAAAGCAGTCCGCGACAGGTTAGAGAATATCCAGGTAACAGATATTTATTATGGGATCTGTTGGTTTGCAACACTATCATCTATTGTATTACTAGCTGTAGGACTTTGGAATGCCACCATACTTCCGAGTGAAAAAGGCTTCTATGCTTTTGCATTTCTACTGGCGCTTTTTGGAGCTATCTCCGTCCAGAAAAATACAAGAGACAATATGGTTCAGGAATAATATAAAAAGCCTCGCTGAAAAGTGAGGCTTTTACATATTGTAAGTGAGTGAAAACTATTGATCAAAATGATTAGGATGCTGAGCTTTAATATCATCCACAGTTCCCAATACTTTATCTTTCAAAGAATCCTGATATTTCTGAAGATTTTCAGCTACCTGAACATCCGCACTTCCTAAAATCTTTGCTGCTAAAATCCCTGCATTTAAAGCTCCGTTTAAAGCTACGGTTGCTACCGGAATTCCGCCAGGCATCTGAAGGATAGACAGTACAGAATCCCAACCATCTATAGAATTACTGGACAAGATCGGAACTCCAATTACCGGAAGTGTAGTACAGCTTGCCACCATTCCCGGAAGATGGGCTGCGCCTCCTGCTCCGGCAACAATTACTTTCAGACCTCTTTCTTTGGCTGTTTTGGCATAATCAAACATCCTTTCCGGTGTTCTATGTGCTGAAACAACGGTCAGCTCGTATGGAATATCCAGGCTTTTCAGAAAATTTGCAGCTTGTTCCATGATTGGCAGATCACTCTGACTGCCCATTATAATTCCTACCATCTTCAATTTTATTAGAGGCTCAAAGATAAAAAATTAAAACCTCATGTTAAAATTTAAGTCAAAAAGCTTAAAACTAAAAAAATGTAAACCAAAAAGAATTAATCACTCCCTAATCACCATATTTAACATTTAAAATAAAGGCAAAAATTCATTAAACACAGATCTGTGTCAGTAAAAATTACATTAACTGAGTCCATGCCGTTTATTTGAAAACCGGTAAATTTGCCGATTACACTTCATTTACCTTGAAAGATTATAAACTCATTTTTGCCATTTTTACTGTTGCTATTGTTTGGGGAACCACATTTTTAGCCATTCGTGTTGCAGTAGAAACTATTCCCGCATGGTTTGTTGCAGGAATCCGTCAGCTTTTTGCTTCTATTATTATGCTTGTCATCCTCCTTTCAAGAAAAGAATTTAAGTGGATTGGCTGGAAAAACCTGGGTTATCAGATTATTTTTGCTTCCCTAATGCTGATTATAGCCAATGGAATGGTTACAGTAGCTGAAGAAAGCGTAACAAGCAGTCTGGCTTCTCTGATCAGTGCCTGTGCTCCTATTCTGGTATTTCTGGGAAGTCTCGCCATTGGCCTGCAAAAGTTCAGCTTCCGGGCTATGACTGGTGTTTTGATATGTTTCAGCGGTATTCTTTTTGTGTTCTGGGATGGGCTTAAGGATCTTGCCGACCCTCAATACCGAACAGGAATGATTTTCCTTTTCTGTGCTATTTCAGGATGGGCTTCGGGAACAATCTTTACTAAAAAAATGAATATCCAAAGCGGAAATATAACCCTGAACCTATTTTATCAGTTTCTGTTCGCTGGCGTTGTTCAGATTATCTTCGCCTTCATTTTTTCAGAAAACTACAACTTTGAAAACTGGACCTTAAAGAGTATCTCCGCGATGTTATACCTTTCTATTTTTGGCTCTGTAGCTGCCTTTTTTGCATTCCATTATGCATTAACAAAGATCTCCCCGGTACAGGTTTCCATTATTGCCTATATCAATACAATTATTGCTATTTTCTTAGGATGGCTGATTATGGATGAAAAGATCTCTTTTAAATTTATTATTGCAACAGCCTTGATTATTTGTGGTGTTTTTATTATCAATTACAGACCTGAAATGTTTAAAAGGAAAAAGTCTGAGATCATGGAAAAACAGGCTTAATTTTACCACAAAAGCGTTAGATTTTATAAAGTTATTTTTAATTCCTCAAATATACTTAAGTTTTTGAACATCTTTGATTTGGTACAGGATTATCTCTGGCCACTCAACACCAGAACAAAAGGTTACCTGTTGATAATTTGCCTCTTTTTCATTTTTTCCTTATATTGTTATACTCAACCTACACAATATGCTAAAAAACACATTTTTTGTCCTTCTGGCAGCCTCTTTACTTTTAATAAGCTGTGACTTTAAAGAAAAAGAAAAAAACCTGACAGACAGAGAAAAACAATTACTCGAAAAAGAGAAAATATTTGCCACAAAAGAATCCGAATATCAGTCACTTCTTAAAATGAGAGACAGTGTTTTTGCAAAAAAAGATTCAGTAAAAATAGCAGTATGGCCGGCAGAAATTTCGGGAGCATGGAACGGAAAAGTAATATGCACAGAATCCAGCTGCAGCGAATATGCAGTAGGCGATCAGCGTACAGATATCTGGGAATTTGATAATGATTCTACCCAGCCGATCACCAAAATCATTAACAATAATAACCTGGTAAGGCTTTATTCCGGTAAGTTTGAAAATAACGAGATTAAATTGTCTTTTAAAACAGATTCTACGGCCAAAAAGAATGTGGAAATGAGTGTCCTTCTTAACGATATTTCTGATAACAAAATCAAGGGAACCAGAACCATTACATCTGATGGCTGCAGTGCCAAGTTCTCTGTTGAGTTAGTACGTTCCACAAAATAAACACCTATGATGTTACTGAGTATACATAACCTGAGTCTTCCCATAGAAGATCCGGTATTAAAGTTCCTGTTGGTGCTGGTCATTATTCTTGCAGCCCCATTATTATTAAATAAAATTAAAGTTCCACATCTGTTGGGGCTTATCATTGCCGGGGCCATCATAGGACCTAATGGTTTCAATGTACTGTCCAGAGACAGCAGCATTGTCGTTACGGGAACCACCGGCCTCCTCTATATTATGTTTCTGGCCGGACTGGAGATCGATATGGGTGATTTTAAGAAGAATAAGTGGAAAAGCCTCACTTTTGGGATCTATACCTTTACTGTTCCTTTTGTCCTGGGATATTTAGGCGGATATTACCTCCTTCATTTCTCGATGCTGACTTCTATATTATTTGCCAGCCTTTTTTCCTCTCATACCCTTATCGCCTACCCATTGGTAAGTAAACTGGGAATTGCAAAAAATAAGGCCGTCAATATTACAGTTGGAGGAACAATGATCACCGATATTCTGGCTTTATTGGTTCTTGCGGTAATCGTTGGAATGTCTCAGGGAGATGTAGGGACTGAATTTTGGGTAAAACTATCGGTTTCTTTTGTAGTTTTTGCCCTTATCGTATTAATTGTATTCCCTATTATCGGACGGTGGTTTTTCAAAAGAGTGGATGATAAAATCTCGCAGTATATTTTTGTACTGGTCATGATTTACCTGGCTGCGATGCTTGCTGAGCTGGCCGGTGTAGAAGCTATTATCGGTGCATTTTTTGCCGGATTGGCGTTAAACAGACTTATTCCCCATACATCTTCTTTAATGAACAGAGTGGAATTTGTAGGAAATGCGATCTTCATTCCGTTCTTCCTGATCAGTGTTGGTATGCTGATCGACTTTAAGGTTTTCTTTAAAAGCTGGGAAACACTGGAGGTAGCCGGAATTATGCTTGCAGCTTCCATTGGAGGAAAATACCTTTCTGCCGTAGCCACTCAAAAAACTTTCAGACTGACAAAAGAAGAAGGAAAACTGATCTTCGGACTAAGTTCTGCTTCAGCGGCCGCCACACTGGCATCAGTGATGGTAGGTTATAACATTATCCTCTCTGAAACCGAAACAGGAGAACCTGTAAGATTACTGAATGAACATGTACTGAACGGAAGTATTTTACTGATTCTTATTTCCTGTACCATTTCCTCTTTTATTTCTATGGCAAGTGCCCAGAAAATTGCAGAATCTGATAATGAGGATACCGTTTCGGGGAACAGCCATGAAGATGAAAATATACTATTAGCCATCAACCATGAAGAAACTGTTGAAAGGATGGTTAATCTTGGAATCCTCATAAAAGCCCACTCCAATACGGAAGACCTGTTTGCTTTAAATGTAATTAATGAAGATAAGAATGAATCTTCTGTAAAAAATGCAGAAAAACTTCTTCATCAGGCTACCGATGCAGCTGCCGCAGCAGATGTAAAATTACAGGCTTTGAAAAGATACGACAATGATGTTATCAATGGGGTCAACAACGTCATTAAAGAACAGAAAATTACCGATCTTATTATCGGATTGGAGGATGAGAAGGGATTCTCTCCGTCTTTTGTTTATAATCTATACAATGGTTACCTTCAGAATGATGATGTGAATGTATTGGTATACCATGCGGCACAGCCTCTTTCTACAATCAAAAGGTACGCTGTAATGATTCCTGAAAATGCCCATAAAGATGCAGGATTTTTCCATGCCCTTTTAAGAGTCTGGAATATTGCCAGAAATTCCGGGGCAACAATGGCTTTTTATGCGCCTGAAAATATCATTGATATCCTTCAGAAAATCATGAAGAAAGCCAGCATAGAAGCAGAATTTATTATTATGAGTACATGGCAGGACGGCGAAAAAACAGCTGCTCAGCTGAAAGATGATGAAGCTTTGATTATTTTGATGGCAAAACGGGGCATGAAGTCCTATATTCCAAGAATGAGATTAATCCCTGAACTTTTAAACAGGAATCTGAGTGACAATAATTATCTTTTGATTTTCCCATTCTCCGAATATGATAAAAACAGCCCTGAAATACGCTCCGTAGGAAACCATGGTGACTTTGTGGAAATCGGAAATGTGATTCAGAATATTTTTAAGTAATACAGGTTATTTCAGCCAAAATTTTAACCTTTAAAACAACATTGAAAACAAAAAAATATTCCTTTTAACAGCCGCCTTGCTAAAACCCACTCCTATTGAATGTATCAAGCAAAAACATGATAATTTCTCAGGTTGTACAAGAAAAATATAAAGCACTAAAAAAGGAAGCTATTTCAAGACAGAAACAGCTTCCTTTTTATATTTTTGATGGCTTAATTATTCTGCAATCACTCTCACCATTCCCTTCACCATGACAAGCTTTTCCATCAGCTCTTCTCTGGAATCTGCCAACACATTGATATGACCCATTTTCCTTCCCGGTTTGGTTTCTGTTTTTCCATATAAATGAATATAAGTTTCAGGCAGTTGAAGCACGTCTTCCATTCCTTCATAGATTACTTTTCCGGCATATCCCTCTGCTCCCACCAAATTCAGCATACCGCTATAGGTAATGGCATCCGTATCCGCTAATGGTAAGTTCTTTACCACACGGTACATTTGCTCAAACTGTGAATTGGTATTTCCTTCCTGACTCTGGTGTCCTGAGTTGTGTAATCTTGGAGCGGTTTCATTAACCCATATTTTCCCTTCTTTATCCAAGAATAATTCAATAGCAAACAATCCCGGAGAATTAACAGCATTTAAAAACTTCTCAGTAATAGAATCAATCTGAGACTGAACATCTTCAGTAAGAAGAACCGGGCATACATTAAAGTCTAACAGATTCAACTTCGGATCGGCAACCATTTCCGTTACAGGAAAAATATTGGTTTCCCCTTTTTCATTTCTGGCTACAATTACAGATAATTCTTTATCAATATCCACAAGGCTTTCGATCACAGAGGCATCCTCCCATAGATGTTGGTAATCATCTTCCGTTTTAATCACCTGTACCCCTTTTCCATCATAGCCTCCCGTATTCATTTTCTGAACAAACGGTAACGGCATCATGATTTTTTCATCACCGTTCCAGACAATCTGAAATTCAGGACTTGGAATATCGTGAGCTTTATAAAATTCTTTCTGAAGGATTTTTTGCTGGATGGTTTTAATAATATTAGCATTAGGAACTACTCTTATTCCCTGATTTTCAAGTTCTGCCAACGCATCAGCATTTACATGTTCTATTTCAATAGTAACAACATCTTTATCTTTTCCGAAGTTCAGAACTGTTTCATAATCATTAAAGTTTCCCTGTGTAAAATATGAGATATTATGACAAGGTGCATCGGACGCAGGATCCAATGTATAAAACTCATCGTCATATTTCAATGCGCTCTGTATCAACATTCTTCCCAGCTGTCCGCCTCCCAGAATTCCTATTTTCATTTTTTATTTTTATTAGATTTATTCTTATTGAAGTTTATCAATTTTTAAGTACCCAAGTTCCATTGGATTTTCCTGATTCTCTGCTTCAGTTTTTTTAAGGACTATAGAATATTTTTCTTTCATTTTTACAGGAAGAATATCATTCACAGTGAAAATATCATCGATATCTACCCCGTGTTTATCATCTACATGGCTTACAGCTCCTTCAAATCCCATTGTCTGATAAAATTCAGTAGCTTTTGCTCTCTTTATAATCTCTCCCATAGACTGGCCAACCATAAGATGCTGTTCATGAAATTCTTCAAAGAAACCTCTCTTATATCCTCCCAAATTAAGAAAATACAGCTGTTCTTCAGATATCTTTTCTCCCTTCTCTACAATCTCCACTTCATATCCATCCGCAAATTTAACCTCCTGATAACAATCAATATGTATCTTACCTTCAGCTTCCTTCCAGAAGTCTTTCATATCCGGAACCAAATCTTTAAGGCTTTCGGCAATCCCGAAAAATACATCGTGCTGTTCAATATTCCTTCCTTTAGGAGTAGCCCCAAGGATGACATAAAATAATTTCATTTCATTTTTCATGCATACAAAAATACGTTAAATTTATCTTTTTCAAATGTTTGGCAGACTACTACAATAATTTTATATTTGTAACATTAATTGTAGTATGTCAGAAATCATCATACTCTTCCTTGGCGCAATTTCCGCTGGTCTTTTAGGTTCACTTACGGGTTTAGGAGGGGGAGTTATCATCATTCCTTTATTAACGCTAGGTTTTGGCGTTCCAATGCATTATGCCATCGGCGCTTCCCTCATTTCGGTGATCGGGACTTCTTCCGGTGCAGCAGTAGCCTTTGTAAAAGAAGGTTTTACCAACATGAGAATCGGAATGTTCCTCGAAATTGCCACTACAGCAGGCGCTATTATCGGAGCCTTAGTTTCGGGCATGCTTAATCCCAATACCATCGGAATTATTTTCGCCAGTATTCTACTTCTGACGGTTGTTTTAAATCTTAAAGGAAAACCTGACCACCAGGAACCACTCGTAAAAGGAAGCCTCGAAGACAAGCTGAAACTTTACGGGACTTTTCCTGATAAAGGAATATTAAAAAGCTATTCTGCAAGAAATACAGTTCCGGGATTTTTGATGATGATGTTTGCAGGAGCAATGTCCGGGCTTTTAGGAATAGGTTCCGGAGCGTTGAAAGTATTGGCCATGGACAATATGATGAAACTGCCTTTCAAGGTTTCTACAACCACCAGTAATTTTATGATTGGAGTAACGGCAGTAGCCAGTGCCCTGATTTATTTTCAAAGAGGAGAAATCATCCCTGTTATTGTAGCACCCGTATTGATAGGTGTGGTTATAGGAAGTTTTATAGGTTCAAAAACACTGATGGTCTCAAAAACTAAAAAACTAAAAGTCTTTTTTGCCATTGTAATCACGATCCTTTCCATTTATATGATGTATAACGGTATCAATAAAAGCTTCAGATAATGAAAAAGAATTTTACAGATATAGACCTGAACCGTTCCGTAGGAAATCTTCTGAGATTAGGCGTTATTCTATCTGTGATAACCTCAATGATAGGTTTCATCAAGCTTTTTACCGAAGGTTTTGAAATGCCCAAAAAATACACCTCACTGGATATTGGCAACTCTTCAGAAAAAGTGTGGAGTCATTTCTGGAATTCTCTATGTAAAGGTGAAGGAATGGCTATTATTCAGCTGGGAATTCTTCTGCTGATCTTCACTCCCTTAATGAGGATTGTCTTCGCTTTAATAGGCTACTTAAAAGAAAAAGACTACGTATATGTAGTCATTTCCTCTATTGTTTTGGCCATAATGGCTGTAAGCTTTTTCGCGGGGTACGCACACTAATATTTTTACATTTCATAAAACTCCAGTGGCAGCTGGTCGGGATCCTGGGTAAAGAAAAATTCTTTTCCTGTGAATTCATCAATCCTGATCTCTTCACAATTCAAACCTTTATGTACTAATTCATTTCGTTTTTCTGCAACATTTTCAACAGAGAAAGCAAGATGCCTCAGGCCACAAGCTTCAGGTCGTGAAGGTCGCTTAGGCGGGTCAGGAAAAGAAAACAGCTCAATAACGTAATGATCTCCAATCGCCAGATCAAGTTTGTAAGACTGCCTTTCTTCACGATAGACCTCCCTGATTATATGTAAGTTTAAAATTTCCGTATAAAACTTCTTTGATACCACATAATCTGAACAGATAATGGCAATATGATGGATCTTCATCTTCATTTATATTTTTTTAATCGTTGTATACCAGGCTTTACTATTTTATTTCCCTGCAATTGTCTTTTCTTCTTGTATCGATAATATACTGGATTTTCCAGTCATTATTTTGCTTTATCAACTGAAAACTATTGGCTCCGCAATGAGAGAATTTGCCCTTCAGATAGAAGGAATAAGGAGTGAATACGCTTGCCAGATTCCCATCCGTATGCACGGCATCTACTACAATCCTTTCTTCCAAGTCCCCTTTTGAAAATTTAGAAACAGAGGCTATGAAATCCTGAATACTATCATTTTTTACACTTCCGTCTTTTGTTATAGTCTGAAGAACGGCATTTTCAGTAAACACAGATTTCAGCAGCTCCGGATCAGCATTCTTCATAGCAAGAAACAAATTCCGGATAGGTTTTTCAATGTCCTGATTTTGCTGACCAAAACAAAAAGTACTGAATACCAAAAGAATTAAGACTATTTTATTCATATGATAATGGATTTAATTGGATGAATAAAAGTAAGAAAAATCCAAGAATATAAATTGTTCGCTGCCTTTATTTACATTGTTTAGATTCTATGGAATGACAAAAGCACTGATAGAAATATCAGTAATTAACATTTGATAAAAACTTATTTTTTAATCATTTACATAAAAATAAAGCATTCAGTTTGTCATTCCGCAGGAATCCCAGTCTCTTAATTTTAGAGTATAAAAAGAGTATCGTATTGACGGCGATGTTTATTACATTGTTTAGATTCCTAAGGAATGACAGAGCACTGGTAGGAATATCAATAAGTTTGGGCAATAAAAAAAGTGAGCTAAAGCCCACTTTTATTGAATATTATCTGTTTTCTAAAACCTCATCACATCCTTCACTACTCCATTCTTCTGGGTATGCTGCAGCAGTTCTTCTTCAATGAATGTTTTTATTTTTTCTTCAGTTCCGTTATTTGGGAATAAAAGGTGGACATTAGCTCCGGCATCCAGTGTAAAGAATAAAGATAAACCGGTTTCTTTTCTAAAATCCCAGATCTTATTGATCACTTCCAGCGTTCCTGTTCTCATCAGAATAAAAGCAGGATCACTCATCATCATCATTGCATGAAGAGTAAGCGCTTCATGTTCAACCAATTTAATAAATTGCTCCATATTTCCACTTTTCAGGATCTCTTTCATCGGAACAAAATTCTCCCTTGCTTCCTGAAATCTTCTTGCTGCATATGGATTGGTCTTCATCAAACCATGTCCTACCGTTGAAGAAACACTTTTCTGTCCTTCATGAATTAATAAAACCCAGTCGTTAAAGTTTTTGAAAGTTTCATGAATTTCATGATCCGGATAAGGGACAGCAAATAGATCAGAACTATTCTCAACCTCATCTGTTTTTCCCCATATCACAAGCCCGTTGTATAAGCTTCTGCAAGCACTTCCACTTCCTAACCTTGCTAAGAATGAAGCTTTTTTCAAAGATTCTTCGACTGAAGATGTACCGGTGAACATTTCGTCCAAACTCATCAGACATTTGGCGATAGCACCAAACCCTGAAGCAGAACTAGCAATCCCGGAACTGTGTGGAAATGTATTTTCAGTTCTGATGATATATTTTCCTTTTAAAATCCAGGGAAGATACTGTTCAATATTTTTGAAATATTTTTCAATTTTTTCGGCAAATTGTACTTCCTCATTTCCTGCCAGAAAAGTATGAACAGAAAAAGGCTCATCAGCCATAAATTCCATTGAAGTATTAGTTTTACAGTAATTTAAAGTATAACTGATACTCGGATTAGCAGGAATCTGATTCTCATATTTCCCCCAATATTTAATCAGGGCAATATTAGACGGACAGCTTTCTGAAACGGTCTGTGTATGAATCGTAAAGTTTGGATTTCCTATAAATTCTTGTGTTGTCATCGTTTATTTTAAATGATAAGACTTTTTTTAATCACCCCGACCAATCTTTGATTTGCTACTCCTCCGAAAGAGGAGAATCCTTATATCAATCAAGATATTCGTAAAAACCAGGGATTTTTGAAAAATAATATGTTTATAAAATTTTACAATTAGTACATTTTCTCAATAATATCCGCATATTTTTTAAGGACTACATTTCTTTTGACTTTCAGTGTAGGAGTAATTTCTCCAGTATTGATGTCAAATTCTGCCGGCATTAAGGTAAATTTTTTCACTTTCTCATAATCGGCAAGATGGCTTTGCAATTCTTTCACTTTATCTTTATAAAAGTTGATCACCTTTTCGTTGGTTACTATATCTTCCCAGCTTGTAAACGGAATATTATTATTCTTGATAAAGTCCTGCAGGAATTCAAAATTCGGAACAATTAATGCAGAAACAAATTGTCTTCCCTCTGCAACCAGCATGATCTGCTGTATAAAGTTATTATTGGTCAGAAGGTTTTCAATTTGTTGTGGAGCAATATATTTTCCGTTGGATGTTTTCATCAGATCTTTGATTCGGTCTGTAATGATCAGGTTTCCTTTTTCATCAATTTTCCCTGCATCACCCGTTTTGAACCATCCATCACTGGTAAAAACTTTCTGAGTTTCTTCAGGTCTGTTGTAATATCCTTTCATAATTCCGTTTCCTTTAGCCTGGATCTCATCACTTTCTCCAATCCTAAGTTCTACTCCCGGCAGCGGCTTTCCACTGGTACCATGCTCGAAATGAGTCAAAGGGAAAAGTGTTAAAGTAGCTGTAGTTTCTGTCAACCCATACCCTACTGTCACATGGATTCCTACAGATTCAAAGAATTTGGTTACTTCAGGGGATAAAGAAGCACCTCCACAAGGCAGGAACCATAACCGGCCTCCCATTTTCTCCTTTATTTTACTGAAGACCAGCATATCTGCAACAGATTCTTTACATTTCAATCCAAAAGGAACAGGCTTTTCATTTCTTCTAAACTCTGCAGTTTCCCACCCTGTTTTTAAAGCCCAGTCAAAGATTTTTTTCTTAAATGATGAACCTTCCTCGGCTTTTTCCAATACTCCGGCATATACTTTCTGGAAAAATCTCGGCACCGCACACATGGTGGTAGGCTTTACTTCTTCCAGTGCTTTTGCTACGTTTTTCGGATCTTCAAGGAAGTAGACCCTTGCTCCTCCATAGAGGCAAAGTAAGCTCCAGCTTCTTTCAAAAACATGACTTAAAGGTAAAAATGCCAATGAAAGTTCTTCTTCAAAGTTTTTAAACTTAAAAAACTCAAAGTGCGAGTCAAAGGCTTTAATAAAATTTCCGTGGGTAAGCATTACTCCTTTTGGTGTTCCGGTTGTTCCGGAAGTATAGATCAGCGTTGCTGTATCTTCATATTCTCTTTTACAGATTTCCAGTGTTGAAGAAGCTTTTGCTATAAAATCCTCAAGGTAGAAGCTGTTAAATTCTTTCTTGATCCATACAGATTTCTTAGAAATAATAATGGTATCAAGGTTATTTTCTTCTTTATGTAAAATCTCCAGACAAGCATCATACTGAGCCTGATCTCCAACTAAGACAACCTTAGCACCGGAATCATTGATGATATATTCAGCCTGTTCGGCATTATTTGTAGAATAAACAGGAACGGTAATCGCTCCGATAGACATTGCTGCCAAATCGCAGATCATCCATTCAGAAGAATTGTCTGAATAAACAGCTACTTTATCGTCTTCCTGAACTCCTGCTTCTTTGAGCGCATTCGCTGTTTTAAAAATAATTTCACTGAATTTCTGCCAGCTCAGCTCTTTCCAGGCTTCATCTTTCTTTTTAAAGCCTATTGCAGCTTTTACAGGATATTTTTCTACATTTTTAAGGATAATTGCCTCTGCCAGATTCATTTCTTCAGCTTTTTGTCGTTAATATAATTATTCAGGTGAAAGTCTATACTTTCTTGTACAGGAATAAACTGATATTTCAGTTTTTCCTTTATTTTTTGGTTGGAAATGGTGTTGAAAGAAGAGATCGCTTCAATATTTGATTTGGTCACCATTTTCAGCTTTGGAATCAGCCATCCGAGAAGCATATTGGCTACTCTTCCCAGATTCAGTAGTGATTCGGGAAGTACTTTAGCATCTTTAAGTCCCAGTCTTGTTCGGATTTGTTTGGCTAGATCTGTAAATCTTTTATTTTCGGAGACAATAATAAACCGTTCTCCAAAAATGTTATGCTCCAGAAGTTCTATAGCAATTTTTGCAACATCTCTTACATCTACATAGGCCGAACCACCGGCAAAGGTAAAACCATTATCCGCAAAAGTAGAGAAAAGCTCACCACTGCTTTGGTTCCAGTTTCCGCTTCCTACAATCATTCCCGGATTGAGAATGGCTACATTGAGTCCTTCTGCAGAAGCCCTCCAAACTTCCATTTCTGATAGATGTTTGGAAATAGCATAGGAAGAATGTTCAAGTTTGGGATTAAAATCAGAATCTTCATCCAGCTCCCCGTCTTCATTAAAATTATCCAAAACAGCAACAGAGCTTACGTGCAGAAATTTTTTCACATCAGATCCTTCGCAGGCAAACAACAGGTTTTCTGTTCCTTTGATATTGGTATGGTACATTTCTTTTTCATCTTTGGGATGAAAGCTTACTTTTGCGGCACAGTGATACACTTCTTCTACTCCTTTTAAAGCGGTCTGAAGAGTATAGAGATCATTAAAATCTACATCTACCCATTCGATCTTATTAAAAAAATCATCAGGATTTTCAGTATAAAAGCGATATGAATGCCTTACTTCGTTTAAATTGCTGCCCGGCCTTTTGGAAGCCCTTACGTTTTTACCTCTTTTAAGAAGCTCCAACACAAGTACTCTTCCCAGAATTCCGGTAGCACCCGTTACAAAAACCATTAATTATGTTACTTGATTGCTGACTAAAATATGACAATATTTTCTATCCGGCAATTCTTCATTCTTCTGCAAAAATATTTTGAAAAACTGCTTCTGCAAATTTGCGATTTTTAAAGCATAATTCAACTTAATTTAACCAATATTATCATTCCGTAAATCATAAAATGAGCAAATACTGCTGAATTATTCTCCAAATACAAGAGAGGTAAAAGCCCCGGAAATAAATTGTCATTCCTTAGAAATCCGGATATGCTATTTTAAAATTGGATAGCCTGGATACCTAAGGAATGACAGTTATTGAAGATTTTTTTTATTTTTTACGCTGTAACCATATTATTTCTTCTTGGCGCTTTGTCGCAGAGGACATCTGCAATACTTTTAGAGATAAGATTTTCTTCTGTAAGATTATCCAGCCAGAAAAACTCTCCTGCTGCATTGATTTCAATAAAGAAGTATTCGTCTTCAGGGGAAACAATAATATCTATTGCTCCATAATCAACGTTGTATACATCCAGGAGTTCTAATAATTTTTCTTCCACCTCTCCCGGAAGCTCCGTTCTTACCCATTTATCGATCAGATTCACGCCATCTTTCCTCCAGTCTACTTTGGAATCTTCAAACTGTTGGGAATCTACCTCAAAAGCATATACATCTCTTCCTACGATGGTAACCCTAAGTTCTTTTTTCTTCTCAATCATCTTCTGAAACTGCATTGGGCAATACAAAAGTGAATCCAGCTCTTCCAGCCTGTCTTCACTGACAACATTTGTAAAAACCACATTCTCCACACCATCTTCATAAATAGCAAATCCGGTCTGCATTTTGGCCACTACATTCTGATGTTTAAGAATAAACTTTCTGGCTTCTTCAGGGTTATTGGTAAGACAGGTTTCAGGAATTTTCAGCCCTATTTTATCTGCCACTTTCAACTGTTCTTCTTTACTGTCGAGTCTTCGGTAAACACTTGGTTTTCCCAATGAATAGACATCTACGGATTCAATAAAACCAAAAATGGTATTGCGGATCTCTCCCATTGCTGGTCCGTAAAATTTAGCTTCCAGCTCGTCTCTCAAGCCTTTCCCTATATTGTAAGCCCTTCTGTACCAGATAGCAGAAATATCATCTAAGCGGTATTTCACTTCCTGGGTCTCAAGAATACTTACCCATTCTCCATCCTGAAAAACAGTGGACAGTTTATTTTGTAAAGGATATAAGTCTACATCAAAACGAATGACCTCACAGCCATTTTTCCCGATATATTCTGTTACTTTTTCAATTGAAAAGTTATCTGCAGTATGTGTTATAATTAAAATTTTATCCATGGAAACTGATTCTTTTTATAAGATTGTCGGCAATTCTCTGTGCTATAGGAAAGTTCAGTTCTTTCTGCAACATTCCCCATTCTCCCTGTGGATTCACTTCCAGAAAGTAGTAGCTACCGTCTCTTCCTTTGATCATGTCAATAGCTCCCATATAAAGTCCCATTTCTTGCATCATCGAACTTATATTTTTTTTGATATTTTCCGGCAATTCATAGGCGGACCAAAAATAGCTTTCGTGAGCAACACGCCAATCGACATTCTCACTGTTGTTAATTTTACCTGTAAAGAACTCGCCGTCCACATATACTATTCTCAGCTCATATTCTTTATCGATATAAGGCTGAAAAATCATAGGACAGTATGCAATATCCGAAAGATTGACAAGGGTATCTTCTTCAATAATAGTAGTAGAAATCTGGCTTTCACCACCCATTGCTTTTACGGCCACACTGTGAAGTTTGGCAATCGCTTTTCCATTACAGTATTCATGAAAAAAAGCAGTGATTTTCTCTTCATCGTTGGAAAATATCGTTTTGGGAATGATCAGATTATTTTTTTGAGCAATTTTAAGCTGAAACATTTTATTTCCGTCAATTTTCCTTTCCTTTTCAGAAGGGTTGATCCAAGGAATATTTTCTAAAATTGTCATCAGATTAAATCGGAGGCTTCCGTATTCTTTCAGGAAGATTTTTTCATAATCTTCATCCAACTCTTCCGGAACGCTTATTTTCCAGGCTTTCCTATGCCACACTCCTTTAACATCATCTGAGTGAAGAGTATTTCCCAATTCATCCGTCAGTTCGAATGAATTTTCATTGATACTGATTTTCTGAAAATGGTTCATTTTGTCAGAATTCAGCCTGAAATATGGAATATGTTTGGAATTAAGATATTCAAAAAAGAGATCGATATTATAGAAATCCTGTGAGTGGGTAATACAGAGAATCATGAGCCGGTTTTTATTAAAAAGGGAAACTTAATGTTTTAAGTTTCCCCTTACTATAGTTTTGTTCTGTTCTATTACTTATACTTCTAAAGAATCATCATCACCATCAGAAGGGTATTTCATAGTGTGTTCCATATCCTTCAGTGCGGATGTTACAGTGTCGATAACCGGTTTTGTAATCACATCTCTTTCAGGAATTGTGATTTCTAATCCTCCTTTCACTGTTTCAGGATCTTTAAGTTGTTTTTCTAGAAATGAAGCGAAAAACGGTTTCTTTTTTGAATTTTTGTTTTCCATAAGTTATAATTTTATTTTTGGGAATTGATATAATGATAGTTTGGATCTGAATTATAATTCATCTCCTGATTCATCGCTGTCGGATGGATATTTCATCGTTACGTTATCATGCCCCGGAAGAGATACATTATCTTCAAGTGCTGAAGTAATAGAATCCTTGATAACCGAAGTAACATTATCCAGACTTACTGAAGTAATAGCCCCTCCTTTCACTGTTTCAGGATCTTTAAGCTGTTTTTCTAAGAAAGATGCGAAAAATGGCTTCTTCTTTGAATTTTTGTTTTCCATAAGTTAAAAATTTTATTTTTTTGATAAACCAAAGTACAAAAAAATTCAACTCATGGAGAAATAATTAATTATTTTAATAAAATTTTAACATATATAACAAAAACGATGAATAGTTTTAATTCAATCCAAGAAATTGTTTGACAACTTTTGCAAAATCCACAGGATTTTCTGCCTGCACCCAATGTCCTGCATTTTTTACCGTAACCACAGTCGCCTTAGGAAACTGCTGCTTAATACCATATTCATCCTGTGGCAGAATATAATTGGATTTATCACCGGCAATAAATAAAGTATCGCCTTCAAAAACCCCAAATTTAACTGCATTAGAGACAAATTCGTTATATTTTTCAGATAAGGTCTTCAGGTTGAATCTCCAGTTTAGCTTCTTATTATCATCCCAATACAGATTTTTTGTTAAAAACTGAATGGTCGACTTTTCCGGGATATATTGGCTTAGAACTGCTTCAACATCATTTCTTGAACCTTCCGTATCGAAATCTACCGTTTCCAGTGCTTTTATAATTCCCTGATGGTGCGGAGGATAAGCTTTGGGAGAAATATCCACTACAATGAGTTTTTCTACTCTTTCAGGATATTTTAAAGCAAACTGCATTACAGCTTTCCCCCCTAAAGAATGTCCTAAGACATGCGCTTTCTGAATTTCATAATGATCCATATAACGGGCAATATCGTCTGCCAGATCATCATGGGACATACTTTCCGAATGAAAGCTTCTGCCATGATTTCTAAGATCAATCAGATGTACCGGAAGATATTCACCAAGGTCTTTTCCAAAGCTTCCCCAGTTGTCAAGCATTCCAAACAATCCGTGAAATACCAGGAGCGGCGTAGTTGTTAAGCTTTCGCCGAATATTTTTGAGTTTAAGATTTCCATATTTATTAAGATAATAGATTTCAGATATCAGATTCCAGATGAGCAGCTCAGACACAATACTTTGGTCTAAAATCTCACATCTAGCATCTTGTATCTATTTTTACCACTTAGCCAGCCTCTTTAAATAAGCCTGAACTGTATTTTCCAATCCCATATAAAGTGCTTCAGAAACTAAAGCATGCCCGATGGAAACTTCCAGCAGGTTCGGGATATGATCTGCAAAATATTTCAGATTATCCAGGCTTAGGTCATGTCCTGCATTAATTCCCAGTCCAAATTCTGTAGCTGCAACCGCTGTATCATAATAAGGTTTGATGGCCTGCTCTTTATTGGTTACATAATTTTTAGCGTAGGCTTCAGTATACAGTTCAATTCTGTCTGCTCCTGTTTTTGCGGCATATTCTACCAATTCAGGTAATGGATCCAGAAAAACAGAGGTACGGATTCCTGCATTTTTAAATTCTGCAATGATCTCTGTAAGAAAATCGAGGTGTTTTTTTGTATCCCATCCTGCATTAGAAGTAATAGCATCATCAGCATCGGGAACCAATGTTACCTGTTCCGGTTTTACTTTCAATACCATATCAATGAAATCCTGATGTGGGTTTCCTTCAATATTAAACTCGGTGATAACCAGTGGTTTCAAATCATAGACATCTTTTCTTGTAATATGCCTTTCATCCGGTCTTGGATGGATTGTAATACCCTGTCCCCCAAATTCCTGAATTTTTACAGCAGCTTCAGTAACACTAGGTGTTTCACCACCCCTTGCATTTCTTAACGTCGCAATTTTATTAATGTTTACGCTTAATTTTGTCATTTTTATGTAAGATGTTAGACGCTAGACTTCAGATGTCAGACTAATATTATTGTACTATTAACCTCTGATTCTAGCTCTTAATGTTATTTTTTATTAAGATTCTAAAGACTAATTGGTCTCTACTTTCCAGTTTCTCATTGTTATACTTTACTTACCTGCATTACCTCGAGGTCAAATTCTTTTGAAGCAACCAGCAAGTGGTCAAAAATATCAGCCTGAATCTGTTCAAAACGTTCCCATTTGGAATCGTTGGCAAAGCAATAAACCTCAAGAGGAAGCCCCTGTGGAGTTATATCCAGCTGACGAACCATTCTCGTTCCGTCTTTATCCACATCAGGTTCGTTTTCTATATATTTTTGGGCATAATATCTGAAAACCCCGATATTGGTAAGCTGTCTTCCGTTCACTACTTTATCCTGATGTTCAAGGCTTGAATTTTCCTTTTTGATCTCAGCACTTTTTTCTTTAAGATACCCTGAAATAAGGTTCACTTCTTTCAGTCTTTCAATATCCTCCTCTGTCAGAAACTTAAAAGAATTGATATTAAAGTAAATGGATTTCTTTATTCTTCTTGTATTGGACTCAGACATTACCTGAAGGTTCTTGATTTCTGTGGTCAACAGATCATAGGTAGGAATGGTAGAAACCGTTTTATCAAAATTGGTGATTTTTGTTGTTAAAAGGCTTATTTCAGTAATATTTCCTTCCATATTGTATTTTGGGATACTTACCCAGTCACCCACTTTTAAATTTTTGGAAGTCGCTACGTGAAGTCCCGTTACAAATCCCAGAATGGTATCTCTGAAAACAAGTACCAAAACAGCTGTAATTGCCCCCAAACTTCCAACAATGGTAGTTCCTTTTATTCCAAAAACCACACAGATCCCTACTACTGTAAATATAAAAATCCCAAGGATCTTCACGGTTTCAGAAAGGGCATTCAAGGCCATTATTTTATAAAAATCCTGCTTGATTGCAAAATAATTCCGGAATGCAGTGAGCGATCTGTAAAGCATTCCGGCAAGTATCATTACCAGCCCCAAATTAACACTTCTTATAATAAAAATTGTTGTTTTTGGAAGAACACCTTCAGGAAATATAGAGCCCTGCAATGCTCCTACGATAATCAGTGCAGCAAAGTGAGCTACTGAATTGGTAATTTTAGACTGATATATAGATTTTAGAATCGGAAATTTTACCTGGTCATGAAATAAACGGAAGATAAAATTGATGACAAATTTAAAAACAAAGTCTACAATCAAAAATACAGCACAAAGCAATGCCAGTTTTACGATGATATGAACAATCCAGTCCAACCCGGTGGGAGAAATCTGGGTGATATAATTATACAACTGTTCGCTTAATTCCTGCAAATAGTTTTTGGTTTCTTGTAGGTCATCTTTCATTGACAGCAAATTTATAAAATAAGAATGACGATTTTTACTATTCATCATCAATTTTCATCCCAAAAAATATTCTTCAGCAAATATCCGGTAAAAAAGCTCCATCAATAATAACTCTACAGAATCCTTAATGATAAAAGGAAAATAGACTATACATAATATTATTTAAATGACAATACTAAGAACAATTACACTTTTAATGTTTTACTATCAATTATTTATCACAATTGGTAAAACTAAGCTCATCAAAATAAATACAACAGGAAGTATGGGGAAAGCAGGTCTTATCCTGGAATATGTCATCTTATTTTAGGACGGGACACTGTAATAAAATTTTCAATTAAAATATAAAGGTGGCTTTTTATAAGGCCACTTTTTTTATCTTGCATCTATATTTTTTTAAGAATGGATACCACAATTATTAATATTCTCTGCCTTGTTTTGCTGTTTGTCGGAATTCTAGGAACTTTTCTTCCGGTTCTTCCAGGGCTGCTATTAAGTATCTGCGGACTTTTGATTTATAAATTCGGGACTGATGCAGATCTTTCGATGATTTATATCTGGGCATTTGGAATTCTTACTGCCGCATCAGTGGTATTGAGCTATGTAATTCCTGCAAAAACCAACAGAAAATACGGAGGAACACGCTGGGGAAGCATTGGTTCTGTCATCGGGACCATTGTAGGAATCTTCATCCCTATTCCGTTAGGCTTTCTGATCGGGATGTTTGCCGGAGTATTTATTGGAGAATTACTTCATGACAGTAAAGACATGAACAAAGCCCTGCAATCCACCAAAGGAGCCTTTATTGGGTTCATTTACGGAACGGGTTTCAGTTTTGTAGTAGGTGTGGCAATGTTTTTGGTGGTATTACTCAATATGCTTACTATTATTTAAATAAAAAAAGAAACTATGTTCCATAAAGTCCTTATCTTCAGTCTTGGAATACTCGCATTAACAGGATGCGATGCCCAAAAGAAAACAAAAACAGAAACAAAAGCTTCTGAAATGAGTTCCAGCACCAAAACTTCAGATCAAAAAGGAGATATTATCTACTTCAATGAAGGGGAAAATAAATTCCTTAAAGAATATGAGATGAATGTGACCTTTAAAGGTATTTCAGAAGACAGCCGCTGTCCTGAAGGCGTGAACTGCATCTGGGCCGGGGTCGCTCTTGCCCAGGTAGAAGTAATGGGTACCACAACAAGGCCTGTATTGTTAAACCTTGCCAGTATGGATCATCCTGCAAGAAACTATCATCAATCGGCAGATTTTAACGGATATACTATTACATTACAGGAAGTTACCCCCTATCCTAAAGCGGCAAGTGATGGATTAAAAGCTTCGATTGGAAAATACAAAATCGGGATTACCATAAAAACGACTGAAAGCCCATCAGGGACTACCACGAAATAGGCTTTTTGCCTTTGGAAACAAGATATTCATTAATTTTTGAGAAAGGCTTGCTTCCAAAAAAACCTCTGTATACAGAAAATGGTGATGGGTGTGCCGATTTCAGAATAAAATGCTTAGCCGGATCTATAAGTTCGGCTTTTTTCTGTGCAAAAGCACCCCACAGTACAAAAACTACATTCTCTTTTTTATCTGAAATTTCTTTTATGATAAAATTAGTGAACTTTTCCCAACCGAGATCTTTATGAGAATTGGGAGTATGGGCACGAACGGTCAATGTTGCATTCAGCAGCAGTACCCCCTGTTTTGCCCAGTCATCCAATTCTTTAGAAGTTCTTACCACTCCAAGATCATCTTTTAATTCGATAAAAATATTTTTAAGGGAAGGCGGAGCAGTTACCTGTTCGGAAACAGAAAAACACAGTCCATTAGCCTGATGGTCATTATGATAAGGATCCTGCCCAATGATCACCACTTCAATATCTTCAAACGGTGTTAATTCTAACGCTCTAAAAATTTGATCTTTAGGAGGAAAAACTTTAGTAGTTGCATATTCATTTTTCACTTTTTCCCATAGGGTTTTAAAGTATTCTGTATTCTTTATCGGGGCTAAAATTTCTGTCCAGGTCATAATTCAATTTGATAATGAGTTCATTTGATTATTTACTATTCTTGCTTTATCAAAAAACACTGTCTTTTGGTAAACTAAAGGGCTTTTTTCAGACTAAAAATAACATTTTCAGGATTCTTTTCGTCTGTTTTGTTTTCTTCTAAAACAAAATTATGCTTTAAAAGTAATCCCTTGGAATTTTCATTCTGGTTACTGGTGAAAGCTAAAATTTCCTGTAAATTTAAGTCATTAAATCCAAAATTTAAAACGGATTTCAATGCTTCACTCATAATTCCTTTTTTATGATAATCGGGAAGCAGCTCATATCCTACTTCCGCAGTTTTCCGGTCTTCTGAGAATTTCCACAGGCAGATAGTTCCAATAAGGTTCTTTTGGTTTTTATAAGAAATTCCCCAGAAAATGATCTCTTTATTCTGAGTTCTTTTCCTGATGCTTAAAATAAATTCTAAAGCGTCATAGTTGGTCTTGGGTGAGTTTCTTCTAACATATTGATTAATCAGCTCATTGCTCCGGATCCGTAAAATATCTTCTACATGGTTTTCATTGATTTCCTTTAAAATGAATCGTTCGGTTTCCAGTTTCATCCTTCAAATGTATTAAACTCATCATTAATTAAAAACTTTTATCAGAAAAACCTTTCTCATTCTTTATTGTCAATCTCTCAAATTAGCTCATTTTCAAATTACCACCGTATTACATTCACATTTTCTCACTAAATTTGCAGTGTGTATATAGATAAAGAAGATTTAGACGAATTAGAGTTTCCGCAATTACTCGCGGAAATTTCCCCCCTTGCGTATTCTCCGAAAACACGAGAGAAAATTCTTCAACTTCGTCCGATGGAAATAGACGAGGCAGAGCTTTCATTGAAAAAAACATCAGAGTATCTGTCGAGTTTTGAAAGTTCAAATGCAATTCCGTTTGATGAGTATGAAGATATTGAAAATGAGCTGAAATTAATGCTGATTGAAAATTACCGTCTTGAAAACAGTGCTTTCATTAAAATCAAAACCATCACGGAACAAATAGGAAGGCTTCAGAAGTTCTTCCCTACCATGCCGGAAACCTTCCCTACCCTTATAGAAGATGTTTCTGTACTGGAGTTTAAGAAAGAGATTATTGAGAAAGTAGATAAAGTTTTCAACCGTTTTGGCGAAGTAAAAAGTGAGGCTTCTGCCGCTTTAAAAGAATTGAGAACAGAGATCCAGCATGCTAAAAAAGCCATTCAGGAAAATTTCAACCGTGCGCTTACCACCTATGGACAAAGTGATTTTTTGGATGATATCAGGGAGACTATTATTGATGACCAAAGGGTTCTTGCCGTAAAATCGGGTTTCAAAAAAAGGGTTCCGGGCAGAACATTAGGGATTTCAAAAACAGGTTCCATTACTTATATCCAGCCGGACAGTGTTGTAAAGCATTACTTCAAGCTTCGTGAAAGTGAAGAGGAAGAGAAAAAAGAAATAGACAGGGTTCTGAGAAAACTTACTGGTGAGCTGGCAGAGTTTCAGCCTCAGCTGTGGAGATATCAGATCTATATTTTTGATCTTGACCTTACAAGAGCTAAAGCTAAGTTTGCAGATTTAATTAACGGGGTATTACCGAAAATAAACCGCCATAAAACCTTAAAGTTGAGGGATGCCTTCCATCCGTTATTATGGTTAAGAAATAAGGTAGAAAACAAAACAATCTATCCTCAAACTCTGGCTTTAACGGAACACAACAGAATTATCTGTATTTCCGGCCCGAATGCCGGTGGAAAATCAATTACGCTGAAAACAGTTGGATTATTACAGCTGATGATTCAGAGTGGTATTCTGGTTCCTGTTCATCCGAAGTCTGAAATGTTTTTCTTTGAGAAAATGATGACTGATATCGGCGATAACCAATCTATTGAAAATCATCTGTCCACCTATTCATCAAGATTGAAAAAAATGTCCGGGATCATCCGTGAGGCTGATGCGAATACTCTTTTACTGATTGATGAGTTCGGAACAGGTTCTGATCCGGAACTGGGAGGTGCTTTGGCAGAAAGTTTTATGGAGTATTTCTACGACAAGAAAAGTTTTGCGATTATTACCACTCACTATACCAACATTAAGCTGGTGATAGAACAACTTCCCAATGCTGAAAATGCAGCTATGCTCTTTAATGAAGAAACCCTTGAACCCATGTATAAATTGGAAGTGGGACAGGCGGGAAGTTCATTCACATTCGAAGTTGCTGAGAAGAATAGAATTCCAAGATTCATTATTCATTCGGCAAAGAAAAAAGTGGAACATGATATTGTGAATCTTGATAAGACCATTGTGAAGCTGCAGCAGGAAAAGTTTGAGGTTGAAAAGCTGAAATCTGACCTTGCCGAAAGAAAAGAATCTGTAGAAGATAAGCGTGATAATCTTCAGAAACTGAATGAACAGCTTCAGCAAAAGCTCTTTAATTTCCAGAAGCTCTATGAAGAGGAACACCGTAAACTTCAGTTTGGAAACAAAATTGAGGCGTTCATAGACAGCTATACAAAAGGAAAATCAAGGAAAGATGTTGTAAAGGATTTTGTAAAGCTTCTGGAACAGGAAAAGTTCAGAAAAATAGGCGCTGATAAAGATGAATCAAAACGTCTTCAGGTGGTTAAGAGGAAGATTACCCAACAGCTTAAAAAGGAAGATGTGATTGAAAAAATTGCTGAAACCAATGAAAAACTGGAGGAAAAACGTAAAAGTGACCGTGCTGTTTGGATGAAGGTGGGACAACGTGTCCGCATCACAGGAAGTACCAGTGTAGGGACGATTGAGAAAATATCCCGAAACAAAGTAATTGTCAATTACGGAACTTTCAAAACGACTATTGATGCGGAGGAACTTGAAAGAATTTAATCAATTGGAGAATGCGTTAATTTGAGAATTTGAAAATTAATCTAAAATAACTAATGGAGAGCATCATGAGATGCTCTCTTTCTTTTTGTACTTTATTTCTTATTTTCCTGAAAAATAATCCGGAGACTATTTATGGGCCGCTAAAAATAATTCCAGCTCTTAAATTACATATCTGATAAAAAGGGTGTTATTAAAAATACTCTTTTTATCTTTAAATTCTTTTTGAAGGGTAATGAAAGTTCATTTATAATTATCAATTTTCTCCTTCTTCTTTTTAACCAGAAATGATATATTTGAGATATGACTAAAAGTTTATCTGTTCTCTGGATTTTTTACAAAAAAATAATACCCGCTACCATATTATTTTCTTTAGTCTTGTCTTTACTATTACCATTCAGTTCTAAAGCATTCGGGCTCAGTTTTCTTTTAATTTTACCTGTTCTTCATTATTTTATTTATGAACTAAGGTTTAAGAATGAATATTACTTTTATGCTAATTTTGGGTTTTCAAGGTCATTTCTTTGGATCACAACAGTTTTAATAAGTTTAATTATAAAATTCATCACTCAGTTCTTATGAATAAGCTTCATATTGACAGTGTCACAAAATCTTTTAAAGACAAGAAAATCCTACAGGATATTTATCTTGGATGTGAGAAGGGCCAGATTATAGGACTTTTGGGGAGAAACGGATCTGGAAAATCAACGTTATTAAAAATCATCTTTGGAGTGATCAGCAGCGACTCCCAGTTTATACGATGTCAAGGTAAAGTTTTAAAAAAACTGTCAGACAGGAAAAGTATAATCTCTTATCTTCCTCAACATTCATTTTTACCTAAAAATAACAAGATTAAACATTTGATTCCTCTTTTCTGTGACAAGAAAGATACCGATCATCTTCTTACTTCAGAATTGATCAGTCCCTTTCTCAATGAAAAACCTAAAAATCTTTCAGGAGGAGAACTGAGGCTTATTGAAGCTTTATTGATTATCCATTCTAAAGCAGACTTTGTACTGCTGGATGAACCGTTTCACAATCTTTCTCCAAAAGCTATTGATAAGCTTAAAATGATTCTCCAGATCCAATCTGAGAATAAAGGTTTCATTATTTCAGATCATCATTATGTGGATGTATTAGATATTTCAGATAATGTATATCTTCTTTCAGACTCTCATTTAAAGAAAATACAAGATTTAAAAGAACTGCAACAGTATAATTATCTTCCGAAAAGCATTTAATTTATATATTTGGGGATCAAAAATTTATTATAATGATTTCAGTAGGCAAAGCATTCTATCTATCTGCATTTAGTATTTTCTCTTTAGCATTGGTTAAAGGCCAGAATAAGGTTCCTTTTGGAGTGGTAAAAGCTGAAGAAGGATATGCCAATGTACGCGTACATAAGGATAATTACAGGAAGATTGTAGATAAGATCCGTATGCGTAAAGGGGATGTTTTTGTTTATGTAAAGCCGGCGCCGGGAGAAACGGAATGGATCTGGATCAAATATCCTGAAAAACAGGACGAGGAAAAGCCTTTTGTAAGGTATGAAACTCTTGATAAGGAAGGAATGGTAAATAAAGATCGTATTGCTTATATTGACCAGCTTCCCCAGTATACACCTTCCAAATCCAAGAATGGAAAGTCGCTTATTTTCACCGATAATTCTGACCCTAAAATCCCCACAGCCCAAAGGAGTAAAGTAGTTATTGATATTTACCCATCCAATGCCGGATACCGTAAAAAGGAGAAAGATGCTGATGGAAAACTCCTTACTATCGATAAAGTAAAGCCATGGGGAATAGGCAATGATCTCCCTGAAGGCATGACCGAAATTAAATCAATCAGGGTTCAGCAGCCTGGAAGAGGTTCTGTTTTTGTAAGGGAAGCTATCAAAAACATGTTTCAGCCCACCATGGATTTCAATAATGTGGCGGTAACCTCTTTAGATAACGACAATATCTTTCTTTATATGATCAATGGTTCAGGAGAATACAGATATACAAGTCTTTGGACCATTAAAAAAGGAAGAGTGATCAGTCAGATTATTTACCATAATCCGGAATAAATTCATTATTTTTGCCCCGAAAAAGTTTAACGCTTATTCATCATGGAAATAGGTTCTGCCTAACAGCAGATTAAAAAGGGAATCGTGTGAAAATCACGAACTGTCGCGCAACTGTAAGTAACTGAAGTCTTTTATTAAGATCCACTGTGCGGGGCATGGGAAGGGGATAAAAGATGTTACAAGTCAGGAGACCTGCCTTTTTCTTAAACAAAAAACTTTCGCGATATGAAGTTTATTGATCTGATGGATTTTTTCAGGGATTTCTTGGATTCCTGTTATTATTCTGTTGTTTTAATAGTATTTCATTTCGCTTTAATTAATAATGAAATATGACTACAGAAGAAAGAATTGAAGCATCTGAAACCAGAATATTTAAAGCGGTTTTCCCTAATACAACGAATCATTATGATACACTTTTTGGAGGTACGGCTATGCAGCTGATGGATGAAGTAGCCTTCATTACTGCTACCCGATTTGCAAGAAAAAGAGTGGTAACCGTAAGCAGTGATAAAATTGATTTTAAAAAACCTATCCCTGCCGGAACTATCGTTGAGCTGATCGGAAAGGTTGCCTACGTTGGAAAAACCAGTATGAAGGTCAATGTAGAGATCTACACGGAACAGATGTATTCTTACGAAAGAGAAAAAGCAATCATTGGCGACTTTACTTTTGTAGCCATTGATGAATTCAAAAAGCCAATCCAAATCCTATAATTATAAAGTTTCGGGCGGCCTTTGGCCGCCCGAAACTATTTATAGTAAGAACTAAGCTTTTATTTGATCACTTTTCCGGTTTCCAGACTTCTGGTCAGCAATAATTCAAAAGCCTCTCCCATCTCATCAGAAGCTCTGCAGATGGCATTTTCAAGCATGCTTCTAATTTGTTTTTCCGTAACTCCGGCTTCTGTCCAGCTTTTTCCTGAGGTATGTGAATTGAGGATAAAAGGAATAATTCTGTCAATAGCACACGCAAAAATAGCATCTGGCGTTATTTCTTCTTCAAATTCCAGCCATAAATTGAAAAACTCCGAACGTAACGGCTCGTCTAAAATTCCAAAGATCTTTTGAGCAGAAACTTTTTCCCTTTCAAACTTGCCAACCATCGCTTTTTCATCAAAAAGAAAAGTATCGCCAGCCTCAATTTCAACCAAGTCGTGAATGGAAAGCATTCTGATAACTCTCAGGAGGTCAATATCAGCACGGTTTTTTGCATAAGGATATAAAATCTGTGCAAGAATAACAATCTG
This sequence comes from Chryseobacterium sp. WG14, assembly GCF_024586945.1. Lineage (NCBI taxonomy): Bacteria > Pseudomonadati > Bacteroidota > Flavobacteriia > Flavobacteriales > Weeksellaceae > Chryseobacterium > Chryseobacterium sp. WG14. The sequence goes on from NZ_JALCZD010000002.1 coordinate 570,059, forward strand.
CCACGAGTGTTCTGCAGTATTTTCCCTTCTTGAATCATCTGCATTATAATTTCTTCTTTGTACGTTTTTCAAAGCATCTACTGCCAGGATAAAATCGATTTCTTTCTGAATTTTCATTGTATTATTTATCTATTATATTGCCCTGCCGGATATACCTTGGTTCTGGTAACCCATTTGTTATTTATTTTTTCCCTGGTAATCACTTTTACACGGTCTTCATTGGTCATATCTTCTTCCCTTTCCAATACCTTTTCTAATCCTTTGTTAGGAATTACTTGATATTCTGTAGTAAAAATCATGCAACATCCGGATTTTCCTGTGGCAACAAGGCGCTTACGCTTGGCATCTACACCGAATAATCCAAAATAATTGGAGCCAATTTCCGTAAGCTCCTCACTTTTCACAAATGCCATTCTGGTACTATTAAATACATAGACATCATAGGATGCACTACTGTAATTTCCTTTATTTCCGTTTCTAATAGCTATATCTTCCGTTCCGTCAAAGTTAAAATCATCAATAATGAAAGGACTTTCCTCATGGGTCAGCTGAATCATTTTTCCGGGTACCAATTTTTGACCTTTGTTTAAATAAAATACCAGATCTTCGGAAGTAAAAGTCTGAACTTTGGTGTTCTTATTGTCATACAGTTCTATTGTTCCCCTGTCTTTACACTGCTCATCAAAGCAATTTTCAATATTAATAATAGCATTATTATAGTTCTTTGATACTTCTTTAACTTCAAACTGATATTGTCCAAAACATAAAGGGCCTAGCAGAATACATGCAGATAAACTTCTGTAATAATTCAAAATTTTCATAGTAATAGCAAATAGATTTAGGTGTTTTTTTATAAATTATTACAACAAAAATACAAATCATAACGCCCATTTCAAAATCTCTTGGCCGTAGATAAAGAATGAATTTTATTCAAGATTTGCTATAGAACACCTCCATTTCTATTCAGCCTATCTTCATTTATTTACCATTTTTGGGACTATTCTGGTCTCATTCCTTTTTTAACAACTCGATAAATAAAAATTATAATACTGATTATCAATTATTTAATTGTTTTATTTTAAAAATTACACTACTTTGTATTGCATATTACCATTTTAATTACATATCTTTGTAATGTAAAATCGGAATAAGCTCATCTAGCTAGGAGCAATATTCTAAAATATAACCAATTAACAAAAACTTATCAAAGATGAATACCGAAAATACCAAAGCGCAAATGCGAAAAGGAATTCTGGAATTCTGTATTCTAAGTCTCATCAATCATCGCGAAATGTATGTTTCTGATCTGATAGATGAACTGAAAAAAGGAAAACTGGATGTTGTGGAAGGAACCCTCTACCCACTTCTGACAAGGCTTAAAAATGGAGAGTTTCTCTCTTACAGATGGGAAGAATCTACAGGAGGACCACCCAGAAAATATTATCAGATCACTGAAAAAGGAAAGCTTTTCCTGAATGAACTTCAAAACACCTGGAATGAACTGACAGCGTCAGTAAGCCAAATCACTCAACAACATTAAAAACAAAGCTATGAACAAGACACTCTCAATAGGACTCGCAGGTTTTTCTTTTACCATAGAAGAACACGCATATATAAAGCTCAGCGATTACCTGAACGCTCTTAGAAGCTCACTGGATGCTTCTGAAGTAGATGAGGTAATGCACGACATAGAAATAAGAATGGTAGAGATCTTCAGAGATTCTCTGGGAAAACGTGAAGTGATTAATGATATTGATGTAGAAAAAGTAATCGCACAGATCGGAACTCCGGAAAAAATAGAAGAGCAGGAAGAGGCTTATTTTTCTGAAAAAACAACAAATAAAAATAACTACTCAGGTTCCAATTATACGGATAAAAAGCAATTGTTCCGTGATCCTGAGAAGCAAAAGGTTGCAGGAGTTTGTGCAGGTTTAGCACAATATGTAGGAATGGATATTACGGCTATGAGAGCCATCTGGTTAGGAATTTTCGTCTTAGGAATTTTTACCGCAGCTATTTCTTCCTCATTGATCGGACTTTTATATGTTATCCTTTGGATCGTTCTTCCAAAAGCTGAAACAGCAGCAGATTTCCTGAAAATGCAGGGAAAGCCTATGAACTTCGACAATCTTAAGAATGAGTCTAATAAATTAGTACAGTTTGCTAATGAATCTACTCAGAGAGTCGGAGAAATATATAACGAAAACAAACCTTATATCAACAACGCAGGAAGCGGAGTCTGGAATATTTTTAAATATATAGTGGGCGGAATCTTTGTGCTGATGGCTGTAGGAAGTATTATTGGAGTATTTGTAGTCTTTGGCCTTTTTGGAATGGATACAGATTTCCCTGGTGCCAATCAGATCAGATTCTATATGGATGATAACGGCCTTGATAAGGTATTGGCAGCTATAATGGTTATCGGAAGCTTAATCCCGGCTATTATCTTTAGCTTATTAAGCATTAAAATATTCTCTCCAAAAACTAAGCTGAGAAATATCGGATGGGTAATAGGTGGACTATTTCTTCTGTTAATCGGATTAGGAACTTACTTTGGATTAAGTATGGCAAAGAAAAACCTGATCTACAGAGGCAGCAAAGAAGACACAGAAAATGTAGCTATCAATACCAATTCTGACACCGTTTATCTAGATGTAAAACAGGTAAGCATCCCACAAAACTTCAAAGCTTATGATGATGATATTTATTCTGATAAGAGATTCGTTTATGAAGAAGATTATATTTCTGTAGACGTAACGAGAAAACCGGATATCAAAACCCCTTATCTGATCATTAAAAAAGAAGGAAACGGCTATAACTTCCCTATTCAGTTAACGGTACCGGTAGAGGTTGTTGATAACAAAGTGATACTTCCAAACTACGTTAAGTATCCATATGAACACAGATTCAGAGACTACAGAGTAAATTATGAACTGGTAGTTCCTCAAAAAGCAATTGTTATTCCATTAAAAAAAGACAGCATCAACTTCGATGGGGATCTGGATGGTGACGGCATCAATGATGATGATCAGGACAGAGATGAGAACCAGCATGGTATAAGAATCGAAAAAAATAAGATTACAGTAAACGGTTCTACAATAAACTATGATCCTAATGATAAAGACAGTGTGATCATTAATGGTAAAAAAGTTCCAAACTACCAGGCTGAAAAAGTAATTGATTCTGTAACGTCCGACATCAAAAAACTGAACAAAGATGTAGACATCAAGATCAAAGACGGAAAAAACGAAATTTCCATACAAACTAAATAATTAACTTCAGAGAGTGCGAGAAGGTGTGAGTGGATAGCAACCGTTTGAAATTCACACTCTTCTTCTCTCAGAAAAGAAAAAATATCATATTATTTAGTTTCCTATGTGAAAAAAAAGCTTTACTTTCGTAGTATTAAAATATAATAACCAACCAACAAAAAACACACCCCTATCATGATACAATTTGCCCTGGAATTTGTTATGAAAATCGTAGATTTAATCAACGGTTTGTTTTAAGAGCGATAATATTTCAATATATTTGTAAAGTATAACCAAAGTTTGGTTATACTTTTTTGTTTTAATCCAAGAATCTATGAAAAAACTGATAGGCAGACTAATGCTAAAATTATTGGGCTGGAAAGTCGTTCTGCAGGGCGATGTAAACAGCCTGAACAGATGTATCCTTGTGGTGGCACCACATACCCATAATATGGAATACATTTTAGGAAATCTTGCCTACTGGTCTTTAGGGAAGCCATTAAAGATCATTATTAAAGATGCCCACACCAAGGCATGGTATGGAAGCCTTGTAAGAGGACTTGGAGGTATCGGTATAGACAGAACTCAAAAAAATGATCTGGTCAACTTTGTAGCGAATCAATTTGCAAAAGAAGATTTCAGCCTGGTTATTACCCCGGAAGGAACAAGAAGCTGGGTTCCGAAATGGAGAAAAGGTTTCTATCACATGGCATTGGCAGCAAAAGTTCCTATTGTACTGGCAGCGGGAGATTTCAAAAGAAATATTGTTTACCTGGGCTATACCATTCCTTATGAAAGGCTTGCATCTGCTCCTTTTTCAGAGATTATGCAGGAAATTCAGGATTATTACATTAAAAATGATATTGGTCCTAAAATTCCGGCTAACTGGAATCCTAATATTATGGGGGAATAAGTATCATCAACAGCAAATTATCAACATACAATGAAAGGTCAGAATAAAGAAGAAATATTGGCGTTTTTGAATAACTGGGGAAACGAAACCCTGGCAAAAACACTGGAAATAAAATTCATCGACATTGATGTCGAAAATGAAACCCTTACGGCCACAATGCCTGTGCTTCCAAGAACCCATCAGCCTTTTGGAATCCTGCATGGAGGAGCCAGCTGTGTATTGGCTGAAACCTTAGGGTCAAGCCTGTCTAATATTTTCATAGACGGGAACAAATACTATGGTGTGGGAACTAATATCAATTCCAATCATCTGAGAAGTAAGAAAGATGGGCTTGTAACCGCTACTGCCCGCTTTATCAGAAAAGGAAAAACCATGCATGTTTCAGAAATTGAGATCAGGGATGAAAAAGGAGTACTCATCAACCATACGACGATGACGAATGCTATTATCCTGAAATAGATTAAAGGAATATCAATAAAAAAATAGAAGACTCAATTTTTTTGAGTCTTTTTTATATACTTACTGCAAACTTTTCAGAGTACCGGAATATAAAGTAAAGAATATTTCTTTAAAAAACAGCTCTTTTAATTTTGACATTTTTAAGACTAATAATACCTTTGCAGAAAGGAAAATCAACGTGGGAATTGCCTATAATATTTCCGGGCGGTGATTTTCAAAATCTATCCACAGCTAATGATTTATTTCAAATTTCCTTTTGACGAACAATTATATTCCACAGATAAAAATCAGAATATAAATTCCATAAATTTTTATTCTTTTGACAAACTGCAACAGGTAAGTTTTAAAGGTGAAATTACTGAGGCTGAAGAGCAGCAGATTGCAACCGGTCTTATAAACAATCCCTTATTACAGGATCAAACCCATTTTGAAGAAGAAACGAAGGAAGAATATATCCATAGTCTTCACAATGTGATTGAGGTGATAAAAAAAAACCAACTTCCTAAACTGGTTTATTCAAGAAGAAAGATATTCAGGAACTTTGATCAGATTGATCTCACAGAAAGCTTTAAAAACCTGTGCACCTCTTATCCGAATGCATTCAGGTATTTATTTAATGATGGACAGAATGCCTGGATGGGTGCTTTTTCTGAAGTTTTAGGGAAATTCAATAAGGAAACCTATGAATTTGAAACCATGGCACTGGCGGGTACGCTACCGGTTTCAGAAGAATGGGCCGAAAAGGAGGTTGAAGAACAAAAACCCGTTACCACCTATATTCAGGATATCCTTACAAATTATTCCGGCAATGTACAGCAGTCAGAAACTTACGATCATATTTCCGGCAACATCAAACACCTTCGTACAGATTTCCGGACTTATATAAAGCCTGAGGACCTTGATACCCTTATCCGGGATCTTCATCCTACTCCGGCAGTATGTGGAATTCCTAAAGACTTCTGCATTGAAAATATTCAGAGGTATGAAAAGTTTCCCCGTGAATTATATGCCGGTTACATTAAAATTGAAACTGAAGAAAGTATACAGTTTTTTGTAAATCTGCGATGTGCAAGACTTTATCAAGACTCTGTACATGTCTTTGTCGGTGGCGGAATTACCGCTCAGAGCAATCCGGAAAAAGAATGGACTGAAACAGAACTGAAGTCTGAAGCCATTCTTAAAAATCTGGCAACTTCATAAAAAACATAAAGAATTTAAATAGAAATAAGAAACCTCCTTCAGATTGAAAGAGGTTTTGTTTATTTAAATATAAGTTATCTGAGTTATTTCTTTACTCCGATTCTGCTCCACGTATCCATAACGAAAAGCAAAATAAGCCCAATAAAAGCTGCTGCCGCAGAAAATACAAACTTCAGGTTATCACTCTCTTCTGATAAAACATCTGACTGCCAATCTATAGCGTAAAGATTAATGGCAATGAATACAATAAATAGTACTAAAAATACTTTATAAAACTTCTTCATAATTTCTAAAAATTAACATAATTCAGCACCAACTGGGCAAAATTTGCGGTGAATAATTTAATTGAAATTGCCAGCAGGATAATTCCGAAAACTTTCTGAAGGATCATCAATGTAGCATCCCCTATTTTCCTTTCCAGCCATTTCGCTGATTTAAGCACCAAATATACGAAAATTGTATTAAGAATAATTCCTAAAATAATATTAATATCATGGAATTCAGCTCTGAGAGATAGCGCGGTAGTCAGTGTTCCGGCACCTGCAACCAGCGGAAATGCAATGGGAACAATGGATGCCGCTTTTGCTTCGGTGGTTTTATTGATTTCAATTCCTAAAATCATTTCCAGGGCTATGACAAAAATCACAAAAGCTCCGGCAATGGCGAAGGAATTCACGTCTACTCCAATCAGTTTAAGGATCTTATTTCCTACGAATAGAAAAACAATCATAATAAGGCCGGCAGTAATTGCAGCTTTTCCAGCTTCAATTTGCCCGAACTTCTGTTGAAGGCTTACTATAATAGGAACTGAACCGATAATGTCAATAACGGCGAAAAGAACCATAAAGCTTGTAACGACCTCTTTAATAGAGAAACCATCAAAAATTTCCATCTCTTTGTAATTAAAAATTTCGCAAAAATATGAAAATAAATTAACTATTTGCTAATTTGTGAATATAAATTAACAATTGTTTTCAAAAGTTCCTCCAGTCCTTCTACAGATTTCACAGGAGAATATTTTTCAATTTGAATTTTCTGCTGAAGTTTTCCGTAGTCTTCTGCAAAAGAAGAACCTTTGTGATTTTCAAGAAAAGTTTTAAACTCGCTGACAGAGCCCTGAAAATACTGAGCTCTTACTTCCTCATCCAATTCTTCCATTGTTTCAAAGAACTTTTCGTATTCTCCGTTATCTTTAAGATTTTCAAGATAGCTGAAATAGTCATTAATATCCGTTTTCAGCAATTCCTTGATTTCCCTTTCTGTTTCGGCCACTGATCCTAAAGATTTAGACGGTGCATTTTCCCTAACTAATGTACGTTTTTTTTGCCAAGTCTTAAATAACAGGTAAGCAACAAATAACCCCAAAAGGATCACAATATTGGTGAAGAGAATATTCCAATGGAATTTACTTTTTTCTTTTACTTTAAATGAAGTGGTCTTTAAAACCGGAGTGTTTACCGTTTCAAGCAGATTATTGGTATATTCATTTACTTTCTCTACCGTAGAACGGGCTTCAAGAACCTGCTCATGAGAAAATGCATTCAAGGCCAATGTTTCCTGCCCAAGATCGATATATTCTTTGTTCTCAGGATTAAAAAAAGCAAACTGTTCTGTTTTTATAGAAATTGCTCCCGATTTTTTAGGAATAATAACATAGTTAGCCAAAATTACTCCTTTCATCCCCGTTGTTCCTGGGGATACTTTAGAGGTGATTTTAGGGGCAAAAATTTCATAATCCGGAGACGCTGCAATTTTTGGAAGTACCATATCCGGTAAATTTCCCTCTCCTGAAACCTTTACCACAATATTCATTGGCTTTTTAGCCTCAGGCTTCTCTTTAGAGGCATTGTAAACACTTACATTGAAGTTTCCCACTGCATTTTTAAAACAGTCAGGAGCTCCTTCCGGAAGTTTTTTTACAGTAAGTCTTATCTTATTGGAAAGAATTTTATTTTTATTGGAATGAGAATTCACAGAGGCTGACACCCCCGGAACTTCTACATATCCTGCTTCATTTGGAAATACCATAAACATTGCCAGAATCTGGGAAGCCATATTTCCGGAATTCGTCGGATCTATTTCAGACCTGTTAAAATTAATAGGGTGCACATTGATATTATCCTGCTGTGGAAGATGGATATTTTTTACTTTTCTAAGATTATCCATATTTCGGGAATACACCTTCAGAACAGCAATGGTAGGCTGATCCTGGTATACTTCTCTGTCTTCTATCTCCATATTCAGATAGACGTCATTGGAAGTATTCCCGGCTAAAGATTTCTTTTCTACAAATTCTTTGACATTGACATCAAAAGGTTCTGTTTTATAGATTTTATTATTGACAGTAACCAGTACCGATCCGATTTTTATTTTTCCCTTTTTCTTAGGTTCAAGGGCTATTCTGGATACTTTCTGGGTAATCAGTGTATTGGTAGCAGGATCAATCACTGTATTGGTAACCGATCCGCTTCCGATAATATTGAATTTCGAAAGATCCGGAAGCTGAAACCCTGTTTGCTGTACAAGATCACTTCCGTTGAGTTCTAAAATGATTGTAAGATTAACAATATCCTTACCGGCATATTCAGCTTTATCAGCATCAAGGCTAAGATTTACCTGTCCGTAAGTAATTACGGATGCCAGAATAAGCAATATGTAAATCAATTTATGCTGCATCACCAATCTTTCTCGTTGCTTTCAGGCATCGAATAAGAATTCTTATTTAAAATTCTTCTGGCGGTTTCTTTTTCTTTTTCGTTAATTTTATCTAGAATTGCATTTTCAAGGTCTTTTGGCATTTTACCTTCATTGTCCTGTTTTTGCTGGGGATCATTGCCCTGGTCACTTTTACCTTTGTTTTGCTGACCACTTCCCTGATCCTGCTTCTGATCTTTTTTATCGCCTTTCTGATCATCACCTTTGTTCTGATCATTACCACCACCACCTTTTCCTGAGTTGTTCTGCTGGTTTTTCTGTTGTTTTTCTTTTTCCTTTAACTTGGCAATTTCATAATTCTTCCTGGTGGCCTCACTATACGGATTTTGCTTAAGAGCTTTTTTATAATAATCTGCAGCCTTTTCCGGCTGGTTCATCTGCATATAGCTATTGCCTAAATTATGAAGTGCCGCCGCTTTATCCGGAAGTGTCTGTGAAAACTGCTGTGCTTTTTCAAACTCTTCCTTTGCTTCTTCATACTTCTTACTTTTATATAAGGCATTCCCCAAATTGTAATGCGCCGTAAAATCTTTGTCATTGGATTTTGCGGCCTCCATATATTTTGAAGATGCTCCATCATAGTCTTTACCGTCAAATTTTTGGTTCCCTTCATGAACCAAAGTCCTGTAGTTTTCCTGCCCAAACAGAATGCCTGAGAAGGAAAAAGCAATTATAAACGATAAAAGTAAGATTTTAGTATTCATCCTTTGCAAAATTATTCCTTTAAATGTTAAGAAACAGGAGTTTATTTGTTAAAATTCGGTTAAAGTGGCCTTTAAAATAAGGTTCTCTTCTAAGAAGATTAGACATTGAAATCTTTTTTAGGATTAAAAAGAAAAATTAAAAGGAAAAATAAGATGGATACTCCCAGAAAATACTGATAGTAATGGTTGGCATTCTGTGACTTCACTATGGTTTCGGATCCTGAAGATTTTTTATTGACGGCATCAATAATTCTGTTTGGCGCTTCATTGATGTTATTTCCGTCTATATAACTTCCTCCGGTAGATTCAGCCATCTTTTTTAGAGCGTCTGTCTGTCTTTTTGAAATGACAGTTCCTCCGTTCACATCTGTTTTATATCCCATTAACTGCCCGTAAACATATTCAGGAACCGGCGCTCCCTCGTCGGTTCCAACGCCTACAGAAGTAATACTTATCCCCTCTTTATTGGCTAACCTAATGGCAGCATTGTCATTCCCTTCATTATCTTCACCATCACTGAGCAATATAACCTTTCTGGAGCCTTTGCTTACATTTTTAAACTTATCTACAGCAGCCTGCATTCCGTTCAAAAAATCGGTTCCCTGGATCTGCATGGAGTTGGTTTCAATTCCGCTGATATAGGTTTCGGCAGAATTATAATCTGTAGTCAGAGGCATGATAGACATAGCCTGTCCCGCAAAAATCACAATACCAACTTTGTCATTTTTCATCTTCTGCATAGTACCCAGCATCAGATTTTTAGCTTCAGCAAGACGGCTTGGGTCTATATCTTCGGCATTCATTGAATTCGAAACATCAAGCATAAAAATCACATTGTTTAACTTCTGGCTGCTTTTCACTTCCTCTGAGCCATTAAGAAGATCAATGATTGAAAATATCAAAAATAGAGTTCCTAATAAATATAAGGCAGGAAAAATTTTTATAAATCCCGATTGTTTTTCAAATAAATGATCATGAAACTGGCTGTCAGCAAAAATTTCTCTCTTTTTATTTTTCCATCTCAAAAAACGGATCAAAAAGATAGCTAACAGCGGCAGAAGCAACAGCAAAAATAAATACCAATAATTTCCTAAAGACCAACTCATCAGCTTAAAATTTTATAAAACACCCATCTCAACAATGCATCCAATACCAGCATTCCCAACGCAATCCACAGAAAGATCTTAAAATATTCTTCGTAATTGTAGAGCTTGGAAACCTTTACATCAGATTTCTCCAATTGATTGATCTCATCATATATTTCTTCAAGACTGCTGTTTGACGTAGCCCTGAAATATTTCCCTCCTGTATTCTGAGCCACTTCCCTCAGGGTATTCTCATCAATGGCAACTTCCGTCTCGGTAAATACAAGATCCCCAAAGATATCCTGTGATGTAGGCATCAGTGCGTATCCATTGGTCCCGATTCCTATGGAATACACCTTTATATGATTACTTTTAGCCAGTTCGGCAGCAATCTGTGGCGGAATAGCATTCTGAATATTACTGACCCCATCTGTCATCAGGATAATTACTTTACTTTTCGCTTTGCTTTTAATCAAATGGTTGACGGCTACAGAAAGACCTTCGCCAATAGCCGTTCCCGGCTCCAGCCCTGCTGAATTAAGATTTTTAATCTCATCAATGACAACCTGATGATCTGAAGTGACAGGCACTTTTGTAAAAGCCTCTGCAGCGTAAGCTACAACTCCTATCCGGTCATTGGGACGTTTCTGAACAAATTTTACGGCAATATCCTTCAGTGCTGTAATACGGTCCGGGCTTAAATCCTTCGCCAGCATACTGAGAGAAACATCTATAGACAGCATAATATCTACACCTTTTGTATCATCTCTATCCTGGGAGACTGTAAAGGTTCTGGGTCTCGCCATAGCAATAATCAGTGCAGCAAGAATGATGTACTTCGATATTTTCAAGACAAAAAGAACAGCCTGAATACCACCGCTGGAATCCATATTTTTAACGGTAGGGACTTTTATCCCTTTCCTTTTCTGTCTTCCGGCATCTTTAATAAAAAGTGGAATAAACAGTAGAAAAAGCAGTAAGAACCACGGACTGTAAAACTCAAAATTAAACATCCTTTCTTAAGTTTTCAAATTCTAAATCTTTCGATGATCTTTTTACAAAATCCCTGATATTGGCAAAATCATTTTCCATGGTTTCTTTATCAGGAAAGGTTTTCGCAAATTTCACAAGGTCTCCCCTTAAGAAAACATCTTCTATTATTTTTTCGTTATCCTGAGAAATGGTATTATTCTTTTTTATGACCTCAATAAGGTCATCGGTAAGAAGTACATCTGCAGGAAGGTGATATTGTTTGGCTATAAAGGTTCTGGAAATATCGATCAGTTCTACGTAGAATGAACGGAAATTACCTCCTTCAATATATTTTTTCTTTTTAAGAGAATCCAGTTCTTTTAATGTTTGGTTGGTCGCTACAGCCGGTGAACTCTTGGATTTTCTTCCCCATTTTACGATCATGATAATAGCCACAATCAAAGCAATAGCTGCTAAAGCTGCCAGAATATAGAATTTATAGAGCTCCCAATAATCTTTTGCATCAAGTTTAACTTCTTTATTCTTCATGATATCATTAATCTGATCAGCTTTTTGAGCGGTATTAATGACATCGATCTCATAAGGAATAGTTTTCAGTATTTTATCACCCACTTTAAATTCCAGCTCAGGAATCGTAAATTTCCCTTCTTCAAAAACAGCAAACTCTATTTTCCTCTCATATAAATTGGCATTTTGTCCGATGCTGTCTTTTGTTTCTTCAAAATGAAAAGGCAGCAACTCATTTTTGGCTGCAGAGATCACCTGCTGGTCGTGAATATTGTCAATTTTAATAACAAAATGATTGACTTCACCTAACGCAATAGTTTTCTTCTCTATATTGGAAGACAATATCTGTGAAAAAGTATTGACACAGATAAAAAAAGATAATATTAATAGTATTTTTTTCAATTTTCAAATAATAAATTCAGGCTGGTGCCTAGTGTTTTATTTCTAATTCTATCTATCGGTTACCGTACTATTTTTTCTGGAAATAGCTATACAGTAATTTTGAATAATCTGAACCTGTATTGATATTCATAAAGCTGGCCGAGCTGTTGGAAAAATCCTCTTCCAGGGCTCTTAACTTCTGTTTTTGAGCTTCCGCAAAAGTATATCGCCATCTGGCGCTGGAAGTATTGGCCCATATTTGTTTTCCTGTTTCTACATCATGTAACAGTGTATATCCTACATCAGGAATTTCATTATCCTTTTCATCATAGATCCTCATTCCCAGCAGCTGATGTTTTTTTGAGGCTACCCTCAGCATTTTAGAATCATATTCATCCTCAAAATCTGAAAACAGGAATACCAGAGATTTTCTTTTAAAAATTCCCATCATATATTCCAGTGCTTTGTCTATTTTAGACTCAGCAGCAACATAATCGGCCGTCAAGATATTGCTGATAATAGAAAGAATATGTTTTCTCCCCTTCTGTGGTGGAATTACTTTATATACTTTGTCAGCAAACAGAATCAGTCCCACTTTATCATTATTTCCTGCGGCTGAAAACCCTAAGCTGGCTGCGATTTCGGCAACATATTCCCTTTTCAGCTGAGTCTTTGTTCCATAATCCATTGAAGCGGAAATATCTACGAGAATCATCATCGTAAGCTCTCTTTCCTCCTCCATTACTTTTACAAACGGTTCGCGGAAACGTGCTGTTTTATTCCAGTCGATTCTTCTTATTTCATCTCCAAACTGATAGGGACGGACTTCCGAAAAAGTCATCCCCTGCCCTTTAAAAGCACTGTGATATTGCCCCATCAAAGCAGCTTCCGTCTTTTTTCTGGTACGGATTTCTATCTGCTTTACTTTTTTTACAATATCTTTTATCTGCATACGCTGATGTAAGGTTTAATAATTTACAGGGATTTGTATAGCGTATTTACACTATTCTTTTTCCCATATTCATCTTCTAATCTTTCAATTCAATGGACACATTAAGCCATTCATCATCAAATTTCGGACTGTATTTTTTGTAGAAATTGATGGCTGGTTCATTCCAGCTTAGGACCTGGAATACCATTCCGCTGTAATCATTTAATTTTCCATGTTCCAGTGTTGCATCAAATAATTTTTTCCCAATCTGCATTCCTCTCATTCTTTCGGTTACTACCAAATCTTCAAGATACAGCCTCCTTCCTTTCCAGGTTGAATATCTGTCGTAATACAACGAAATTCCTACAATTTTACCGTTCATTTCAGCAACAAAGGCACCCCAGACCGGAGACGGCCCAAAGCCATCTTCAGTAAACTGATCTAATGTTACCGTTACTTCATGTAATGCTTTTTCGTATTCCGCAAGTTCCTTAATTAAGTCAAGCATTGAAGCACAATCTTCCTGAACGGCTTTTCTGATTACAACATCACTCATTATGGCGCCTGGATTTTTGCTAAAATTCTGTTGATGATCTCTTCTGTTGAAATTTCTTCTGCTTCCGCTTCAAAAGTTAAGCCCATTCTGTGTCTCAGCACATCTTTGGCCAATGCTTTTACATCTTCAGGAATAACAAAAGCTCTTCCTTTTAAGAATGCATAAGCTCTTGAAGCAATCGCAAGGTTAATAGATGCTCTTGGAGAAGCTCCGAAGCTGATATAATTTTTAAGTTCGGAAAGTCCGTAATTTTCCGGATATCGGGTTGCAAACACCATATCCAGGATATATTTTTCAATTTTCTCATCCAGATAAATCTGGTTGATCAATTCTTTGGCATCTACGATATCCTGAAGAGAAATGACCGGATTCACAGTAGGCTGATGTGAAGTGGAAACCATTCTCATTACTTTTCTTTCATCTTCAAAAGATGGATAATCTATGGTACACTTCAGCATAAAACGGTCACTCTGTGCTTCCGGCAACAGGTAAGTTCCTTCCTGATCAATAGGGTTTTGAGTAGCCAGTACTAAAAACGGCTTGGGAAGCTTCATTGTTTCATCACCAATAGTTACCTGTTTTTCCTGCATCACTTCCAGCAGGGCAGACTGTACTTTGGCCGGCGCACGGTTGATCTCATCCGCTAGTACAAAATTAGCGAATACAGGACCTTTTTTTATAGAAAAATCATTGTCTTTGATATTAAAGATCATTGTTCCCACCACATCTGCGGGAAGCAGATCCGGTGTAAACTGAATCCTTGAGAATTCGCCATGAACAGCATCCGCCAATGTTTTTATCGCTAAAGTTTTGGCCAGTCCCGGAACTCCCTCAAGAAGCACGTGACCATTTCCCAAAAGCCCTACCAAAAGGCGGTCTATCATGTATTCCTGCCCAATAATAACTTTGTTGATTTCCTGTCTCAGAAGAGAAAATAAATAGTTTTTTTCTTTTACTTTTTCCGTCAACTGACGAATATCTTCTGCTTGAAATGTATCTGACATAGCTTGATTTAAAATAGGTGGTAAATTTCTGATAAATACTTGCATTAATCAACACAATCAATGCCATTATTGAGTTAAAGTTTGTTAAATATTCCGGGATGAACAAGGGATTCAGGGTAATACGAACTGAGTTTCTTACACATACTGCCGATTCACACGGAAGCTCCACCGGGTGTATCTTTGATTTTCCTGCTAGGAATACAGCATTTTCACCAGCTTCCTATAAAAAATGTTGTGGCATTTTTACCACAACATTTTTATTATATTAAATTACAAATCTGCTACCAATTTCTCAGCATATCAAAGCTTTGTGATGGTAATGATAAACACATCTTCCGGCTTATCTTCCGCATCCTCGTAAGATCCCACATTGATATAATATTCTGTTCCTGCCGTGGTAGTAATAGTAATAGTTTCCGAACTACCGCCACCGCCATTATCTTTTGTACCCACACAAGTCAAGCTGTTACACGATCCTTTATATACTCCTATTTTGGGATCGAAAGAAATGGTTGCAGGAGCCACTTTAATGGTAAATTGGCCGCCGTCTCCCGTAAATTTGAACCACAGTCCATCGTTCATTCCATCGTTAGGGCATGCCATTATAAATCCGGCATTATTGGTAGAGGACATTCCATCACTCTGTGTATAGGAATAAGGAAAAGCAGATGCCAGCAAAGCTCCGGAACAGACATCATTTACCGGTATTGGAGGAATGGTTTTAAAAACATTATCTGTACAGCCGGAAGATTCACCATTGGCCGAAACAGCTGTTACTTTTAAATAATAACTGGTATCTCTCGTAAGAACAATTGATGGTGAAAGATTAAAGTTGGCAGCAGTCACAACCTGCTGGTTGATAATATCTGTACCTCCGGGACTCGTCCCTAAGGAAACTTTGTAAGACGTAGCTCCAATCACCGGCTGCCAGCTAACAGTAGGAGATAAAGAAATAAACTGAGCATTGTTTGCAGGATAGAGTATAAAAGGACAGGCAGGAGTAGACTTGGCCGTCAGCCCGGCAATTGTTATTGCTGATTTATAATCCGCTCTTATTCCACCGGGTGGAGATGCAGGATCAATAACTGCCTGGTCTCCTTTATAATAAAGGGTAGAATTTGGAATATATGGATACACACGGAAAACTTCATCAAAATTATTAATATCAATGCTTGGCGCATTTTCTCTTGCTGCCACCACTAAATTATCTGTATTATTATAGGCAAATGGTGTAGTAAAAGCAATCTCCACTTTACCATTATTCTTCGTTACCGTACCTGCAAATACCTGAGTAAGTTGTGAGGAGGGAATCCAGTCTGCGCCGGAAGTAAATGCTGTTTTCGGAGTATGCCCAAGATAAACCGTCCAATTCGAAGAGTCAGAAATACCGGCAGACGGATCCACATAGAATGCAACTCCTGTAATAGTTCCTGCAGCAGTCGCATTCAATTCCTGTTTAGGATAAATCTGCTGCACATAAGAATAGGAAAAAAAACTGCTGACAGGCGCTGTGCCCACATTGGTGCTTCCGATATTTAAATTGATCTGAGCTTTAAAAATCAAGACTGTCAATAATAAAAATAAAAGTAAATTTTTCTTCATCATTAATAAAATTATCAGTGAATACGATGCTAATTTAATAATAAAATTTCAACTTTAATGACAAATACAATCATTTAATAAAATTCATTTACATCTTTCATTTGAAAATGCTTTCTTCTATTTGTTTTTTTTACACTATTAACAACAAAAAGCTATTTAATTTAAAAACAAAGACAATAAAGCGTTTTTTAAGTACATATTTTAATACATTTGTATCAAATACCAATCACATGTCTAAAAATCTATTTTTTGTCAGTCTTCTGTTTGCCAGTCTTTTTAAATCACAAACCACGACAGTAACCAATGTGATTTCTCAGGCAGTGTTTTATGACGGCTATGCTGCTACAGTATCCGCTCCTGTTCCTAACGGGTTGATCAGACTGAACAATGCCAGATATACAAGAAAGCTTACAGATGCAGAAATGGACTCTTTTAAGGCAAAGATTGCCATGAGAGTCACCATAGGTGCATTGTGTGATAATTATGACCGCCTGGGAGAAGTGTTTTTAGCATTGGTACCTAAAGACCAGGCTACTTATACAATAAATGATGCTAATGTAAAAAGGATTGAGGCAGGGAGATACATTACTCCTTTTATGAACAAAAACCGCTCTCCTCTGGAAGTTCCCTATACTTATGATGTGAGCAACCTGTACAGTATATTTCACGACGCTACCCTGCGAAATACCTATAATATATACATGGAACTGGATGTCTTTGGTGTGCCTTATGCAGCAAACAATGAAGTTCCGGGATGCTCAGGCAGGAATGATGTATTTACGGGAACTCTTACTTTCTTTTCAACAGATAACGGGGCGACAGCTACAGACTATAATACCCTTGCTCCTATTCTGAGCTATAACAGGCTTAATAATTATAACAGTACAGATGTTGCCGGTGAAACCGTAAGAATTGTAAATTTTAACTTGCCAGACCCGGTTACCAATGCCCGCTTCTTTGTGATCTCTACTCCACATGGCGCCAACAGCGGTGGTGAGGAATATATAAGAAGACAAAACTACACCTATGTAGATGATGTACAGGTACTCACCTATACTCCCGGGGGAATTTCGTGTGAACCCTACAGAGTATACAACACACAGGGTAACGGAATCTATGGCGCTACTCCCAAAACGCTTGCAGAATGGACTTCCTGGAATAACTGGTGCCCGGGCAATGCCGTTCCTATACGCGGATTCAGCCTAGCTAATATGACCGCAGGAAATCATACTCTTAAACACACCATCCCAACAGCTGTTTTCAATCAGCAGCAGGGAGATGTATACCTGTCTGTCTATATGCAGGGTAAGAGCAACACTACGTTAAACGTTAAGGATATTAAAACAATAGATGTCAGTATATACCCCAACCCCACCTCTGATTTTGTAACCATCAAATCAGAGACTGCTGTCGCTTCTATCTCAGTCTTCAGTATAGAGGGAAGAAAATTATCTGAAACGTACCGGGAAAACAAGGTAGATCTTTCCGGCTACAGTACAGGAGTTTACTTTTTGAATATTGTACTGAAAGATGGGACGGCTTTTAAACACAAGATTATCAAGAAATAAAACCAATAATATCCCTTCAAGGTATTTAAATTCAACCATACAAAAGCCTCTTTGGAAAATATCCTGAAGAGGTTTTTTATAACTATCTTGTTTTACATTTCAAAAAGCCCTGTCGTTTAAAAAAGGAAAATTAAAAGGCTTAAAACGCTGTTATTATAGAAAAAAGCGCAAGAATATAATCATAATTAGTTCTTTTTTTGAATAGTTAAAAAACTTTAACTCTAATCCCCATTCAAAAAATTGTCATTTCCAGTTTATTAAACTATTTTTGGAGATTAAAAAAACGGCAAAATGAATTATCATTTTCAAGCACACAGACAGGTAAGAAGAAACCTTCTGGACATCCTGCAGAACACTTCTCATGAAGATCTTCTGCTGATTCCGGATGGCTTCAACAACAATATATATTGGAATATTGTACACACAGTTGCCACCCAGCAGCTGCTGCACTATTATCTGAGTGGAAACCCTTTCCGTATTGATAAATACTGGATTGAAACTTATAAAAAAGGGACTTTACCTAATCTTAATGTCCAGAAATCAGAAGTGGAAGATTTGGAGTTCCTGCTTACTGAAACGTCAAAGATCTTAATGAAAGATTATGACAGTGATTTCTTTTCAGATTACACGCCCTATACAACCAGTTTCGGAATGGATTTAAAAAGTATTCAGGATGCCATTATCTTTAATAACATGCATGAAAGCTTACATTACGGATATGCAATGGCTCAGAAAAGAGCTATTTTGGGTGAAAAATATTAAACAATTACCCTCTGATGAATAAGAGCTACCACAGTTCTTATTTTTGGCAAAAAAATAAAACTGATGAGCCTTCAGAAGGGTTAATGAGTAAAAATCAGGGAATTCATCCGGAGGAAAATAAAATTCATGTAATCCCGGATGTTGTTTTACTACAAAACTGTAGAAGAGCCTCCCTACCTTGATTAGATTTAACAATAGAAAAAATAAATTTTGACAAACGACAACAAAAAAGACGATTTTATTTTTGGACTTCGTCCAGTAATAGAAGCTATTGAAGCAGGAAAAACCATTGACAAGATCTTTGTGCAAAATGCACTTCAGGGTCCTATTTATGCTGAATTGAAAGCTGCTTTAGCAAAAAATAAAATCCGTCCCAATTATGTTCCGGTTGAAAAACTGAACCGCTTTACGAGAAAAAACCACCAGGGTGTGGTTGCTTTTATTTCGGATGTTCCGTTTTATAAAGTAGAAGATATTGTTCCTCAATTATTTGAAGAAGGAAAAACACCTTTCTTATTGATCCTGGACAGACTTACCGATGTAAGAAACTTTGGGGCCATCTGCAGAACTGCAGAATGTGTGGGTATCGATGCGATCATTATTCCGGAAAAAGGAGGTGCTCCAATCAATTCTGATGCGATAAAAACTTCTGCAGGAGCCATTTATAACATTAAAATCTGTAAAGAAAATAATCTGGCCCATGCCGTAGACTTTTTACAGCAAAGCGGAATCACGGTATTTGCTGCCAGTGAAAAAGCACAAAAGTTAATTTATGATGTTAACTTCTCAGAACCTTGTGCTATTGTAATGGGAAATGAGGAAACCGGAATTTCTAAAGAAGTACTTCATCATTCGGATGAAAAAATAAAACTTCCTATTGAAGGAAAAACACAATCTCTAAATGTTTCTGTCGCATGTGGTGCTATTCTGTATGAAGCGGTAAGACAGAAAATTTTGAAATAATTCAGTTCTATAACCAACATTAAAAAATCAGAAAATGAAAAATATAGCAGCATTAGCGCTTATCTCATCCATAGCTCTTGTATCGTGTAAAAAAGAAACAGCTACTGTAACGAAAGTAGATCCTAAAACGGGAAAAACCGTTACTGTAGAAGTTCCTGCTGATTCTGTAGCTAAAGTAGCGGAGAACCCGGCGATCAGAGATTCTGCAGGGATCATTAAGCAAACTTTTAAGCTTGAAAAAGGAAAAACATATCCTCTTACAACGTATCAGAGAGATGTAAAGACCATGACAGATCCTACTGGAAAGTCTATTACAGCGACCAGTGAATCTACGGATGAAATGAATTTTACAGTCAATGATATCAAAGGAAATGTGTATGATATGACCCTTAACCTTGTAGCTAAAAGAAGTTCTCAGTCTGCACAGGGAAAAACTATTGTTGTAGATACCAAGCTTCCTATTCCTAAAGAAGATGATCTTAAAATGATCTGGAATATCAACAGGGCGCTTACCGGAAATAAGCTTGCTATGAAAATGGATACAAAAGGTAATGTGATATCCATCACAGGTTTTGATGCTGTGTACAACAAAGTATCTGCTTCTGTAGGAACTCTTATCAAAGATGCGAATCAGAAAGCAAGCGTTGTAGCAAGTCTTAAAGAAACTTTCAATGAAAAAGTACTGAAAGATCAGTTCAATAAAAACCTGACGATTATTCCTAAAAAGGGAGTGAAGATCGGTGAAAAATGGACCACTTCTGAAAACGCTGATGCAAGCGGGACAGTTAAAGTAACTTCAAACTATGTTTTAAAAAGCTTAGGAAACGGAAGTGCTGAAATTGGTGTTACCGGAGGGATTCCTAAGAAAACAGAAAAGAAAGCTCAGGGGCCTATTACTCATAGCTTAAGCAGTGAACTGGTACAGACCGGTACTATTAAATTTGATGAAAATACAGGGTGGATTACCAACCAGAATATCAATGTGGAAACTACACAGATAGAATCTATTACAGACGGAAAACAGTCTCAGTCTATGAAAAGTGTTTCAAAATCTTCTGTCATGGTAAATCCTTCAGCAAAATAATTAAAGTAAAAGAGTTTGAGGTTGAAGAGTCTGAGAATTTGAGAGTTTTATTTTGATTATTAAAATAAGTATCGACAAACAACTTTGAACTTTAGAATCTTAAATATATTGTATTATGAAGTACATTCTTGAGCTGGTACTCTCTGCTATCATTATTTTCTTTGTCTGGAATATTCTGAAAAGGATATTTTTTAAGACGTTTTACGGTTATAGGTTCAACAATAACAGTAATCAGAATAACAGGCAGCAGGATATCCATGACTCGAATAAAGAGAATAAGCAAAACCTTAAGTGGGATGCGGAAACCGTAGACTATGAAGAGGTGAAACAGAATAATGATAAAAGGTAAAAATTCCAAGAAAAAAGATAATAACCAGCATGGCGAAAAATAAAAACTTAATTTATATTGCTATTTCATTAGTTGTATTTATAGTTTTAGCATTTTTATATTCCACCCCTGTCTTTACGGGAAAACAGCTTTTCCAGCATGACATCATACAGTACAGAGGGGGAGCAAAAGAACTGCTCGACTATAGAGCCAACACAGGAAATGAAACCTACTGGAGTGACTCCATGTTTGGAGGAATGCCCACTTATCAGATGGGTAGCCAGTTTAAAGGTGATATTATCAAGAAAATTGACAGCAATCTGAATTTCCTGCCAAGGCCGGTTAATTATCTGTTTCTGCTTTTTGCAGGCTTTTTCCTTCTGGGTATGGTAGTGGTCAAAAACTGGAAATATGCTCTGCTAGGGGCTACTTTCTTTGGCCTTTCTACCTATTTTTATATTATCATTGCTGCGGGGCATAATGGTAAAGTAAATACCATTGAATATTTCGCGCCACTTTTAGCTGGAATCCTATTGGTTTATATCCGGAAACAATATATCTGGGGATTCATTGTGACAACCCTTTTTATGGGTCTTCAGATTGCAGCAAACCACCCACAGATGACATACTACCTGTTCATTGCGTTAGGATTTTTATTCCTTTCTGAACTGACCAGAGTGATCCTGAAGAAAACACAGATGAAGCATTTTCTTATTTCTTCGGGAATTATTGCGGTATCATGCATTATTGGAGTTGGAATGAATTCTCAAAGAATCCTTGCCAATTCTGAATATGTAAAAGAAACGGTTCGTGGAAAGCAGATTTTAACGAATGACAGCCATACTTCAGGAAAATCCGGAATGGATAAGGAAAGCATGCTGATGTGGAGCTATGGTAAACTGGAAACGTTAAATCTTTTCATTCCAAGGCTGATGGGTGGCGGAAGCCAGGAGCCGGAAGCTAAGGAAATGATGAACAAAGTTCAGGAGCTTGTTCAGGAAAATGTAAGCTCACAAGCTGAAATGGACAGAATATCAAAAGGTTTCAGTGGCATGACATACTGGGGTGACCAACCCGGAACTTCGGGACCGGCATACCAGGGAGCTATTGTATGTTTTCTTGCCCTTTTTGGGTTTTTCATTGCCCGAAAAAAATACCGTTACTGGATTTTAGGAGCTTCGATACTTACTGTTTTACTGGCATGGGGAAGTAACTTTATGCCATTATCCGATTTCTTTATTGACTATGTTCCGTTTTACAATAAATTCAGAGCACCTTCTTCAATCCTTGTTGTTGTAGAATTGTTATTCCCACTGATAGCCATCCTTGGGCTGTACAGATTCTTCACCGATGAAAAGCTTACTGAAGAATACAAACAAAAAACACTTCTTTACGTAAGTGGTGGAACATTAGGATTCGTATTGATTCTTTTGGTCTTCGGAAAATCATTATTAGGATTCGCTACAGAAGGTGAAAGAACCTATTTCCCTCCTTTCCTACTTGATTATCTTGTGGATGAAAGATATAAACTGTTCAGAACAGATGCTGTTAAAGCCTTTATTTATGTAGCTATTACTGCAGCCGTTTTATTTTTCAGTTTAAAGAAAAAGCTGAATCAGAATATTGCTTTGGTAGTGATTGGTTTAGTAAGTTTATTCGACTTATGGACTGTGAATAAGCGTTATCTGAATGATGAAAATTATGTAGACAAAGTCTTTGCTGAAAATCCTTTCCAGACAGAAACTTCAGATTTACTGGCTGAAAAAGTTCAGGCAAACCCGAGCTTATCCTCTATTCTTGATAATGTGAATGTCAACAAAACACTGGAAACAATTGCTGAAAAAGATAAGAGCCATTATAGAATTTATAACCAGACTTTAGGCGTAACAAGTGAGACAAATACTTCTTATTTTAAAGCATCTATTGGTGGTTATCATGCAGTAAAGTTAAGAAGATATGATGACATTCTTAATGAATACCTGTCGAACATAGACAGTGTAAAGACTCCTAAAATTCTGAATATGCTTAATGCTAAGTATATGATTTTTGGAGGCCCCGCAGAACCTCAGGCTGTGCCTAATCCAAATGCCAACGGAAATGCGTGGTTTGTAAGTGACCTGAAATTTGCAGATACACCCAATGAAGAAATCAAATCTATTGGGGATATTGACAATAAAAAAACTGCCGTTATTGCCAGTTCAGACAAATCTTATTTCGACAATAAACCTGTTCAGGCAGATTCTACAGCATTTATCAATCTTACAAAATACCAGCCTAATGAACTGGAGTTTAAATCTCAATCCAGAACACCGCAATTGGCTGTGTTCTCTGAAGTTTACTATCCTCATGGCTGGAAGGTTCTGGTTGATGAAAAAGAAGTCCCTTATATCAAAGCAGATTATTTACTTCGTGCCGTACACGTTCCTGCAGGAAACCATCATATCAGAATGGTGTTTGAACCTGAAGTCATTGAAAAAGGAAAATGGATTTCCCTTATTTGTTTCGGACTATTTATAGCCCTGACAGCTTTTGGAATTTTCTGGATGAATAAAAATAAGAAAAAGGAAACAGTAACTGAACCACAAGCTTAATTCAATATTGTGGCAAACCATTCTGAATGGAACAAGCCGTTATAAAGAATCTCAACATCAAAATGGAACAGAAGAAAATATTGATTATCACCTATTACTGGCCTCCTGCGGGAGGTCCTGGTGTTCAAAGGTGGCTTAAGTTCGCAAAATATCTACCCGATTTTGGCTGGAAACCTGTGATCTACACTCCGGAAAATCCCAATTATCCGTTGATAGATGAAACGTTGATGAAGGATGTTCCCAACGATATTGAGATGGTCAGAACAAGGATCTGGGAACCTTATCAGCTGGCAGAAAAGCTTAATAAAAGCAATAAAAAATTCAAAGCCGGGCAATTTGATGTAGGTAAAAACCAAAGCTGGAAATCCAGGCTTTCCATTTGGGTTAGGGGAAATTTCTTTATTCCGGATGCCCGGGTTTTTTGGGCCAAACCTTCTATTCAATTTTTAGAAAAGTATTTAAAAGAAAATAAAATAGATATTGTAGTCACTTCCGGCCCACCCCATTCATTGCATCTCATTGGGCTAGGTCTTAAAAATAAGCTTCCCCATATCAAATGGATTGCCGATTTTCGTGATCCGTGGACGGAGATTTCTTACTACAAGCATTTAAAATTAACCAGAAGTTCGGATAAGAAACACCGTCAGTTAGAAAGTGCTGTATTTAAAAATGCAGATATTACCCTAGCCACCAGCTATACCGATGCTGAAAACTTTCGGAAAGCAGGAGCTCATGCCGTTTGTATTACTAATGGATTTGACGAGACTGATGCCCATGAAGATCCTAAACTGCAAAAGAACAAAACATTTACGCTAAGTTACATCGGCGTTTTGGA
The DNA here is from genome assembly GCF_024586945.1 of Chryseobacterium sp. WG14. Lineage (NCBI taxonomy): Bacteria > Pseudomonadati > Bacteroidota > Flavobacteriia > Flavobacteriales > Weeksellaceae > Chryseobacterium > Chryseobacterium sp. WG14. The sequence goes on from NZ_JALCZD010000002.1 coordinate 594,491, forward strand.
GCAATTACGGAATCCTGATAACCTTTGGCAAGCATTGGACGAACTGGTGAAAGAAAACACAGAGTTTTCAAAGGATTTTTCACTGAAATTTGTGGGAAGAATTGATGATAAGATCTTAGCTTCTCTTGAAAATTCCAGTTTGAAAAACCATATTTTAAACCTGGGTTATCTTTCCCATGGAAAAGCTGTTGAAGAAATGCAGAGTTCTGATCTTCTGCTTATCACCAATTTTCCTAACGAGTCTTCAAAAGGGATTATTCCGGGGAAAATATTTGAATATCTGGCTTCAGGAAAACAGATTCTGTCATTTGGCCCTGATAAAGCCGATGTAGAAAAAATTTTAGAAGATACCCATGCCGGGAAGCACTTCGGATATCATGGTTCCGAAGAAGTAAAGCAGTTTATCCTGGAAAAATTTAAGCTTTGGAAAAGTGGAAATCTTAGTAAAAACACTCAACACATTGAACAGTTTTCAAGAAAAAATCTCACTCAACAGTTGGCAGACATTTTATAAAAAAAGCTGGAGGCAGGAATTGGGAAGACCATAGCTTCTTCCTTCCGGCATCCAGCTTCTCTCTTTCTTATATCGTCCACTGATCATTGATCACCGCTATCAGATAATATTTTCCCTGAAACTCTTCAAATACAAAACGAACGGTTTTCCAGTCCATTTCACTATTCTTTTCTGTTCCTTTGATATAGTTTTCTGTAAAATTAGCTGTAGGATAACTTTCTTTAAGATTATTCAGAGAGTTCCCTCCACCGATGAATTTATCTACAGAATACTGGGAAGCTGTAAAATCCTTAGAAAAAACCCATTTACCCAGGTAGTCATTAATCGTTGCCTTGTATGGATCTCCGGAGCCATCCTGTGCTCCCCAGGTAAACAATGTTTTTGTAGGCTGAAACTGTTCAAAATCAGCTTTAGAGAAATGTTTGTCCCCTTTCATATCAACATGTGCATACATTGAAAAGCGAATTCCTTTTTCAGGATGAATTAATGAAGCAAATGTTTTATAATCTTTAGTTTTTAGGGCCTGCAGAACCTCATCGTTTACTTTCTTCAAAGAAGCTTCTCTTTCTTCTTTTGTAGGAAGTTTTCCAATACTGTCTGTTTTTGCCTGTGCAACAGAATCAATAACATTCGGAACCGGTTTTCCAGCTTCTTTCTTACAAGCGATTACTACAGTGAGTACCCATAGAGAAATAAGTAGTTTTTTCATATTTTAATTTTAAGTGATGGTAAAAAACACCAAAACTGATGCCATTACCGTGAGGAGGGGTACAATGTATAATGTCGGATGTATAATGTATAGTGTATAACTTCTGACCTCTCAACTCTCAACTCTCAACTCTCAACTCTTAGCTCTTAACTCTTAACTCTTAACTCTCAACTCACACCACCTGAAATTTTTGTCCTAAAAACCTCTATACAATCTGCCAATTACGTCGTATCTTTGTTCTATGGAAATTTTGGATATTCTTATCATCGGAGCGGGCCCTATCGGTTTAAACTGTGCTATTGAAGCTCAAAAAAATAACCTCAGTTACCTGATCATTGAAAAAGGAACTATTGTTAATTCACTGTATCATTATCCTTTGTATATGCGTTTTTTTTCAACCGCTGAAAAGCTTGAAATTGACGGAACTCCTTTTATCTCCCCTGCTCCGAAACCCGGCAGACAGGAAGCGTTGGAATATTATCAGGGAATTGCCAGGCAGAGAGATCTGAGTATTCATCTTTATGAAAAAGTACTAAAAGTTTTCAAAATTGACGATGTCTTTGAAATTGAGACTACAAAAGGAAAGTACTTTGCTAAAAATGTGGTGATTGCCACAGGGTTCTATGATATTCCGAATCTGATGAACATTCCCGGTGAAAATCTTCCGAAAGTTCAACATTATTATACCGAGCCCTACCCATACGCCAGGCAGAAAGTAGTGGTAATAGGCTGCAGTAATTCTGCGGTAGATGCAGCTCTTGAAACCTACAGAAAAGGAGCCGAAGTAACAATGATCATCCGGCATTCTGAAATTTCAAAAAGTGTAAAATATTGGGTAAAACCGGATATAGAAAATAGAATTTCAGAAGGCAATATAAAAGCCTATTTCAATGCTGAGATTATTGAAGTTAAAGAACAATCTGTTATTTTCAAAGACCATGACCATCAGATTCATGAGATTGAAAATGATTTTGTTCTGGCTATGACCGGTTACCTTCCCGACTTTGAATTTTTAAGGAATTCCGGTATAGAACTGAATGGAGAATGCCTGAATCCCCAATACAATATGGAGACCATGGAAACCAACATCTCCAATCTGTATCTGGCGGGAGTGGTTTGCGGAGGAAAAGACACCCATCTCTGGTTTATTGAAAATTCAAGGGTACATGCTGAAATGATTATAAAAAATATAGTCTCCAAAAACTCATAACATCATCAGATCATCAAAAATCAATTTTACATCCAACATAAAGTTTCTTTTAGCCACTAGATCAATTCTTATTGCTGAAAATCTATACTGCTGAATCTCCTTTTGGGAAAAGAAAACAGACGTTCAGAACATGAAAAACAGGCAACATACTTCGTTATCAGCTTGTGCGAAATTTAAAATAGAAGGTATAGGAAAAATACTAAGGGGTGACCTGTATGATGTTTAGACTTTTATACGATATCATTTTATACCAGCTGAAGTGAACTAAACCGGTGAAAATAATAATTATGATGATATCATTAAACCCCCAAAGCGTTTTATCAATTTGCCTATAAACTCTATCCCAAAACTCATTTTCCAAGTATTTATTTTATCATGCATTTATAATTTTTTAAATAAATATTTTATAATAAAAAACAGATATTTATTATTTTTTCAACACAATATTCATTCTCGCAACAAAACCAACAATAAATTGATTATCAATAACTTAACATAAAAAAATAATTCAATTTCATATGTGATAAATTTATATTTTTACAAAAAAACAATCAAAATCACAAAAGAAAAATGAAAAAAAAAATCTATTTATTTTTGGCAATAGCAGCCATAAGTGGCCAAAGCCTGTACGGACAGAACTTCTGGAAAAAGACACATCTCACTGAGAGAAATGCAATAGAATCTAAAAGAAATATCGGAGCTGACTACTCCAATGCCTATACACTGGATATCAACGGATTAAAATCCACTCTGCAAACAGCACCGGTATCTAAAACAGGGATTATTACCAAATCGACTATAACTGTAGATATTCCCGGACTGGATGGGAAATTCGAAAAATATGCTGTTTATGAAACTTCCAATATGGCTCCTGAGCTGGCCGTTAAGTTTCCCGATATTAAATCTTACAGAGGGACATCAGTAAAAAATTCTGGCAAAACTATAAGCTTTGGCCTTTCATCTAAAGGAATAAACATAATTATATTTACTCCCGGCCAGAAGCCGACAGTTATAGAACCTGCTACCAAAGATGCTTCTGTCTATCTGGTGAGTCCTGCTGTTCCGGAAACACTTTCAAAAATCAGTAATTTTGAATGTAATATTGAGGAAAAGAACTCTGGTAATACAGCAAGAATATTCCCTACTGACAATACCAGTGATAAGAAATTCAGGACATACAGATTGGCAGCATCCACCGATGGAGAATTCAGTGAATACTATGGCGGAACAGCTGCCAATTCGTTAGTTGCTATCAATAATCTGATGAGCTACATTAATCCTGTCTATGAAAGAGATCTTTCCATCCATATGAATCTGGTAGCTAACAATGACCAGATAATTTTCCTGGATAAAACTACAGACCCTTATTCAACATTTACGTCAAGTACAACATTAGATCAGGAAATTAAAACAACTCTTGACAATACTATTGGCAGTGGTAATTATGACCTGGGAATGTTATTTTCCAATCAGAATACAGGAGGAGGTAAAGCCTCCGCCATTGGTTCAGTATGCAACGGAGGATTCGCATATATAGGTCAATTTACACCAGAAGGATTTATGTATGCAATAGCTGCGGCTCATGAAATGGGGCACATGTTTGGAGCCAATCACACGTTTTCAAAACCAGAAAATGTTAGTATTCTCATTAACTTCGGTGGTATCTCATTTCCTTACGAGATTCTACCAGAAACCGGAGCCAATAGAGAACCTGGAAGCGGAGTAACCATAATGGGATATCCGGGTGTAACAGGAACATATGATGTAGCCGATAAATTCAGTGATCAATTTCTTCATTATAGTATTAGCCAAATCAATGCCTATGTTAAAACAACCAGCTGCGCGGCAACAGTGAATATGCTTAATAATCCGCCTACAGCTAATGCCGGATCTGACTATACAATTCCTAAAGGTACAGCATTCAAGTTAACTGCTACCGGAACAGACCCTGATAATAATAGTTTAACATATTCCTGGGAAGAGTCTGATATTGCAGATCCCAATCCTGTTTTTGATAATATTGATATTACGGATCCAAATGCTTCTGCTCAAATTCTGGCTATGATGAGACCATTTTCATATCCTGACCGTATGTCTGCAGTAAATCCTAACTTCAGAACATATCCACCAACGACAAGCGCAACAAGGTATTTTCCACCGCTTAAGGAAGTTCTAGACGGAAGTTTATACAGCACCTGGAATATGATATCTGATGTGGCAAGAAGTATGAAATTTGTAAGTTTGATAAGAGATAATGCTACGGAGGGCGGACAAACGGCAAGTGATGAAGCTGTAGTTAATGTACATGAAAGTACTGGCCCTTTTAAAGTTACCTCTCTATCATTGAATCAGAATTACCCTTCAGGATCTTCGCACCTTCTGAAATGGGATGTAGCAGGAACAAATGCGGCGCCTATCAATACTCAGTTTGTTAATGTCCTAATATCAACAGATGGAGGAACTACATTCAACCCTCTTATTTCCAATACGCCAAACGATGGGGAAGAAAGCATTACAATTCCCTCTACTTCTTCAAAAAAGGCATATATTATAGTGGAATCCGTAGGAAATATCTATTATGCAGCAAGCCCTGCTTTTGCAATAGATTATGCTATAACAATGAACTGTACACAATATCCTGCGAGTGGAACTTTCGCTTTTGCTCCGGCTACACCAGCAAATATTACTATTAATATTCCTGCTACTACCTTGATTGAAGATATTAATATTGTAATGGACCTTTCATATACCGATATTAAAGAAACTGCTTTACAACTTAAAGGTCCGAATGATCAGAGCAATCAGATATTCTGGCTGGGGAATTGTTCAGGAACCGGTATAATGAAAACCATCTTTGACCAAGAAGGAGAATCTCCAGTGGTAAATTGTAATAATATTAGTAACAATAAGCATCTGGAGCCTATCAGATTAGACTTAAGTCAATATTACGGACAGAATCCAAACGGAAACTGGCTCATCAAAGCTTTACATACATCAGACGTCTTAAATAATGTACAGGCAAATAGCAGTTCAGGAACTGTAAATGCAACTGCAATCGAACTTTGTACAAGAGAAGCAATTACTACTCTGGCAGTAAAAGATCTTTCATTAAAAAATGATGAATTCCAGATATATCCTAATCCATCTAATGGAAAGTTTAGTGTCTTGATGAAAAAGAGCAATTTTGTGGAGGTAAATATTTTTGATATTGCAGGAAGATTAGTACATAAACAATCCGGCATTACCAATGATACCAAAATAGACCTTACCCACTTTGCTAAGGGTAATTATATAATGGTATTCAATACAGATACCCAAAAAATTACTAAAAAAATTATCATTAAATAAGTTTAATTCATATAGTCAATGAAAAACCCAGCTGGATAGTATTCAGCTGGGTTTATTATTAAATAAAGACTGGTTTTAAACTAAATCTTTTTCTGTTTTTCTGTTATCTTTAAGCATCCATGGAACTATATAATAAAAGCCTATGGCAATCAGTATTGCCAACACACCGGTTCCTATCCACAGATTGTTGAAACCTAGTTTATCTGCAATCAATGTTCCTATATAAGGTGTAATAATAAAAGCTATTGAAAAAGACATTCCGTTCAGTCCCATATAAGCTCCTTTATTATTTTCTCCCGAGCGCAGTGCAGTAATGGTTGACATAAAAGGCAGGGTCCATATTTCTCCCACACAAAGCAATGTCATGGAAACCAACAATACCACCATACTGTAGTCGAAGGCCAGCATAGCATAGGAAAATCCACACAAGAAAGTTCCTATCAGCATTGTAAAGCCTAAGGTGAAATATTTCTCAGCCAGCTGTACAAATCCCATTTCAAGCAATACGATCAGGAAGCCACTGTAGCCCAGAATAAATCCTATATTCTGCTGACTCAAATGAGCGGTATCCTTATAGAAAATAGTCAATGTACTGAATAACTGGAAAAAACAAATGGAAAACAGCATACAGAATACACAGTATACCAGAAATTTACGGTCTCTATAGGGAGAATTCTCCTTTTTAATGGCGATAGCTTCTTTTACATTTCTTGCTTTCTTCTTAGCTAATCTTGTACGTTTTCTGAAAAACCAGATGTACATTAATCCGGCCAGTAAAGCGGCCAAAGCATTACTGAAAAATAAAAATTCATAAGAAATAGCAGATAGAATACCTCCTAATGCAGGGCCTATAGAAAATCCTAAATTAACAGCCATCCTGTTTAATGAAAAGGCTCTGGTGATATTCTCCGGCCTGGCATATTTTGTAATAGCCACCGAGTTGGCGGGCCGGAAAGTTTCACTTACAATACTCTGCAGCAAAATAATTCCTGCCAGCCCTGCTTCTGTTGTAAAAAGAGGAATTAAACAAAATAAGGGTACGCTCAAAAGTAAACTTAGGCTCTGCACCTTGTATTCACCAATTTTATCGGTGATCATTCCACCAAACCATGAACCTATCACTGAACCTATTCCAAAAAAGCTAAGGACAATTCCGGAATTTTCAATGCTAAAATGTAAATGGTCTGTCATATAAACTCCTAAAAAAGGAAGTACCATAGAACCCGCCCTGTTGATTAGCATTACCAACGCCAGCATCCAACTCTCTTGCGAGAGTCCTTTGAAAGAACTCGTGTATAAGTTAATTAATTTCACAATAATATTGGGGGAAAAATTTAAAATGCAAAGTTAGAGAAAATAGCCCATATCCCTCTGTTGTGAGCGAATAATTTTCAGCTTTACACTGTTTTTAAAGACTTTAGAATAAGTCGCAAAAAAGATAGTAAAATAAAAAAGCCGGAAGAAAACTCTTCCGACTCTGACAAGTAAAACCTGCATTTATTTTGAATTTAACAATTTAAAAGCTACGTAAAGTATGTTTCGCGAGGCTTTAAATTTTAAATCTGTTATGGATTTGTAGAGAAAATAGAACCATTTGCAATTAATGCGCGTCTGTTCATTTTTAAAATATCTCTTACCCATTCTGCAAAATCTTCTGGCTGTAATACCGTTTCGGGATTACCGTCTGTAAGTCCGCCCTGAATACTCATATCAGAAGCAATGGTACTTGGCGTCAACGTAATCACACGGATATTCTGTTTTCTCCATTCTGCCATCATGGATTGGGATAGAGAAACTACCGCTGCTTTGGAAGCTGCATAGGCAGACATATTAGGTCCTCCTTTTAAACCTGCTGTAGAGGCTACATTTACAATATCACCTTCTCCTTTAGCTTTCATAAACGGGTGAACGGCCTTAGCCGCATAGTATACCCCGAACAGATTGGTTTTGATCACCTGTTCCCAGGTTTCAGAAGACATATCTTCAATACTTCCAAAATCCCCGATTCCTGCGTTATTGATCAGGATATCTACTCCACCAAGCATTTCAGCTAAAGTTCTGATTCCTGCTTTTACAGAGGCTTCATCGTCAATATTAAATACAGCATAGGCTGCATTTACTCCCAATTTCTGGATTTCATCAACTGTATTTTTTAAATTCTCTTCGTTTCTTCCTGTAATGGCAACGTTCACTCCTTCATGAGCCAAAGCTAACGCTACTGCCCTTCCTAATCCTCTTCCACCACCGGTTACGATGGCATTTTTTCCGTTTATGTTCATTGTAATAATACTTTTCGTTGTACAAAGTTACAAAAGAACATTTTTACGGGATGAGAAGAATATATATTTAATGTTTTTTTAACGGCATTCTATTGTCTTCACCACAAAACAATCCACATGATTTATCATTAGGAGAATCTAAATAAATGATATTGAAATGAAGATGGATTCTTCCGGAATGACAAAGATTATGGTAAAATTTGATTTTTTTAGTGCCAGCTTACTAAAAAAGCCGGTTCATGATAAACCGGCTTCAAAATCTAAAAAAAGTAAAATAATAAGCTTAAGGAATCTGAATTGAGTTCTGTACTTCAAATTCTTCTGAAGCGGAGAATTGATTTCCGTACATATCAACAGCTCTTACCTCAACTTTATGTTTCCCCAAGGCTAATTTTTTAGGAAAATCTGCTTCCCAGATATGTTTTGACATTTCAGGGTTGGAAGGTCTTCTACCGGGAAGAATTTTCTCTGTAGCATCCCATTTAAAAACTGAAAGAGCAAAATTCGGATCTATCGTTTCATCATACTCCATGGCCTCCCAGGATCCGTTGTCTATTTTATACTCTACTTTATCTTTTTTACTTCCCATAAAAAAGTTTGCCAGCACTTTTGCAGAGGTTTTTGAAGGATAAGGAATGACCTTTGGAACGTACAGTTTTATCTGATAGTCTTCAGGTTTTCCAGCCGTTTTATACTTAACTTTATATTGGTTGTCTGTAAAACTGATGAAAGAATATCCTTTTGCTGTTCCGTCTCTCATCGTTGATGTAGGAAGACCTGCTTCGTCAGCCGTACCCGAATACCAGTCACCACAAGTGGTTCCCACATTATATTCGTGTAATTCTTTTATTCCGTTCCAGCCTGCTTTTTTGCCATAGAAAATCTGTTGCTGAATATGGGTGTGCGCCGATAAGAGCAATACATTCTGAAAAGGGTTTAAGAAATCAAATAACTTCTGACGGTCAGCATTTCTAAAACTATCTTCGTTTTTATGCTCCAACGGAATATGGAAAGATACCACAACAAGCTTATTCTTATCAACCCATTTCAAATCATTTTCAATAAACTGAAGCTGATCTTCACGGAATCCTCCCCAATATCCTTTTCCATCTCTCGGGTCCGGATAAAGAATATCATCCAAAATAATGAAATGAACATTACCATAGTTGAATGAATAGTTGGCAGGACCAAAATTGGATTCGAATGTTTCATCTGATAAATGGTCTTCTTTTGCATCATAATTCATATCATGATTTCCCATAACGTTGTACCATGGCAATCCTACTTCTTTCATCACATCTGCATAAGGTTTTTGAAGGCTTAAGTTATCTCCAACCAAATCTCCCAGGCTAATTCCGAGCACTGCATTTTTTCTGGTATTTTTAACTTCATTTACAATTCCTCTTTTAAAATAATCGAGTTCTTTCTCTGTATAAGGCTGTGGATCTCCAAAAACCAGAATATCAAAATTTTTATCTTCATTCTGCCTGTACAGTGGGAAGTTCAGCTCTTTAGGAAGTTCTCCGGTAGGAGCTACTCCTTTGTATTTAAAATCAGCCGGTGAACCTTTGGGTTTATGATGGTAATAAAACTGAGGCAGGTTATTGCTGTTTAAAGCCGTTTGGTATCCTGAAGGTTTGATGACAAAAATGGTCTGTCCATCCTGAACAGGTAAGCTATACCGTCCGTTTTTATCCGTAAGGGCAACCTGTGCTCCATTGGATACGGCTACTCCTTCCACTCCTTTTTCACGACTTTCTTTCTTTTGGTTTTTATTGCTGTCTTCATATATATACCCGGAGACAGAAGTCTGGGAAAACGCCATTGCCGAAATCAGCATACATGGCATCAAAAATTTCATCTTAGCTCTCATTTCTTTTTTCTTTTTTATTCTTTATTAATCTTCTTATTTATTCCACCACATTTTCACATTAATATGATCTCCTCCCATCTGCTGAACAGCTGCCAGATAGTTGGTGGGATTCAATATTTTCGGATTGGGCGGATACATTAATCTTTGGGGTAAATCTCCATTATTCAGCAGACCTCCATTGTTGGGAAGTACCGGAAATCCTGTTCTTCTTTTTTCAAACCATTGCTGCTGGTCCACAAAGAATAGAGCAATATACTTCTGAAGCATAATTTTTTTCAGGTCTGCTTCATAGGCTACATTTTGGTTATCAAAATAGTTGGCCGGTACTACAGCTCCCCACTGTTCAATAGAAGCTTTCACTCCGTTTTCGTAAAAAGTCTTAGCACTTCCCTGAATGATTCCCTTTAGAGCAAGCTCCGCTAATGTAAACTGGAGTTCTGCATAGGGATAAACAAAAATTTTCAGCGGGGCTTTTGCCAGGTTTTGATTAAGATTGGATGGCTGGAAGGTAAAAACTGTTCCGAAAGGATATCCGGAAGGAGCACCCACATATCCTATATTATTATTTTTCAGATCTTTTGCCTGGGTAAAGAACATCGGTATACGCGGGTCATTATTTTTCTGTAAAGCCTGTACAAAGAAATCTGAAGCTGCTCTTCCTGTTGTAAAATCCTGAGGTCTTGCAATAGGTGGCATTAATGGAGAAATTCCGGAAATATCAAGCTTTGTTGCATCTGCATTATTTTGAAAAACAGGATATACCGTTGGATTGTTAACGATTTCCTGAATTCTTTCTTTAACATTCACTTCTCCCTCCCGGCTTAGTATTCTTAGCAAGAGCCTTAAAGAAAGCGAGTTGCATAATTTTTTCCAATTGGCAATTCCAGTATTATCGGTATCTGCTTTATAAAAAAGATCTGCTCCGGTAAGAGGCTTTGTGGTAATGAAGAGAGCATTAGCCGCTTTCAGATCATCTAAAAGATGGACATAAATGTCTTTTTGCTTATCAAATTTAGGCTGAGAAACCCCATTATCCAGTTGTGAAGCTTCGGAAAAAGGAATATCGCCATAGGTATCGGTAAGGTTGGAATAAATCCATGCATTGAGTACCATGGAAATAGCCTGGTAATTTTTATCTCCTTCAGAAATAGCCGCTTTTTTAAGGTCATCAACCTGTTTCAGCCACCTGTATGAATTGTTCCAGAATCCCGTTCCTGTGTTTTCTGTAATATAATAACGGCTTAATGAGTTTCCTTCATTCGGAAAATCCAGAGAAACCTGCATGATATCAAAATTAAAATCATTGGCTCTGTTATAGCCTATGGAAGCCATATTATATTGTATTGGAGCCAGCAAAGCGCTTGCAACAGGTTCGTTGATTCTACTTGTATCTTTATTAATTTCATCAAGGCTTCTGTCACATGAAACGGCACTTCCTACAAGGCTAAGAAATGAGCATATATAGAGTATCTTTTTCATTTTAAAATTTTTAGAATTTAACATTTAACTGAATTCCAACTGTTCTGGCTGAAGGCAACTGTCCGATTTCAACTCCCGGTGTAATGGTAGAATCGTCAAGGGTAGCGGCTTCCGGATCAAATAATGGAAATTTTGTCCACATCCAAAGGTTTCTTCCAAATAAAGCTAGGCTGATATCTGTAACTTTTAATGGTTCTGTAATAGATTTTGGGAAGGAATACGAGATTCTGGCATCTCTTAGCTTAATGAACGAAGTATCAAATGAATTGGTTTCTACATTGGCTCTTCTGTAATAATCTCCATAATAGGAAGAAACAGGAACTCCTTTTGTATTCGGAGAAAAGCTTCCGTCCGGATTTTGAACTACTCCGTTCCCTACAATCAGCCCACCCGGGTTATCTCTTCCTACAAGAGTATGGGTAAGTTTTCCCTGTTCAGACATTTTATGATGCGACTGTGAGTAAGCGATCCCTTTGTACTGTCCGTCAAATGAGAAACTAACTGTAATATTTTTATATTTAAACTCATTCTGAAGCCCTGCTCTCCATTTTGGATAGGCATTTCCTATTTTTTTCATTTCGGTTGGCTTTGCCGTTAATCCATCTGTACCATAAATCACCTGTCCATCCGGAGAATACATCAGGCCATAACCATACATATCTCCAAGTGAACCTCCCACTACAGCATTGTAATAAACCACGCCTCCCACACTCGCCATCGTGTAAGGTATTCCGTTAAACTCTTCTGGAAGGGAAAGAATTTTATTCCGGTTCATTGACCAGTTGGCATTTACATTCCAGGAGAAGTTTTTATTTTTAATGGGAGTAGTGCTTAATGACATTTCAATTCCTCTGTTTCTGAGCTCTCCGGAGTTGATAATTCTTTTATTATATCCGGTTTCATAGAGTACAGGAATAATAATGGTCTGATCTTTAGAATTATTCTGATACGCTGTAAAATTAAAGGTCAGTCTGTTTTTCAAAATGGTAAAGTCCATCCCTCCTTCTACATTGGTAATCATTTCCGGTCTCAGATTAGGGTTAGGATACAATAAGGGAGATTCTACAGATCCTGTAAATACACTATTTTCATAGTATTTTTCAAGCATATAATTGTAGGTATCATTACCTACCTTCGACCAAGAAAGTCTAAGTTTCCAGAAATTTAGATTATCCGATTTCAATTTAAAAATATCCGATAATATAAAAGATGATGATAACGAAGGGTAAAAATAAGACCTGTTCTGATCAGGAAGGGTACTGCTCCAGTCATTTCTGGCGGTCACATCCAGGAAAATCATATCCTTATAACTGAAATTAGCCAATGCATATAAACTGTTTACCTGGTTATCGTTAGGCTTTGGCAGTCTGTTTTCCAATGATGTTGCATTAGACAGCTGGTACAATCCTGCTTTATTAAGTCCATTAGCCCGGTAATCATTCATCGTATATTCATGATATTTGATGTTACCTCCGGCAGAAGCTGTCACACCAAGATCTCCGAATTTGTTTTTATAGGTAAAAAGAATATCATTATTAAGATCCAAATACCTGATGTATTGCTCCCTGTAATATCCTTTCAGATAATTGGCAGAACTCCAGGGTCTTCTCTGTGTACGGAGCTCATTACTCCATTCCAATCCCGTCTTATAAGCAATATCAAAGTTTTTAGCCAGCTGATAGTTTAGGTTAACGTTTCCTGTAATAATCTTTTTGTTTGTACTGTTTAGATTTTCATAGGCAATCAGATAAGGGTTGTCTATATATGAGCTAAAAGGGTGAATCTGGTCAACCTGCTCCTGTCCCTTTTTCCAGATGGGTCTATACCATTCGAGGTCTACATTGGGATTTTGGAAAATCATAAAATAAGAGATCGACTGGTTATTATATCCTGTAGCAGGAAGGTTATCACTTTTAGTCTGGCTGAAGTTGATTTTAGTTCCCATTTTCAGCCTGTTGCTCAATTTATGATCTACGGATATAGCAGCATTCAACCTGTCGAAACCTGTATTAGGCATCATCCACTCATTTTTAAGATAAGAAAGTGAAGTTCTGAAGGATGTAGATTCGTTAGAATGTTCTACTGACAAGCTGTTTGAATAAGTAGAGCCTACCTGCCAGAAGTTTTTAATATTATCTTTATAAGGTCTCCAGAGTTTTCTTTCCAGGCTTTGGCCTTCTACAGCCGGATCATACTGAAAGTAATATTGTCCGTCAAATTTCGGTCCAAAAGCACTGCTGGTAGAGCCTGTATTGATACCGTCAGCAGAAGCTCCATAAGAATAATAATAATTTCCGTTCTTATCTTTTTGCTGAGTTCCCTGCCCGTATTCATATTGATAATCCGGCCACTTAAGAACGGTATCATAGCTTGAATATGAATTTAAGGTAATCTGAACTTTCCCTTTTTTTGTTTTTCCGGATTTGGTTGTAATCATGATAGCCCCTCTGGAACCTCTGGAACCATACAATGCAGAAGCGGTAGGTCCTTTCAGAATTGATATGGATTCAATGTCATCAGGGTTGATACTGTTGAAGCTGTCACCATAGTCAATCGGTAAATCTCCTCCTGAACCCGCTCCATATGCTGCCGTTCCGGTACCGGTTTTTCTCCCGCTCAGGGGAACGCCGTCAACAACAATCAATGCATCATTATTTCCCATATTCATAGAAATGTCTCCACGGAGGGTAATACGGGCTGTTCCAAGGGGTCCTGCTCCCGCAGTCTGCACTTTCAGTCCTGCCACCTTACCTTCCAGCGCTTCTGCCCAGTTGTTGTTTTGAGTCTGTAATATTTCTTCAGATTTAACCGTCTGGGTAGAATACCCTAATGACTTGTCGTGCCTTTTGATTCCCAAAGCAGTTACCACCACCTCATCAAGCCCTTTAATAGTGTCTTTTTTAGATTTCTGCTGAGCTGTCAGGTTTACACTGATTAGTCCTAACAGTGACAAAACCAACAGCTTTTGTGTCTCTTTACGCATATCCTTTTGTTTGTGCAAAATTAAAAGGACATTATGATTAAGATTTTAACAACACTTTAACATTTATTAAAAAAATATTGAATGGAATATTAAATTTTCATTAACACATTAACACACCACATTGATTAACAACACATTAACTAATTAATTATTTTTAATATCATTTAATGATAATGTTTACATATCTTTATTGTCTGTCTTTGAGAAAATAAAACAAAACATCATAAACAATTACATAACAGCTATTTAAATTCGGCATACTTTATTTTTAACGCCAATCTGCTGAACGAAATGTACAGCAAAAAGAAAATAAAAGCCAGCTAGAATCCCAGGGAACTTAATGTTGATGAACAAGAACAAAAAAGTCTGCCTCTTGGAAGAGACAGACTTTACACATTGCAATATTTATTTTTACTTATTTTTCAATTGTTCAGGGATATTAGTGGTAACAAACCCTATTCCCTGCTTTTTTAATTCCTCATAAACAGCTGTATCATTTACTGTCCAGGAATTCGTAATAAGCCCCAGCGTCTTAGCTTCGGCAATCCATGTAGGGTTTTTCTGGAAAACACTGTAATGATAATCCATGCCGTCAAGTCCTTCTTTTCTGATCTGCTCCGGTGACAATTCGCCATTCAGATACTGCACTTTAAATGCTGGCTCAAGCTTTTTGATTTCTTTACAAATATTTAAGCTGAAAGAAATAAATTCACTTTGAGATTCCAACTTCATATCTTTGATCATTTTGATCGTCTTTTGAGTGATCTCATTCTCTATTTCAGGAGTTTTAGCAGGCTTGATCTCTACAATTAACTTTACAGACGGATCTTTTTTTCCCTGCTTAAGGTACTCTTTTAAGGTAGGAAACTTTTCTCCGTTGGATAGTTTTACTTTTTCCAATTCCTTAAAAGAAGTCTCAGAGATTTCCATTTTATCATGGTGCTCGTCATGGTTGATCACCAATACTCCATCTTTTGTCATTCTCACATCAAATTCAGATCCATACACTTTAAGCTTTTGAGCATTCTCTAAAGATGTAATAGAGTTCTCCGTTGTAGGAGGCTGTGCCTGGAAATACCCTCTGTGTGCGATAATCTGAGTTTGTGCTTTCATCAATACTGTACTTAAAACTGCTAATCCTAAGATAAAATTTTTCATAATATAAATTGATAATTAAAAACCGAGTCCGGAGACTTTTGGATAAAGATAATTATTTTAAAAAGTTTTAAACCACAAAAGACACATAATTTTTCGCTTGTTTTCGGTCATTTCTCTATTTTTCAGCCTTTTGTGGTTCATATTATTTTCTTGTTAGAAACTGTATTTTGCACCAATCTGAATCTGATACGGATTTCCAGATAAAGGGGCTAAACCGTTACCACTCAAATTTTTTGTATACTCAAACTGCTTGGTTACCGGATCGAATTTTTTGATCCTGTACATTGAGGTATTTCCATAGGATTCATTGACGCCCCATTCTTTATTAAGTAAGTTTGCCACGTTGAAAATATCTACAGAAAGTTCAAATGCCCCTACTTTATCAAATTTTATTTTCTTAGCTACACGTAAATCCCAAACTCCGTAGAATCCATTCTTACCACCGTTACGTTCTGCAATTTTACCATTGTATTCATTCACATAATCCTTCAAGGCCTGTCCTACATTAGGATCATCAATAATAGACTGGGTAACATTCGGGAAAATGTAAGCAAGGTCATTGCTATCCACAAAGTCTCCGTTAATATTTCCTCCTGCTGTCATTGAGAAACGTGTTCCCCCGATTCCTGAATATCTGATTCCCAATGTAAATCCTGCAATAGTAGGTGAGTTTCCATAAATAACCACTTTATTGCGAAACTGGTTGTCAGAATATGTCATTCTCAAATCTCTCGGATCACCCTGAACCATTGTGGATAATGTTGCAGAATTGGCTACATTTCCGTTGTATGAAGTATTATCTTTAATATCAGACCAGGTATAACTTGCCGTGATTTCTCCATCTTTCCAATAACGGTAGCTGGTATCCACTACAAAAGAGAACTGGTTCACTTTACCGTCACTTACCAATTCCAATACTCTTCCAAAATTATTATTGATTCTTCCTTTTTTCCAGTCGATTTTTGCACCATCTATTGCTGAAGTAGGAACATATACTCCTCTTCCTCCTTCATTATCCAATGTAAAGAACGGGTTAGCTACCATATTTCTGTCATAGTAATAGTAGTTATTTCTACCCAAAGCCATATATGCTGCCAATCCTGCTCTGAATCTTTCATTAAAGAAGTGGGTATAGGAAATATTGGCTTTATAAACGATTGGAATCTTTGCATCTTTCCCTGTATAGTTGATCGTTGGGATCTGATACTGAGCCAGGGAAGGAACGCTGCCATAATCTGATCTGTAGCTGTTAAAATCAGGAGTAAGACCAACAGTTGCAGGATCCACATCTACTGTAGCCAAATGTTTTCCATCGAATACCAAATTATTGATAATCATATAATTGTTGATATCTGAAGAGAATATTCCTGCTCCAAACTTCAAGAAATCTTTATTTTGTTCGTTGATATTCCAATCAAACTGGAATCTTGGCTGGATCACAAATGATTTGATTTTATTATCCGTTCTGATCCCCATTTCATCAAATAGCTTTTGGTTGAACTCCGCTTTCGGATAACCGCTGTAGTCTAATCTTAAACCGGCCATCAAATCAAGACCTTTTGCAATTTTCGTCTGAAACTGCCCGTAAATACCGATATTCCAGATACTGGATCTTACTGATGGGTCATCCATTAAAGGAACTTCTCTATAGAATCTGTAAGGTTTAAGATTATCAAAATTATCAAGGCTGCTTATTTTTTTATCCGGATCTTCCTTAAAGTGGAATCTTCCGTTTACCTCACTTCCATAAACAGATTTTGAAGTGGTATACATCAAATCTGCACCGAAAGTATATTTTACTTTATCGGTATTGTAATACAAATTATCTACAATCTGGAATACATTATTTCTGAAACTTTCCTGAGCAAAACGGTGACCTCCAATCTGGATATTTGTAGAACCGGCACTTGATGCTACTCCTTCAACAATAGCTCTCGGCACAGGTCTTCCTAACTCATCATTTTGATAACTATTCTGAAAAGTATATAAGTACTGAGCCTTCAGCTCATTCGTCACATTAGGCTTCAGATTTGATCTTAAAGTCAATAGCAAACTGTTGTCAAGGTTTTTATCATTTCCGTAAGATTCAAAGAAATTGATATTGGTATTATCACCAAGCCCGTTTTTATTAAGATCGTAAGTGAAGTTGTTTCTTAACGTCAATAAGTGCTTTTCATTAATCTGCCAGTCTAAACGTAAAAATGCAGCATCTGAATTTCTCACTTTATCAAAGCTTCCGAACTGAGGAGTGTTTCCTACCCCATATTTTGCTCTTGAAATATCCAGAAACTTGTTCAGCGTTTCTGTAGTGGTGTTGAATCTTTTTTCATCTTCCTGAGATCTGATATCTGCAATAATCAATGGTCTGGAATCCAGTTGGTGATCCCAGGCTACAAAGAAATGCAGTTTATTTTTAATGACCGGTCCACCCAATGAAAACCCAAACTGAGAGGTAGAGAAATCATTCTGTCTCTTATTTCCTCTGATATCATATGGGCTGGAAAGCCAATTGGTTCTTAAATATTCCCAGGCACTTCCTGAAAATTTGTTGGTTCCTGATTTGGTAACGGCACTTACTGTTCCACCACCGCTTCGTCCCAATGTTACATCATATTGGTTGGTTGTAATTTTAAATTCACGTACTGCTTCTATAGAAATAGAAAAAGGGGCACCGCTCCGGCTGGTAGTAGAACCTGCAGAGGTTGGGTTTTTAGCGGTCATCCCATCAATGGTGAAATTGGTGGAAGAGCCCAGCTGTCCGGATAAATTTCCTCCCTTTCCACTTAGAGGAGACAGTTCTGTAAGGTTCGTGAAGTTTCTCCCGTTTACCGGAAGCATACTTATATTCTTTGCAGAAATGGCTGTAGCTGCTCCAAGGTTTCCGATCTTGTTTTTAAGGTTCCCGGTAATCACTACTTCTTCTATGTGCTTCTCTCCACCCATATCCATGTTTACAGTAACCTGATCTCCAAAGTTGACATTATAGCCTTCTTTTTTATCCTCGTTGACAATAACGGTATAAGGGCCACCGAGAGGAATCTCTTTAAAGATATATTCTCCTTTTGAATTGGTTTCCGTTTCCGTTCTGAATCCTGTAGATTCATTAATGATCGTTACTTTCACTTTTTCCTGAACCGTACTTCCCGGTCCTGTTACTTTCCCTACAATAGAAGCCTGTGTAGTCTGTGCATATGCCAGCGTTCCAAACCCTAAAAACAATAATCCCAGTACAATCTTTACTTTTTTCATTACCTCAAATTAGATGTGCAAAGGTATTTTGACTTTAAGAGCCTTCTGTTTAAGAGAGTTTTAACATTTTTTTAATTAAATCGAAACGTTATGTTAATTTATTATAAACAACCAATTTATCCCCTAGATAACCAGCCTGTTAAAAGACATTACGTAATATTAATTTTCCTGTAATATTTAATTATGTTATTTTCTAAATGGGATTAGTTTAGTTATTTTTGCTCAAAAGATAGAACCGCAATGTCCGAAAACATTCAACAAAAAATAGAACAGCTCCGCAAAGAGCTTCATCAGCATAATGAAAACTATTATCTTCTGGATACGCCTACCATTTCAGATTATGACTTTGATATACTTCTGCAGCAGCTTCAGGAACTGGAAGCAAAGCATCCGGAGTTTTATGATGAAAACTCCCCTTCTGTAAGAGTAGGTGGTGGAGTTACAAAGGTTTTTCCTACTATTCAGCATAAATTCAGAATGTATTCTCTGGATAATTCTTATGATTTTGAGGATCTTGAAGATTGGGAAAAAAGAATTATTAAGACCATTAATGATCCTGTAGAGTTTGTTGCTGAATTAAAATATGACGGTGCCTCTATTTCCATTCTTTATGAAAACGGAAAACTGATGCAGGCAGTAACCCGGGGCGATGGTTTTCAGGGAGACGAAATTACTCCGAATGTCCGCACTATTTCAGATATTCCTCTGACATTGAAAGGTGATTTTCCTTCGCATTTCTTTATGCGTGGAGAAATTTACCTGACCAGAAAGAATTTCGATAAACTCAATAAACTGCGTGAAGAGGAAGGCCTTGATCCGTTTATGAACCCCAGAAATACAGCAAGCGGAAGTTTAAAAATGCAGGACAGCGCAGAAGTAAGAAAGCGTAGTTTATCTTCTGTACTCTATCAGTTCATTGCTGAAGATATTCCGGCTGAAACCCATTGGGAACTGCTTCAAAAAGCCCATGGCTGGGGATTCAAAACATCTCAGCAGGCAAAATTATGTACTACCCTGGATGAGGTAAAAGAGTTTATCAGTTTCTGGGATACGGAGCGCCACAACCTTCCTTTTGAAATTGACGGAATTGTTTTAAAAGTGAATTCTCTGCAGCAGCAAAGACAGCTTGGATATACTGCAAAATCTCCCCGCTGGGCCATGGCTTATAAATTCAAGGCTGAAAAAGTAGAGACAGAGCTTCAAAGCGTTTCTTACCAGGTAGGAAGAACAGGTGCTATTACGCCGGTTGCCAACCTTAAACCTGTTTTACTGGCAGGAACTATTGTCAAAAGAGCTTCTCTCCACAATGAAGATATTATCAAAAAGCTGGACCTTCATGAGCATGACTTCGTTTATGTAGAAAAAGGCGGTGAAATCATTCCGAAGATCGTTGCGGTAAACACTGAAAAAAGGACTGAAGAAAGTAAAGAAATAGAATACATTAAACATTGCCCTGAATGCGGAACTGAGTTGGTAAAAATTGAAGATCAGGCGATCCATTTCTGCCCGAATGAACTTCACTGCCCGCCTCAGGTGGTAGGAAGAATGATCCACTATGTTTCCCGAAAAGCTTTAAATATTGAGAACCTGGGAAGTGAAACCATTGAACAGCTTTACAGGGAAAGGTTAATTGAAAATCCAGCTGATTTCTATGTTCTAACGAAAGAACAGCTTCTCCCATTGGAAAGAATGGCAGAAAAATCAGCACAAAATATCATCACAGGCATTGAAAAATCTAAGGAAATTCCGTTTGAAAAAGTTTTATACGGAATAGGGATCAAGCATGTAGGAGAAACAGTTGCCAAGAAACTGGTGAAGAACTTCCCTACCATAGAAGAACTGAAAGACGCTACTGTAGAAGAGCTTTGCCAGGTAGAGGATATCGGAGCCAAAATTGCAGTAAGCATTGTAGAGTTTTTCAAAAATTCTGAAAATATCCTGATGATAGAACGTTTAAAATCTTACGGTGTACAGCTTGAAAAGGGAGAAAATACCAATGAGGTTTTATCCAAAGTTTTGGAAGGAAAAGCTTTTCTTTTTACCGGCAAATTATCTTTATTTACCAGAGAACAGGCCGAAGAAATGGTGGAGAAACATGGTGGAAAAAATATTTCTGCCGTTTCCAAAAACCTAAACTTCCTGGTGGTAGGTGAAAAAGCGGGAAGTAAACTGAAAAAAGCTCAGGATATTGGAACAATTACCATTCTGGATGAGCAGGAGTTCCTTGATTTGATTGAAAAACAATAAGAATAAAAAAGCTTTCTTTTACCTTAGCATTTGATAAAATAAAAATTACATTTAGAAATTTATTAAGGTGGAAAAAGGGCTACACTAAAATAAAGGCTGCGAAATTACTTTCACAGCCTTTGTATTTTAATTTAGAGTTTCTTTTTATTTGAAAACAAGAACACTGTAAGGGCCATTCTGATTTTCTTTAGGTAAAATAAACCTGATGTGCTGTTTTCCTTTCTGGTAATCAACATAAGGCTCTTTTGTAATAATTTTCCCTTTACCAGTCTCTTTATAACCAGCATTTAAAGCAGCTGAAAGATACTTATGATAATCTCTCTGTTCCGGAAATTCACACTCTATTCTGTCCTGGGATTTATCTTTAGTGTAGACAAATTTTCCAATTTTAAATGTATGATCAGGACTTTCATATTCGTTCAGGGTGAAATCTGCACTTTCTGTTTTGTCATTAAAGCTGAAATTAATCTTCTTCATTTCATTTTTAAATTCAGACATACCAAGCTTATTGAATTCTGCAATTTTTTCTAATGTAAATGCCTGAGCTGATACCTGAATACTTAATACGATAAAAAACAGCAATGTTAATAGAGATAGAGTTTTTTTCATTGTATGATAAAAGTTTATAAGTTTAAAAGAATAGTCTTCAAGTTTTTGATAAAGTTATGAATTTTTCTTTAATACGTTTTGGAAAAGTATAATTTGTTCCTGATTGAGGTTCTTTAAATAAATTTTACGCTCTCCATTGATAAGATAACCCGGATAAGATACCAACTCCACAGAATGCTTACTAATATAAAATTCTCTTAAAATGGTTGGTCTTTTTGTATTCCTTTTATCAAAATTAGAAAATATAAGGTTAATAAAACGAGTAGGAATACAATAAAGAGTCTTGGGAAATAAAAATATTGAATTGGAATTGATTAATACATCAAAATTACACCATTCATATTTTTTCCGCAGAAAGCCGTTTTTAGTAACAATTGTACCACTAATATTCTGTAAGACTTTTGAGTTTGGTTGTTTATATTTTGAAATAATTTTCTTTTTTTGTATAGAAAAGAAGATTCCTGAGAGAACAGCAAATACTAAAGAAGCTAGGAAAAAGTAAAAAAATAAGTCTGTAAACATATTAATTAAAAGACTGAATTTATTTATATAATTTCTGAATAAGGATTATTTCTCCAATCTCCAGTTCTCTAATACAAGACTAATAATAGGATCATTCCACGTTTCAAAATTTTGAAGCTGAGGTTTTACAGGTATAATTGAGGTTTTAATCCATCGGGTATCTCCAACAATATACATCATGGCATCGTACATTAGACTGATATTAAAAGGATTTTTTACCTGAAGTAGCATTCCTTTATTTTTTCTTTCTTCAGTATTTTGTGAAAAATCTATCTCTATAGTTTTTTCAGGATTTATATTGGCTTTAACCACTTTCATGGCTTCAATCTTTCCATTTTTTACTTCTGTTTCTATAAACAAATGTTCACCTGGATAAATCTGTAAAATATCGTCTTTTACAAAATACGGCGATTTTTTGATCTCCTGTTGGTAGAATCTAACAGAATCCACCTTGAGTTTTAATGTAAATGCTTCTCTAAACTCACTTTGTCCAAAGCAAAAATTAACCACAACACATGAAAGTAAAATAATTATTTTCTTAATATTCATACTTTATTAATATTACTCTTACAGTATCTTTATTGAAATTCAAACGTAAAGTTAAATACTATATTATACATTTTAAGAAACAGGCAGCCTGAAATAAAATGTGCTTCCATTATTAGGGGAACTGCTTACTCCAATTTCTCCATCCTGTTTCTCAATAAAATTCTTTGAAATAGCCAAGCCGAGACCTGTTCCGTTCTGGTGCTCGCCAGGAACCTGAAAATACCGGTCAAAGATCTGACGGTGGTACTTTTCATCTATACCACTTCCCGTATCTGTAATACTGAACTGAATAAATGAATCTATTTTTTCCACCAAAATCTTTATATTTTCATCCTGAAAAGAGTGTTTCACAGCATTGGTAAGAAAGTTATTCATCACCCAAACCGTCTTATCAAAATCTGCAGCAACAAAATCTGTGTCTTCCAGAAGATATTCCATATTCACTGAGATATTTTTCTGTTCTGCCAGTTTTTCTACATTTTTCACCGCCGACTGTACAATCTCTTTAGGGGAGCATTTTTCAATTGTCAAACGGATATTTCCGGATTCTACCTGTGAAAGATTAAGCAGTTCACCGGTAATATCCAGCAAGCGCTGCCCATCTTCATTGATACTTTTCAGTAGTTCTTTCTGCTGGTCATTCAGTTCACCGAATTTCTGATTTCCCAGTAACTGTACGCCCATTTTTATGGCAGAAATAGGAGTTTTCAGTTCATGAGAAATGGTAGCTATAAAATTCGTTTTAGCAAAATCCAGTTCCTTAAAAGGGGTAATATTTCTCAGTAAAATAACCTTTCCAATATATTTTTTCTCCTTTTCCCCGGTTTTCACAATATTGATAGGAACAATATCCTGTTCAAAATAGTTCTCTTTATTATCGCGGACGATCTTCATAGGTTCTTTTACCGGATGGTCAATATTTTTCAACAGCTCCCGGATCAGATCATTGTTTACAGCAACTTCATGAGCTGTTTTGCCTATAATATCGTCTTTGTTCAGGTTGGTGATTTTCAACGCTTCGTCATTAATCATATAGATAAAATGGTTTTCATCCAATCCAATCACGGCATCATGCATATTGTTTACCAGTGTTTCAATCCTCTTCTTATCCATGAGCTGTTTAGAAAGTGTACTGCTTTCATACTCCTGAAGCTTTTCAGCCATGGTGTTGAATGATTCTGCCAGGCTGTTGAATTCTTCACTTCCTTTAAAATGTACCCTTTCATTATAATTTTTATCAGCAATCTGCCTGATACTGAATGTCAGCTGATTAATAGGTTCTGCAATGGTTTGCGGTAAATTAAAAAGTAAAATAAAGGCTATCAGAAAGCATACCGTTCCCAAGCTAACAATCCAGAAAGTAGCATTACCGGCAGTGATGATGGCAATATCGCTTTTCCTTTCAATGCCTTTCATATTTAAAGACATTATCTTCGTAAGATCTTCCCGGATCAGCTTTTCTTTACTGTATGAAGGTTCTTTCAGGTAACTGTTAAAATGTAAATTCAGATTCTGAGTAGCTTCTTTTTCTCCGAATTCCGTGAGATTTTTTTCCTGTAACTGGTTGTTTTTCTGAAAATCTGCAATGGCCACCGCACTGTCGCTGCTTATATTATCCAAAGCCAGGAGCATATTTTTAGAAAACTCCAGGCTGTTATAGTTGGCTGTAAGGATTTTCTCCGTATCAGATTTCAGTTTATTGATATACACAGACCCTATCACTGAAAGCAGAACGATCAGAAAAAATAAAAGGCCTACGCCTAAGGTAAGTTTAGTTTTAAGTTTCATTACTTTTTTTAAGATAAAATAATAATATCTATTTGCCTTTCATTCAATCTGTTCATAAGGGTATAGATCCAGCTATACCCCAACAGGCGCTGCCAAAATCTGGCGTGAGGCTTTCCGATACAGACTGTTGTTATATTATGGGCAATTACATACTCCAGAATTCCATTATGAACACTTCCGTCTTTGATCCGGACCACTTTTGCTCCCAATTCCTGTGCTAAATTAAAATTATTAATCAAATACCGCTGTTTATCCAGTGCTATTTTTTCAGGATTTTCTGAGGGCTTCTGAATATATAAGACCGTCCACGGACTATTATAGTAGCTCGCCAGCCTGGCTGTTTTCCTAATGATTGTTTTGGCAATTTTTTCATTGCTGCTGATACAGGCCAGAAATTTTATCGGTTTAAAATTTTCAGTCTTGATTTCAGTTTCTACTTTTCTTTCCACGTGAGTGGCCACTTCCTTTAAAGCCAGTTCACGAAGCTGTAAGATATGTCCGCTCTGAAAGAAATTATTCAAGGCGGTCTGAATTTTTTCCTTTTTATAGATCTTTCCTTCTTTCAGCCGGGTCAGTAATTCATCAGCGGTAAGGTCTATGTTTACCACTTCATCTGCAATAGCAAGAATTTTATCCGGTACACGCTCTGTAACTTCAACTCCTGTGATTACTTTTACTTCTTCATTCAGACTTTCAATATGCTGAATATTCATGGCACTGATCACGTTGATCCCATTATCCAGAATCTCAAGGACGTCCTGCCATCTCTTTTTATTTTTAGATCCTTCTACATTGGTATGGGCTAATTCGTCCACCAAAACAACTTCAGGATGTTCATTGATAATAGCCTGAACATCCATTTCTTCCAGGTTTTTACCTTTATAAAAAACTGATTTTCTTGCAATTTCCGGGAGACCTTCCACCAAAGCCACTGTTTCTTCCCGGCCATGCGTTTCTATATAGCCGATCTTTACATCAATGCCGTTCCGTAAAAGGGACTGAGCTTCCTGAAGCATCCGGAAAGTTTTTCCTACGCCTGCACTCATCCCTATATAGATCTTGAATTTTCCTTTTCTGGATTTCTGGATCAGTTCTAAAAAATGTTTTGCTGATGACATTGATTCCTGCTTTTACAGTATTAAGTTATTATAATTTTTATTGAACTACAAAAGGGACAAAAGCTTTCCTGTATTTTAACACAATTTTGTCATTCTGAAGAAATCCAGCCTCTTAACTTCAAAGGATAAAAGGTCATATTATGATTGATTACTTTTATTTACCTTGTCTGGATTCCTACGGAATGACAAATTGAATGGATAAAATTTCCAAAAAATTTTTGTCCTTTTTGTAGTTATTTCGTTTTTACCATCAAACTTCTAAAACCATGCTGCCAAACTTGTTGTCACAAAGAAATTTCCCTGCTTCATTTCGCCATTTTTTACAAAAACGGCATCTTTAGAGGTAAATCCTCTGGCCTCGGTACGGAAAATCACGTTTTTTAAGATCGCATAATCTACATTCAGTGAATATCCAAAAGTCTGAAATCCATTAGGAGTTCCCGAATTAATAATCACTCCTTTTTTATCATTATAATATTCAAATCTTCCGGCTAGGGCCCATTTTTGATCTAATTGATATTTCATCTGTACATTCGGGCTGTACCAGATATTATATTGCTCACTTCCTTTGGATTTCTGCTCTGCTCCGATATCAAACCCCAGCAATGCTGAAAATTGATCCGTCAGCTGAAAGCTTCCAAACAAATCGTGGAAATACCGCATTCTTTTTTCTTCTTTTGCCTTATCATTTCCAATGAATGAACTGCTGTTCAGTGTAATCTTATCATTAGGTTTGTAAGTTACCTGATGTCCAAAAGAAATACTCTGATTTCCCTCTGCTTTTGCAATGCGCTGCCATCCATTCAGTACCAATCCGCTTAAAAACCATTTTCCATTATCTGAAGTATAGGAAAGCTTGGCTCCGGTCTCAAAATAAGGAGAGTTCTCTGCTGCAAGGCTTCTCGTCAAATTGATATTATCCTTTCCTATGGCACTTTCCCAACCGATATGAGAAGGCATAATCCCCGCATCAATCCATAGATTTTTATTCTTTGATATTTTGATCCCGATATTCGCTTCATTTACATAGCGTAAGGCTTCCTGTTCGGCAGCCATATTATCCTGAGCATAGGTTCCTGCCATTAAAGCTACATTGGCACGAAGATTCTCACTTTGATAATTGGCTTTTACGAGACCCAGATTCAGGTTTACTTCATTATGCCTGTTGTATGAATATAAAAAGTTTTGACGAAGATGATTACCCGGTTCATTAGCATCGTAGGTGTAGAAAAGCTCTGCATAGGCAGAAAAGGTAACTTTATTTCCTATTTTTAATGAATCCGAAGATTGTGCTTTGGGAAAGAAAACACCCAACAGCATTCCTATAACAATATATTTTTTCACGTTATTTCTAATTATTTTAATTGATCTAAAGCAATATTCAGCTTTAATACATTTACTTTTGAGGGTCCGAAAAGCCCTAAGAATGGACCTTCAGTCTGGTTTTTAATTAAATCTTTCACCTTCTCTTCTGAAAGATTTCTTAGTTTAGCTATTCTTTTTGCCTGGTATAAAGCACCTTCCGGCGAGATGTCAGGATCTAATCCGCTTCCGCTGGCTGTAGCCAGTTCTACAGGAACTTTAGCATTTTTCATTTCCGGATTATCTAGTTTTAAGGTATCAATTCTCTTCTGTACCGTTTCCAGATATTCTTCATTGCTGGGACCTTTATTGCTTCCTCCACTTCCTGCGGCATTATAGTTGACACTGGATGGGCGCCCTTGAAAATATTGACCAGATTTAAATTCCTGGCCGATATTTACATAGAATTTCTGTCCTTTATAGGTAATAATCTCCGCATTTCCCTGTGCAGGTAATATTTTTGAACCTCCGTAGACAATTACCAAATAGATTCCTACCACAGCCAGCATTACAAGAGTCAGCCTGAATGCTGAAATAATATGATTTTTCATTTTTTAAATTTTAATAGAATAAACTGATCAGTACATCAATGATTTTGATTCCAATAAACGGAACAATGACACCACCTAACCCATAGATCAAAAGATTTCTTCTTAATAAGGCACTTGCTCCAATAGGTTTGTAAGCTACTCCTTTTAATGCTAACGGAATAAGGAAAGGAATGATCACAGCATTGAAAATGACAGCTGATAAAATAGCTGTTTCCGGGCTATGAAGATTCATGATATTCAATTTTTGCAGTGAAGGGATAAATGTGATAAATAAGGCCGGAATAATGGCAAAGTATTTCGCAACGTCGTTAGCAATACTGAAGGTTGTCAGTGTTCCTCGGGTCATCAAAAGCTGTTTTCCAATCTCTACAATTTCAATCAGTTTTGTGGGATCGTTATCGAGGTCTACCATATTACCGGCTTCTTTTGCGGCCTGGGTCCCACTGTTCATGGCCACCCCTACATCTGCCTGGGCTAATGCCGGAGCGTCATTTGTTCCGTCCCCCATCATGGCTACCAGTTTGCCTTCCTGTTGTTCTTTTTTGATATAGTTCATTTTATCTTCAGGCTTGGCTTCGGCAATAAAATCATCTACACCGGCTTTTTCTGCGATAAATTTTGCGGTTAAAGGATTGTCTCCGGTTACCATTACCGTTTTTACTCCCATTTTTCGCAACCGTTGGAAACGCTCCTGAATTCCGGTTTTAATGATATCCTGAAGTTCAATCACGCCCCATACTTTTTCATTGATTGCTACTACTAAGGGAGTTCCTCCGTTTTCAGCAATTTTGGTCACAGCATCCTGTGTTTCCTGCGGGAAGATATTCCCGGCTTTTTCAGTCAGTTTTTTTATAGTGTCATAAGCTCCTTTTCTGATCCTTGTATCTTCAAAATCAATTCCTGAAGTTCTTGTTTCAGCCGTAAAATCAATATAAGTAGGATTAGGAACCAGTAAATCTTCTGATTTTAAATCGCTTAATTCAATGATAGACTTTCCTTCCGGTGTTTCATCTGCTACAGAACTCAGTGCAGAAGCTTTAATAAAGTCTTCCAGCTTAATTCCGTTTGACGGATGGAAATGGGTTGCTTTACGGTTTCCAATAGTGATTGTTCCTGTTTTATCAAGCAACAGAACATCAATATCACCTGCTGTTTCCACCGCCTTACCACTCTTAGTGATGACATTGGCCCTCAAAGCTCTGTCCATTCCAGCGATTCCAATGGCAGAAAGCAGTCCTCCGATGGTTGTCGGAATAAGACAAACAAAAAGAGAAATAAATGCTGCTATTGTTATCGGCGTCTGTGCATAGTCTGCAAAAGGCTTTAACGTGAGGGTAACAATAATAAATGTAAGGGTAAACCCGGCTAAAAGTATGGTTAATGCGATTTCGTTAGGTGTTTTTTGTCTTGAAGCCCCTTCTACAAGAGCAATCATCTTATCCAAAAATGATTCTCCCGGTTTTGTGGTTACTTTTACCTTTATCCTGTCTGAGAGTACTTTTGTTCCCCCTGTTACAGAACTTTTATCTCCGCCGGCTTCACGGATTACCGGAGCACTTTCACCGGTAATTGCAGATTCATCAATGGTTGCCAATCCTTCGATGATCTCTCCGTCCATTGGAATCTGATCTCCTGTTTCACAAAGGAAAATATCACCTAATTTCATTTCAGCAGACATTTTCAATGTGGTATCCACCTGAAATCCGGGTTTATTATCAACCACTAATTTAGCAGGTGTTTCTTCACGGGTTTTTCTAAGTGTATCAGCTTGTGCTTTTCCCCTGGCTTCAGCGATTGCTTCTGCAAAATTGGCGAACAGAACTGTAAAAAATAATATTATAAAAACTAAAAAGTTATAAGAGAAGCTTCCCTGTGATGTATCGCCAGTCAGGCTAAACATGCTTACGATAAACATGACAACGGTTCCGATTTCCACCAGAAACATGACCGGATTTTTAAACATAATTTTCGGATTCAGCTTTACGAAAGACTGCTTAATCGCCTCGTTAACCAAATCTCTTTGAAACAATGTTTGTGATTGATTTTTCATTTTTTTGAAAGAATTTTATATCATTATAAATCAATACTAACCATCAAGGGCAGCTAAAACTGTAAGGAAGAAAATGGATAATATTATGTGATGAACGTTTCAGTAAGTTTTTAGACTAACTTCCTCAGACGCTTCAGCTTCCTTAATGGCAGAATATTGATTTTAATTTTTAATGTTCATATTTTATTTAGAGAAATACTGAATCTGCTCTGCAATGGGTCCTAATGTCAATGCAGGGAAGAAAGACAATGCTGCAATAAGCAGGATAACTGCCAGCGTCATAAATCCGAAAGTAGCGGTGTCCGTTTTCAGTGTTCCTGAACTTTCAGGGATGAATTTTTTCTGAGCCAACAATCCGGCTATGGCTACCGGTCCTATGATTGGGATAAACCTTGATAACAGCAGTACGATTCCTGTTGCAATATTCCACCATGGAGTATTGTCTCCCAATCCTTCAAATCCGGATCCGTTATTAGCAGAAGATGAAGTAAATTCGTAAAGCATTTCACTGAATCCGTGAAAACCCGGGTTATTCAATGTTTTTGCTCCAAATTCCGGCAGATAAGCCGTTAAAGCCGTTCCCACAAGAATTAAGAATGGGTGAAATAAAGCCACGATCATTGCAATCTTCATTTCTTTGGCTTCAATCTTTTTCCCCATAAATTCCGGCGTTCGTCCTACCATAAGACCACTGATAAATACGGCAAGGATGATAAAGATGAAATAATTCAGAATACCTACTCCACAGCCTCCATAGAAACAGTTGATCATCATGGCAAGCAATTCGTTCATTCCCGAAAGAGGCATGGTGCTGTCATGCATAGAGTTTACAGAACCTGTTGAAATAACAGTGGTAGCAATACTCCAATATCCTGATGCAGCACTCCCAAGGCGGATTTCCTTGCCTTCCATAGCTCCCAGGCTACTATCTGCTCCCATCTCTGTAATCAGGGGATTTCCACCTGTTTCATTGATAACATTCGGAATGGTTAGCGCGAGAAATCCAACAGTCATTACTGTAAAGATGACCCATGAAAGTTTTCTTTTTTTCAAGTAAAAGCCTAATGCAAAAACCAATGCAAACGGAATGATCATTTGAGTAACCATTTCTGTCATATTCGTTACATAATTAGGATTTTCAAGAGGATGGGCTGAATTGGCTCCAAAAAAGCCACCTCCATTGGTTCCCAAATGCTTTATAGCAACAAAAGCTGCCACAGGACCTCTTGAGACATCAATTTTCTGCCCTTCTAAAGTTGTGATATGGTCTTTCCCTTCAAAAGTCATAGGACTTCCGTTAATGGAAAGTATTAAAGCAACAATTACGCTTATGGGAACCAGAATCCGAATCATCGATTTGGTAAAATAATCATAAAAGTTTCCCAGTTCGGTAGCTGTTTTGTCTTTAAAGGCTTTAAAAAGGACTGCCATTGCTGCCATTCCCGTTGCTGCTGTTACAAACTGTAAAAACATCAGGTAGAGCTGGCTTAGATAGCTTACTCCCGTTTCTCCCGAATAATGCTGTAGGTTACAGTTAACTAAGAACGAGATAGCTGTATTAAAAGCCAGATCTGCCGTCATATTGGGGTTTCCATCCGGATTTAAAGGAAGCCAGGACTGATTCAGAAGGATTAAAAATCCAATGATGAACCAAACCAGATTAATCGTCAGCATGGCATACATATTCTGTTTCCAGCTCATCTGACGAGTCGGGTTAATTCCCGATATTTTATAAATTAACTTTTCGATCGGCTGAAAAACAGGATCTAAAAAAGTTTTCTTATATCCATAGACATTAGCAATATATTTACCCAAAAATATTCCGATAACTAATGTAATAGCAAACATTGCTATGATGCCTAAAATTTCTGTATTCATGACCATTTAAAATTTTTCAGGTTTCATTAAAACATAACAGATGTACACAAAGGCAAGTATTGAAAGGAAAAATAAACTCCACATAATTTTATATTCTATCAAAAAATTCAACTGATTTATATAAAAGCCAAAACAGGACTGCACAAAGCAGAACTAAACTTATCAACATCATATCTTTATTATTAAGGTTAAAATAGTCAGTAATACGTACGATACAATCAGCAGGCTAAAAGTAGAGTACTCCCGTTTTTTAAACGTTTTTCTTGAAATTGTCATTTTTTAAATATTTTATTCATAGTCTATATGCCAAAAAGAATTCCATCCTAAAAAAAGAACATATAATACATTGTATAACAATACGATACACTAATTTAACAAACGGTATAAAAACAGGAAAGCCTATCAAAATGATAGGCTCTTTATTAAAATGATAAAAATAATTTATTTCAATCCGTATTCTTCCAGTTTACGGTATAGGGTAGCAATACCAATCTCCAGTAACCTGGCAGCTTCAGCTTTATTTCCTTTTGTATACTGCAATACTTTCTGTATATGTATTTTTTCCAGGGATCTTATGCTCAGGGAGTCACTTTCAGCCACCGCTTTCTCTGAATAGCGAGGAAGGCTTTCGGCATCAAGAATATTATTATCCATAAGAATCAGGCTTCGCTCTACTGCATTTCTCAATTCACGGATATTCCCTTTCCAGTCATTTTTTTCCAACGCTTTATAATAATCCGGATTCACCTGAATAGTTGATAAATGCAGCTTATCTGAAAATAAATTAATAAAATATTTAGCCAGCATTTTTAAGTCCTCTTTCCTCTCTCTTAATGCGGGAAGAGTAATTTCAAAAACGTTCAGTCTAAAATAGAGGTCTTCTCTAAAGTTACCTTGCTTTATTTCTTCCTCGAGGTTTCTGTTCGTTGCTGCTACAAGCCTAAAATCAGATCTTGAGAGCTTCGTTTCTCCCATTTTTATGAATTCTTTGGTTTCCAGTACCCTAAGCAGTTTTGCCTGAAGCTCAATGGGCATTTCACCAATTTCATCCAGAAACAAAGTTCCGCCATTGGCTTCTTCAATTAAGCCTTTTTTATCTCTTAAAGCACCTGTAAAAGCACCCTGTTTATGTCCAAAAAGCTCACTTTCCAGGATATCCTTACTGAATGCAGAGCAATTGATCGCCACAAAATTATTTTTCTTTCTGTCGCTTCCTTCATGAATGGCATTGGCAAAAACCTCTTTCCCGGTTCCGGTTTCCCCTGTCAAAAGTACGGCAGCATCTGTTAAAGCAACTTTTTCAGCCAGTTTCTTAGCCTGTAAAATGATAGGAGAATGTCCAATAATTTGTTCAAAACCTTTTATGGCAGTAATTTGCTGAACAACTTTTGATCTGTTGTCTTTTACTTTATCCAGTGCTTTATATACTAATGGAATAATCTTCTCATTATCATCCCCTTTTACCAGGTAATCATAGGCACCATTCTTCATGGCCTGTACAGCATCTGTAATATTTCCAAATGCGGTCATTAAAATGACTTCTAGATGGGGATATTTTGTCTTTATGGACTTGATCAGCTCAACCCCAAAGGCATCAGGAAGACGGACATCGCTTAAAACGACATCAAAATCATACTGCTCCAACATTGTCATCGCTGACCGTGCCGTAGAAGCTTCTTTTACATTAAAATTTTCTTGGGAAAGGATCATACCTAATAACTTAAGGAGTTTGATCTCATCGTCGATAATCAGAATATTTCCTGACATTATAATTGTATTTGGAAAACAGATACAAACTTATTGAATTTATTCGAGTAAAATCTACTTCTAGCGGGAAATTTCTTTCTATATATGATTATTAGGGGAATCTTAGTACATCTATGAACAGTGATGAGTGGCCAGTTTTGAGTTATGGGTTAGGAGTTAATAGTTGAGAGTTAAGAGTTGAGGGTTGACAGCGCTATCAACTATTAACTATCAACTGAGGTTGGGTATAGTTTAGAGTTGAAGTATAGCAGTATAGTTGTTATAGTATATAAACAAAAAAAATCCTCTATCTTACGATAAAGGATTTTTAAAAATAAAATAAAAACTGGCGGCGGCCTACTCTCCCGCGTTAGCAGTACCATCGGCGCTGGTGGGCTTAACTTCT